>JAWXBY010000055.1:0-25191 GCA_034440355.1 Alphaproteobacteria bacterium
CCCCTCTCCCGCCCTAGGGCGGGAGAGGGGCGAAATGAGTTCGCTACATCGGTCTAATCACATGCGGGGGCTCTACAGTCCCGGCGTGAACTTGCCGTTCTTCGGCCAGCCCTTCGGCGCCAAGCGCCCCGCCTGCGCGCGCTCGCCCACGTATTCCTTCAGCTCCGACTTGTCCCACGTGCGCCCGTTATAATCGCGCAAACCGTCGGCAAGCTTGAACGCGGTGCCGTCGTTGAGCCCGCCGTCCTTGTACTTCTGCATCGTGACGCCCTTGCCTTTCGCCATCTCCGGCACATCGGCGAGTTTGAACACGACCATCTTCCGGTTCTCACCGATGAAGGCGACATGATCGCCGTCCACCGGCGCGCAGACCTTCGCCTCTTCCAGCGGATCGACGTTCATCACCTGCTTGCCGCCCTTCTTCTGCGCCAGCACTTCGTCTTCCGGCACAACGAACCCACGCCCTGAGCTCGAAGCGATCAGCAACTTCCGTCCCGGCTGATGCACGAACAGCGCAACGATATCCTGATCGTTCTCGAGATCGCACATCAACCGCACCGGCTCACCGTTCCCGCGCCCGCCCGGCAACTGCCCGCAGTCAAGCGTGAAGAACCGCCCGTTCGTCGCGAACAACAACAGCTTGTCGGTGGTCTGCGCCTGAACCCAGAACCGCGCCTTGTCGCCCTCTTTGTATTTCACGTCGTCGCTGGACTCGACGTGCCCGCGCATCGCCCGGATCCACCCCTTCTCGGAACAGATCACAGTGATCGGCTCCTTCTCGACCAGCGACTCCAGCGGCACGTCCTCGATCGTCGGCGCATCCGCGAACGCCGAGCGGCGCTTGCCCAGCGGCGTCTTGGCGCCGAACTTCGTGCGCAGTTCCTGCAAGCTGCCCTTCAGTCTGTCATTCTGCAGGTCTTCCGATTTGACCAGCGCCTTCAAATCCTTCTGCTCCGCCTTCAACGCGACGTGTTCCTGACGGATCTCCATCTCTTCCAGCTTGCGCAGGCTGCGCAGCCGCATGTTCAAGATCGCCTCGGCCTGAACTTCCGAAAGCTTGAACGCCTTCATCAATTCGGGCTTCGGCTCGTCCGACGTACGAATGATCTTGATCACCTTGTCGAGGTCGAGAAACACCGACAGATAGCCGTCGAGGATCTCAAGCCGGTCGGCGATCTTCGCCAACCGATGGCTCGCACGACGGATCAACACCCCGCGCTGATGGTCAAGATAGGCAACCAGCGTCTGCTTCAGGCTCATCACCCGCGGCGTCTGGTTCGCATCCAGCACCGTCATGTTGAGTGGAAAGCGCGTCTCCAAATCCGTGAGACGATAGAGCTGCTCCATCATCAACTCGGGCTCGATATTGCGGCTCTTCGGAATAAGGACAAGCCGAATGTCTTCCGCCGATTCATCGCGCACGTCGTCCAGGAACGGCAACTTCTTCTCGCCGATGAGATCGGCGATCCGCTCCACCAACTTGGACTTCGCCACCTGATACGGGATCTCCGTGACGACGATGATCCACGTGCCCCGCTGCCCGTCTTCCTTGCGCCACTTCGCCCGCACACGGAAACCGCCCTTGCCCGTGCGGTAAGCTTCGGCGATCGACTCCGCCGGCTCAACGATCGTGCCGCCCGTCGGAAAGTCCGGTCCCTTGATGTACTGAAGCAATGTCTCGTCGCGCGCATTCGGCGCACCGATCAGATGGATCAACGCCTGCGCGATCTCATCCAGATTGTGCGGCGGAATATTCGTCGCCATGCCGACCGCAATGCCCGCCGCACCGTTCGCCAGCAAATTCGGAAACCCACCCGGAATGATGACCGGCTCGCGGTCCTCACCGTTATACGTCGGCCGATAATCCGAGCCGTCGTCGTCCAGACCCTCGAGCAGGATCTGCGCGATCTCAGTCAACCGGCTTTCCGTGTACCGCATGGCGGCCGGGTTATCGCCGTCGATATTGCCGAAATTCCCTTGGCCCTCGATCAGCGGATAACGCAGCGAAAAATTCTGCGCCAATCGAACCAACGCGTCATAGATCGACTGATCGCCATGCGGATGGAATTGGCCCATCACGTCGCCGACCACGCGCGCGCATTTCTTGAAACTCGAATTCGGATCGAGCCGCAGCCGCTGCATCGCGAACAACAATCGCCGATGCACAGGCTTCAACCCGTCGCGCACGTCCGGCAGAGCGCGCTGCATGATCGTCGACAAGGCATAGGCCAGATAGCGGTCGCCCAAAGCCTGCTTCAGATCGACGTCGCGTACGTCTTCGATCGTCATCGCGAATCCTCATAACTAGTACCGGGGGAGGGTCTGACTAACGGTCGGGCCCCTGCGCCGCAAGCCGTTCGGTAAGGCGGCCACGGGCCGCAGGCAGTGGCGTTCCGTGCTGTTCCAAGGCCACGCGCTCCAGGAAAAACCCCGTCAGCGCCAATCCATCCACAAGATCCTGCACGCTGGCCGCCCCGTCATCCGGCGTCAGGAACCGCGGCAAAGCCAACAACCGCTGCTTATAAGGCGCCGCCGCCGCGGCGGTCACTGCCCGCCCCGTCTTCGGCGACACAAACGCCAGCCCCTCGCGCTCACCGGTCACCGCGCATTCCGTCAAGTCGAGACCAAAGCCCAAATCCTCAAGCAGCATGATCTCGAACTGCACATAATCCTCGATCCACCCGGGCGACGCCTTCTCCGTGACGGTGGACAACATCTGATCCAGCGCCTCGTACACGCGCGTGTGCGCCTCACGCTCGGGCAACGTCGCCGCCACCATCGCGCAGGCAGCGCTCAATCCCCCAAGCTTCAATCCATCGCTGAAGAACTGCGCCGCCCGCGCCGACACCAGCTCGATCGTATAGCTGCCCAATTGCTGATCAATCCGCGCCCGCCAATGCAGCTTCAGCACATTGCCCGGCTCAAGCGCGCCTTTGAGCCGCTTCGACGTCGCGCCGCGCAGCAACCCCAGATGCCGCCCATGCTCGCGCGTCAGCGCCTCTAAAATCGCACTGCTCTCGCCAAAATGGCGCAGGCCCAGCACAATCCCGTCATCGCTCCAGTCCATCGCAAAGCAATGCCCCATCGGGGACACGTTCCACAAGCGTCACAATCGCTGTCGATTTTGCTCGCCAAACTCCCACCCGGACCAGTATTGAGAAAGTGAAGCCGGACCGGCGCGCAGCTTTTGTTTCAGGAGAGCCCAATGATCCGCATAGTCTGTATTGCAGTGTCTCTTGCCCTCGCCGCGCCGGTCATAGCGGCCGAGCCCGCCGAGCCGGTGACTAACCCCACGATGCTGATCGACAGCGTCACTGCCGAAGGCGTCGCCGAGATCGTACGCGAGATCGGCGGTCAGAATGTGCAAATCGCCCAAGTCGACAAGAGCAACGTCGTGACCTTCTCGGACGCCGGCATTCCCTACAACCTCGGTATCGTCCAGTGCGACGTGCGCCCCGGCAAATGCGTCGGCCTGATCATGGTCGTCGTCATGGAGGGCGGACAAATCTCGCTCGAAACCATCAACACACGAAACAAATCCGACGTCTTCCTCTCGGTCGCAAAATTCGATGACACGAAGACCGGCATCGGCCGCGCGCTTCTCGTCGACAGTGGCGTGACGAAGAAGAACATCGCGATGAACATCTCCGCATTCGCCGGCGCCGTGCAGCTCGCGATCAAGACGCTGAACCAGCAAGTCGTCGCCAGCACCGGCCAACAGCAGTATCTGCGCGCCGCATCCGCCGCGCCGTTCCGCCCGGCATTGCTGCCGCCGCACGAAGCCGCACGCATCATCGCGGCGTTCGACAAACCCTACGCCACTCGTCTCCTGGGCCGCCGCTGAGGTTAGAATTCGCCTGCGAAGTGTGTGCGCGAAAGCAGCACAGAACAGAACTTCTTCGCCCGCTGATTGCACGCCGATCGCAAGCCGACTAGCGTGCCTTACTGTATGCTGAGGTCCTTGAGGGTGACCGCCGAACCGGCGGCGCCACAGGGGCTCTCGTTGCTTTTTTCGAGGATCGACCGAATGCGTTTCCTGACAGCCGTCGCCGCCCTTGCCCTCGCGTCCGCGATCGCACCGTCCGCGATGGCCGCCAACGTCGCGAGCTTCACCGCCGAGAACGTCAAGGCGATGGTGACCGAAGGCGGCGGCTCCAACGTCACCAGTCAAACGGCCGAGGGCCTCACCTTCGTCAATTTCGACCTCAACGGCCTGCCCTTCACCTACTCGCTTCAGCTCTGCGATCCGAAAGGCAAGGCGGGCTGCGCCGGCATCTTGATGGCGATCGGCGTCGCGCTCGATCAGTCCTACAGCCTCGACACGCTCAACAGCTTCAACCGCGACATCCCGCTGGTCACCGTCGTGCAGATCGACGCCAAGACGATCGCCTTCGGCCGCTTCGCCGTGGCGATGGGCGGCATGTCGGCCGAGAACTTCAAGGCCAACATGCAAATGGTGGCCGTCGGCCCCGAACTCTTCGTCCGCCATCTCAAAGGCCAAGTCGTGGCGACCACCGGCACCGCCGGCCAAGCCGTACCCGTTAGCGCGACTCCGGAAGCCGCGCCGAAAGCCATCCGCCTGTCGCCGCAAGCGATGAGCCGTCTCATCGACGAAGAAACGCTCAAGAAACTGAACGTGAAATGATTATGGCTTCGGGGGGAACAAGCATGCGCAAATTGATGCTCGCAGCTGCGTCGCTTGCGCTCATGACCGGCCTCGCCCAAGCGGCTCCGGCTGACGATAAGCGTAAGGTCAGCAACCCCACAGCCGTTGTCCAAAGCATCACGGCCGACGACATCGCCGGCATCCTGCGCGAAATAGGCGGCGCCGACGTCTCGATCAGCGACGTCGGCGGCGAGAATGGTGAGAAGAGCGAGAAGGTCGTTTCGTTCAACGACGGCGGCGTCCCCTTCAGTATCGCCATCACGCTCTGCGAAAAGGTGGACCCCGGCAAGTGCTATGCTTTCGCTCAGCTCATGATGCTTGAAGACAAGGGCTACTCCTACGCCACGCTGAACACGCTCAACGTGGACACGGTCACGCTGACCTTGTTCAAGAACGAGAAGGAAGCTTACGTCGGCTTGGCGCGCATCGAAATCGTCGACGGCGGCGTCACCCGCGAACGACTGGCCAACGCAATCACCTGGTACGTCGTCGAAGTGCACGACGCGTTGAAAAAGTTGACCCAACAGGTCGTCGCCGGTGTCAGCGCGGACGGCAAGACAAAGGCCTTGGCCCTGGACGCCGCAGCGCCGCGCCCGGTCAAGCCGGGACCCGAGGCGATCACGCAGATGACAAACGCACTGGAACGCCTTGCAGACAAACGGCCGCTCAAGAAGCTCAACACGAAATAGCCGCTCAACACGAACCAATGATGGGGGACAAGCATGCGTAAATTGATGCTAGCCGCGGGCATGGCGCTCGCGATGTCAGGCGCCGCGCCGGCCGCGCTCGCGCAAGAGCTCAGCTCGACGCCGATGACGCACTTCACAGCGACCAACGTATCGGCGCTCTTGACGAAGATCGGCGCGCAGAACGTCACGTCCAGCAAAGACGCGGACGGCATCACCACGATCGTGTTCGAAGTGGCTGGCACGAAATATCGCGGCATGCTTCTCGTCTGCAAGACGGAACCCAATTGCCTGGGCCTGCTGCTCGGCGTGCCCGTCTTCAGCGACGGCGGCACGATTTCGTCCGAAGTCGTGAACAGCTTCAACGGCGGCGCGCCGTTCGGCAAAGCCTATCGCGCCAAGGACGGCACGGCGGTCGTCCTGTTCCGCTATGTCATCTCCGACTACGGCATCCTCGAAGGCAACGTCGCGTCCAACATCGCGAACTTCACCGGCATGCCCGACGCTTTCAAGCGCCATCTCGCCAGCCAGACGATCGCCTCGAACCAGGTCGGCAACCCGGCGACCGTGAACCTCACGACGGCCAAGCCCGCCGCGGCGGCTGCAGCCGAAACGAAAGCCGCCGTCGCCGCGAAAGCACCGGCCGCCGTCGGACTGAAACTGCCGGCCGGCTCGGAACACGCGGATCTCACGAGCTATCTCGAAAGCTTCGCGAAAGACCCGGGCTACAAGATTTCGAAATAAGCGACAGCAGAACGCCGGTGCCCAAACGGGCGCCGGCGTCAGCGCTTCGGGAGATCGAGTCCCATCTCGCGATAATGCGCGGGATCGTCGGCCCAGTTCTCGCGCACCTTCACGTGCAAAAAGAGATGCACCTTGTGCCCGAACAGGGCCTCCATCTCCGTGCGCGCCGTCGAGCCTAGCAGCTTGATCGTCGCCCCACCTTTGCCCAGAACGATCGCCTTCTGCCCGTCGCGCTCGACGAAGATCGTCTGCTCGACGCGCGCACTGCCGTCTTTGTTTTCCTTCCACTGCTCGGTCACGACCGTCGTGGAATAGGGCAACTCCTGATGCAGCCGGTCATAGATCCGCTCGCGCGTAATCTCCGATGCGAGCAGCCTGAGCGGAATGTCCGCCGCCTGATCCTCCGGATAGGCCCACGGCCCCGGCGGCACGGCAGCCGCCAAATGCGCCAGCAATTCCTTCGTGCCATCGCCCGTCAGCGCCGAGATCATGAATACGCGCTCGAACGTCGCCTGCCCGCGCAACCGCTCGATCAGTGGCAGCAACTCGTCGCGACGCATGCCGTCGATCTTGTTCAACAGCAACACCGCCGGACGCTTGGCCGCACTCAACCCCTCGATGATCCGCGTCGTGTCCTTGGCCGACCAGCCGTCCGGCGAGGCAATCAACTCCGGCGCATCGACGATCAAGCAAACAACGTCGGCGTCCGCAGCCCCCGCCCAGGCCGCACTCACCATCGCGCGATCCAACCGGCGCTTCGGTTCAAAGATGCCCGGCGTATCGACGAGAATGATCTGCGACTTGTCCTCGATCATCACGCCGCGCACGCGCATGCGGGTGGTCTGCACCTTGCGGCTGACGATCGAAACCTTCGAGCCGACGAGCTTATTGACCAGCGTCGACTTGCCCGCATTCGGCGCACCGATGATCGCGACAAATCCGCAGCGGCGGTCCGGCCCGCTCACGCCGCGATCCGCTTCATCAAAGCACGCGCCGCCGCCTGCTCGGCCGCGCGCAAACTAGCGCCCTCGCCCGAAGCAGGACCTTGGC
The DNA here is from genome assembly GCA_034440355.1 of Alphaproteobacteria bacterium. GTDB lineage: Bacteria > Pseudomonadota > Alphaproteobacteria > Micropepsales > Micropepsaceae > SZUA-430. The sequence goes on from JAWXBY010000055.1 coordinate 7,147, forward strand.
CCGATACCGAAACCTCAACCGTAAAACGCGGCGCATGATCCGGTCCTTCGCGCTTAGCGAGCCGGTAAGTCGGTGTTCCCAATTTTCGCCCCTGCGCCCACTCCTGCAGCGCGTTCTTCGGATCGCGCAGGTCGCCGGTGACCTCACTCAACAGCGGTTGCCAATACTTCGTCACGAACTTGCGCGCCGCGTCGATCCCGCCGTCGAGATAGAGCGCCGCGATCACCGCCTCGCACGCATCGCCCAAGATCGCGCCCTTGCGCCGCCCGCCCGAACGATCCTCCGACGGCGCCAGGATCAAAGCCTGATCGATGCCGGCAGCTTCGGCCACCCGGGCGCATGTTTCCATGCGCACCAGCGCATTGAGCTTCAATGCAAGCCCGCCTTCGTTCTGTTCGGGAAACTGTGCGATTAAAATCTCCGCTATTAAAAAGCCCAGCACCCGGTCGCCCAGAAACTCGAGCTGTTCGTTGTCCAACCCGCCGACGCTGGCGTGCGTCAATGCCCGCTCGATCAGCGCGCGGTCCTTGAACCGATGTCCGAACTGCAGAGCCGCGGCCTTGCGCTTGGCGGGCGCCGCCGCGTCAGTCGATCGTGTGGAAGAACCGGCCGTAACGGAAAGCCGTCGGCCACTTCCAGATTTCCCAGATTTGCGCACTGCCATCGGTGGAGAAAAAGATTATATCGGCCCGTCCGACGAGGTTCTCTTCGGGAACGAAACCGACGCCGCTGTCGGCCATCCGGCTATCGTTTGAGTGATCGCGGTTGTCGCCCATCATAAAGTAGTGGCCGGGCGGCACAACGAATTCTTGCGTATTGTCGGCGCCGGGCTCATCCGGCTTCGCGTCGAGTATGTAATGGCTAACGCCGTTGGGCAGCGTTTCGAGGAAACGCGGAACCCGAAGCTCGGCCCCATAATTGTCGACGGTAACGTAGTCCTCGGCGCGCTCCATCTTGCAGGGCTCGCCGTTGATGTGCAGCACGCCGTCGATCATCTGCACGCGGTCGCCCGGCAGACCGACCACCCGCTTGATGTAGTCCTCCCACGGACGCACCGGCAGGCGGAACACCACGACGTCGCCGCGCTCCGGCGGCGCCGACCAGACGCGCCCCTTGACCAACTCCGGCGACCACGGAAACGAATGGTTCGAATAGCCATAGGCGAACTTCGACACGAACAGATAGTCGCCGACCAGCAGCGTATCCTCCATCGAACCCGACGGAATATTGAACGGCTGGAACAAGAAGGTGCGAATGAACGCCGCGATCAAGAACGCGTAGAAGACCGTCTTCAGGACCTCGACGACAAACGACGATCGCACGGGCCGCCGCTCTATTTGTCCGTCCATGAACTGGCCCCCTTGCGCCGGCAGCGCCCCATCCGCCGGCGGATCAATCGCATCAGCCGATCAGATTGAGCAGGCGGCTGTAGCGGATGGCGAACGGCCACTTCCAAACTTCCCAAAGCGCGGCCGACCCGTCATGCGAGAAGAACACCACTTCCGCGCGGCCGACCAAATTCTGCTCCGGCACAAAGCCGACGTCACCGCGGCTGTCGTTCGAGTTGTCGCGGTTGTCGCCCATCATGAAGTAATGGCCGGGCGGCACGGTGATTTCCGCCGTGTTGTCGTACTGCGTGATCCCGCGCTCATCCAACACGACGTGCGTTACGCCGCCGGGCAGCGTTTCGTTGTAGCGCGGAATGGCGGTCTCATTGCCTTCCGCGTCCGTCACGATGCGGTCTTCGATACGCTCCTGCTTGCACGGCTCGCCGTTGATGTAGAGCACGCCGTCGATCATCTGGATGCGGTCGCCGGGCAGGCCGATGACGCGCTTGATGTAATCCTGGCTGGGCTCGGGCGGGAAGCGGAACACGACCACGTCGCCGCGCTTCGCCGGACTGTCCATCACGCGCCCCGCAAAGGCGACCGGCGTAAAGAACGGGAACGAGTACTGCGAATAGCCGTAGGTGAATTTCGACACGAAGAGGTAGTCGCCGATCTCAAGCGTTCCCTCCATCGAACTCGACGGAATGCGGAACGGCTGGAACAACAGCGTCGGCATGAACAGGAAGAAGAACGCAGCGATGCCGATCGTCTTATAGGTCTCGACGGCAAACTCGGTGCGCCACCAGCGCTTTTCGGTTTCGGACGACATACGCAAATCCTAGGGCCACTGCCCCTCAAGACATGAGGTTTCAACCCACTTCTGTCAATTCGCCGGTCGTTACAGGGGGTTAATACCGCGACCTTACCCCCCGAAAACGGCGCTACTGAGGCAAATCCGTCGGTACCGCCGAGATAATCACAATCGCTTGGGCCAGCGGAAAATCATCAGTAATGGTGAGATCGATCTGCGCCCGCATCCCCTTAGGGGTAATTTCAGAAAGCCGGGCCAAGGCCCCGCCGGTCAAAGCCATGGTGGGCTTGCCCGACCGGAGGTTCACAACCCCCATATCCCGCCAAAACACCCCCCGCCGGAATCCGGTACCCAGCGCCTTGGAACAAGCCTCCTTAGCCGCAAACCGCTTGGCATAGGACGCAGCCCGATTCTTCCGCCCCTCAGACTTCCGCTGCTCGGTATCCGTATAGAGCCGTTGTACAAACCGCCCGCCAAACCGGTCGAGCGTCTTCTCGATCCGCCGGATGTCGATGAGATCGCTGCCGAGCCCGATAATCATGAGGCGTTGCAATGCTCAGTCATGGCGCTTCCTTGCCGTGCTTGATGCGAATGACAACAACCTCCTCCGCATCCTGATCCACACGATAGCGAACGATGTATCCGGCGGCGCCGAAAGCAACGACCAATTGGCGTAACCCATCGCTCCTGACCGCGCCTCTCTCTGGAAACGTAGAGAGCGACGCGCAACCGCGAATGATTGCTGTCACCGCCTTCTTCGCAGCACCGGGAGCTTTTTCTTCAATAAAGGCGCGCAGTCGGAACACGTCGCCCGCCGCGGCCTCCGTGAAGACGACCTTCACGGCGTCGGAAGTGGCAGTTCGCGATCGGTATCCCAGCTATCGACCCAGGACGCGATGGCCTCGATAGGAATCGATTTGCGAGTCTTCAAATAGTCGTCCCAGCGTCGCGCGTCCTCTGCCGTTTCAGCGGCATCATGCAGAAACGAGATGAGCGCGGATTCGATGATTTGAGAAGGCGATTGCGCTCCAGCCGCGGCAACACGCGCAAGCGCTGCGTCCACGTCCGCGTCGATCTCAATCGTTCGCTTAATCGTCGTCATATAGGCAGAATCTCACAACAATGAGCAAATGTCGACTGCACCGAAACCTACGCCATCGCCGTTCCGGCGCCGCCGCGCGCTTCGTCCATCAGCTGCCGCATCCGCCGGATCGAAGCGTCGAGCCCGATGAAGATCGCCTCGCCGACAAGAAAATGCCCGATATTCAGTTCGACGACTTCGGGGATCGCAGCCACCGGTCCGACCGTCTCAAACGTCAGCCCATGCCCCGCATGGCACTCAAGCCCCAACCGCGCCGCTTCCTTCGCGCCCAGCTTCAACTGCTCCAAAATCTTGTCGCGCTTGGCAAAGTCGCCCTGTGCATGCGCATCGCAATAAGCCCCGGTGTGCAGTTCAACGACATGCGCACCCAACGCCTTCGCGACGGCGAGCTGCACCGGATGCGCCTCAACAAACAGCGACACACGAATCTTCGCCGCCGCCAACTCGCGCACGAACGGCGCCAAATGATTATGCCCCGACGCGACGTCGAGCCCGCCCTCGGTCGTCCGCTCCTCGCGCTTCTCCGGCACCAGGCACACCGCATGCGGCTTGTGCCGAAGCGCAATGGTCAGCATCTCTTCCGTCGCCGCCATCTCCAAATTCAGCGGCTTGTCGATTCTGCGCGCGAGCTCTTCGATATCCTCGTCGCTGATATGCCGGCGATCCTCACGCAGATGCGCCGTGATCCCATCCGCGCCCGCAGCCACAGCAACCTGCGCCGCACGCAAAGGCTCCGGATGCCGCCCCCCGCGCGCGTTCCGGATGGTCGCGACGTGGTCGATGTTCACGCCCAGGCGCAGATGGCGAACGCTCATTTCAAACCCCGGCTCCCCGGCTTCACCGCAGGCGTGCCGATCAAATGCTTCGGCAGCTTGTCCGCCTCCCACGACTGAACTTTGATCTTCGCCAGCGGAATGAACGGCACATCGAACTTCGCCGCGCCGGCCGAGCGATCGACCAGGCACGCCAGCGCCAACACCTTCGCGCCCGTCTTGCGGACCGCATCGATCGCCTCGCGCGACGACAGACCGGTCGAAATCACGTCCTCGACGACGATCACATTCGACGTTTCATCGAGCTGAAAATTCCGGCGCAGCGTAAAGACGCCGTCCTGCCGTTCGACGAACATCGCCGGCACACCCAGATGCCGCGCCGTCTCATAGCCCGGAATAATGCCGCCGACCGCCGGCGAGACGATCGCATGGATCGGCTTCTTCACCTTCGCCTTGATCTTCTCAGCCAGCGCCTTGCACAGCTTAGCCGTCTGTTTGGGATACTGAAACACCAGCGCCTTCTGCAAGAACATGTCCGAGTGCCGGCCGGAAGAAAGAATGAAATGCCCCTTGAGGAGAGCTCCGGCCTTCGCGAATTCGGCAAGCACCTGATCAGGCGTCATGTTCGGTCAATTCCTCTTTCCCGTGCGGACGGTCGACGGCGTTGATGGAAGGCGAGGCGCGGAGCCCCGAGACGATGTTGGCCAAGTGCTTGGCGTCGCGCACTTCGATGTCGACGACCATGTCGAACACCAGCGGCGTACGTCCGACGATCTTCAGGTTGATGATGTTCCCGCCATGCCGCGCGATCGCATTGCACGCGTTGGCGAGCGCACCCATCTCGTTGTTCACTTCGATCTTCAGCCGCCCGGTCTGCGCCTCGGTGGCGGCCTCCGGCGACCACTTGAGATCGAGCCAACGCTCCGGTTGATCCTGCACCTCTTCCAGACGCTCGCAGTCGGCCGTGTGCACCATCACGCCTTGACCCTGCGTGATCACGCCGATGATGCGATCCCCGACCAACGGCGTGCAGCACGTCGCCAAGTGATAGGCCAGCCCCGGCACCAAACCTTGGATCGCGATCGCTTCACCCTTCGGCCGCTTCGTCTGCCAATTGGCCCAGCCCAGCGCCGCGTCGTCGACCTTCAGGCCCGGGAAGATCGACTTCATCACCTCGATCGGCGTGACGACACCCTGCCCGATCAGCGCATAAATCTCTTCCGCCTTGACCAGCTTCAATTTCTTCAACGCCGCCGACAGCGCCTTCTCCGAGAACTCATGCCCCGCGTCGCGGAACGCCTTCTCAAGGATCGCGCGCCCCATCCGCTGATGCTCAAGCTTTTCGGCATTGCGTAGATACCGCCGGATCGCAGCCCGGGCCTTGCCGGTCACGACCATCTGCTCCCACACCGCCGACGGCCCCTGCTTGGGCGAGCGAATAATTTCGACGCTGTCGCCGTTCTTCAGCGCCGTCGCCAGCGGCACGTGCCGCCCGTTCACGCGCGCACCGACGCACGTGTCGCCGACATCGGTGTGGACGGCATAGGCAAAATCGATCGGCGTCGCCCCGCGCGGCAGGGAAATCAACCGCCCCTTCGGCGTGAAGCAGAAGACCTGATCCTGGAACAGCTCAAGCCGCGTGTGCTCCAAGAACTCTTCCGGCGTATCGCCCACCTTCAGCGAGTCGATCAGCGACCGCAGCGATTCATACGCATCCGTGTTCGGCCGCGCGCCGTTACCGTTCAGCTTGTCCTTGTACGTCCAATGCGCCGCGATCCCGCGCTCGGCGATGTCGTGCATCTCCGACGTGCGGATCTGCAATTCGATGCGCTCGTTCTCAGGCCCGAACACCGCCGTATGCAGCGAGCGATAGTTGTTCGACTTCGGCAGCGAGATGTAATCCTTGAACCGCCCCGGCACATGCCGCCACGAGCGATGGATGACGCCCAGCGCCTTATAACAATCCTCAAGCGACCCGACGACGACGCGCAGGCCATAGATGTCGGCCAACTGCTCGAACGTGACGCGCTTCTCTTCCATCTTGCGCCAGATCGAATACGGCCGCTTCGCCCGCCCGTTGACCCACGCATCGACGCCGCCCTCGGCCAGCTTTCGCTTCAGCGTCTCGGCGATGCGATTGATCAACTCGCCGCTCTCGCTTTTCAGCGTCTCGAGCCGGCGCACGATCGACGCGCGCATTTCCGGATTGATCTCCGCGAACGCAAGATCTTCCAACTCCTCGCGGAAATTCTGCATACCCATGCGCCCCGCAAGCGGCGCATAGATATCCATCGTCTCCGTCGCGATGCGCTTGCGCCGCTCAGGGCTCTTCACAAAGCGCAACGTGCGCATGTTGTGCAAACGGTCCGCGAGCTTGACCAGCAGCACGCGCACGTCATGACTCATCGCCAGCATGAACTTGCGGAAATTCTCCGCCTGCTTCGTCTCTTCTGACTGCAGTTCAAGCTTCGAAAGCTTCGTCACCCCATCGACGAGATCGGCGATCTCCGACCCGAAATTCTTGGCGATGTCCTCATGCGTGATGTCGGTGTCTTCGATCGTGTCGTGCAGCATCGCCGTCACGATCGTCGCCTCATCAAGCTTCAGGTCGGTGAGAATCCCCGCAACCTCAAGCGGATGCGAAAAATAAGGATCGCCCGAGTCGCGCTTCTGATTGCCATGCGCCCGGACACCGAACACATAAGCGCGGTTCAGCAAATCCTCATCCGCACTCGGATCGTAGGACTTCACCTTCTCGACAAGTTCGAATTGCCGCATCATGGGAGCACACACTCCCACGAACGGCGGTCATGACGGATAATCTGGAACAGCCGCCCAGCGGGCGGCGCAAGGGGCGCCGAGGTGGCGGTCTTAAACGTCCCCTTCGTCAACCTCTTCCACCGGTTCTGGACGCTTGACGTCGGAATCGGCGCGCATCGCACGGGCGTAATCCGCTTCGGAGATGTTCGAGAATTCCGGCGCATCGACGGTTTCATTGGCCCCGGCCTTGTCGGCTTCCGGCTCGTCGGTTTCGATGTGGCGCTGCAGGCTGAGCAGGAATTCCTCGCGCAGGCCCTCGGGCTTCACCTTCTGAGCCGCGATTTCGCGCAGACTCACGACGGGGTTCTTATCGTTGTCCCGGTCGACGAGCAGCGAGGTGCCGGACGTCAGCGCACGCGAACGGTGCGCGGCGAGCAGCACAAGCTCAAAGCGGTTCGGGATCTTATCGACGCAATCTTCGACGGTAACGCGAGCCATGTGGCGCGAGGGTCCTCGAGCAGGGGTAAGGCGAACAAGGAAACTAAAGCGCTGCACCTGCGAAAACAAGGGTAACCGGGGGTTATTTAGGCCGTTTCAAGCACCTCAACCCCGTCATCCCCAACAGTTTCCAGCAAAGTTCCAATAGGCAAGCCCGTGTCAGGATGTCGCCACCCCGGCGCGACGTCGCTGAGCGGCTTCAGCACAAACGCCCGCTCATGCATCCAAGGATGCGGCAGCATCAGATGCGGCGCATCGCTAACCAAGCCCCCATAGTCGATCAGATCGAGGTCCAACGACCGCGGCTCCCACTTCGTCTTACGCACCCGCCCGAACGATTTCTCGATCGAAAGCAGCATCCGCATCAACTCGCCCGGCAACAGCTTCGTCTTCACCTCCGCGACCGCATTCACGTACCGCGGCTGATCCGGACTCGGCCAAGCCGGCGACGAATAGAACCGCGACACCGCCACCACGCGAATCCCATGCCTCGGCATCGCCTCCAAGGCGCGCCGCAGCGTCACCTCGGGCGGCCCGACGGGCGAAGGCATGTTGGCGCCAAGCGCAATATAGATCATGAGCCCGCAAACTGTTGATCCGCCAACGGTATCAGACCGCGGCGATCCACGGTATATCTTGGCGCAGAGGACTTCGGGGGAAGACGAATGCGTGAGACCGAACTGACCATCCGCGCCTGCATCTTAGGCGCGCTCATCGCCGTCGTGTTCACCGCGGCCAACGTCTACCTGGGCTTGCGCGTCGGCATCACCATCGCCTCCTCCATTCCCGCGGCCGTTATCTCGATGGGCATCCTGCGCGCCTTCAACACCGGCACCATCCGCGAGAACAACATCGTCCAGACCGTCGCCTCCGCCGGCGGCACGCTCTCGGCCATCATCTTCGTATTGCCCGGCCTCGTCATGATCGGCTGGTGGCGCAGCTTTCCCTTCGTTGAGACCTTCCTCGCCTGCGCGCTGGGCGGCACGCTAGGCGTCCTGTTCTCGATCCCGCTACGCCGCGCGCTCGTCGTGAACTCACCCCTGCCCTTCCCCGAAGGCGTCGCCGCCGCTGAAGTCTTGAAGGTGGGTGCGCGCAACGACGAAGCCCCCGCCAACATCATCGAACGCACCCGCGGCCCGCTGATCGTCCTCTACGGCGCGCTCGTCGCAGCCGGCATGCAGATCGTCGCCTTCACCGGCGTCGCCGCCGCGAACTTCGCCACCTTCTTCCGCCTCGGCGACGGCGTCAGCGGCTTCCAGACGTCGTACTCGCTCGCGCTGATCGGTGCCGGACATCTCGTCGGCATCTCGGTCGGCATGGCGATGCTCACGGGCATCATCATCGCTTGGGGCATCGTGATGCCCTATCTGAGCGCCGGCATGGACGGCAATCTCGAGGAGATCGCGAACACTATCCGCGGCAGCCAAATCCGCTTCATCGGCGCAGGTACCATCGGCGTCGCCGCCATCTGGAGCTTGATCCGCCTCGTCGGCCCTGTCGCCCAAGGCATGATGGACACCGCACGCGCCAAAGGTGCCGCCGCCACCACGGGCGCGCGCGAAGACCAAGACATGCCGCTCTGGATCATCGGCCTCTTGAGCCTCTTCTGCCTGGCCGCGATCGGTTGGTTGCTCTTCGACTTCATCAGCGGCGGCGAGCTTGAGTCGCTGACCTGGCCGCTCGTCATCGGCGGCGTAGTCTTCACCGTCATTATCGGCGCGTTCATCGCGACGGTCGCCGGTTACATGGCAGGCCTTATCGGCGCCTCGAACAGCCCCGTCTCGGGCATCGGCATCCTCGCGATCGTCGCCGCGGCGCTGCTGCTCGCCTGGTTCGTTCAGCCGACACTCGGAGAAGGCGCCACCAACGCGCTCGTCGCCTTCGCGCTCTTCACCGTCGCCATCGTCTTCTCAGTCGCGACGATTTCGAACGACAATTTGCAGGACCTAAAGACCGGCCAACTCGTCGGCGCTTCGCCGTGGCGTCAGCAGGTCGCGCTTATCGTCGGCGTGATCGCCGGCGCGCTGGTCATCGGGCCTATCCTCGATCTGCTGAACGCAGCCTACGGCTTCCCCGGCGACCCCAACCGCGCCGCGATCGCCGCCGAACCGCTCGGCGCACCGCAAGCCGCACTGATCTCGACGCTTGCTAAGGGCGTCCTCAACGCCCAGCTGGATTGGAACCTGATCGGCATCGGCGCGCTCATCGGCGTCGCCGCGATCCTGGTCGACGAATTGCTCGGCCAACTCAAGCTGCTGCGCTTACCGCCGCTCGCGATCGGCATCGGCATCTATTTGCCGATGGACGCAACCTCGCCCGTCATCCTCGGCGCGATCCTAGGGATGCTCTACAACAGCTCCGTCTCGCGCTCGTCGAACGCCGACATGCTGAAACGCTTCGGTATCCTGCTGGCCTCAGGCCTTATCGTCGGCGAAAGCCTGCTCGGCGTGATGAACGCCGGCCTTATCGTCGCCACCAACAACGCAAACCCGCTCGTCATCCCCGGCATCGACACAACCCAAGCTCCACTGATCGGCGCAGCGTTGTTCGCCGCGCTGATCGTGATCAGCTACGTCTGGGTCAGCCGTCAGGCGAAGACTTAGCGGTCGCGGAGTTCAAACTCGACGTCGAACACCATCAGCCTGTCAGGCGGCAGCTTCTCGACATCGGCACGCGCATAGCGCCACTGCCGAACTGAATCGACGGCGGCCTTCTCGAGAGCCGGCTCGGGCGGCTTGGTCTCGAGAACGCACACATCGCGCACCGTTCCGGCTTTGCGCAGCGCTACGAAGAGGCGCACGAGCACGTGTAACGGCGGGTGCATAATACGCGGATTAGCCGGCAAGCGTCGCACGACAGGCTCGATGTCTACCGGTTTGCGCACGGCGGCGACCGCGCGCTCCGAAGCTGAACATTGTCTAACGTCAGCAGCAAACGCTGGCGTGACACACGCCAGCGCGACAAAACAGAAGGTTGATCGGGCTAATGCCCGCTCGACGGATAGACGAAGCGGCGCCACGTGGCGGCGGTGCGGTCGAAGGGTTGCCATTCGCGTTCCGGCAGCGCCAGCCGATCAGCCACCGCGAAATGCACTGATGCATTCACGCCGAGGCCGCAGTGGCTGCCATAGACTTCGATGTTGTCCGTGAGACGCGACGGCTTCTCGATACACGTCTGCCAGGCCGCCACGCCGTCGCTCTTGGAGAAGATCGCAGTCGTCGGAATCCCTGCGGGCGCCTTCGAGAGATCGCCGAACGCCTCGCGCATCTCGACCGGATCCAACTGCTGACCCGTCACCGCCTGATAGACGCGCCACGCATGGTTCGCCCGCGGGTTCTCGCCGAAGGGCGAGCCCAGTGAAATCACCTGACGCACCAGCTGCGGATAACGCTTCGCCAACTCGCGCGCCATGATCCCGCCGAGGCTCCAGCCCACCAGCGAAACCTTGCGCTTCATCTGCCGGTGGATCGTCTCAAGCCGCTGCGCGAGCAACTCGCCCTCAGGTCCAATCGCCAGCGGACCAAGGTTGCGGCCGAGGCCCCAGCAGAACGTCTCGTAACCCTTGGAGGTCAAAAACCGGCGCAGCGGACCCGTCGTCACGGCGCCGGCGAGAAAGCCGGGCAACACCATCACCGGATGCCCGTCGCCCTTCGGTGCAAAGCTCAGCAGCGGCGAGGCGCCCTGCAGACCAACCAGCTCGGCGACCGCCCGGCCGCCTTCGGTCAACGCCAGGGCCAGGGAAGGGGGCTTAATCTTCTCAACGCCAAAGGACGCAGCGTCCACAACGGCCATGGCCGATTACCTCGTACTGGTTGAGCCGATTCGCCAAACTCGTAGGCATAACGCTAGGAGCCCCGGGTACGGTTGCCAAGGCCGCAACCCTAATTCTGCAAAGCCAAATCAAGCACTTGCCGGGTCGTAACGTACCAGCCTAGAGTTGGCTCCAATGATGGATATGGGGTACAACTTGTGCGCTTGCGAGGGGAGCGACGATGACCGACGACGCTAACCATCCCGCCTACCCAACGATCTCACGCCGCGAACGCAAGAAGCGCGACACGCGTCGCCGCATCCTCGACGCGGCGATGCAGCTGATGTCGGACAAGCCCTACGACGACGTGCGCATCGAAGACATTTGCCTGGCCGCCGACGTCGCGAACGCTACGTTTTTCCTGCACTTCCCGAACAAGTCAACTCTCGTCCTCGCCTTCAACGACGACGTCGCCGCCAAGATTGCCGAGCAGCTCGCCGAGGTGCAGGCCACCGCCGCCGAGCGCCTGAAAAAGTTGCTGGATATCTACCTGGCGGAGTGGGGCGCCCACCGCCATCTCATGCGCCAGATCGTGCTCGAGTTCATTTCCCAGCCGGCATCGGGGGCCGCCTTCAACGAAGTCTCGCCCGGCCTCTTAGGGTTGGTTGGCACGATCATCGCCAACGGCCAGAAGACCAACGAGTTCACCCCGGCAATAGCGCCGGAAACAGCCGGTTTAGCGCTGGTCGCGGCCTGGAACGCGATTGCCATCAGCTGGGCAAAGACCGGCGACACGAAGCAGGCGACCGACGCCCACCGCCAAACCCTGGAGATATTTCTCCAAGGTTTGCTAGCCCGCGACGGACTGCCGCGCCAGAGCCGACTCTAGTTATCTTCCCGCACAAATTAAGGCCATTTTTCCCTTTAAATCTGTCAATGACGGATCGTCATTTTAAAATTGTGCATCGCACCATTGAACTAAACTCCATTTTCTTATATGCACCTGCGAAGTAAGTCGCGTGCGCCGCAGAAAACGGCCGCCGTAGCGTAACCCGAAAGAACGCGAGAAGATTTTCTTCGGGTGAGAGAGTCAAAACGGCAACAGACCGCAAAACGCGAATTGGGACAGGAAACAAATGGAACAGCTTTCAGGATTAGATTCCGCCTTCCTCTTTTTGGAAACGCCGCGCACGCCGATGCACATCGGCGGCATCGCGATCTATGACCCCTCGACCGCGCCGAATTCGTTCGTGCGCTTCAAAGACATCTTGAGCTTCATCGAGCAGCGCATGCACTTGGCCAAGAGCTTCCGCCGCAAGCTCGCCAACGTGCCGCTCAGCCTCGACTTCCCCTATTGGGTCGACGATCCCGATTTCGACCTCGAATATCACGTGCGCCACATCGCGCTGCCGCAGCCGGGCGACTGGCGTCAACTCTGCATCCAAGCCGCGCGCCTGCATTCGCGTCCAGTCGATCTCTCGAAGCCGCTCTGGGAATTCACGGTCATCGAAGGCCTGAACAACGTCCCCGGCGTGCCGAAAGGTTCGTACGCGATCGTCTCGAAGATCCATCACGCGGCGATCGACGGCGTCTCCGGTGTCGACATCGCGAACGCCATTCACTCGATCGACGTCGCCGGCACCGTTGCCCCGCCGGATCGCGCCTGGGTGCCCGAACGTACGCCGACATCGGTTGAACTTCTCGCCCGCGCACAAATGAACACGCTGGCGACCCCGCTGCGCCTAGCGCGCACGATCGTGAAGTCCGCGCCCGGCATCGCCCGCATGGTCGGCGGCCTCGCACGGGGCAACCTCCGCTCGTCGTTCGGCAGCGTCCCGCGCACGCGCTTCAACGGCTCGGTCTCGACGCACCGCGTCGTCGACGGCCGCGATTTCTCGCTCGCCGAAATCAAAGACATCCGCGCGAAGCTGCCGGGTGCCACGGTCAACGACGCCGTCATGACCATCGTCGGCGGTGCACTGCGCAAATATCTCAAGGCCAAAAGCGAACTGCCGCGCGAATCCATGGTCTGCATGGCGCCGATCTCGGTCCGCGCCGCCGGCGAAAAGAACGCGCTCGGCAACCAAGTCTCCGCGATGACGATCCCGATCGGCACACACATCGCCGATCCCTTCGGCCGCCTGCAATTCGTCCACGAAGAAGCGCAGGCCTCGAAGGCCCTGACCAGCGCCGCCGGCGCGCGTCAGATGTCGGAGTACTCGCAGTTCATGCCGGCGACGCTCTCCGGTTTGGCCGCGCGCCTCTATGTGCGCTTGGGGCTAGCAAACCGCATCGCGCCGATGTTCAACACGGTGATCACGAACATCCCGGGCCCGCCGGTCCCGCTCTACATGAACGGCGCGCGCCTGGTGACACAATACGGCCTCGGCCCCGTGTTCGAAGGCATGGGCATCATCCATCCGGTGTTCAGCTACTGTGGCCGCATCACGATCTCGTTCACGTCCGACCGCTCCATCATGCCGGATCCGGAATTCTACGCCGAGTGTCTCCAGGAATCGTTCGAAGAACTGAAGGCGGCGGCGGCGAAAAAGCCGATGCCCGCGCCGAAGGTCGAACCCGTTCCGGAAACGCCCGCCGTCGTCGCCGTGGCAACGTCGAAGAAAAAACGCCGCCCGACGAAACGCAAACCCAAGCTGACCATCGTGTCGGCGGCCGAGTAACAAGCGAAAGCGCAATGCCCCAGGTCAAAGCCAACAACCTGACGATCGAGTACGAGGACATCGGCCCCAAGGACGGGCCGGTGCTTCTCTTGATCATGGGCCTTGCCGCACAGATGACGTTCTGGCCGGACGCGATGCTGAAGGCGTTCACCGACGCGGGCTTCCGCGTCGTGCGCTTCGACAACCGCGACATCGGCCTGACCTCCAAACTCCACGGCAAGCGCGCGCCGAATCCGATCGCACAGGCCGCGGCCACCTTCATCGGCCTCGGCGGTTCGATGGCGCCGTACAAACTTCACGACATGGTCGAAGACACCGTCGGCCTTATGGACGCACTGAAGATCAAGCGCGCGCACATCGTGGGCGTCTCGATGGGCGGCATGATCGGTCAGCTGATGACCGCATTGCATCAGGATCGCGTCGCCTCGCTGACCTCGATCATGTCCGGCACGCTGAACCCGCGCCTGCCCGGTCCGTCGAGGAAAGTCACCGTGCCGCTGTTCCTCAGCCGCCCGAAGGGCAAATCGCGCGACGCGCTCATCGACCGCACCATGGAACTGTTCAGCCTGATCCGCACCGAAGGTGACGACAGCGGCGAGTTCCGCGCCAAAATCGAACAAGGTTTCGACCGCAGTTACTATCCGAGCGGTGTGCGGCGTCAGTTGGCCGCAATCATTGCGACCGGCGACCTGCGTCCCCATATCCGCAAAATCACGGCGCCGACGCTGATCATTCACGGATCGAAAGATCCGCTGGCGCCGCTCGAAGCCGGCAAAGACTCCGCGCGCAACATTCCCAACGCGCGCCTCGAAATCATTGAAGGCATGGCGCACGACCTGCCGAAGAAGTTTCTGCCGCGTCTCTCAGCGCTGATCGTCGATCACGCAAGAGCCGCGGAGAAAACCGCCGCCAAACGCGCGGCATAGTTTCAAACCTGAAGACGGAGATTGAAGACAATGGCAAAAGCAAAGAAGACGAACGGTCGGGCCAAGGCCCACCACGCGAAGGCCGAGAAGGTCGAACTGAAGTTCGACACGAACGGCGCCCGCAAGCAGGTCACGCATGCGCTCGCGCGCGTGCAAGACGGCTTCCGTGAAGCCGGCGAAGCGTTCCGCGAAGCGGGCGAAGCCATGGGCGGCGAAAGCCGCAAGGTCGCGCTGACGCTCGTCAACCACGCGCAAGACAACGTCGTCTATTCGTTCGAAGCGCTGCGCGACACGCTTCAGGCCGAAACCTTCGCCGAAGCGGTGAAGATTCAGCAAGCGGCGATGACGGAAATGTTCCGTCGCAACCTGCGCCAGATGCGTGAAGTCGGCCAGATCGTCGGCACCAGCGGCACGAAAGCCCTGAAGCCGATCACGAAGCTCGTCTCGACGCTTCGCAGCGCCGCCTAAAGAACTGGATCTCCGTCCAAGACGATCCCCGCGCGCGAGTCTTTCGCGCGCGGGGACGTTTGGGTTGATCCGCAGTTGCTATGGCCGCGCGCAAAAAGCCGAAGACCGATAAGAAGCCCACGCTCGTCGGCGAGCGTAAATTGGGCCGGGTCCTCATCACCGGCGCGTCTGCCGGCATCGGCGCAGAACTCGCGCGCGAATTCGCCAAGCACGGCCACAGCCTCGTCTTGGTGGCCCGCAGCAAAGACAAACTTACGGCTCTGGCCGGCGAACTAAACGCCGCCCACGACACCGAAGCGCTCGTCATCGTCGAAGACCTCTCGCGCAAAGGCTGCGCGCAAGCGATCGTCGACGAACTCGCCGGCCGCGGCATCGAAATCGACATCCTGGTGAACAACGCAGGCGTCCTCGACGTCGGCCCCTTCGCCGACACCGACACCGACGTCTACGACAACATGGTGGCCCTCAACGTAGCCGCCCTAACATCCCTGACGTCGCTACTCCTGCCGGCGATGGTCGGCCGCAAATTCGGCCGCATCCTGAACGTAGCCAGCCTCGCCGCCTTCCAACCGATCCCCTCGATGGCGGTCTACGCGGCGACAAAGGCCTACGTCCTCTCCCTGACCGAATCCCTCTCCGAAGAACTCCGCGGCACCGGCGTCAAAGTAACAGCCCTCTGCCCCGGCCTAACCGACACCAGCATGGTCACCTCGATCAAAGCAAAATCGGCGACAGCGCAAGCCACGCCGAACATCCTAATCTCCGACCCCAAGACCGTCGCGAAACAAGCCTACGCAGCGACCATGTCGGGCCAAACCATCCTAGTCCCGGGCCTCCCCAACCAAATCGCCGCCGCCTGGGCCCAAGTAACCCCCCGCTGGTTGACGCGCACCGTCACCGGCTTCGCCAGCCGCCAAGCGGACTGGATGAAGAGCAGATAGCTCAGCGTCGCCGCCGTTCTGGCGAGCGGCTGAGGTGAGCGCGAAGCTTCTAAAGGTTCGAGCGGGCCCAATTCACGATGCGCGTCGTGTCCATCGCGCCGGCGGTTTGCGCCGCGAGTTGGCCGTTCTTGAACAGCAGCAACGTCGGAATCCCGCGGATGCCGTAGCGCCGTGAAATTTCGGGCGCTTCGTCGGCGTTCAGCTTGAGCAGTCGGAAGTTCGGCTCAAGCTCTTGCGCCGCGCGCTCAAACATCGGCGCCATGCTTCGGCACGGCCCACACCACGGTGCCCACACGTCGACGAGAACGGGAACGTCGTCACGCTGGCGGTGCAGTTCGAACGTCTGCGACGTGACGGCAACTGGCTTTCCCTCAAACAAATTCGCCTTGCACTTGCCGCAATGCGCGGCGTCCGCCGGTCGTTCCCTCGCCACGCGGTTCACGGTGTTGCAGCCGGGACAAACAATGTGCAGCGCTTCGGTCATAAGTCTCACTCACCACGCCCTAGCGAAAAATACCCTGACATATCTCAATAAGGGCGCACCAATCTCGCAGGACATATCCCCCTTTCGCCGAGAATCCGCCCTGCTTCCGCCGCGAACGCGAGACAGTATGAGTTCGCTGCCGGAGCGGCTAGTTCATGTTCATCTCCCGCCAAACCCTTGCCGCCGCGCTCGCGTTGGGCTCTGCGATGACGCAGACTGATGCCGCCGAGTGGAAAACGCATACCTACGACGCCGACGGCTTCACCGCCGATTTCTCGGGTGAGATCGACGTCGATCAGATGGAGGCGAGGAACGCGACGCCCCAACGCCTGGTCGGCTCGACCAGCTACACCCAGATGAGCGATGACCGCAGCGTCGGCTTTATCGTGGCCGCAAACCATTTCGCCGACGGTGAGGCCATCAACGTCAGCGCCGTCGCGCGCCGCACGATGAAGAGCTACGCCTGCAAGGACATCGTCCACGACGCCCGCATCGACGTCGGCGGCGCAACGGCCCGCGAGATGCGCGCCACCGGTTGCTTCAAGGGCACCAAAGTCGGCGCGCGCTTTTTCAAGCGCGATCAGTGGCTCTATCAAGTCGTGTACCTGATCCAGAAGGAGCAGGACCGCGCAGACGCCGAACACTTCCTCGCATCGTTCAAGCTCGTGCCGGTGGCGGCGAAGGGCAACGGCGGCTAACGCGCCGGCCTATCGGAGGCTGCCGGGTGCGCTTATAGTGAGCGAGTCTTTTGCCGGAGAAGCCATGCGCACCCTTGCACTCATCGCCTCGGTTGTTGCCGCACTCGCTACAGCGCACGCCGCCACGTGGCAAACACACAGCTACGAAACCGATGGCTTCGCGGTCGACTTCTCGGGCACGGTGTCGGTGAAACCGATTGACCTCGACGCCGACACGATGAACAGCCTGACGCGCTCCACGAGCTACATGCAGGAAAGCGGCGACACCTACGTCTACTTGGTCGGCGCATCCCTATTGAAGGACGCTAGTGCGTTCAATTTCGACGCCGGCGTGAAAGGCACGATCGACACTTACAAATGCGCGAAGATCGAAAGCGACACGTCTGCAAAGCAGGGCGATGGCCAATCGCGTGACATCCAAGGCTCGAATTGCGGCGGCGATATCAAGGTCGGCGCCAGATTTGTTCAGCGGGGCCGCTGGTTCTATCAAGTCGTCTACCTCATCGCGCCCGCCGCCGATGCCGCCGACGCGGCGCACTTCCTCGCCTCGTTCAAACTCGTCCCGGTGAAATAACCGCTCAAGCGATCGCGACGATATCGACCTCGCCCCCGGCGACGCGCACCGCATCGCCGACCGCGCGTCCCATCAACGCCTGCGCCATCGGCGAAACATAGGACAGCGTCCCCGCCGCTGGATCGGCTTCGTCCATACCGACGATGCGGAATGTCTGCTCGCGCTCGTCGTCGCGCGCGATGGTCACGCGCGCGCCGAAGCGCACCTGTGTGTGATCCGCGGGCGGCGGCACCAATTGCGCACTCGCGCG
>JAWXBY010000056.1:0-8414 GCA_034440355.1 Alphaproteobacteria bacterium
CCGGTCGCAGAGCTGCCAGACCCCGCCCTGCACCACCACGCTGGACGCCTGGTTCCCGAAGGCAAACGGGTTGAGATCCGCGACCTCGCCCACATAAGTCCGCGATGTCCCCGTGTAGTTCGGGTGCCGGTACAGCGTGACCCGCGCCGTCCCGCCGAAGGCGCAGACAAGACGCCCGCCGCGGTTCTCGACATCGTCGTCGCATTGCTCAAGATCGATCGACGTCTCACGCCAGGCCCCGTTGCGATCGCGGCACTCGGCGTACAGCACCGAACCGTAGATGCGCGGCCTACGGCAACTCGCCCGCCAATTCCCGTCCGGCAGATCGTAGCTGCCGTCGTCCGCATCATCGTCGTCATCGCCATCGTCCGAACCGCGCCGGCATCCCAGCATGCCGTTCACGTTGCGGATGTCGCTGCGGCACGAGCGGAAGCTCTGCAATTCGGTGTAGCGCCAACGCCCGTTGCGGTCGACGCACTCGGCGGTCAGCGTGTCGCCTTCGACGCGCTCGCGCCGGCACGTCTCCTGATAGCTCCCGCGCGGCAGCCAGTCGTCATCTTCGTAAGGCCCGCGCACACAGGACAGACGACCGTTGGTGTTCACAATGTCGCCGTCGCAATCGCGATAGTCGCTGAGCGTCGTGTAATTCCAATTGCCGCTGCGCATCCGGCACGTCGCCGCCAGCACGTCATAGGTCGCGGTGATATCGCGGCACGTTTGCAGATAACTGCCCGGCGGCACCGGCGCCGCTCGAGCCGCACCACCGAACATCGCGAACCCCGCGACCACGGCGGCAAGTAGAAACGCGTATCTCATCGGACTTCTCCCTCATCCGTTGATCAGTTCGCATTCAGGGTCTGATCGCATCATGACTCAAATCGGGCCGAAATGCGGCACATGCGCCCCGCCATCGCCGCTTTTGCGTGTCATCGAAGCATGACCCCAACGTCGAGTGAGTCCCATGCGCTTCATCGCCCTCATCCTCTTGGCGGCCTTCGCCGCCACCACCGCAGACGCCAGTACCCAAAAGGCCAGCCTCATCGTGGTCGAAAAGGCCAAGCGGATCATGACCCTCTACGCCGGCAAGAAAACCATCAAGACCTACCGCATCGCCCTCGGCGGCAACCCGGAAGGCCACAAAGAGCAGGAAGGCGACTCCCGCACCCCCGAGGGCCGCTACACCATCGACGCCAAAAACCCGTGGTCGGCCTTCCATCTCTCAATGCGCGTCTCCTATCCCGACCGCAAAGACCAAGCCTCGGCCAGCAAACGCGGCGTACCGGCCGGCGGCGCCATCATGATCCACGGCACACCCGAGTCTCTCGTCGCCGCCGACGGCTCGATCCCCGATTGGACCCTAGGCTGCATCGCCGTGACCAACAAAGAAGTTGAGGAGATCTACGCCATGATCCGCCCCGGCACCCCGATCCTCATCAAGCCCTAGTGGTCGAAACGGCCAGTCGCGCAACGCAAAACGCAATCCTTGCCATCACACCGTCACATCCGCGCAATTCAGCCGTTTCTGCCGCCACGCATCCATCACATTGCCATCACATGGCGTCACAAACGCGTCGGGCCCCGAGGCACACATCGCGTGGGCCGCGACCGCCTCAAAGCAGCTTCACAGGTTCAAGTTGGCAGGGCCCCGATCCTAGCAGATCGCGCGCAAAAGTCAATATTTCACTATGTCCCCGAATTGACTACCCGAGCATCGTCTCGACCAAATCGTCGGGCACGCCGCCGCCGCGTGGCATGAGATAAATCGGCGCATCGACGAACCGCCCCATCGACGCTGCGGTTTCGCTAGGCGTCACCGGGTCGTCCACCGATTGCGACAGCACGATCGCCCACGGCTCGCGCCCGCGCGCCGCCAATGCGGCGCACGCCGTCAATGTATGACTGATGGTGCCCAGATACGTACCCGCGACCAGCACGACGCGCACATCGAGCAACGCGAGCAGATCGAGATTCGTGAAATCGCGGCCGAGCGGCGACATCAACCCGCCCGCCCCTTCGATCAAGCAAACGCCTTCGGCATTCTCAAGCGCCCGCGCGCAAAACGCACCAACGCCGCCCGCGGGCACCACGGCGTTTTCACGCTCAGCCGCCATGTCAGGCGACAACGCCGCTCGAAACCGCCACGGCGAAACATCATCCAACGCCGCATCGTCGATGGAACGCCCGAGCGCCTGCAGGATCAACCCGCTGTCGCTCTCCGCCGCTGCCTCGCGCGCAAAACCGCTGATCACGGGCTTGACGGCGTCGACCGCAAAATCGCGGCGCGTCAGCGCATCGATAACGCCGCACGTCAAATACGTTTTGCCCAGCCCCGTTCCCGTTGCCGTGATGAAGTAACCGCTCACCGCGCGAGCCCGTTCAGCGGCACCACAGACCGCACCGCCACTACCAGGCGCAACACGTCGTCTTCGCTATGTGCGGCCGTAAACGTCACCCGCAACCGCGCCGTCCCGTCCGGCACCGTGGGCGGACGAATGGCGGTGACGAGAAAGCCCGACTCTTCCAACGCCCGCGACGCTGCGAGCGCTGCATCCGACGCACCCACGATCAACGGCACGATTGGCGACTGCGGCACAGCCAAATTCAACTGCGCCGCAAACAAACGCGCGCGGGCGAGCGGCACAGCGCACAGCGCAGGATCGCCTGCAATGATGTCGATCCCCGCAATCGACGCCGCAACGACAGTCGGCGGCAACCCTGTCGCATAAACAAACGACCGCGCCCGGTTGATCAGAAGATCGACGACCGGCTGGCTCGCGGCGACATAACCGCCATACGACCCCACAGCCTTCGACAACGTCCCCATCTGCACGTCGACCGCAACACCCCAATGCGCCGCCGACCCGAACCCGTCGCCCACGACGCCAAGCCCGTGCGCATCGTCCGTCATCGTCCAAGCATCATGATCGCGCGCCACGGCCACGATATCGGGCAACGGCGCCAAATCGCCGTCCATGCTGAACACGCCTTCGGTCAGCACCAGACAATGCCGCGCGCTTGCCCGATGCGCCGCCAACAACGCGTGCAAATCATCGACATCGTTGTGCCGGAACGTCACGACCTTCGCGCCGGACAACTTCGCCCCCGACATCATGCACGCATGCGAAAGCGCATCGGTCAGAACAAGATCACCCTCACCCACCAACGCCGGAATGGCCCCAAGATTGGCAAGATACCCCGACCCGAAAACAACGGCCGCCTCGGTGTCCTTCACCGCCGCAATCTTGCGCTCCAGCATGTCATAGAGCGAATGATTGCCCGTCACGAGCCGCGAAGCCCCCGCGCCCACGCCGAACTCTTCCGCCGCCGCTCGCGCGGCCTCGGCCAGGCGCGGATCGTTCGCAAGCCCGAGATAATCGTTGGAACAAAAATTAAGTCCGCCGGCACGCACGCGATGTCCGGCCCCGGTATCGACGGTTCGCAGCGTCCGCCGCAGCGAAGCCGATCCAAGCTGCGCAAGCTTGCGCGCGGCAAAATCATCAAGAGAGGTCATGCAGGCATCGTAACATGTCAGCCTTCGGTGTCATGTCGCCCGCAATCTCAGCATAGCGCCACCCCACCTCGTCATGGCCGGGCTTGACCCGGCCACCCAGCCGCCTTCGCTAAAGCTACGGCGGCCCATGCTGAACTCCTAGCCCGCCGAAGCATTCTGCGTAGGCGGGTGGCCGCGCGTCTGCGCGGCCGTGAGGTGTTTGAAACGCCGCGCGCCTTAGAGTCGGCTTTACCACCAAAACACCAAGACACGAAGGCGGATCGCTTCGTGACTTCTTGGTGCCTTGGTGCCTTGGTGGTAAATCTGAACCTCAATCGCGCTATCGCGCGAAGACTGGGTGGCCAGGGTCAAGCCCGGCCATGACGTGGGAAGTGGGTGAATCATGTCCCCGCGAAGTCCGCGGAGACACATACCGACTCGCTACTTCAAATGTGTCCCCAAAAACCGCTGCAGCTCTTGCATCACGCGCTTGTTCGTCGACGCGCGCGACAGCCAGTGATCGTCGCCGTTGATCACGATCAGCTCGACCGGCTTGCCTGCTTCTTTCATCGCGTCGACCATGACCGTGCTTTGCCGCAGCGGCACGACGATATCGTCGCTCCCATGGATAAGCAGCAGCGGCGCCTTGATCTTGTCGGCGTTCTGAACCGGCGACGTCCCGAGCAAACGATTGCGGTCTCTTGTCGGATCGCCGATCCACTCGCGCCAGCCGTCGGTGCCCAGATAGGAAAACTCGCTGCGTCGCGAGATATCGCCGACAAGCAACAGCAGGTCCGACGGGCCAGCCCCCGACACGCCGCACTTGTAGAGATCCGGCGTGAACGCGAGCCCCGCCATCGCGGCGTAACCGCCATACGAAAAGCCGAAGATGCAAATCTTCGACGCATCGGCCGTCCCGTTGCCGGTCAGATATGCCACGCCATCCGTGATGTCGTTCTGCATTTCTAAGCCCCACTTGAAGTGGCCGCCTTCCATGTGCCGCGCGCCGAACCCTTCTGAACCGCGAAACTGCGGTTGAAAAACCGCATAGCCGCGCGTCGCCAGGAACTGCACATACGGATCGAACGACGCATCGTCACGGCTCTGCGGTCCGCCGTGCGGATAGACGACCAACGGTAAGCTTTTGCCCGACGAGCCCGGCGGTAACGTGAGATAGGCCGGAATGGTCAACCCGTCGCGCGATTGGTACGTGAACGCCTTGACTGGTGCGATATCGGCTGCCGTCAGCGCCGGATAGCGCGAGCCGATTTTCGACATCTCGGGAATCGTCATGTCGACGAAATGATAAGCCCCGCCTGGATTCTGCGCCCCTTCGACATAGGCGATGAATTTCTTCTGGTCGCGACTGACCGAACTGATCCTGACCCGCTCACCCGGAAACGTCGCCGCCAAATCGGCCTGCATTTGGGCATAGGTTTTGTCGAAATATTCGGCTGTCGGATGGTCGTCGATGTAGCTGACGCCGACTGCCTGCTGCGAATTGTTGTCGAGCAGAAGACCCTCCGCATCGACGCGCGCATTCTGGAACAGCTTGCGTCCGACGGCCTTGCTCTTGAGGTCGAACTCGTAGAGGCCGAACTTGTCGCCGCCGTTTCTTGTCGTCACATAGGCGAGATCGCCACGTCCGCTGACCGCGACAAACCCGATGGCGCGCGAGTCGTCGGTGACCGACGCCGAGTCGTAGACGGTCGTCCAGTCCTTCGAATCGCCGATCCTGGCGCGCACGAAATAGTCTTCACCCGTCTCGTTCTTCCGGTCCATCCGCATGCGCAACAAGCCCGCGCCGTCGAGATACCAGCCGGTCGTCTTGTTCGTGCCCGCTTCGTACGTCTCGCTTTTGCCGGTCGCCGGATCGATCGCATAGACGTCGTAGCTGCTGGTCGAGATGCCTTTCAGGCGCGTGTCCTGGTCGCGCGCACGCCGGTTGATGTTGATGGCCGAGAACAGAACCTTCTGCCCGTCTGGCGTGGCGCCCAGGAAGTTACCCCCGGTTATGCGGCCGATATTCTTGATGCCGGCCAACAGATCTTTCGAGTCCTCACACCGCGCGTTGACCGAAATCGCGCGATAGATTTCGTACATATAGGTGGGATCGTTGGTCGCCTTATCGCCGGAGAAGGTGAAGCTCACCTCCACGATCAGCCGGTCGGGATTGGCCCAAAATATGTTCCGGAATTTGACCTTCCCCGCGCCGAACGCACAGGTCGCGCCGCCCACATTCATGATGCGAACGCCGCCCGTGTCGCCCTGCGGTGCGATCATCGCGATATGCGCGCCGTCCGGCGACAGCGACACGTGATCGAGTTCAGGCTGTGCGCCGTACACATCGGCGCCCTGCGCCGCCAGCGCCGCGCTCGCACCGAAACTGGCTGCGATCAAGACAGTTGAACATGCCACAAGAGATGCACGACGCATCATTTCCCCCATACGAGCAAAAACGCCGGTAACAAAGAGCCATAGGAATAGAGGTGGCGCGGAAAGGCAAGATTGCGGAAGGACAGTTTTGCCCCTTCGTGTCGCATCGTCGCAGAGTGTGTTTTCTTGACGCCGCCGCGCCCGCACCTATGCTGCGCCGCCTCCCGCCATCAAACGAAGCAGCGCGATGACCATCGAACCAATTGCCGCCCGGCCCAAAGCCGCCCCCGTCGTGCCGACCGTGTCCACGCAATTGCGCTGGACGACGCCGCAAGCCCGCGCGCTGTTCGAACTGCCGTTCGCCGACCTGATCTTCCGCGCCCAAACCGTGCACCGCGCGAATTTCGACGCGAACGAGGTCCAGATGTCGACCTTGCTGTCGATCAAGACCGGCGGCTGCGCGGAAGATTGCGGCTATTGCAGCCAGTCGTCGCACTTCGACACCGGCCTCAAAGCGACGAAGCTCATGAACGTCGAAGCCGTGAAGAAGGCCGCCGCCGCGGCGAAGGCCGGCGGCGCGTCGCGCTTCTGCATGGGCGCGGCCTGGCGCGAGCCCAAGGATCGCGACATGGACGCCGTCTGCGCCATGGTCAGCGAAGTGAAGGCGATGGGCCTTGAGACCTGCATGACGCTGGGCATGCTGACCGAAAGCCAGGCCGGCCGCCTCGCCGATGCGGGCCTCGACTACTACAACCACAACATCGACACCGGCCCCGAGTATTACGGCAAGGTCATCACCACCCGCACCATGCAGGACCGCCTCGACACGCTAGAACGCGTGCGTGACGCCGGCATGAACGTGTGCTGCGGCGGCATCGTCGGCATGGGCGAGGAACGCGACGACCGCATCGGCATGCTGGTCACGCTCGCCAATTTGCCGACGCCGCCGGAATCGGTGCCGATCAATTCGCTGATGCAGGTGAAGGGCACGCCGCTCGGCGACAGCAAGCCGATCGATGGCTTGGAGTTCGTGCGCACCATCGCCGCCGCGCGCATCATGATGCCGGCCTCCGTCGTGCGCCTGTCGGCGGGCCGCGAACACATGAGCGAAGAACTGCAATCGCTTTGCTTCCTCGCCGGTGCAAACTCGATCTTCATCGGCGCCAAGCTGCTCACCACCGCCAATCCGGCGAAGGAGAAGGACGACGCCCTCTGGGCGAAGCTCGGCATTCGTCCGATGGAGATTTGAGCGGCAAGACGCCGGCGTGGCTGACGCAAGGTTGGCCGCATATCTGGCTTCCCTACGCGCAAATGAAAACGGCGCAGACGCCGCTCGCCGTCGTGGGCGCGAAGGGCGCGCGCTTAAAGCTTGCGGACGGCCACGAACTGATCGACGGCGTAGCGTCATGGTGGACCGTCGCGCACGGCTACAATCACCCGCACATCCGCGAGACGGTCGCGCGCCAGCTTGAAACGCTGCCCCACGTCATGCTGGGTGGCCTCGCGCACGAACAGGCGTACACACTCGCGAAGCGCCTCGCGAGCATGCTGCCCGGCGATCTGAACCACGTGTTCTTTTCGGACTCAGGCTCGGTCGCCGTCGAAGTGGCGCTGAAGATGGCGATCCAATCGCGCATCAACCGCGGCGAACGCGGCCGCACCAAAGTGCTGAGCTTCAAAGGCGGCTATCACGGTGACACCTTCGCCACGATGGCGATCTGCGACCCCGACGAGGGCATGCACAGCCTGTTCAAAGGCGCGCTCAGCGAACAATTTGTCGTCGACTTGCCCTCCGACGGACTGAAGACGGAAGCCCTCGACCGCATCCTCGACCGCCACGCGAAGGAAATTGCGGCCGTCATCGTCGAACCGCTGGTGCAAGGCGCAGCCGGCATGAAATTCCACTCGACCGAGACCCTGCGCAGGATCGCCGACGCCGCGCGCCGCCACGACATGGTGCTGATCCTCGACGAAATCTTCACCGGCTTCGCCCGCACCGGCACTATGTTCGCGATGAACCAAGCCGGCTTCGTCCCCGACATCGTCTGCCTCGGCAAAGCCCTCACCGGCGGAACGTTGCCGCTCGCCGCAACGGTCGCCACCGACCGCATCTACGGAGCGTTCCTAAGCGACGACGCATCGAAGGCCCTGATGCACGGCCCGACTTACATGGGCAACGCGCTAGCCTGCGCGGCAGCCAACGCGTCCCTGGATCTCTTCGAAACCGAACCCCGCATCGCGCAAGCCGCGCGTATCGAAGCCCACCTACGCCGAGCCTTAGAACCCGCGCGCGCCTTGCCGGGCGTCCGCGACGTCCGCGTCAAAGGCGCGATCGGCGTCATAGAACTGGAAACGTTGAACAAGGACGACCTCCGTCGCCGCCTCATCGAAAAAGGCGTCTGGATCCGCCCCTTCGGCAACATCATCTACACCACCCCACCCTTCACGATCACCGACGAAGACCTGAAGACCGTGACGAGCGCGATGGTCGACGTCCTTCGATCGTAGGGCTGAGCATCATCAGGCGGACGCTAGTCCTGGGACCGCG
>JAWXBY010000057.1:0-5997 GCA_034440355.1 Alphaproteobacteria bacterium
ATCGGGCCCGCCTCGCAGACGCTTCAGCCTACCTTGAACCGCTCGCGGGGCGGCTTGTCGTCATCGACGAAGTCCATCGCACGCCGGGCCTGTTTGAAGAATTGCGGGGCGTGATCGACCGCCGCCGCGAAGCAGGCCACCGGGCCGGCCAGTTTCTGATCCTCGGTTCGGCCTCCATGGACCTCCTGAAGCAATCCTCGGAAACCCTTGCCGGCCGGATCGCCTACATCGATCTCGGGCCCCTCTCAATCGCGGAGGCCTTGGCCGATGACGCTGACAGCCTTGACCGGCTGTGGCTTCGCGGCGGCTTCCCGGACAGTTTTCTCGCCGGCTCCGACAAGGCAAGTTTCTCCTGGAGAGAGAACTTCATTCGCACCTACCTTGAACGGGACGTGGCCCAATTCGCGGGCGGCGCCAGCGCGCTCAACGTGGGTCGGCTCTGGACCATGCTCGCACACGCTCAGGGCGGTCTGTTCAACGCATCGCGTTTCGCCGGCAGCCTCGATGTGTCGGCGCGTTCCGTCGGGCGCTATCTCGACCTGCTGGAAGGACTGCTTCTCGTTCGCACGTTGCGACCATGGCGATCGAATGTCGGAAAACGCGTCGTCGCCGCGCCAAAAGTCTACCTCCGCGACAGCGGCATCGTGCACGGTCTTCTGAACATCGCCACGCGCGACGACCTGTTCAGCCATCCCGTCCTCGGCGCGTCCTGGGAAGGTCTCGTGATCGAGGCGATTGTGGAGGCCATGCCCGCCCGCGCCACGCCATGGTTTTACAGGACGAGCGCGGGCGCGGAAATCGATCTTGTCCTCGAACTGGGGCCTGGCAAGCTCGCGGCGTTCGAAATCAAGCGCAGCCTGCCGCAGGGGCGCTTGAAGGGCTTCGACGCCGCGTGCGACGACATCGCCGCCGCGCACCGTTTCGTGGTCTATCCAGGACCCGACAGTTTCTCCCGCGCCGGAGGCGTTCGGGTTGTCGCGGTTGGGGATCTGGCCGCGGCGGTCGAAAGTCTCGGCTGACCCATGAAAATGTGCACTTCAGGCGCAGGGCATGCACCCTGATGGTCCGGCGTGCAACGCCCGCGAAGTTAATTGCGCCAATGAGGTATCTCCCGCTGCGGTAGCGCCTCCCCTTGAGCAAGGTTCTCACTCGCGGAACCCTTTCTCAAGGAAGCGTGGCGGGTCGCGGTCGTCGCCCCGGACAGGCAAATCCAGATCGACGCCTTGGTCACCGCTGAAAAGCCGTCGGGACAAGTCCAACAATGCTTGTCCCGTGACGCCAGCTACCGCTGTTTGCAAAATGATGCGCGCTTCTGCCTCTATGGAATGGCCATACTGGGCGGCGCGCACCTGCAACAACTCCATAAGACCGGGATCGATGTCTTGGATCGTGAGACTGGCCACGGGCGCCTCCAAATTTTTACTACGAAATACGTACTATATCGCGATCAGCTGGAATGGGTTTCGAAACGTACGACCGTCCCGCCGGTTGACCGGCGGGACGGTCGCCAGTTACGCGGCTTCCGATTGCATCTCCGGGACGTTCGCCATGCCCTTGGACCGCATCATGCCGCCGCCGGGTTCGATGGCGACGTAGACCTTGCCGGTCCAGCGGCCGGTGGTCTTGTCCTTCCAGCGGTCGTGGCGGAGCTTGCCGGTGACTTCGACCAGCGCGCCTTCCGGGAGCGCCTTGGCGATGGTTGCGGCCTTGGGGCAATCGACTTCGATGGTAAAGCGGTCCTTGCGGACATCGTCGCTCGTTTCGATCCAGAGCGAGACGGTCTCGATCGTGCCGCCGCGGCTTTCATAGCTGCGGGTCTTGGCGGTCTCGACGAGCTTGCCGATGAGGGTGATGCGGTTGGTCATGGCTGTCTTCCTTCATGTGTTCCCGGCTTCTCCCGGGGCCGCGGGCCTCGCCCGCGACGGCGCTCCCAAGCCCGGCGTTCAAGGCGGCGCGGGCACGCTGAAAATGGTGGGCCCCGAAAGGTCCCTTTTGGGGGACCGAAGCGCTCTGCGCGTTTGGGGAGACGATTTTCCGCTGGCGCGCGCCGGCGGACGGGCTGAATGGCGACGGCGTGGACGAAGCCCGCGGCTCTTGGTGAAACGCGCACTGGACGAAGATACGCTCTGGCAACCGCATTCTCATCCGGCGCGGGCATAGTCGTTCCAGTCGTTGAAGCCGAACGGCGGCGGCACAATCTCCACGGAAATGTCTTGCTTCAATCGATCAACAAGGCTCCGAGCCGCTCGCCACCCTGCCCGATCGCGATCGACCGCAATGACAAGCACTCTCACGAATGCCGGCGGTGTGAACCGCGCCAGATTGTGCCCGCTCAACAGCGCCCTCGCATTCAGCCCAAGTACTTCAGACGCTGACAGCACGGTGGTCACGCCTTCGCCGACAAGAAGCGTCTCGGCGACTATGTGCAGATGAACGGCGCCCCCCATGAGACGCCCGACAATACGCCTCGGCACAGCGACCGCAGCTTTCGCGCGCCCGTCAGCGGACAGCAGAACCACCTCAACGCCTTGCACCACACCCGCGCTGTCCCGGATCGCCGCGACCAGCGCCGGTCGGCGCTGTCTGTCGTCAATGCCGGTCATGCTGGGATGGAATCGAAGCGAACGACACGCGGCGAAATCCCGCGCGATGCGCCGCACGCGCAGATAGCGCTCGCCAGGCGTGCCGACGACCGAGTGACTTTCTCTCCAGAGCTGACGCGCACGCTGGACGCGATTGGCGCGTGTCCGCTCTTCTGAACACCCGGCGATTGTCCAAGTCGCCCTTCCCGATGGCGACGATTGCGCACGCGGCAGCAATCCGCGCGCCGCGAGCGCATCGCGCACGATACGCCAGTCATCGCGTGGACTGAAGCAGTGGATGATGATGCGTCCGTCATCACCCCACAGCAGGGACACCGAGCGATCGCGAGGCCCGTGTCCTGGGCCGGGGATTAGGGCGCGCCGACCGCCATTGAACAGATCGCCGCCGACGCTGGCGACGATGCGTTCAAGCGGCGACATGCGCGATGCCGACCTGGTTTGAGAAGGTTGGCGGCGGACTCTTGGCGAGAAGCCAATCGACCGCCGCCTGCGCCTTGCCGGCGGCTTCAAGAAAGGCGCGGCGATCGTCCCGCAGCGCCCGGATCCAGTCGCCGATGTACGCGCTGTGGTCGTTGATATGTCCCGGTGGGAGTCCGAGGTGCGCGCCGAGAAACGCTGCGCCCAGCTCCGCTGTGATCTCTTCCACGGCGTAGGCGGTTTTCGGATAGCGCTTGGCATAATCGCGCGCGAGCCGATGTGGCGCGGCAGTCGCATGGACCGCTTCGTGGTCGAGCGTCTGTGCGTAGAGATCGGTGCTGTCGAACGCCCCGATCGGCGGCATGCCGATCACGTCCTTCGACGGAATGTAGCAAGCGCGGTCCGCCGTCACGATGCGTGCAATATCAAGTTTCGCAAACCACGCTTCATGCCAGCCAATTGGCCCGAGGCTTCCCGCCGCGACCGGCTCGATGAAGAACCTGTCCGGCAGTCCGTCGATCTGGGCTGCATTGAAGACTACGTAGGAGCGCAAAAACCGGAACTTGTCTTCCGCGACGGCGCCATCCACGTCGATCCGTTCGCGATGCGCCCGTCCGTAGTAGACGACGGTCTCGCCCCGTTCGCCCTTGCGGACGCTTGCGCCCAAGGCCGCAGCCTGGCGAAAGGAAAACCAGTGGCGCGACCGATAGCCGGCCTCGGCGGCGGCGATCCACAACAGAACGATGTTCACGCCGCGGTACAATTCGCCGGTGGCGCGTTGCGGTAGGCCGAGCGGGGCGCCTGTACGCGCGCCATCCCATGGTTTGCGCCAGGGCATCACGCCGTGCTCCAGATCGGCAAGAATTTTCGCGGTGATCTCGGCCGCGATGTCGCGGCGCGCGCCCGCAGTCCCCGAATTGGGTGTCATGATCGAACTCCAATATTGATGAGTGGAAAGAAAAACGGCCCGGCCGAAGCCGGGCCGTGATGCCTATGCGGCGGCGGCGGCGGCGGCGGAGACGGCCGCTTCTCCTAAGGCCGTGAGGGCAAGCATGCCTTTGCCAGTTGGCGCTACCAGCACGTCCGGCAACCAGCCGGTCCCTTCGAGCGCCTGAGCTGCGGCGGCGGCGAGTTCGGGCTTCTTCATCCGCGAGAAGGCCGCGAGCATGGCCGTCTTCTCAGAAGGAGGAAGCCTTTCTATACGCGGTGCTGTCTGAAGCGCCTCAAGCGCCACCGCCTTCGGCGCCTGGAGCCAGAACGCGAGATCGGGCCGCCACGACCGTGTCATGTCGAGATCGAGCGCGGCGGCGAGGGTGTCGGCAACCTCCTGAAGTCTCCGGTCCGCCGGCGCGACGCCCGCATGCGAGAAATCGAGCGTTTCCGCGACGAGCACCGCGAGGGCGTCGAGCAGTGCGTCGATCGGTAGAGAGAGACACATCTCAAGGCCGCCACGGGGAGCGGAGACTTGGGCCGCCCATGCATCACGCGCGTCGCTCACAGCCTCCGCGTCGTCAACGCCCGCCGGTCGGCTGCTGATGGCGATCCCTGGCGCCTCGCCGCGACGTCCACCGCTCAGTGCATGGACAAGCACGGCCAGCGCCGTATGCGGGCTCTCCGCCAACCTGGCCCTGAGCGCTCGCGTTCGCGTGCGTGTGAGCTCAAGAACGAGCCCCTTGGTCAGGCGCGGTCCGTCTTCGCATGTTTCAGTTGGACGTGACGCCGACGAAGCCTCCTCGGCGCCACCTTGGTCGTCGTTTGGACGGTACGCGCCCCGTCGTAGTTTCTCGATCGCCTTCAGATCTCCACGTTTGATCACGCCGCACTGGATGTTGGCGGCGCCGTCGTGATCAATCGAGATGACGACGCCCGCGTGTGGCTTGAGCGTCGGGTCCCAGTCCTCGTTCGCGGCCACGAGACGATCGAGGTCGTCCTGAAACGCATCGCGCTCGGCATATCCCGGATCATCATCGTCAGTTGTGGTGTTCAAGCTTTCGTCAAGGATCGCGATCTCACGTTGGAGGCGGTCATGTTCGGCCGCTTCCGCAACGGTCATCGGTCGGCGGATCGGCCGAAGTCGCTCATTGGCCGTACCATCGACTCGACCATAGCCGAGCGTGATCTCCGCCCAGCCCCACCCGTCCGCGATGGCGTCTTCGCGGAGCGTCTCAGCCTTCGCATGGGCAAGTCCCCGCACGGTCTCTGCGTCGAGGAACACTGCCGCCTCGTCGAAGAGATCGCTCACCACATGACCGCCGGCTTCCCGATAGGCGTCGACACCGACGAACCGCGCGAGCCGGTCATGCGCCGGCATGCGGCCTTGGGTCAGCGCTCCGCGCACGCTCGCCGCGTTGACGATGGGCTTGGCCATCTGTTTGAAGACGATCTCCTGCTGCGCGTGATCGTCGGTGAGACAGAAGGCGCGTGCGGCATCGAGCCCGATCTCGCCCTTGCGGTAGGCCGCCTTGATCTTCAGCGAGAGCCGCGCGAGCGCCAGGCGTTGTTCGACCCGCCGCGTTCCTGTGCCGAAACGCCGGGCGACATCTTCAATGCTGGCGCCGGCGGCGACCAGCGCCGCGAACGCCTCGACCTCGTCCATGACGTTCATGGCGACGCGCTGGACGTTCTCCGCAAGACTGGCTTCGCTCGCCGCTGCTTCCTTCACCAGCGTGCACGGAGCCGCGAAATCCCGCGCGAGCCGGCCTTCCTTGGCCAGCAGCTTCAGCGCCGCCAACCGGCGACCGCCGGCGACGACGGCATAGCGGCCGTCCTCGCGGGCGACCACGGTCAGGTTCTGCAACAGGCCGTGGGCTTCGATGGACGCCGCGAGCGCTTCGATCTCGGTGCGTTTATCGGTGCGTCGGACATTGCTCTCATGCACCGAGAGTTTGTGGATGGGAATGAAGGATGCGCGTGAGTCTGGCGCGCGGGTGTCGTGGATCTGCGTCGTCATGGGAGCCTCGTTCCGGCATCCCGGACC
>JAWXBY010000058.1:0-4467 GCA_034440355.1 Alphaproteobacteria bacterium
AAGGCATCTGAGCCTTCGGGCACGCCTTGATTGGGATCGACGAACAGGAGAAGCCAGCCGTGCCGCGGTCCCAGTCCCGCCCAAAGGTTTGCCGGCAAATCGGCACAGGCGATCTGCGCCACAAAGTGCAGCGGCCGTTCACCCTTCTTCGGATGTTCAGCCGAAATCGAGCGCGGCCATTCGACGTGCGCGGGCATCATCGGACGGCCGCCGATCCACGATCGCGGACTTTCGGCACGGATGGGAATCTGGCGTCGCAGCACGACAGAGACGCTTTCGCTCACCCCCAACGACGGCGCCGGAGCGGGTCCCGTGCCGGCTCCATTCGTGCGTCGGCCAAACCAGCGCTGGATTGTTGTCATGCTCGACCTCCGGCACCGACATTCGCGCGTTCAGGATAGGAGAAATTTGTTAAAGCTATCGTGCCGGCGCGACGTGCGCGCCCGACCGGCCGGGCGAACATCGAGCCAGTTGCCAAACGAAAGCAGTTTCGTAATAAAATCGCATGAGCATAGGAAGACGTTGCATGATCACCGTCTGGGGCGGGCAGACCTCGCGATCAATCCGAGTCGTATGGGTCATCGAGGAAATGGGCCTGCCGTACCGCATTCGGCAGGTGGACATGTTGGCTCCTGAGAAGGATCAAGCATGGCTCGCGGTCAATCCCGGCGATTTCCTTCCGGCTATTCAGGACGGCGGCGTCACCATGGTCGAGTCCGTCGCTATCATGGAGTACCTCATGGGGCGTTATGGGCCCACGCTGCTTCAGCCGGCCCCCGACGACACGGTCTTTCCTGCCTATCAGCAGTTCCTCCACATGGGTGAGGCCGGCCTGGCGACTCTCATGATGGTCCCTCTGGTCAGCGGCTTCATCGCGCCGGAGGTGGAACGGGACAACTGGGGCGCCCGCTGGGCTCGAGAGTGCGTCGAGCGGCGACTGATGCTCGTGCGGCGGCAGCTTGAGCGCGCGCCCTATATGGCCGGCGACAGGTTCACAGCCGCCGACATCTCGGTGACCTACGCCCTCGACCTGGGAGCCAACCACGGTGGGTTCCTTCTCGGAGACGCCGAGAAGGCCTACCTCGCCCGCCCCAAGGGACGCGACGCCTACAAGCGCGCCTTCGAGCGGTCCCACGAGGGTGTGGCTCAGCCGTAGAGTCCGCATCGGCCAATCCGACCGTCGTCTCGCGATTGTCGGGATGACGCGCGCGACGAGACGCGCTTTTCAACAGGCTGCTAGCGAAGTTGTTGTGGCGCAGAAAGTTGTGACATTGGCGCCGTCCGCCTTCGCGAAGGGCCTTCGGCGGACACTCGTTTTTGTAAGCGCGCGCAGCGCGCAACAAAAACTGAGTGGCTCCCCGGGCCGGATTCGAACCAGCGACCAACCGGTTAACAGCCGAATTTTGCGCCAAAACACTAAATCACTTTTTGTTACATAAGCAGGGGATAACGCGCGCATTTGCTTGTCCCAGGCCGCTTTTGGGCGATACGTAGCCGGACACGACGCAACATAGAAAGTCGCGCGTCGGTGTTACCCGTCAGGACGCTTGGGGTAACAGGACCCAATTCCACCGGTAAAAAACGGTTGCTCTCATGGCGCGCGAAAGGCTCACAGACAAACGGGTGTCGGCGATGCGAGCGCCCGCGAGCGGCGGCCGCCGGGAAATTCACGACAAGGTGCGCACCGGGCTTTCGTTGCGCCTCACCGATAAGGGTTCGAAGACCTGGTCCGTGCTCTACCGCTTCAACGGGAAACTCGCGCGCGTGACGCTTGGGGCCTATCCGGCGATCGGCGTGGCCAAGGCGCGCACGCTGGCGGGGGAGGCGCTTGAGCTAGTCGAGAAGGGAACGGACCCCCGCGACGCAAAGGCCGCCAGCGAGGCCGTCGAGGCGCAGCGTGCGGCCGATACCGTCGACGCCGTCGCCAAGGATTTCATAGCCAAGCACGCAGCCAAGAAGCGCTGGGGCCACGAGATGAAGCGCATTCTAGATCGCGACGTTGTCCCCAAGTGGAAGGGCCGCCCGCTGGCTGACGTCACCCGCCGCGACGCGCGCGCACTCCTGGACGAAATCGAGGGGCGGGCGCCGACGCAGCGAAACCGGGTGCTTGAAGTGCTTCGGGTGTTCGCGAAGTGGGCCGCAGAGCGCGACATCATCAACGCCGATTTCACGAGCGGCATCAAGAAGAACCCGGAACGGGCGCGGGAGCGCGCGCTCACCGACGACGAGGTGCGCGCGTTCTGGATGGCGGCCGGGCAATTAGCCTGGCCGTTCGGCGACATTCTAAAACTGCTGCTGTTGACCGGCGCGCGGAAAAGCGAAATCGGCGAAGCGCACTGGAGCGAGATCCACGTCGACGACAAGGTGATGGAGATCCCGGCGACGCGCACGAAGCAGGCGCGGGCGCACGTGATCCCGTTGTCGCCCGCGGCGCTCACCATCATTGCGGCGTTGAAGAAAGTCGGCGAGACACCAGACCTCATTTTTACGACGAACGCGAAGACGCCAGTCAGCGGCTTTTCAAAAGCCAAGCTGCAGATGGACCTCTTGATGGAAGTCGCATTGCGCGACGCCATGACGGACGAGCAGTCGCGCGCCATGCCCGAGTCCGCTCTCGCGCCGTGGGTGATCCACGACCTGCGCCGGACAGTGCGTTCAAACCTAAGTAAATTAGGCATTTCCAGTGATGTTGCTGAGCGCATCTTAGGTCACGCAATCCCGGGCATCCGCGGCGTTTACGATCGGCACTCATTCGTCGACGAGCGCCGCGACGCGCTCGATCGTTGGGCGCTGCATGTGGCCGGCATCGTGTCACCGCGACCCGACAACATCGTGCCGTTGAAGTCGAAGGGGAGGGCGCGGAAGTGACCAAGCGCGTGACGCTCGGCTTTTCGATCGACAACAAGCCCCCTGATGCATCTGGCCCCCGCGTTGCGGTTCGATTGCCGTGCAGTGATCACGACCGTGTTCGCGATAAAATCGCCGACAAGATGGGCGCCGACATCGGGCGGGAGCTGGCCGCTTATCTTCGGACGGTGTCGCTGAGCGATATGCTCAATCACGCCATTTGGCCGGAGCTGCACTTTGATCCGATCGTCGCCCGCAAGCGTGGCGGACGTAAGAAGGGATCACACAACAAGGAAAAGGCGTTCGCTGAGGAACGGCAATTGGCGGCGCTCGTCAACGACATGTCGGCGATAGAGCTCGCGAAGACATTCCTGCGCGCGAAGTGGGCGGGAGAGCGGTCGCTCGGCGACGACGCTGAGAACCTTGCGAAGATGATCCGGCGAGATCGGAAGAAGGCGCGCGGACAATCTGGAAAGTGACGCGTCTATTTTGGGTGTGACTTCGCCCGCCCATTGCCACACATAAACCGTCGCCCTGCAACAGAGGACGGCGGCACATGACAAAGCTTCTCACGCGCGAAGACCTGCACGAGCGGGGAATTCGCTATTCCAACGTGCATCTTCTGCGGCTTGAGGCCGCCGGCCAATTTCCGCGCCGCGTTCCACTCGGCGGCGGGCGCAACGTCGCGTGGCTCGCTGGCGAGATCGATGCATACGTCACGGCGGCAATCGCCAGGCGAGACGCCGCCTACGCGCACACAGACAGTGCGGCGTGAGCGCGGAAACAACGAGCACGAAAACAATTAGGGCCGCTGCTCCGGCAAAAAGCAGCGGCCCAATTTGATTCGCCATCACTTTGGAAGGAAGCGATGACCGGGCAGCACTTAGAAAGTTCAACAGGCGGCGTCAAGTCCGCAGACTTCACGATCGGCACCATCCCCAAGAACAAACGCGACTCACTGCGGGTTGCATTCACCGAGTTCAAAGGCGTGCGCTATCTCTCGGTGCGCACTTGGTACGTCGACGCGGCCGACGGTATCGAGAAGCCAAGCCCGCGCGGCTGCAACATCCCGCTCGATCGAATCGGAGACTTTTGCGCAGCTGATCGACGCGGCGATCGGCGAAGGCCGGCGCCGGGGATGGATCCAGTGAGCGATCCGGGCTGGGAACGTGCGTATCCGAAGTGGATCGCGTTCCGAAAGCTGATTTGCGACGAGGCCTGGCTCGCGTGGTTTGCAGACGCCGAACTCGAATCGGAAACCGTGCTGTGCGTTCCGAGCAAGTTCGTGGCAGAAGAGATTGGCGCTCGCTTTGCCGCGCAGCTCGCCG
Organism: Alphaproteobacteria bacterium; assembly: GCA_034440355.1. Taxonomy (GTDB): domain Bacteria; phylum Pseudomonadota; class Alphaproteobacteria; order Micropepsales; family Micropepsaceae; genus SZUA-430. The sequence goes on from JAWXBY010000058.1 coordinate 4,176, forward strand.
AGCATTTCGGCGTCGGCGTCGAGGTCAGGTTCGGGAGGGCCGCGTGACGGTCCCGCTCAACCGCTTTGCGTGGCTTGAGCGCGTCCTGTGCGACCGCAACGTCTCGCTACGTGCCGCGCGCTTGGCCGGGATCATCGCAGTTCGATACGCCAACAAAGCGGGCATAGCATGGCCCGCGCAGTCGACGCTGGCTGCGGATCTAGGCCTAGATCCGCGTAAGGACTGTGGCGTGCGTGCTGTGCGCACAAACCTCAGAGCGCTCGAGCGCCTGGGGTACATGTCCCGGTTTCGC
>JAWXBY010000059.1:0-9185 GCA_034440355.1 Alphaproteobacteria bacterium
ACGGGCGGCGGCGGAGTAGTGCTCCGCCGCCGCATCGCCGCGCTCTCTCATGCTGCACGCGACGCAAAGAGTGAGGGCTGGTAGGGCCGCGCGCGCGGCGCGGCGCCGACGGCTTGCAGTTCGAGCACGCTGTTCTCGGTCGCTTTCATCAGATCGATCAACGTCTCGAGCGGCGCGTCGGGGTTGAGCCAGGTGGTCACGCCGGCATCGTCCAAGATGACGGGCATGCGGTCGTGGATTTGGCCGATCAGTCTGTTCGCCGGACACGAGATGTAGGCGAAGCACTCCGCGGGCTTTACGCTGGGGTTGGGCGACCTGCTCCAGAGCCCCGCGATCATCATCGGGCGGCGGCTTCTGAGCCTGAACACGTATTCGCGCGTCTTCACGCCGCCGACTCGCGTCCACTCGAAGAACTGATCGGCCGGGACCACGCAGCGTTTAGCGTTCAGCAGGCGGCGCCATTCGATCTGCTCGGCGATCGTTTCGGCGCGGACGGCGATGAGCGGCCGCGCGGGTTCGCCGTCGTGTGTCGTTTCCGGCACCAGGCCCCAGCGCATCGGCGACAAACCGACTTCGCCGAAATCGCGGCGGCGGATCACCATGCGTTTGGCCTCAGGGTCGCCGTCCCAGCGCTTGCGCGGGGTCACGCGCAGGACATCGCCTTGGCGCCATTGGTCGCCGTTCATGCGCAGGATCTTTTCGGGGTTCACTTCACGCCGTCCGAACATCGTCATCACCTATCGCTCAATCGTTCTGTGCCCCGTCCTCATAATGTTCTCATTTTGTTCCATCATGTCAAGAGGCTCGTTTGCGTCATCGAGCGGGTCGCCTAAGGTTGGGGTCAGAGCGGAACCTTTGGGGGAAGGCATGCTTCGTATTTTGACCATCGCGCTTTGCGCGATTTCGGTTTGGTTCGGTGTGGTGGCTGCGTACGCGGCCAGCCCGGTGCCGCTGCAGGCGAGCGACGCGAAGCCCGTTCCCATCATCACGCTCAAGGACGGAACGAAGCTTCGCTTTGTCGGCGCGCGGGCCATGACGCCCGAAGGCGGCGGACCGGAGTCGCGACAGCTGCTCGCGACGTTCGCATTCGAGGACAGCGCCGTTCTGTCGAACCATGCGCGGCTGATCGAGGTGGCGGACATTCTGTTCGGCGGGGTCGTCATCACCGTCGCCGATACGCAAGGCTACAAGAAGGCGATCGTCGGCTTTCTCGTTTCCGAAACGAAGTCGGGCGATCAGACGGTTCAGCTCGTCGAGGATTTCCACTATGCGCGGGGCGAGGACGCGGTGTGGCTGCGTCAGGCGGGACCCGAGGCCTGGAAGACAGCGCAGGATCCGAACGCGTGGACGCCACCGGTGGTCGAGGTCGTGGATATCGGCGATTACGGCAAGGCGGACGTCACATTCTTCGGTGAAATTGCGGCGCCGCCGGGCATCAAGGCGTTGGGCATCGAGATGCGCACCGATACGGCGGTCGATACGGGACGGAAGTTCGAGGAGATACGCGCGCTGTGGGGCTCGCTCGACCGCGACAAGATAAAAGCCGACGGCTTTAACTTTGTCATGATCTTGAGTTTTACGGAAAAACAGCGCGGCAAATTTCACGTGCGTAAGTTCGCCTTCATGCGAATTCCGCGCATGCCTGACGGGACGTGGGCGCCGCTGCCGGATGGACCGCTCGGGCCTACGGGTCAGCCCGCCGTTGTCGCAAGTCTGCCGCCGATGCCGATGCCCGAAAGCGACGCCATGGGTGTTGCTATGACGGCGATGCTGAAGGCCACCGTGCCGTCGTCTCCATCAGGCCCGTCCGTTGAAGCGGCGGTTGCCAGTGGCGAAGGATTGAGGTTGCGCGCGGCGGGTAGGGGCGTTCGCCTTAAGACCTATAAGGCGAAGACCAGATAGCCGATTTGGCGTCACGAATGCGTCATGGCAGAGTTGGCCCCGGCGTTTGCGCCGCGGTCGGCGCTGGAACATCATGCTTGAGGGGATTGCGCAATGGCCGGGATTGAAACGACGAATCCGAATACCGCTGCGGGCGCACCCGAACTCAAGCGAACGCTCGGTCCCTGGCAGCTGACCGCGGTCGGCATCGGCGCGATCATCGGCGCGGGTATTTTCGTCATCACGGGCAAGGCGGCGGCGGAGTACGCGGGGCCTGCCGTCACCATCTCGTTCATTGTCGCGGGCTTCGGGTGTTTGTTCGCGGGGCTTTGCTACGCCGAACTCGCGGCGATGATTCCGCAGTCGGGGAGCGCCTACACTTACGCCTACGCCGCGTTCGGGCGCTTTGCCGCTTGGATCATCGGGTGGGATTTGCTGCTTGAGTACGGCATGTCGGCGGGTGCGGTGTCGGTCGGGTGGTCGGGCTATCTCGGGTCGGTGATGGCCAAGCTCGGCATGCCGTTTCCGGAGGCGTTGTCAAAGGCGCCCGTTGCCTTCGACGCCGGCGGGCATTTCGTGTTGACGGGCGCCATCGTCAATCTTCCCGCGGTCGCGATCGTGGCCTTCCTCACCGCGTTCTTGGTCGTGGGCGTTCGCGCGTCGGCCAGCGCCAATGGGTTCATGGTGCTGGTGAAAATCGTCGTGGTGCTGCTCGTCATCATCTTCGGTTTGCCGCTAATCAATCAGGCGAACCTGGTGCCGTTCGTGCCTGAGAATACGGGCACGTTCGGCGAGTTCGGATGGTCGGGCGTGCTGCGCGCGGCGGGCGTGGTGTTCTTTGCCTATATCGGGTTCGACGCGGTGTCGGCGGCCGCGCAGGAGGCGCGCAATCCGCAGCGCGACTTGCCGATCGGCATCTTGGGGTCGCTTGCGATCTGCACCGTACTTTACATTCTTATGTCGCTGACCATGGTCGGGTTGACGCCCTATCCGACGCTCAACGTCGACAACCCGGTGACGATTGCGATCCAAGCTGCGGGGCCGCAGCTGCTTTGGCTGGAGTGGATCGTCGACGTGGGGGCAGTCGCCGGTTTGACCACCGTCATTCTCGTTTCGCTTTATGGGCAGACGCGCATTTTCTACTCGATGGCGCGCGACGGGATGCTGCCGCCGGTGTTCGCCGCCATACATCCTAAGTACAATACGCCGGCGCGCGGCACGATCTTGGTCGGCATCTTCGCGGCGTTCTTGGGCGGCGTCTTTCCCATCGACATCTTGGGCGAGTTGGTTTCGATCGGGACGCTGCTTGCCTTCGTGCTCGTCTGCCTTGGCGTGATCGTGCTTCGGGTGCAGCGGCCCGACGTGCCGCGGCCGTTCAAGACGCCGTTCTCACCGGTCACGCCGATCCTTGGCATCATCGTGTGCGGCGCGATGATGTACGGCTTGCCGGGCGACACATGGATCCGACTCGGCGCCTGGTTCGGCATCGGCATTCTGATCTTCGCGCTCTACGGCATACGCCATGCGAAGCAGCCGGTTTGGACGCTGTGGGACGATGCGCCGAAGAAATGACCTAAACCGACACCGGCGTTCCCGCCTTGCGGGGCGGGACGCGGAGGGTGCGGGCGACGTTGAGGACGATCTCGCTTTCCATTTGCGCGAGGTCTTCCATCGCGCCGTCGTAGGTGCCGCGCCAGATCGCGTGGCGACCGTTCATGAGCCGGATGGTCATCACGACGCGCGGGCCGGTTTTGCGTACAGCGCCCTCGAGCGCGAGGCCGGCCAGGGCGTCGCCGATGGCGGGCTCGATCCGTTCGAAGCGCTTCAGGCCCGCCGTCAGTTCGCGCGCGATCGTGGCGCCCAGGTACAGGTGGTTCGGGTCGGGCTTCAGTTCTTTGAGCGGGCGCACCATCACGCGCAGCGGGCCGTCGGTGGGGACGGGCGCAGGCTTGCCGCGCATCAGGCTGCGGACGACTAAGCCCAAGACGGCGGCCAGCAGCGCCAATCCCGCTAAAATCCACAATTGTTCGTCGGCCGGCGGCATGTTGCGTCAGATCGTTCGTTCGGCGGTTCGTCCGTTCGCGGCTAGAATCGACCCCATAGAGTCGGCCGCGCCTTAGTCTAGCGGCCCGAGAGGAATGCTCCCATGTCGTTCGGCGAAAACATCGCGCCCCTGGTCGGCCGCTGCATGATAGCGGCCTTCTTCATCCTGTCAGGCTTCAACAAGTTGCAGAATTGGGACAGCACCACGCTCTATATGGCTGAACACGGCATCTCGATGATCCAGCCGCTTTTGGCGCTGTCGATCGTGATCGAGCTGGGGACGGGACTTGGGCTCATCATCGGCTTCCGTACGCGGCTGATGGCGTTGATCCTCTTCGGGTTCACGCTGGCGGTCAGCTTTCAGCTGCACGATTTTTGGACCCTGGGGGACACAGACGCGGCACGCACCGAGATGGCGCTTTTCGCCAAGAACATGGCGATCGCCGGTGGGCTTTTGGTGCTGGTCGGATTGGGCGCCGGCAGCTGGTCTTACGACAGCTGGCGCGAGGACGATTAGGCTATTCCAGGACGCTGGCGCGGAACATGTCCTTGCGCGTCAGGCTGAAGACGATGATCAGGAACGAATAAGCCACGAATTCGGCGGCGACTGACAGCGGCTCAAGTTTTTGCGCGGCCGCGCTCAGTTGGTCGGGCAGGGTGCCCATGTCGCCGCCGTTGACCAGCAGCGGGAGCGCGGTCAGTCCGACATGGTGGATGACGACGGCGGCGGCCGCCAGGATGAAGCCCGGCAGGACGCGGTTCGACAACAACGACAGCAGCAGACTGAGCGGCAGGGCCCAGATCGCCCATTCCAACGTGAACACGTGGACGACGAGGTCGATGAACTGTTTTTCCATTTCCATCCCAGTACCCAGCTATACGCCGCAAGCGGTCGGGGTCTCACGCGCCCCTTTTCACCCGCGTCGTCTCATATTGTCATATTTGGGCGCGCCAAAGCTGTGCTTTTTTTGTCGCGCGCCGCCTGTCGCGGGACAAAATCCCGCGACCGGTCCCCGCATTTTAGCGCCTTAGTGGTGGCCGCCGCCGCCGCTTGCCGCAACGGCGTTGCGGATGAGATGAACGACCGTGATCACGATGGCGAAGGCGATGAAATAAATGACCAAATCGCCGACCGGCATAATCTTCAGGTCGCCCCAGGCCGTCGAGGCGATCGACTCCGCCTGTGCGCCTTGGGTCAAGGTATAGGCGACCCGCAGCAATCCGAAGATTACGAGCGCCCCTACGGTAACCTGAATGATGCGGTTGATGCTGCCCAGCAGCATGCCCGCGGCGACGACGACGAGCAGCATAATGATGAGCGAGATGCTGTCCGTCGTGAACACGCGCATCACGATGTCCCACATGTCTTGTAGGATATCCATAGTTCCAGTTCCCTCCCCCGAGAGTTAGTTGTCCGCGCAGCGTATCGGACTCATTGGGGTGGCGAAACGCACAGCGGCTGTGTCGCGCGCCGTTGTGGCTGGACTGCCACGTGATTTTTGGCGGTTTTCTGCGCTTGCGAAGGCCTAAGCGGCGCGGCTCAACGGCTGCGGACGGATCAGGCGGGCTTTCAGGAAGGCTTCGAGGCGGTCTTCGACCGGCGGCGCCGCGACGGTTGGTGCTGCGGCGAGAAGGTCGTCGTCGACGGCGGCGCGGACGATCACGCCCTGGCCGCGGGTTGATTGGTCGATGGCGATGATGACGGCGGCGGGGCCCATCTCGTTACGGACGAGGGCCATGGCGGCTTGGGTCGTGGCGGCGGTGAAGGTGCGAATTCGCATGGTTTAGATCTGGCCCAGGGTGCGCAGGCGCGCCGACGGATGGATTTCGTTTTGCGACATAACGAAGGTCTGCGGGCGGAAGCGTTCGATGATCGAGCGCACATAAGGGCGCGCGAGCGGGGAGGCGAGGAGGACTGGGAGTTCACCTTCGTTCGCCGCGTTGTCGAAACGGGCGCGGACGGTCTGGATGAATTCCTGGAGCTTCGACGGGGCGAGGGCGAGTTGCTTCTCGTCGCCTTGGCCGATGAGGGCTTCGGCGAAGGCTTGTTCCCACACGGGCGACAGCGCGATCAGCGGCAGGTAGCCGGCGTGCGAGGTGTTGGCCGAGGAGATCTGGCGGGCGAGGCGCGAGCGGACGTGCTCGGTCATCTGCAGCGTCGTCGATGAGCGGGAGGCCGCTTCGGCGATGCCTTCGAGGATGGTCGCGAGGTCGCGGATCGAGATGCGTTCGGCGAGCAGTGATTGGAGTATGCGCTGAACGCCCGTCACTGTGATTTGCGACGGGATGAGGTCGTCGACGAGTTTCTTGTTCTCGGCCGGCAGATCGTCGAGCAGTTTCTTCGTCTCCGCGTAGGAGAGAAGTTCGGCCATGTTTTCCTTGAGCAACTCGGTCAGGTGCGTGGTCAATACGGTTGCCGGATCGACGACGGTCAGGCCGCGGAAGGTCGCTTCGTCGCGCAGGCGTTCATCGACCCAGGCCGCGGGGAGGCCGAAGGCGGGCTCGCGTGTCGGTTTACCGGGCAAGTCGATCGGGCCGCCGCGCGGATCCATGACGAGAAGCTGGCCTGGCTGAAGTTCGCCTTTGCCGGCCTGCAGTTCCTTGACGCGGATGACGTAGTCGGTCGAGGCGAGCGCCATGTTGTCGATGATACGCACCGACGGCATGACGAAACCCATCTCGGATGCGATCTGGCGGCGCAACGCTTTGATCTGATCGGTGAGGCGGTGGCCCTTGGTGTCGTTGATGAGCGGCAACAGGCCGTAGCCGAGTTCGACTTTCAGGTAGTCCATCGCGAGCGCGGTTTGGATCGGCTCGTCGGTCGGGCCTTTTGCCTTCTCCGCGTCGGAGACAGCGTTGGTGACGGCGTCGCGTTCGTTTTCTTTGCGTTGTGCCGACAGATAGGCGAGCCCGCCGGCGCCGGCTGCGAGACCCAAAAAGATCAGCGTCGGGATGCCGGGCAGGAACGCCATCAAGCCCATCACGAACGACGACATGCCGAGGGCTTGCGGATAGTCCGAGAGCTGGTGGACGAGCGCCTTTTCGGCCGAGCCTTCGACGCCCGCCTTCGAGACCATCAAACCGGCGGCGGTCGAGACGAGCAGGGCAGGGAGCTGGGTGACCAGCCCGTCGCCGATGGTGAGCAGGGTGTAGGCGTGGCCGGCGGCGGAGAAGTCCATGCCGTGCTGGCCGACGCCGATGATGATGCCGCCGATGACGTTGATGAAGGTGATCAAGATGCCGGCGACGGCGTCGCCGCGCACGAACTTCGACGCGCCGTCCATGGAGCCGTAGAAGTTGGCTTCGTCTTCCAGGCGCTTGCGGCGTTCGCGCGCGTCTTTTTCGTTGATGAGGCCGGCGGACAAGTCGGCGTCGATCGCCATCTGCTTGCCGGGCATGGCGTCCAAGGTGAAGCGGGCGCTGACTTCGGCGATGCGGCCCGAGCCCTTCGTGATGACCACGAAGTTCACGATGATCAAGATCGCGAAGACGATAATCCCGATGACGAAGTTGCCCTGCATCAGGAAGTTGCCGAAGGCTTCGATGACGTGGCCGGCGGCGCCGGTGCCTTCGTGGCCGTTGGTCAGGATCAGCTTGGTCGAGGCGAGGTTGAGCGACAGGCGCAACATCGTCGAGATCAGAAGGATGGTCGGGAAGGTCGACAGCTGAAGCGGACGCTCGATGAAGAGCGCCGTCATCAGGATCAAGACCGAGACGGTGATCGAAATGCCAAGGCCGACGTCCAGCATGAACGTCGGCATCGGGAACAGTAGCACGGCGATGATCGCCATGATGCCGAGCGCGAGCGAGAGATCGCCGCGCTTGAGCATATCAAGGCTGATATTGAACACGCCCGAGCCGCCGTTGAGACGTCCGGTGGTGTTTGCCTCTGCCATGTGTCGGTCCGCCTAGTGCGTTCTTAGTTTCAGTAGGCCCGCATCTCGCCGCCGCCGGGCATCGGCACGCGCGCGCCGTCTTCGGCGTACTGCTTCAGCTTGTTGCGCAGGGTGCGGATCGAGATGCCCAGGATGTTGGCCGCGTGTGTGCGGTTGCCGAGGCAGTGATCGAGCGTTTGCAGGATCAGATCGCGCTCGACGTCGGCCACGGTGCGGCCGACCATTTCGCGCTGGATCGCTTCGGCGGCTTGTGCGGCGCGCGCGATGGCGGTCGGGGTCGTGATCGCGATTTCGTCGCCGACGCGCGAGCCGTCCGGCAGGCGGATCGATGCTTCGGTGATGTCGTTGCCTTGCGACAACAGCACGGCGCGATGCACGGTGTTTTCGAGTTCGCGCACGTTGCCGCGCCACGAGTGCGACATCAGCGTTTGTTTGGCGGCTTCCGAGAGCGGGCGCGCGGGCACGCTGTTGGCGGCGGCGTATTTGCGCGCGAAGTGGGTTGCCAGCGCCAGAATATCGGCCGGACGCTCACGCAGCGGCGGGATCTTCAGGTTCACGACGTTCAAGCGATAGAGCAAGTCTTCGCGGAACGTGCCGTCGCGCACGGCTTGAGCCAGGTCCCGGTTCGAGGTCGCGATGATGCGGATGTTGACGCGCACCGGCTTTGAGCCGCCGACGCGGTCGACGATGCGTTCCTGGAGTACGCGCAGGAGTTTCGCCTGCAGACGCACGTCCATTTCCGAGATTTCGTCGAGCAGCAGCGTGCCGCCGTCGGCCTCTTCGAACTTGCCGATGCGGCGGGCGACGGCGCCGGTGAAGGCGCCCTTCTCGTGGCCGAAGAGTTCGGATTCGAGGAGGTTGTCGGGGATGGCGGCGCAGTTGATGGAGATGAACGGCTTGTCGGCGCGGTTCGACTTGCGGTGAACGTGGCGCGCGACGACTTCTTTACCTGTACCGGATTCGCCGGTGATTAGGATCGAGGCCTCGCTGGGCGCGACTTGTTCGGCAAGGGCGATGACGTTGCCCATCGCCTTGTCTTCGAAAATCATCTGATGCGATTCGTCGGCGACGGCCGCGAGGACTGCGCCGATCAGCACCGCATCGGGGGGCAGGGGGATGTATTCCTTTGCGCCGCCTTTGATCGCCTCAACGGCTGCGCTTGCGTCCGTGCCGATGCCGCAAGCGACGATCGGAACGTGAATGCGTTCGGAACGAAGCTGGGCCGCGAGGAGCGCGATCGGCATCGCCACGTCGACCATCAGCAGGTCGGCGCCGCGGCCGTCGCGAAGTTCGGCGAGACCTTGCTCGATCGTCGTCGCGTGGGTGACTTTCGCACCCTTGTCGATTGCGATCTTGGTCGCGGCG
>JAWXBY010000060.1:0-33424 GCA_034440355.1 Alphaproteobacteria bacterium
ACGATGCGCCGGTCGGTGAGTGGATTTTCCCTGCGCCGCTTGGGAAGCAGGTGGTGGTCGGCGAGTTCACGATGGCGGACACGGTTACGATTTCGCGTCACATCCGGGCGCGCGAGATCCGCTCGTATATGACTGTCGCGGCGGTCAAGGACGTCTCCGCGGCGGAGACGCCGCCGCTTTCGGTCGATGAGAGCGGACGGTCGCCGCAAACGTTTATCGTCGAGGTGGTCGTGCGATCTGGTGACGTCGAGCGTCGCGCAGTGGCGCGCGGCCGGGACATCTATGCCTTTACCGCGCCTCTTGTCGTGGAGGCGATGGAGCGGATTGTCGACGGGCGGGTCAAGGCGCGCGGGGTTCTCACCGCCGGTGAGGCGTTCAATGCGAGCGACTTCTTGCGTGCACTGAGCCCGCAACATTTCTCGTTCGAGATTTCCTCTCCCCTTGCGGGAGAGGAGGCGAGCGGGTGAGGGGTCCGCTGAGTCACTGCAGGCGACGGCGTTGCAGATGGAGACTCAGCGGACCCTCACCCAGTTTTCGCTTTGCGAAAAATGATCCTCTCCCGCAAGGGGAGAGGAAAAGTTAAACCGAACCCAAGTAGTCGCGTTTGCCGATTTCGACGCCGTTGTGGCGCACGATGTCGTAGGCGGTCGTGACGTGGAAGTAGAAGTTCGGCAGGGCGAAGTGCGTGAGGTAGGTCGCGCCCTTGAAGGTCATCTTCTGGCCGCCGCCGACGTTGAGTTCGACGCTGCGTTCGGCGCTGCCTTCGAATTGCTCAGGCTTCAGGCCGCTCAGGAAGTCCGCCGTTTTGGCGATGCGTTGCTGCAGTTCGGCGAGCGTCGCCTCGGTGTCGGGCATCGAGGGGACGTCGACGCCGGCCAAGCGCGCTGCGGCGCCCTTCGCGGTGTCGCTCACCATTTGGATCTGGCGGGCGAGCGGGTGCATGTCGGGCGCGAGGCGCGCGTTGACGAACACCGACGGATCGATCTTCTTGGCTTCGGCATGCGCCGCCGCCTTGGTCAGGATCGACGATAGATTCTTGAGCATTTGCTGGAAGGCGGGGACGCTCGCCGCGTATAGGTTGGCCGTCATTGGTCTCTCCGTTTGTTTTTGGTGGCGTGGTCTAGCACGGGCCGGGTCCGGCGGTGCAGACTGCTTCGATCACATTTGATGCGGCTGCTGCCAGAAATCGAGCTTTGTTGCGGTTGCGATCGTTAGATATCCCTCGAACTAAAGACCTTCCCCTTGTTGTGGATTTTCGCGACCCTGATTGCTGCGGCGGCGCAAACCGCGCGCAATGCGATGCAGAACAGTTTGACCTCGACCTTGGGGACCATCGGCGCGACGCAGGTTCGGTTTCTCTATGGGTTTCCGTTTGCGTTGGCGTTCTTGGCGATCGTGACGGTGGCGAGTGGGGCCGCCGTGCCTTCGGCCAACGAGCGGTTTCTGATGTTCACGGGCGCGGGGGCCGTCGCGCAGATCATCGGGACGGCGATGCTGCTGGCGGCGATGCGCGAGCGGTCGTTTTCGGTGGCGACCGCTTTCGGCAAGACGGAAGCCGTGCAGGTCGCGGTGTTCGGGCTCATTATCCTGGGAGAACAGCTGACGTGGTGGCGGGCGGGCGCGATCGTCGTTGCGACGGCGGGTGTGTTTCTGATTGCGGTGAAGCCGCGTGAGCCTTGGAACGCGGCGGCGTTGCGCCCTGCCCTGTTCGGGATTGCGTCCGGTGGGCTTTATGCGATCGCGGCGGTTGGGTTTCGCGGCGGGATCTTGGCGTTGGATGACGGGCTCTATTTCGTGCGCGCGACGACGACGTTGGTTTGGTCGCTTGGGATTCAGACGCTCATCTTGGGGATTTGGATGTCGCTCTTCATGCGGGCGGCGTTGATGAAGAGCTTTGCGTTGTGGCGGCAGTCGCTGTTCGCAGGCTTCATGGGGGCGTTTGCTTCGCAGTTCTGGTTCTTGGGATTTTCGCTGACGTCGGCGGCGAATGTGCGGACGCTGGGGCTGATTGAAGTCTTGTTTGCGCAGGCCGTTTCGCGGCGGGTGTTTTCGGAGCAGGTCAGCACGCGGGAGTTGGCGGGCATGGGTCTGGTCGTGGCCGGGGTTGCGGCGTTGCTTCTGGCCGTTTGATTTCCCGAGTGGCTATGTGAATGAACAATACACGCGCGCGTGTCTCGCCAACGGGGGCGCTTTGGCTTAGTTAGACGGCCATCAAAACCAAAATGAACGGAGGACTTGCATGTTGAAGCTCTATTACGCGCCGGGCGCTTGTTCGTTGTCGCCGCATATCGCGTTGCGCGAGGCGGGTCTTAAGTTCGAACTCGACAAAGTGAATATGCAGTCGAAGAAGACGTCGAGCGACGGCGACTATCTGGAGGTCAGCCCGCTGGGTTACGTGCCCGCGCTCGGATTGAACGACGGGCATGCGCTGACCGAAGGGCCGGCGATCCTGCAGTACATTGCGGATCAGAATCCGCAGGCGCATTTGGCGCCGCCGAACGGTACGCCTGCGCGTTATCGTTTGCAGTCGTGGTTGAACTTTATTTCGACGGAAGTTCACAAGGGCTATTCGCCGTTGTTCGCGCCGACGACGCCGGATGAATACAAGAAGACAGTGATCGCGCGGTTGCTGACACGCTATGCGCAACTCGACAAGGCGCTGGCGGGCAAGCAGTACCTCATGGGCGATCAGTTCACCGTGGCCGACGGGTATTTGTTCACTGTGACGAACTGGGCGAACTTCTTGAAGATCGACCTGTCGGCTTATCCGAACGTGATGGCGTTCCAAGCGCGCGTCGCGGCGCGGCCGCATGTGCAGGAAGCGCTGAGGGCGGAAGGCCTGTTGAAGTAGTCGTTGACGGCGGTCAGGGCGCGAGCGTGGCCATGACCTCGGCCGCGAGCTGACCGCCGAACCACGAGACGAGCGGAATGAGCGTGAGTGTCGCGACGCGGGCGAGCACGGCCCAGCCGCCCGGCCAATCCGAAAGACGCGCGATTTCGTTGCGCACGGTAATCATCGCGCCGAGTGCGGGGATCGCGACGGCTTCGGCGACGTGGTTGTTCACGTAGGCGCGGCGCCAGAGTTCGCGCGAATAGGTTTGCAGTTCGGCGAGCGCGGTTTTCTTCGCGGCGCGGACCGCGCGGCGGACGCCCCACATCGCGCCGGCGACGGCGACGATGGTGAGCACGATGCCGAGGGCCAGCAGGATGGCGCTTGCCGTCATGGCTTCGGGCTGTGCGACGGCGGGGCCTGCGAGCGCGAGCAAGATGATCAGATATAGCGCGACGCGGCGGGCGTATTTTGCCACCGGTTGCAGGGCGAGGGTGTCGAAGAGGTCGACCCTCAGGTAGCTGGCCGTCGTGACGCGGAAGCGGTGGTGCAGCATCACGATGAAGCCGATGCTGGCGCCGAGCAGACCGAACGTCAGCGCGATGCGGATGTACATCCAGATCGTGAGCAGCGCGGCCGTCACGCCGTCGCCTGGGATGGCGTTGCGGAGAAGGCTGCCGAAGACGGGCGTCAGCAGTACGGCCCAGAGCAAGCCGGCGACGAGGCGGATCATGTAGAAGGGATCGAGCAGGCTCGCGCGCGTTTGGCCGAATTGGCGTTCGTCCAACGCGATCGTCGGGCGGAGGTCGTCGTAGGCCTTGATGCAGGCGTGGGCGAACAGCGTCGGCAGGACGACGTTGTAGGCCACGAACGCTAGTAGAACGATTTCGATGGGTGTCGAGCCGGCGGCGAAGATGAACGTGTCGCCGATATAGAGGCCGCTGGCGATGCCGGTGAGATTCAAGATTAGAACATGCAGCGCAGTGAGGGCTGCGAAGATAACGCCTGCCGCGGCGAGCGGGCGTTTTTCGATCCAGAGCAGGACGGCGTCGACGATGCCTGTCGCGATCGGGCCCGGATCGGGCATGCGATAGGACGGCGGCGGCAGCGCCAAGCGCGGCGGCTGCTGCTCGATCATCTCAGCGTCTTGGTAGTCGGGTTCGGTCATGTCCAGCACTGGCGCCGTGCAAGGGCAAGGCCACGCCCCCTCCCCTTACGCCGGATCGCAGAGCGACAGCTTTCATCGGAACGCGCGCGAAGTCACTCGCGGCGGCGTTGTATGGTTAGCGTTAACGTCGATGCGGCCGGCTCAGTATGAGCACTCGCCGTAGATTTTCGTGACGTCGCGGGCCCAGGCGGTCTCGTAGCGTTCCAGCAGTTCTTCGGCGCGGGTTTTGCCGCTTTCGACGATTTGGAAGAGCGGCTCGATGAAGCCTTCTTCGTTGCCGCCGATCGAGTCTTTTTCGGCGCGGGCGCGTAGGCCGGCGCGGGAGAGCTCGAGCATGCGCTTGGCGATGGCTTGGACGTTGGTGTTGCGGAACGGGGTTTTGAGGCCGAGTTTCGGCACGGCTTCGCGCAAGGCGCTGCGTTCTTCGGCGGTCCAGTCCTTGACCAGATCCCACGCGCCGTCGAGCGACGACTGATCGTAGTAGATGCCCACCCAGAGGGCGGGGAGCGCGCAGATGCGCTGCCAGTGGCCGCCGTCGGCGCCGCGCATCTCCAAGAATTTCTTCAAGCGTACTTCGGGGAAGATCGTCGTGAGGTGATCGGCCCAGTCGGCGAGCGTGGGTTCGTATTTCTCCAGGCCCGGCAGTTTGCGCTGCATGAAGTCGCGGAAGGATTTGCCGGCGACGTCGTGATACTTGCCGTCGCGGTAGACGAAGTACATCGGCACGTCGAGCGCGTAGTCGACGTAACGCTCGAAGCTCATGCCGTCGTCGAAGACCCAGGGCAGCATGCCGGAGCGGGCGTTGTCGACGTCGGTCCAGACATGCGCGCGATACGAGACGAAGCCGTTCGGGCGGCCTTCACGGAACGGTGACGAGGCGAAGATCGCTGTCGCGATGGGCTGAAGTGCGAGGCCGACGCGGAATTTCTTGATCATGTCGGCTTCGGAGGAGAAGTCGAGATTCACCTGGATCGTGCAGGTTCGAAACATCATCTCTTGGCCCAGGCCGCCGACCTTGGGCATGTAGTTGCGCATGATGCCGTATCGGCCCTTGGGCATCACGGGCACGTCGGCGAGGCGGGCGGTCGGGTTGTAGCCGAGGCCGATGAAGCCTGCGCCCATTTCGCTGGCGACTTCGCGCACCTGATCGAGGTGGGTGTTCACTTCGTTGCAGGTTTCGTGGATGCTTTTGAGGGGCGCGCCCGAGAGTTCGAACTGGCCGCCCGGCTCCAAGCTGATGGCGCCGCCGGCTTGTTTCAGGCCGATAATGTGCGGGCCTTCGTTGATCGCTTCCCAGCCGAAACGGCGCATGCCGTCCAGCATCGCGCGTATTCCGGGCGTGCCCTCATACGGGAGGGGCGCGAAGGTTTTCAGATCGTAGCCGAACTTCTCGTGCTCCGTGCCGATGCGCCAATCGCTCTTTGGCTTGACGCCGTCGGCCAGGGCATTCACGAGATCGGCCTTGGATGTGATTGGACCGCCGCCTGCTTGCGGGACTGACATCAAGGCACCTCAATAGGGATGCCTGATGTAGGCTTTCGATACCCCGCCGCGCAAGGGGTGAACCGATTAACTCCAATCACCCTGTGTAATTTGCCAGACGGCGATGGCGGCGAGCGAGGCGGTGTCGGCGCGCATGATGCGTGGCCCGAGCGACACGGGGACGACGAAGTTCAGTCCACGGAGGAATTCGCGCTCAGCGGGATCGAAGCCGCCTTCTGGACCGGTGAGGATGGCCCATGGGGTTCGCGGGTGCTTCGCAAGTGCGACTGCTGCGGGCGGCGCGTCGCGGGCTTCGTCGCAGAACATCACTCGACGGTTTGTGTCCCAGCCTGCGAAAGCTCTCGCGAGGTCTTGCGGTTCGGCGATGTCGGGGACGGTGAGGCGGCCGGATTGTTCGGCGGCTTCGATCGCGTTGGCGCGCATGCGGTCGAGGTTCACGCGTTCGACGATGGTGCGGCGCGTGATGACGGGGGCGATGCGCGCGACGCCGAGTTCGGTCGCCTTCTGCACGATGTAGTCGAGCGGCGTTTTCTTGATCGGCGCGAGGAGAAGCCAGAGGTCGGGGACACCCTCTTGTTTGCGTGTTTGGGCTTCGAGGGTGAGCGTGACGGTGCGCTTGGCGATGGTCGTAATCGTTGCAGACCATTCGCCGTCGCGGCCGTTGAAGAGGCGGACGCGGTCGCCGGCCTTTGCGCGCAGGACGTGCGCGACGAGGTGCGATTGGGCTTCGTCGAGGGGCAGCGGTTCCTGCGGGGACAGGGTTGCATCGACGTAAAGCCGCGTCAGGCCGCCGGGATAGGTCAGGTCGTTCGGCTCTTGCGGCATGCGGGGCTCTTGTCGCGCGCGGTCGCTCCACTTAACACATCGTCTTATGAGCGCAACCGACGATGCCGTTCCGCCCGTTGAGGTGAAACCTGCCGACGCCCTGCCCGCTTCGTGGGTCGATCGCGTGCCGGCGGCGTTGCGGCCCTATTTGCGGCTCGCGCGGGCGGACCGGCCGATTGGGATTTGGCTGCTGCTGTGGCCGTGCTGGTGGAGCATCTTGCTTGCGACGACGCAGGTGTCGGTTGGGTTTTGGTGGAGCCTTTATGTGCTCTGGCTCATGGCGCTGTTCGCGATCGGGGCGGCGGTGATGCGCGGCGCGGGCTGCACCTACAACGACATTGTCGACCGCGATATCGATGCGAAGGTCGAGCGCACGGCGGGGCGGCCTATTCCATCGGGGCAAGTCAGCGTGACGATGGCGGTCGTGTTCTTGATCGCGCAGCTTCTCGTCGGGCTCTTGGTGTTGTTGCAGCTGAATTGGTTCTCCGTGGTACTGGGTGCGTTGTCGCTGGTGCCGATTGCGATTTATCCGTTTATGAAGCGGGTCACGGACTGGCCGCAGGCGTTTCTGGGACTCACGTTCAATTGGGGTGCGCTGTTGGGATGGACGGCGGTGACTGGTGGGCTCGCTGTTGCGCCGGTGTTGTTGTTCCTCGGCTGCGTGTTGTGGACGTTGGGGTACGACACGATCTATGCGCATCAGGACAAGGAAGACGACGCGGTGATCGGCGTGCGGTCGACCGCGCTCTTGTTCCGCACCACGACGAAGTACTGGGTGGCCGGATTCTATGCCGGTGCTTGGGCGTTGTTCGTGTTGGCGGGCGCCGTTGCGGGATTGGGGCTTGGCTTCTTCGTCGTCGTCGCGGCTGTTGCGGGCCACTTCGCGTGGCAGATCATGCGTCTTGAGATCGAAGACACGGCGAACTGCCTGTCCACATTCAAATCGAACCGGGATTTGGGGGCGATCATGCTTGTCGCTATCCTTGCCGGACTCATAACGGGCTGAAGGGGAAGCGATGGAGGGGATTGCGATATTACCGCCGCTGGCGGCGCTGGTGCTGCATGCGGCTTGGGTGTTGGTGCTCGTCGTTGCGATCGGCGTGTGGCGCCTCTCGCAGGTCGCCGCGGGGCAAAAGCGGGCGAACGAATTTCCGTCCGGCACAGAGCATGGCAGCGAGGCCTACTGGCGGCTCAATCGCGCACATATGAATACGGTCGAGAATTTGCCGACGTTTGCGGCGCTCGTGCTGGCCGGCGTTTATCTGCAGGTGCAGGATTTGGCGTTTCAGATTCTGCCCAGCCTCGTGCTTTACGGGCGGATTGCGCAGACGCTCATTCATGTGGCGTCCGGGTCCGCACTGGGCGTTTCGTTACGGTTTGCGGCCTATGTTGTGCAGGTCGCTTCCATGTTCGCGATAGCTTATTTTGTGTTGCGCGCGACGGGGATGCCGCTGCCGTGATAGAAGGACGCCTATGACGTTGAGTGCCGCCCAGTTCCTGACGCCTTCCGAACTTGCCGAGGTGCGTAAGCGGTCGGACGTGCGCGGGATTCTTTGCGTCGCGCATGCTTGGGGCGTGATCTTTGCCTGCATGGCCGCGTTCGCGCTTGTGCCGCATCCGGCGGTGTGGGCTGTCGGGATTGTGTTGGTCGGGGCGCGGCAGTTGGGTCTTGCGATCCTGATGCATGACGCGGCGCACGGGGTGCTAACCGACGACAAGCGGTTGAACGATCGGCTGGCGCAGTGGATTTGCGCTTGGCCGGTGCTGACCGATCTCTACGCGTATCGGAAGTATCATTTGCAGCATCATCGCTTTACGCAGCAGGCGAATGATCCGGACTTGTCGCTGTCGGCGCCGTTTCCGATTACGCAGAAGAGTCTGAACCGCAAGATCGTTCGCGACCTGACCGGGCAGACGACGTTCAAGCAGCGCGTTGCGCAGTTTCGTTCCGCGTTCTCGCTCAAGGGCGGGACGTTTGCGCAGCGAATGCAAAAGGGCTTCGGCCGGATGGGCGGGCCGATTGCGATGAACGTTCTGCTGTTCGCGGGGCTTGCGGCGCTGGGGCAGTGGCATTTGTATTTTGCGCTGTGGGTCGTGCCGTTCTTCACCTGGTTTCCGATGATTACGCGCATCCGTAACATCGCGGAGCACGCCGTTGTGCCGGACAACGACGATCCGATGCGCAACGCGCGCACGACGAAGGCGAACTGGTTGTGGCGGGCGACGGTGGCGCCGTATTGGGTGAACTATCATGTCGAGCATCACCTTCTGATGTTCGTGCCGTGCTACAATTTGCCGAAGATGCACGCATTACTGCTGGCCAAAGGGTTCGGGCCGCGGATGGAAATTCAGCCCGACTACATGACGGTGCTGGCCCTCGCGACATCGAATGGCGCCAAGCCTGCGAACAACAACGAGCCTTTGGTGCGGGCACCCGACGCCGAGAATGCGGGCATCGCGTTCAACATCAGTTCGCGCGCGGACAAGAGCGCTTGAACGATCCCGCTGCGTTCATTCAGGCTAACACCGAACTTCTGAAGCCGCCGTTGGTGCCCGAGATCGTGCTGCATCTCGCCAGCGAGATCGTGCCGATCTGGCGCAAGACGGAAGAAGAACTGGCGCTCGAAGGCGTGCCGCCGCCGTTCTGGGCATTTGCTTGGGCGGGAGGCCAGGCGCTGTCGCGCTGGGTGCTCGATCATCCGGACTGCGTGCGCGGGAAGCGGGTGCTGGACTTCGCGTCGGGATCGGGACTCTCGGCGATTGCCGCGGCGAAAGCGGGTGCTTCACAGGTGGTTGCGAATGAGATCGACCGCTTCGCCATCGCGGCGATCACGCTGAACGCCAAGGTCAATGATGTGCGGCTTGAGTGCGTGCTCGACGATCTGATCGGCCGCGACGATGGCTGGGAGACGGTGCTCGCCGGCGACGTCTGCTATGAACGCGAGATGTCGGAGCGTGTGTTTGCCTGGCTCACCGCGTTAGCGGCGCGCGGTGCGACAGTGCTGATGGGTGATCCGGGGCGCAATTATTTGCCGAAGGCCGATCTGCACGAGCTTGCGGTTTACGACGTGCAGACGACGCGTGAATTGGAAGACCGTGAGGTACGGCGCACGAAAGTTTGGCGGGTTGGATCTCTCGCGGCGTAACGCGCTAGCACTTCTAACTATTCGTCATGGCCGGGCTCGACCCGGCCACCCAGTGGCCGCGCGTCTGCGCGGCCTGAAGATTTCCGCTCGCATTGAATATTGAAGTGACTCTCAAGCGCGCACGGACGTGCGCGCACTGGGTGGCCGGGTCAAGCCCGGCCATGACGAAATTTGTTGCTATCGCCTGCGCTTGGGCGGCGTTTGCGAGCGGCGTGGTGGTGCGGCCATCGGTAAATCGCTGAAGAGCGAGGGCGCGTTGTTGGGCTTGGCGCCTTCGATGTTCAGCATGCGCATCTTCGTTGTCGTGCCTCCGGGAGCGGAGAAGCCTCCGGTTTTGCCGCCGGCGCCGAGGACGCGGTGGCAGGGGACGATGATGGGGAATGGGTTGGCGCCGAGGGCTTGGCCGACGGCGCGGGCTGCGCCGGGTGGGGCTTCCAGTTTTTCGGCGACTTCGCCGTAGGTCAGGGTTTGGCCGGGCGGGATGGCGCGGGCGACGGCGTAGACCTTCTTGTTGAAGTCGGCGATGCCTTCCATGTCGAGCGCGATGGACGTCAGGTCGTCGCTTTCGCCGCTGAGCAGTGCGCGGATGCGGGTGATCGCGTCTTGCACGGATTGGGGCGGGTCCGATTCGACCGCGTCGGGGAAGCGTTTGCGGATATTGGCGCGCAGCGGGGATTCGCCGCCTGAGGGCAAGCTCACGCCGATAATGCCGCGTTCGCCCCACGCGATGGCGCAGAGGCCCACGGGCGTGTCGAAGAGTGCGAAGCATTGGGATTGCGCCACGTTTTCTTGTCCTGACCGGAACTCACGGCGCAGTTCTACTTGATTTTGGTGGACGCGGCATCCAGTTCGGGCGGCAGTGCTTGACGTGCTTGGCGCTGGCCGGTTCATTCGCGGCGGCGCACCACCCTCCCCCCAGCGAGTTCGACATGACCGACCGCATTTCTCTGCTTCAGAACCTGTTGGCGAAAGCGAAGCGGTTGGGCGCGGAGGCCGCTGACGCCGTGGTGTTCGGGTCGGTGTCGTCGAGCGTGTCGTATCGGCTCGGCAAATTGGAGGAAGTCGAGCGATCGGAATCCAGCGATCTCGGTTTGCGCGTCTTCATCGGGAAGCGGCAGGCGGCGGTGGCGTCGACGGATTTTTCGGAGCGGACGCTCGATCAGCTTGCCGAGCGTGCTGTGGCGATGGCGCGCACGACGCCCGAGGATCCGTATTGCGGATTGGCGCCGCGCGAGCTGTTGGCGAAGACGTGGCCGTCACTCGATCTTGAAGACTCGGATGAGCCGTCGTCGGAGCGGTTGGTCGAGTTGGCGAAGAATTGCGAAGGCGCGGCGCGCGAGGTCAAAGGGATTACGAATAGCGAAGGAGCGTCTGCCGGTTGGGGGCGCGGTGCGGTGGCGCTGGCGACCAGCGAGGGATTCGCGGGGTCTTACGCATCGACCAGCGTTTCGGTTTCGGTCAGCGTGCTCGCCGGCGAAGGCACGCATATGGAGCGCGACTACGACTTTTCGTCGGCGCGGTATGTGGCCGATCTCGCCGATCCTCAAGCTGTGGGACGGAGCGCGGCTGAGCGGACGTTGAAGCGGTTGAACCCGCGCAAGGTCAGCACGCAGTCGGTGCCGGTGATTTATGATCCGCGGGTGTCGAACAGCATCGTCGGGCACTTGGCGGGTGCGATCAACGGCATCTCGATCGCGCGCGGGACGTCGTTCCTGAAGGATAAGATGGGGCAGCGGATTTTTGCTGCGGGCATCCGCATTGTCGACGATCCGCATATCGTGCGCGGCGTGCGGTCGAAGCCGTTCGACGGCGAAGGCGTTGCGAACCGCGCGATGAACTTGATCGAAGACGGCGAGTTGAAGACATGGCTGCTGGACAGCGCGTCGGCGCGGCAGCTGGGGTTGACGACCACCGGGCACGCGGCGCGCGGGACGGGTGGCCCGCCCTCGCCTTCGGTCAGCAATCTTTATCTCGTGCCGGGGACGGCGACGCCGGAGGACTTGATCGGCGATATCAAGCAGGGCTTCTACGTCAACGAGTTGATCGGGATGGGGGTCAACGGCGTGACGGGCGACTATAGCCGCGGCGCGGCGGGGTTCTGGATCGAGAATGGGAAACTTGCCTATCCGGTCAGCGAGGTCACGATCGCGGGCAATCTGAATTCGATGTTCGCGCATGTGATTCCGGCCAACGATCTGGTGTTCAAGTATGGGACGAATGCGCCGACGCTGCGCATCGATGGGATGACCGTTGCGGGAAGCTGAAGACGACCGCGACCTTCTGATCGCAGCTGTTCGTGACGCCGGGGCGATTGCGCGCGAGGGGTATGCGAGCGTCTCCAAATCCTGGGAGAAGTCGAAAGGCAATCCTGTCACCGAAACCGACATTGCCGTCGACCGATTCTTGAACGAGCGTCTGCGTGCGGCGCGTACGGACTACGGCTGGCTGTCTGAGGAGACGGCCGACACGCCGGAGCGGTTGGGTTCGCGGCGCATCTTCATCGTCGATCCGATCGATGGGACGCTGGCCTTCATCAAGCGCAAGGCGGAGTTCGCGGTGTGCGCGGCGGTTGTAGACGGCGGCGTTGTGACGTCGGCAGCGATCTACAATCCGATCACCGAGGAGTTGTTCGCGGCGGTGAAGGGCGGCGGCGCGACGTTGAACGGCGCCGCGATCCGCGTCAGCGACCGGCGCGAGCTTGAGGGCTGCCGCATGTTGGTTGCGCGCGATGTGATCGAGCATCCGGCGTGGCCGACGCCTTGGCCGAAGATGGAGATCGGGAAGCGTGCTTCCATCGCCTATCGCATGGCCTTAGTCGCGAACGGGACGTACGACGCCATGATGGCGCTGTCGTCGAAGTATGAGTGGGACACTTCGGCAGGGGCGCTGATCGTCGCCGAGGCGGGTGGTTTTGCGACCATGCACAACGGCGCCGCCCTGCCCTTCAATCAAGCGGTACCTACCCATCGTAGTCTGATTTGCGCGGGGCCCGCGGTGCATGCGGCGATTTTGGCGCGGACGGGGCATATCAAGCTGCCTTGACGGCGCGGGTGGGGTTGCGGCATCTCCCGCGCCTTCCACCCGTTGAGGTCCCCATGGCGAAGCAACTTTTGCATCTGGTGTTCGGCGGCGAGCTTGCGTCGCTCGACAGCGTCGAGTTTCGCGACCTCTCGAAGACGCATTTTGTGGGGCTCTATCCGAGCTATGCGAAGGCGCGTGACGCTTGGAAGGCCGCCGCGCAGGCGACCGTCGATAACGCGCATATGCGGTACTTTGTGGTGCATCTGCATCGCCTGTTGCAGCCTGACGAACTGACGGGTTCGAACGAAACGCCCATCAAACGCGGCACCCCGGCGAAAAAGGCGGGTGCAAAGAGCGGTGGAAAGCCTGCAAAACGGGGCAACCGGAGGTAACCATCCGCTGCCTGCAGTTGTGGTTAACCCACTGGGCGCGTGATAGTTTTGCCGGTTCCGACGAAACGCCCTCAAGGGCCGGGTACGATCAACGCGTGGCTGAACTGACTAAGACCTCATCTGCCGGTGCGAAAGGGACGCGGCCGCTGTTGCGGCTCGCGCAGGATTTCGTGCGGCCGTATGCGGCGACGGTCGTGGTCATCATCCTGCTGATGACGGCCGAAGCGGCGTTGACCGGCGGGCTCGCCTATCTGCTCGGGCCGGTCATCGACGAGGTCTTCATAAAGCGCGACCAGACGATGGCCTATGTGCTGCCGGCGGCGCTGTTCGGCGTGATGGTGCTGAAGGCCGCGATCTCCTACGTCAGCGGCGTGTCGCTGGCGCAGGTGGGACAAGGCGCGGTCAGCGACTTGCAGGTCGCGATGTTCGCGAAGGTTACGCGCTATGACCTGGCGCGGCTGAACGCCATGCATTCGGGGCAGTTCGCGGCGCGGTTTCTGAACGACGCGATGCTGATCCGTGAGAGCGTGACGCGGACGACGACGGGGCTGGTGCGTGACGTGCTGACCGTGGTGGCGCTGGTCATCGTTATGTTCATCCAGGATTGGCCGTTGGCGCTGGTACTGTGCAGCGTGTTGCCGATCACGGCGCTCTATACGCTCAGCCTTGGGCGCAAGACCAACAAAGCCTCGGCGCGCGGCATGGAGGCGACCGGCGATCTTGCCACGCATCTGTCCGAAACGCTGGACGGGCGGCGCGTGATCAAAGCCTATCGGATGGAAGACCATGCGATCGCGCGGGCGACGTCGATCGTGGCCGAGCGCATGACGCATTGGATGAAGGCGGCCAAGGCGCGTGCGGCGGCGACGCCGTCGGCGGAGGTTTTGGCGGGCGCGGGGATTGCCGGCGTGATCTTCTATGCCGCGCTTCGCGAGATGCCGATCGCCAACTTCACGTCGTTTCTGGCGTCGATGATGCTGTCCTATCAGTCGATCCGCTCGCTCTCGAATTTCTACGCGGCGGTGTCGGAAGGGTCGGCGGCGGCGGGACGCGCGTATGCGTTGCTCGATGCGCCGACGGATGTTGCGGATACCGGTGCCGCGGCACTCAAACTTGCGCCGGCGCCGCGGCGGGCGAGCATCGCGTTCAAGGGTGCGTGCTTCGAGTATGGCGCCGCGATACCCACGCTCGACCACGTGACGTTCGAGGTGCCTGCGGGGAAGACCGTGGCGCTCGTCGGGCCGTCGGGTGCCGGCAAGAGCACGATCCTGAATTTGATCCTGCGCTTCTATGATGTCACCGCCGGCGCGATCGAGGTCGACGGGCAGGATATTCGGCGCGTGACGATCGGGTCGCTGCGCGATGCGACGGCGCTGGTCACGCAGGAGCCGTTTTTGTTCGACGAAACAATTGCCGACAATATCGGCTGTGGGCGGCCGGGGGCTTCGCGCGCGGAGATCGAAGACGCGGCGAAGGCTGCGGCGGCGCATGAGTTCGTTTTGGCTTTGCCGCAGGGGTATGAGACCAAGGTCGGCGAAGCGGGCGTCCGCTTGTCGGGCGGGCAGCGGCAGCGGATTGCGATTGCGCGGGCGATTTTGAAGAACGCGCCGATCCTCTTGCTCGACGAGGCGATGTCGTCGCTGGACAGCGAGAGTGAGCGGGCGGTTCAGACGGCGCTCACCGCGCTGATGAAGGATCGCACCACGCTCGTCATCGCGCACCGGCTGTCGACGATTGCGGATGCTGACAAGATTGTCGTGCTGGAGCACGGGCGCGTCGTGGAGCAAGGCTCGCACGGCGAACTCATCGCCCGCGGCGGGCTTTATGCGCGGCTGCATCGCACGCAGTTCGCTGAGAGCGGGCGCGCTGCCCCTGCCGCGGTGGCCGAGTAGTGGGCGTTCTCAAAGACAAGTGGCGGCAGATACGCAAGTCCGATGGGGCGCGTCGCGTCGTATGCTGGCTGGTTGCGGTTTACATCCGATTGGCTTGGGCGACGGGGCGTTGGAAGATTCAAAACGGCGCGGTGCCCGAGCGGTTTTGGCGTGAGGGCAAACCCTTCATCATCGCGTTCTGGCATGGTCGGTTGCTGATCTTGCCGGCGATGTGGCCGACGACGTCGAAGATTTCCATGCTGATTTCCATGCATCGCGACGGCGAGTTGATTGCGCGCGCGATCGGTTATTTCGGGCACGGCACGGTGCGCGGGTCGGCGGCGAAACCAGGCTCCAACAAAGAAAAGGGCGGCGCGGCGGCGTTGCGCGGGATGTTGAAGGCGTTGAAGGCCAACGAGTATGTCGGCATTACGCCCGATGGGCCGCGTGGGCCGCGCATGCGCGCGACGGACGGGATTGTGACCGTGGCGCGCGTGTCGGGCGTACCGATTATTCCGTGCAGCTACAGCGCGCGCTCGCGCAAGGTTTTGGGGACATGGGATCGCTTCATCATTCCCCTGCCCTTCACGCGCGGCGTGATCGTTTGGGGTGAGCCGATCTATATCGCGCGCGATGCCGATGCGGCGTCGCAGGAGACGGCGCGGCTGACTGTCGAGCAGGGTCTCAACGCCGTGACGCTGGCGGCGGATGAGTTGATGGGCGTCGAGCCCGTGGCTCCGGCGCCGCTCACGGTAGCGGAGGCGGCGGCGTGATGGTGGTCCGGCCATCAAGGCTGTTGTCGGCGTACCGGGCCGCCACGGGGTTCGCCGAGCCGCTGGCTGCGCGCATTTTGCGGCAGAGGTTGGCGCGCGGCAAGGAAGACGAAGACCGGTTGCCGGAGCGTCTCGGACGTCCGGGGCGTGTGCGTCCGAAGGGACCGCTGGTTTGGATTCATGCGGCGAGTGTGGGCGAGTCCGTTTCGGTGCTGCCACTCATTCGCGAGCTGGGGCGGCTGCGGCCGGATACGAATGTGCTTGTCACCACCGGCACGGTTACGTCTGGGCGCGTGATGGGCGAGCGGTTGCCGGCCAATGCGTTTCATCAGTTCGTGCCGGTCGATACGCCGAGCGCGGTGCGCGCGTTTCTCGATTACTGGCAGCCGGGGTTGGCGCTGTGGGTCGAGTCCGAGCTTTGGCCGAACATGCTGCACGAGATCAAAGAGCGGCATATTCCGGCGGCGCTGATCAATGCGCGGATGTCGGATTCGTCGTTCCGCGGCTGGCGGCGGGCGAAGCTTGCGGCGAGCGAGTTGCTGGGGACATTCAATCTTTGCCTCGCGCAAGACGAGGCAGTGGCAGAGAAGTTGACGGCGCTTGGCGCTAAGCATGTCGAGGTGCCGGGCAATTTGAAGCTCGTCGGCGAGCGCTTGCCATATGACGTCGAAGCGCTTGCCGAACTGCAGGCGGCGATCGGTGACCGGCCGATGTGGTTGCTCGCTTCGAGCCATGACGGCGAGGAGCAGCTTGCGGCGTTCGCGCATCGGGACTTGCTGGCGCATTTTCCGAACCTGCTGACCATCATCGTGCCGCGTCATCCCCAGCGTGGACCGCAGATCGCGGCGTCGCTGGAGCCGCTGTTCCATGTGGCGCGGCGGTCGCGCGGGGAATTACCGTACGACGACACCGAGATCTACATCGCCGATACGATGGGCGAACTCGGCGTTTTCTATAAGCTATGTCAGCTGACTGTCATGGGCGGCAGTTTCGTGCCGCATGGCGGGCAGAACCCGTTGGAGCCGGCGCGCTTCTCGGCGGCGGTGATCAGCGGTCCGCACATTCATAATTTCATCGACATCTTCCGCATTCTGGTCGCGTCGGGCGGGGCGGAGGTGTTAACCTCGAACGATCAACTGACAGAGCGGCTGCGCTCGCTTCTCGACAATGTCGACGAAATCGTGCAACGAGGTGAGGCGGCCGAGAAAGTTGCCAACACCCGAGAACCGCTCGACCGGACGTTCGATCTCCTGAAACCGTATTTGAGCACGCTCAATGGCCATGCGCGCGCCTGATTTTTGGTATTCGGACGCCAACGAAAGCGTGGCTTTCGTTCTAAAGCCGCTCGGCTGGCTTTACGGATTTGTGGGGCGCACGCGCGCGGCGATGACGGTTCCGTTTCGCGCCAGCGCGCCCGTCATCTGCGTCGGCAATCTGACTGCGGGCGGCACCGGCAAGACGCCTGTCGCGATCGCGGTCGGCGAGCGGCTGAAGGCGCGCGGTTTGCGCGTTGCGTTCCTCTCGCGCGGCTATGGCGCGGAGGTTCCGGGCGCGATGGTGGTCGATGCGAGCGAGGATACCGCGGCGGAAGTGGGCGACGAGCCGCTGATGCTGGCGCAGCATGCAATGACGATTGTGTCCCCTGATCGGCCGGCCGGTGCGCGGCTTGCGGTGTCGCGCGGGGCTCAGGTCATCGTCATGGACGACGGGTTTCAGAACCCGTCCCTCACCAAGGATTTGTCGTTCGTCGTGGTCGACGCGGCGAAGGGTTTCGGCAACGGCTGCATCATTCCGGCCGGGCCTTTGCGCGAGCGGGTCGAGGACGGCTTGGCGCGCGCGGCGGCGGTGATCGCGATGGGCGAAGGGCACGTGCTACTGCCGGTCGAGAAGCCTTTGCTGAAGGCGCATCTTGTGCCTCTGCCGTCCGAGCGCGAGCGTTTGAAGGACAAGCCCGTTATTGCGTTTGCGGGGATCGGCGATCCCAAAAAATTCTTCGCCACGGTGGAATCCTGCGGTGCGATCATCGAAGCGACGCGCGAGTATGCCGACCACTATGCCTATACCGACGACGACCTCGCGGATCTGCGCGAGACGGCGCTGCGGTATGATGCGGTGTTGCTGACGACCGAAAAAGATTTGCTGCGAATCCATCCGGACAACCGCGGCGGCATCGAGGCGCTGAAGGTTTCGGCGCAATTCGACGCGCACTCCACGCCTCTCATCGATCAGTTCATCGAGCAATGTCTGAAACAGTTCCCGCCGCCCGGACTGGTCAAGCACTAAGACCGATCAAGCGCGCCACGAAATTCGTGACGCAGGTGCTTTATGTGCTGGAGTACGCGCTGTTCCGCAGCGTGATGGGGCTGTTTCGCGTCCTCGGGTTGAAGAACGCGTCGGACTTCGGCGGCTGGCTGGCGCGTACGATCGGTCCGCGCATTCCGGTAACGCGGCGCGCGCAGCGCAACATGAAGCATGCGCTTCCCGACCTCAGCGAGGGTGAGCGCAATGCTTATATCGCGGCGATGTGGGACAATCTGGGGCGTACGTTTGCGGAGTATGCGCATCTCGACAAGTTCTGGGCTTTGAAGCCCGGCGCGCGGATCGAGATCGTCGACATCGAATATGCGGAAGCGGCGATCGCGAAGGGTAAAGGCGGGCTCTTCGTATCGGGGCATTGCGGAAATTGGGAGGTCATGCCGCGCTGCATCACCGATCGTGGCTTGAAGGGCACGCTCGTCTATCGCCCGCCCAACAATCCGTGGGTCGATGCGTGGATCTCGAAGCAGCGGCGGATCGGGCTACCGACGATTGCGGCCAAGGGCGCCGACGGTGCGCGCGCGATCGTGCGGACGCTGAAAGACAATGCGTTCCTTGCGATGCTTGTCGATCAGAAGATGAACGAGGGAATTTCGGTGCCGCTGTTCGGGCGGCCCGCGATGACGGCGACCGGCGCACCGAGCTTATCGATACGCCACCGCGCCCCGATCGTGCCCGCGTGGTGCGAGCGGCTGCCCAATCAGCATTTCCGAGTCACGGCCTATCCGGAGATTCCGATACCGAATACCGGCGACCGCGAGAAGGACACGTATGAGCTGGCATTGGCGTTGAACCAGTTTCTGGAAGCGCGCATTCGCGAGAACCCGGCGAATTGGCTTTGGCTGCACAGCCGGTGGCCGAAGGGCTAGGCGCTTTGTGCCTTCGCGAGTTGTTCGCCCATTAGTTGGTGGAGCAGGTTGATCGCTTTGAGGGGGCGCACCATCACCTTGAAGTGGGTGATTTGGTTTTCGTCGTTCCAGGTGATCATGTCGACGCCGTCGATTGTGATGCCTTGGATTTCTTTCTTGAATTCGAGAACGGCGCTGTTTTTGCCGTGCCATTCGCCGACGTAGGTGAAGCCGGGACCGCCTAAGACGTTGAAGGCGCCGATCAGGTATTTGAAGGTGATCTCGCGGCCGCGCTGAGGTGTGTGGACGACCGGGCTTTCGAAGACGGCGTCGGGGTGGAGTAGCGCCCAGAGGTCTTCGGCGTTGTGGTTCTTCGTGTAGTCGTACCAGCGTTTCAGGGCGGTCATCGCTTATCCTTGCTTCGGTACGACGAGGGCAGCGTCGAGGCGTTCGGCGAACCAGTTGAGACGCCAGCAGAGATGTGGGCCGGTGGCGCGGCCTGTTTTGCCGACCAGGCCGATGACGTCTCCCTTGGCCACGCGGTCGCCGACTTTTACGTCCAAGCGCGACATGTGCAGATAGCTGGTCGAGACGCCGCGACCGTGGTCGAGGATCACGGTGCCGCCGGTGTAGTAGAGATCGTTCTCGGCCATTGCGACGATTGCGCCGACGGGGGCGTGGATGGGTTTCCCTTCGGGGACTGCGATGTCGACGCCGAAGTGCGGACGTTTTGGTACGCCGTTCAGGATGCGTTGGCTGCCGTAGACACCGGTCGTCGGGCCTTTGACGGGCCACTCGAATTCGTCGGCGAACCAGGCTTCGTCCGTGTCGCGTGCGCGGGCTGCGCCGATGAGTTTGTTGTCGCGTTCGATGCGCGCCAATACCGACTTCGGCGGTTCGACGAATTTCTCCGGCAGGCCGTCGATGTGTTGAACTTTGTATTCGCGCTTGGCGAGCGCGATCGTCTTGTCTTCCGCGGCGCCGTCTTGAAGTTTGATCTTCAGTTCGCCGGGCGTTTCGCGGTCGTAGGCGAAGCCGAAGGCGAAGTCGCCCCTCGCCGAGAGCGACAGTTTGCGGCCGTCGATGACGACGCTTGCGCCGGGGTCGGTGCGGCCGCGGATGAGCGTGCCTTGGACGAAGTCGCCGCGCAGAGCTGCTTCGGCACGCGCGGGCGCACCGACGGCGGCCAACACGGCGAGGCTCAAGCCTCCGGTGAGGATCTCGCGGCGAACGGGCATGGCGCCCCTACCCCTTGCGTGTTTGGCGGTAGCGTTTCAGCGCGGCGTCGGCGTTGGCGTAGGCTTCCTGGTGATCGACGCTCCAGTAGCGCAGATCTTCGAGCGGAATTTGCGCACCGGTGACGGCGCAGATCACGTAGGTGCCTTGCGAGAGGATGCGGTACTCGCCGTCCAGGTACTGCACCACGGCGGGGCCACGCACCCCGCGTTCCATCATATTCATGCGAACCGCCTTCCGATTTGACCGGGAGGATAACCGGCCCACGCGCCAACTAGAAGAGGTCGCCTTGACCCGCCGTCTTCACCTTTTTGCGGCTGACCGGCGGGGTTGCGCCCTGGACGATCGCGCCGGTCGCGGTCGCAGGCACAGTGCCGTCGGCGAAAGTCAGCTGGATCTTGTCGCCCGGCTTGATCTCCGTCCCGCGCTCGACCAGGCCTTTGCCTGTCTTCGAGACGAGCGCGAAGCCTCTGTCCAAAATGGAACGGTAGCTTAGGGTTTCAAGGAGCTTGCCGGCGGCGTTCAAACTTTGTGCGAGGTCGGTCACGCGGCGGCCGGTCGACAGCTGCATCCGATGCGCGAAATCGCGCACGCGCTCGCGCTGGCGGCGGGCGGACTGGAGCATCGGCGTCGGACTGAGCTGCGTGGATGCGCGGTCGAAGCGGGCGCGCTGCTTGTGGACCAGTAGGGTGAGCGCGCCGCCGAGTTTGGAGGCGGCGTGGTCGAAGCGTTGGCGCGGGATTTCGAGCAGACGCTCGCGGCGCGGCAGAGCGCGCGAAAGGTCGGTGAGGCGCTGGCGCGCGAGGGTGAAGACGCGCGTGCGGCCGGTTTCCAGACGGTGCGCGCGGTCGCTGATTTGGCGCAGGAGGTCGTTGCGCACGGGGACCGCCATCTCGGCGGCGGCGGTCGGCGTCGGTGCGCGGCGGTCGGAGACGAAGTCGATGAGCGTCGTGTCGGTTTCGTGGCCGACGGCGGAGATCACTGGGATCGTGCTGGCGAAGACCGCGCGTACCACGTTCTCTTCGCTGAAGGAGAGCAGGTCTTCGACCGAGCCGCCGCCGCGCGCGACGATGATGACGTCGGGGCGCGGGATGGGGCCGCCAGGCTGCAGCGCATTGAAGCCTTGAATCGCGGCGGTGACTTCGGCGGCGGAGCGTTCGCCTTGCACCGCGACGGGCCACACAATCACGCGGCGCGGGAAGCGGTCGGCCAAGCGATGCAGGATGTCGCGGATGACGGCGCCGGTCGGTGAGGTGACGACGCCGATGACCTTCGGCAGATAGGGCAACGGCTTTTTGTGCGCGTCGTCGAAGAGGCCTTCGGCGGCGAGTTTCTTGCGGCGCTGTTCGAGCAGTTGCATGAGCGCGCCGACGCCGGCGAGTTGCAGCTGCTCGATGATGATCTGATATTTCGACTGGCCGGGGAACGTGGTCAGGCGGCCGATGGCGACGACCTCTAGACCGTTCTCCGGACGGACGCGCAGGCGCGCCGCAGTCATTTTCCAAATGACGCCGGCGAGCGAGGCTCGGTCGTCCTTCAGGTCCATGTAGATGTGGCCCGAGGAGTGGTGCTTCACGCCCGACAGTTCGCCGCGCACGCGCACGAAACCGAACCCGTCCTCGACCATCTTCTTGAGGGCCGTGGACAGTTCGCTGACCGAATACTCCGGCGCGTTGGCGGCGCGGGGCTCGGGCGTGGCAATCAGCGGGGGCGAATCCGTTTCACTCATCAGGGGGCCATGTTACAAGGCCGCGCGCCGTTGCGGCACCAGGTCTTTTTCGGGCAATTCACATGAAAATCCTCGTCATTGGGTCGGGTGGGCGTGAGCATGCGCTGTGTTGGGCGATTGCAGCGTCGCCGCTGACCTCCAAGTTGTTCTGTGCGCCGGGGAATGGCGGGATTGCGCAGGTTGCGGAATGCGTGGCGATCGATGTGATGGATTTCGATCGGATTGTCGCTTTCGCCAAGGACAAGCGCATCGATTTTGTCGTGATCGGGCCGGACAATCCTTTGGCGGGCGGACTCGCCGATCGGTTGGCGGCGGCGGGGGTCAAGCATTTTGGGCCTTCGAAAGCAGCGGCGGAGCTGGAGTGGTCGAAGGGGTTTACGAAGGAGCTTTGTGCGGCTGAGGGGATTCCGACCGCGCGGTTCCGTCGGTTCACGGATGCGGCGGCGGCGAAGGATTATGCGAGCGATCACCCGCTGCCTGTGGTCGTGAAGGCGGATGGGTTGGCGCTGGGTAAGGGCGTCATCATTGCGGCGACGCGGGCGGAGGCTTCGGCTGCGATCGACTCGATGTTCTCAGGTGCGTTCGGTACATCGGGACAGAGCATCGTCATCGAAGAATTTATGGAAGGCGAAGAGGCTAGTTACTTCGCGCTCTGCGACGGGGAGAACGTGCTGCCGTTCGGCTCGGCGCAGGATCACAAGCGCGTCGGCGACGGGGACGTCGGGCCGAACACGGGTGGGATGGGCGCCTATTCGCCTGCCGCGGTGTTCACGCCGGAGATTGAGCGGCAGACGTTGGAGCGCATCATTTTGCCGACGGCGCGCGCGATGAAGGCGCGGGGGCGACCGTTCAAGGGCGTGTTCTATGCCGGGCTGATGCTGACCCAGGAGGGGCCGAAGCTCATCGAGTACAACGCGCGGTTCGGCGATCCGGAAACCCAGGTGCTGATGATGCGCTTGAAGTCCGACATCGTAACCTTGCTGTTGGCGGTGGCGGACGGCGGGTTGAAGACGATGGATGTGCGCTGGCACGACGATGCCGTGCTGACCGTCGTGATGGCAGCTAAGGGGTATCCGGAGGCGCCGATCAAGGGCAGCGTTATTCGCGGATTGGATCGTGCGGCGGCGGTTGAGGGCGTCGAGATTTTTCATGCCGGGACCGCGGTGAAGGACGGGCAGCTGATCGCGACCGGTGGACGCGTGCTGAACGTTACGGCACGTGGGCGTAGCGTTGCCGAGGCGCAGGCGCGTGCTTATCGCGCCGTTGATCTGGTCGATTGGCCGGACGGTTTCTGCCGCCGCGACATCGGTTGGCGCGCCGTGGCACGGTGAGAATCGGCTAGCTCATCCAAAGGAGCGCACCTTCGTTACGAGAAGCGGCGGCGCGATAGAACGCGACCAGTCGTTCAAACAGCATGGCCAATTCGTTCGGAATTGTGTCCTTTTCGCGTTCCCAGATGCCGGACGGATAGATGTCCTGGGCTTCCATTTCCTTCGGATCGAAACGGGCCTTGAAATCGCCGGACGAAATCGTTCCCAAGGCTTCGGCAGTCTCTCGCACCGCGATTGGACTGAGGACCCGAGCAGGCCCGTATCCAAGGCTGGGTCCAACGTCCTCGCCACCCAGAACGGCCTGCCCTAACGCTCCGTCGCTCTCCCACGCTGTCCCGGTGAGCATGAAATGGAGCGCCTGCCACATCTTGTGCAGTTGCAGTGTATCCGACAACTTTCGTTGGTCGATCAGGTACGTCGAAAGTGAGTCTGGATCATGCCGTATCCTCTCAAGCAGAGCCGGCGTTAGAGACGTCATGTAGGCGTTCATGCTCATTGGCCACCTCATGCGAGCGTGGAAACCGTAACGCAGCCCTTGGCTGCGAACCAGTCGGGGTGGCGGTGGAACGGAGGGGCGCTTCAATCCGCCCTTTCTTCCCACCGCGGATTGCTTAAGAATGGCGGGAATAGAACACTAAAACACCCGAGGGCAGGACATGTCGCAGCCATCGCGCCAAGAGCAATTCAGCGGGACTAAAGACGTCGCACCTCAGTACGTGCTCGATGCGGCGAAGCTTGAGAAATATTTGAACGAGAATGTGCCGGGGTTTGCGGGGCCGCTGACCATCCGGCAGTTTAAGGGCGGGCAGTCTAACCCCACCTATCAGTTGGTCACGCCGAAGACGAAGTATGTGCTGCGGCGGAAGCCGCCGGGCAAGTTGCTGCCGTCGGCGCATGCTGTGGACCGCGAGTTTCGGATTATCTCGGCGCTCTATCCGACCGGGTTTCCGGTGCCGAAGCCTTACGTTCTGTGTACGGACGAAAGCATCGTTGGGACGATGTTCTATGTGATGGAGTGCGTCGAGGGGCGCGTCATCTGGGAACCGCAGTTGCCTGGGATCGAGCCCAAGCAGCGCTTCGCGATCTATGACGCGATGAACGAGACGCTGGCGCGGCTGCACCAGGCCGATCACGTGAAGTTGGGGCTTGAAGATTTCGGGCGGCCGGGCAGCTATTTCTCGCGGCAGATTTCGCGGTGGGGGAAGCAGTATGTCGCGTCGGAGACCGAGAGCATTCCGGCGATGAACAAGCTGATGGAGTGGCTGCCGCAGCACATTCCGCCCGGTGAGCGCGCAGGGATCGTGCATGGCGATTACCGCCTCGACAATATGGTCTTGCATCCGACCGAGCCGAAAGTGTTGGCCGTGTTGGACTGGGAGATTTCCACGATCGGCGATCCGCTCGCGGATTTCACTTATCACATCATGCAGTGGCGCATGCCGGCGGGCGGCACGGGCGGCGGCACCGGCAGTTTGACGGACGCTGATTTGAAGTCGCTGGGGATTCCGAGCGAAGCCGAATACGTCGCGATGTATTGCAGGCGCACGGGGCGGCCGGGGATCGAGAATCTCGATTTCTACTTTGCGTATAATTTCTTCCGTATCGCGGGCATCTTGCAGGGGATCGTCGGGCGCGTGCGCGACGGGACGGCGGCGAGCGCGCATGCGGCGGCGACCGCGTCGAACGTGCGGCCGCTGGCGGAACTCGGTTGGGAATACGCGAAGCGCGCGGGGGCTAAGGACTGATGCTGCGACTTGCCGTTGTTTTTCTCGCGGGACTTGCGCTCGCGTGTTTGCCTGCGCGGGCGGATACGAAGCTGATCTATGCCGGGACGCTGTTTGCCGTGCCCGGGCAAGAGCCTTTGAAAGAGCAAACGATCGTCGTCAAGGACGGACGGGTCAGTGAGGTGAAGGCCGGTTTCGTGCGGGCTTCGACCGGCGAGCGCGTCATCGACTTGCGCAATCAGTTTGTGTTGCCTGGCTTGATCGACTGCCACGTTCATATTCTTGGCGAGTTGAGTGCGAAGAGCAAGATTGAGCGGGTCGAAGACGGCGAGGCGTTTGACGCGCTACGCGGCGCGACCTATGCGCTGCGGACGCTGCGGGCGGGGTTCACCACTGTGCGCGATCTCGGCGAGCGGTCGCCGGCGATCTTTGCGCTGAGGCGTGCGATCAGCGACGGCATGATTGCGGGGCCGCGGCTTGTGATTGCCGGGTCGACGATTACGCCGACGGGCGGGCATGCGCAGACGTACGGCTATCGCGACGACGTTAACGCGCTGTTTGCTTCGACGGGCGTGTGCGACGGCGTCGAGGATTGCCGGCGTGCGGTGCGGCGGCAGGTGTCGCGCGGGGCGGATGTCATCAAGCTGGTGTCGACGGGCGGCGTGTTGTCGGACATCAAGGCGGGCGTCGATCAGCAGTTCACGGACGATGAATTGTTGTCGATCGTGAAGACGGCGCATGGGCTTGGCCGCCGCGTCGCGGCGCATGCGCATGGCGCGGGCGGGATCAACGCGGCTCTGCGTGCCGGCGTCGACTCGATCGAGCACGGATCTTACGTCAACGACGAATCCATTTCGCTGTTTCGCAAGACGGGCGCCTACCTCGTTCCCACGGTGATGGCTGGCGTGACGGCGGCGCAGTATGCGAAGACCGGCGGGTTCATGTCGGAGGCGCAGAAGCAGAAGGCGCTGCAGGTCGGGCCCGTGATCCAGAAGGCGTTGGAGCGTGCCTATGCCGGCGGGGTGAAGATTGCATTCGGGACCGATACCGGCGTGTCGCCGCACGGGCAGAACGCGAAGGAGTTTGTGCTGATGGTCGAGGCCGGGATGCCGCCGATGGAGGCGTTGAAGGCGGCGACCGTGAATGCGGCCGACTTGCTGCAACTGTCGGAGACGATCGGCACGATCGAGCCTGGGAAAGCCGCCGACATTATCGCCGTCGAGAAAGATCCGACGCGGGAAATCCGCACGATGGAGCGCATGCGCTTCGTGATGCGCGGCGGCGTGGTGTATGTGAACCCATGAGCTTTGCGCCCGGTCCCGTTCGCGCGAACCATCGCTTCGACGAGGCGGCGCTGGAGCGGTATCTGCGCGCTCATGTCGATGGGTTCGATGCGCCGCTTGGCGTGCAGCAGTTCGGCGGCGGGCAGTCGAATCCGACGTTTCTGCTGACGTCCGGGGCCAAGCAGTATGTGATGCGCAAGAAGCCGCCCGGGGTGTTGCTCAAGAGCGCGCACCAAGTCGATCGCGAGTTTCGCATCATGAAGGCGCTGGCGTCGACCGACGTGCCGGTACCGCGGATGCATGTGTTGTGCAACGACGAGAGCGTCATCGGGACGGCGTTCTATGTGATGGATTATCTCGGGGGGCGTATCTTTCGCGACCCACAGTTGCCGGGGGTCGCGCCGGGCGAGCGCGCGGCGATTTATGACAGCATGAACGATGTGCTGGCGCGGCTGCACAAGGTTGACTTTGCGGCAGTCGGGCTTGGCGATTATGGGCGGCCGGGGAATTATTTCGACCGGCAGGTGTCGCGGTTCATCACGCAGTATCGCGGGGCGCAGACGGATCAGATTCCCGACATGGAGCGGCTGATCGAGTGGATGCCGCACAACATCCCCAAAGACGACAGCGTTTCCATCGCGCACGGCGACTACCGGCTTGAGAATACGATCTTTCATCCGACCGAGCCGCGGATGATTGCGGTGTTGGATTGGGAATTGTCGACGATCGGGCATCCGCTGGCCGACCTCGCCTATAATTGCATGGGTATCACGTGATGAACCCGCGTCAGGGCGGGCTTGTCGGCGTCGATTATGCGGCGACGGGCATTCCCAGCGAGCGCGATTATGTCGAACGCTATTGCACGCGGACGGGGCGCGGGCAGATCGAGAATTGGTCGTTCTATCTGAGTTTTTCAGTGTTCCGGTTGGCGTCGATCGCGCAGGGCGTCTACAAGCGCGGGCTCGACGGCAATGCAAGTTCCGAAAATGCGAATGCTTTCGGTAATGCTTGCCAATTCCTTGCCGGCGAGGCGTGGCGGCTCGCCAACGCACGACTTTGAGGGCGAAAAACCGCAGGTTATCACGCGCTTAACGCGTCTGGTTCCGCATCGTGTGACCTGTCACTTCAGTCATTTTTTACGGCGCGTGGTTTAACGTTTGACCTTGGTGGCACGCTACGTCTGCGGGCTCGGGGGCATATGAAGAATTCATCGGCCGATAGCGAACACGCCGGCGCATCCGCGTTGACGGCGGAGTCGCGCTTGAAGTTGATGGAGATGCAGTTCGCGCTGACGGAGCGCGTGGCGCGCATCGGCTATTGGCGGCATGAGGCGGGCGCGAAATATCCGACGTGGTCGCCGGGCTTCTACGACATTCTGGAAGTGAGCCCCACAGAGGTTAAGCCGAACGGGCG
Source organism: Alphaproteobacteria bacterium (assembly GCA_034440355.1). Taxonomy (GTDB): domain Bacteria; phylum Pseudomonadota; class Alphaproteobacteria; order Micropepsales; family Micropepsaceae; genus SZUA-430. The sequence continues at coordinate 27,410 of JAWXBY010000060.1, forward strand.
CTGGCTGATGGACCGCATGCATCCCGACGACCGGGACGAGGTGGTCCAAAAGTTCACGAACGCGATGATGAAGGGCGTACCGTTCTACTACCGCACACGCGGCTTCCGGCAGAACGGCGACATCCATATCTACGACACGCACGGCGACATCGAACGCGGACCCGACGGCGAGATCGCGGCGATCATCGGCGTCGTGCAGGACGTCACCGCGAAAGTGCAGGCCGAAGAGGCCTTGAAGGAACGCGAGGGCGCCTATCGCTTCATGACCGATGAGGCAAGCGACATCATCGCGCGCCATTCGGCCGAGGGACGTCTCATCTTCGTGTCGCCCGCGGTGAAGCGCATTCTGGGCTTTGAGCCGAAGGAGATGTTCGGGCGCACGGCCTTCGAGGGCGCGCATCCGGACGACATCGCCGGGATCAAGGCGGCGCTTGCCGATGCGCGTCAGCGCAATGAGACCGGCAGCTATATTTACCGGGTGAAGCATCGCGACGGGCAATTCGTTTGGCTCGAGACGCATCTGCGTTTCGTGGCCGATCAAAAGACCGGCGTATTCGAAGGTGCGATTTCCGTTTCGCGCGACGTCACCGCGCGCAAGCAATTCGAGGAAGAACTCAACGCCGCGCGTGAGCGCGCCGAAGCCGCGAGCCATACGAAGTCGCGCTTCCTCGCCAACATGAGCCATGAGCTGCGCACGCCGCTCAACGCGATCATCGGGTTCTCCGATATTCTGTCGCGCGAGATGTTCGGGCCGTTAGGGAATCCACGCTACACCGAGTATGCGACGTTGATCAACGAGTCGGGAGCGATGCTGCTCGATCTCATCAACGACTTGCTCGATATGTCGAAGATCGAAGCGGGCAAATTCGAGCTGCACTACGAAGACGTTCTGGTGTCGGAGTCCATCGCGGGGAGCATTCGTCTCGTGTCGCGCCGGGCGGAAGAAAAGAACGTCACCATCTCGGCGAATATCGAGCCGGAAGGTCTGACGCTGCGCGCGGATCAACGTGCGTTCAAACAGATCATGCTGAACTTGTTGTCGAACGCGGTGAAGTTCACCGAGGCGAACGGCAAGATCGACGTTGACGCCATCGGTCGCGGGCCGGGCTTGCGCCTGACCGTGCGCGATACAGGCATCGGGATTCCGTCGGATGTTCTGCCGCGATTGGCGCGTCCGTTCGAGCAGGCGTCGAACGATCCGGCGCGGGCGCATGGAGGGTCGGGATTGGGCCTCGCGCTGGTCAAGTCGCTGACGCAGCTGCACGGCGGCGAATTCACGATCAAAAGCAAAGAGGGCCACGGCACCGAAGTGACCGTGACCCTTCCGTTGACGCCCTTGAAGTCGGGCCGTGCGGCGTAGGCCGCTTTATTCAGCCGCGTCCATTCGCATTTGGTTCGAGTGCTTGCCGAATTCGAGGCGGGCGATCGTGCGGTTGTGGACTTCGTCTGGGCCGTCGGCCAGGCGCAGCGTGCGTTGGCCGGCGTAGAGGCGTGCTAGGCCTGCGTCGGTCGTGACGCCGGCGCCGCCCCAAGCTTGGATGGCGTCGTCGATGACTTGCAGCGCCATGCGCGGCGCGGCGACCTTGATCATCGCGATTTCCGTGCGGGCGACTTTGTTGCCGACCTTGTCCATCATGTCGGCGGCCTTCAGCGTCAGCAGGCGGCACATTTCGATGTTGGTGCGCGCTTCGGCGACGCGCTGTTCCCAGACCGAATGTTCCGAGATGCGCTTACCGAAAGCTTCGCGGGTCATCAGGCGCTTGCACATCGATTCCAGCGCGCGTTCCGCGGCGCCGATGGTGCGCATGCAGTGATGGATGCGGCCCGGCCCGAGGCGGCCTTGCGCGATTTCGAAGCCGCGGCCTTCGCCCAGGATCAGGTTTTCGACCGGCACCTTGACGTTCTCGAATAGAACTTCGGCGTGGCCGTGCGGCGCGTCGTCGAAACCGAAGACCGGCAGCATGCGGACGATCTTGACGCCGGGCGTGTTGGTTTCGACCAGGATCTGCGATTGCTGGCGATACTTGTCGCCGTCCGGATCAGTCTTGCCCATCACGATCATGATCTTGCAGCGCGGGTCGCCCATGCCTGACGACCACCACTTGCGGCCGTTGATGACGTAGTGATCGCCCTTGCGTTCGATGCGCGTGCGGATGTTCGAGGCGTCGGACGAAGCGACCTCCGGCTCGGTCATGATGAAGGCGGAGCGGATTTCGCCGGCGAGGAGCGGCTTCAGCCACTTCGCCTTTTGGCGGTCGTCGCCGTAGCGCTCCAGCACTTCCATGTTGCCGGTGTCGGGGGCGGAGCAGTTGAAGACTTCCGAGGCGAAACCGACTTTGCCCATCATTTCAGCGAGCGGCGCGTATTCGAGGTTGGTGAGACCCGCGCCGTGTTCGCTTTCGTTCATGAACATGTTCCAAAGGCCCTGGGCTTTCGCCTTCGCCTTCAACTCTTCGACCACGGGCACAACGATCCAAGGATTGCCCTTGGCGCGCGCTTCGCTCATTTGGTCGTAGTAGACTTTTTCGGCCGGAACGATGTGGCGGTCCATGAAGTCGCCGACGCGCTTACTCCACTCTTTCATCTTCGGCGTGAAATCGAAGTTCATTTGTTCTCTCCCGTGTTTCTCGATAGCGATGGGGCGGACCTTACCGCGCGGCCGGAGCGGCCTCCAAGGCCAAAGGTCAGCGGCGGGCGCGGAAAAAGTCGCGGAGAAGGGCCGATGATTGGGCTTCGCGGTCGCCGGCGAGGCGCACAACTTCCGGACGGTGATGGCAGGTCGGCTGGTCGAAGAATTTCGGGCCGTAGGCGACGGCGCCGCCTTTGGGGTCTGCGGCCGCATAGACGAGGCGTTTGATGCGTGCGAAGGAGATTGCGCCGGCGCACATCGCGCACGGTTCCAACGTGACGTAGAGCGTGGCGCCGGTGAGGCGTTCGTTGCCGAGGCGCGCGGCGGCCGATCTTATGACCAGCATCTCAGCGTGCGCGGTCGGGTCGTGCATTTCGATCGTGCCGTTGCCGGCGGAGGCCAGCATCTCGCCCGGGTTCGGGCCGACGAGGACGGCGCCGATGGGCACCTCACCGCGCGCGGCGGCGGCCTCGGCTTCGGCTAAGGCGACGGTGATCCAGCGGTCGTCGGCGGCGTCGTTCATGGCGGTGGCAATGGCATGGCTCCCGCGCGGACGCAACTTTTTCGGGTGGTCTTAACCTTCCGCGCGATGCGGCGAAGGGCGTGTTCCACGGCGTTCGCGTGGTCTGCTAAGAACCTCGCATGATCGACAAGGTTCAAGAGAGTGCGGACGGCGACCGGATCGCGAAGGTTCTGGCGCGCGCTGGCGTTTGCTCACGGCGCGATGCGGAGCGGCTGATCGCCGAGGGGCGCGTGAGCGTCGACGGCAAGGTGCTGCCGACGCCAGCGTTCAAGGTGACGTCGGGGATGAAGATCGCCGTCGACGGCAAGCCTGTCCGCGAGCCGGAGCGGGCTCGGCTGTGGCGGTATCACAAGGCCAAGGGGTTGATGACCACGCATCGCGACGAGAAGGGGCGCGAGACGGTGTTCGAGAAATTGCCGGCCGACATGCCACGTGTGATTTCGATCGGGCGACTCGATTACAATTCCGAAGGGTTGCTGCTGTTGACCAACGACGGCGAGTTGGCGCGGAAGTTGGAGTTGCCGGCGAACGGGTGGCTGCGGCGATATCGTGTGCGCGTGTTCGGGAAGCTGATGCAGGAGGATCTCGACAAGATGCTGCGCGGCGTGACGATCGACGGCGTCGACTACAAGCCGGTCGAGGCGAAGATGGATCGTCAGCAGGGCGGCAATGCTTGGGCGACGATTGCGCTGAAGGAAGGCAAGAACCGCGAGGTGCGCCGGCTGATGGAGAATATCGGCGTGAAGGTGAACCGGTTGATCCGCGTGTCGTTCGGGCCGTTCAATCTGGGGCAGTTGAAAGAGGGTCAGGTCGAAGAGATTCCGAATAAGAACATGCGCGAGATGCTGGGCATCAAGAAGGGCGTGGGTTGGGCCTGACGGATGCGCATCGTTGCCGGGAAATTCAAAGGGCTGGGGCTGGCGACGCCGAAGGACGCGCGGGTGCGGCCGACGTCGGATCGGGTGCGCGAGGCCTTGTTCAACGTGCTGGCGCATAACGATTTCGGTGTCGGGTTCAAGGTCGAGGGTGCGCGCGTGATGGATATGTTTGCGGGCACCGGTGCGCTGGGGCTTGAGGCGCTGTCGCGAGGGGCGAAGTACGTGCTGTTTGTCGACGATCATCATGAGAGCCGCGGGTTGATCCGGCGCAATGTCGAGGCGGCGCACGCGACGGGGGCGTCGAAGATTTGGCGGCGCGATGCAACGGCGTTGGGCGAGATGCCGCCGAATGCGGGTGGACCATTCGATCTGGTGTTCATGGATCCGCCCTATCGCCAGGGGTTCGTCGCGAAGGGTCTAGCGAGCATCGACGGCGGAGGGTGGTTGACGCCACATGCGGTCGTCATCGCCGAGATGGCGGAAGACGAGATGTTTGCCTCACCGGATTGGGTCGAAACGCTGGACGAGCGTGTGTACGGCGATACGAAAATTGTGCTTCTCGTCCGCGGGCAAATGGACCGAACGCGTTAGCTTCCTTCGGGCCTAGGCGCGAACATGCCGGCGAGATCGGGCGACATGAACATCGCATAGGCAACCGCAACCACTGACGCTGCCAGCAGATTCTCAAGCGCGCGCAAACAGAGCACGGCGATGCTCGTGCGGTAGGTGTAACCCTCATAAGCGGCATACGTCATCATGGTGGCAACGAGGTACACCCCCAACGCGACCAGCCACGGCGCGTAGTCCTGGCGAGTCACGATCAGGAACCCCAGAGGCTGACCAAATATGACGTACGTGACGCCTAGCTTCCAATTCGGATGCATCGCTCATGTCCCACGATCCGCAAGCCTATCGGGTGCGGGCGGCTTGAGCTAGACTGGAGATCTGGAGCAGAGCTGATGAAACGCGGGGAAGACGGCGAGATTTCACCACCGCCGAGGCGGCTGCTGCTTCTTGAGCCGCGCGGGTTGATCGACATCCCTGCCCTGTTTGCGGCCGCGCCGTTTTTGTTGACCGCCAAGCGCGGGCGCAAGCATGGGGTTGTCGTGCTGCCGGGGTTTGGGGCGGATGATAATTCCACGATCTTGCTTCGGCGGTATCTGACGCTTCTTGGGTATGACGCACACGGATGGAAGCGCGGACGCAATGTGCGGCGGCCGGGTGAGGATTTGCCTGCGGTCATCGCGCAGATCAAGGCTCTGCAAGCCAAGCACAAGCTGCCCGTGACCCTGATCGGGTGGAGCCGCGGCGGGATCATGGCGCGTGAGATTGCGCGGCAGATTCCCGATCATGTGCGGATGGTGATTACGCTGGGCAGTCCGTTTGCCGATGCGACGGCGAACAACGTCGGCGTGATATGGAAAATGCTGGCCGGCGAGGACGCGCCGCGCAATCCGGATCGGATGCGGCAGCTTGCGGAACCCATTCCGGTGCCGGCGACGGCGATCTACACGAAGGCCGATGGTGTGGTTGCTTGGCGCGCTTGTCTCGAGAAGGAGGGGCCGCGGGCGGAGAACATCGAGGTGCGCTCGACGCATATCGGGCTCGGGTTTCATGCGCCGGCGCTCTGGGCGATCGCGGACCGCTTAGCGCAACCGTTCGGAAGGTGGGCCAAGTTCATACCCGGCGCGATCGTTGCGCCGTTCTTTCCCCGTGGAAAGCGCTGAACGGCGGCGAAAGTCGTTCACTGCGCCGCGTTTGGCACAGGGGGCAACGTGGACTTGGAGTATCTTGTTGCCGCAATAGATTCCCTCATGCAAAGGACGCTCGGTCCGGTGTCACAGCATATGGATGAGCCGCGGCTGCGCGCCGTGTTGGATACGGCCGTCGACGGCGTGATCCTGATCGATGCCGACGGCATTGTTCGCATGTTCAACCCGGCTTGTGAAAGGCTGTTCGGTTACGCCCGGGACGAGGTGATCGGG
>JAWXBY010000061.1:0-11225 GCA_034440355.1 Alphaproteobacteria bacterium
GCCGCGCGCGCGGCCCTACCAGCCCTCACTCTTTGCGTCGCGTGCAGCATGAGAGAGCGCGGCGATGCGGCGGCGGAGCACTACTCCGCCGCCGCCCGTTTCCGATTCGCGAAATAGGGGATCAGATGTTCGCCGGTCAACTCGATCGAACGCACGGCCGCGTCGTGCGGGATTTGCCCGAACTGCGTAAGGCACATCATGCGGTCCGTGCCGATCGCCTCGTAGGCCTCGAACTTTTTCCGGCAGTGGTCCGGGTCGCCGATGATGACCGAGTCGAGTTCTTCCAGAACCTCGTGCGCCTCTTCGGCCGAAACCTCTTGGCCCTTCGCCATCGTTTTGAGCAGCCGAAGCACCGGTATCTCGTCCGGCGCTATGTCCAGACTCGTCTGATCGCTGCCGCTCAAAGCCGCCGTGTCGCGCGGTGCATTCGGATGCAGGCCTGAGCGGATCATGTCGTACCAAACCGCGCGCGGCACCTTGAAAACGGTCGGCGCGGCATTCACGTACCAAAGCGCCGACCACGCCGCCCGCGCCTTGATCGCAGCCGACCGCGACGGCGCGACATGCACGAACGTAAACACGCCCTTCTCGTCGTTCAGGATCTTGCCGACCGGTTGCTTGCACGCCTTCAAACCGCGCCTGTAGTGATCGAGCATCTGCCCCATGAACGGCACCGGTGACAGCAACGTCGTGCCCAGCGACCCGACGCCCAATTCGCCGGCCATGAAGAACGACTCAGGGCTCCCGCACGTCTGCCAGAATCGCGGATGCGGCTTCTGCAGCGGCTTCGGCACGCACTCGCGTTCGGGGATGGAAAAGTCGGGCGACTTGTAGCTTACGGACTCCTCCGTCCAGAACCGGCTGATGATCGTGAAGGCCTCGCGTACCTGGTCGCGCGCGGTCTCCGGATTGACGCCGAACGTCTCCCACTCCTTGCCGCCCGACTTCGCAAGCCCAAGCTCAACCCGCCCGTTGCTGAGCAGATCCAGCGTCGCCGCCCGCTCCGCCACTTGGTAGGGATTGTTGATCTTGAATGGCGCCAGCACGCCCGCGTGTCCCAGATGAATGCGCTTCGTCCGCCCCGCCAGTGCCGTCAGCACCAGCGCCGAAGCGGACGAATAGCTGAACTCTTCCGCCGCGTGATGCTCGACCTGCCACCAGGTATCGAAGCCCGCCCGGTCCGCCGCCTCACCCTGTTCCAGCGTTTCGCGGAACAGAGTCGCCTCGTGATCCTTCGGCCAAGGCTTCGCCTTTTGGATTTCGCAGAAGATATCGAACTTCATGAGGATCACTCCCTGAGGCGGCCTCGTCGGGCCCTTGTCGATTTAAATATAACACGCGTTACACAAAAACCAAACCGCCGATCTCGGACGCCGCAGCGGTTCAGAACAAGGCGATGGGGTTGACCGGAGAACCGGTCCCGCCCTCGATGCGAAGCGGCGCGATCGTCAATAGAAACGACCACCGCCCCTCCGCCTTACACGCCTCGGCCAGCCCCTCGAGATCGAGATTGTCGAGCAGGTGCAACCCCATGCCCGCCAGCGCGCACATGTGAACCGGAATCGGCCAATGGTCGTACTTCACCCCGCTGGGCAGCGGATCGTGGATCCCGTCACCGCCCAGAACTGCGACCCGGTTCCCGTGCAGCCAGTCGATGCACTCGGCATGAAGCCCGGCAAGCTTCTGCCCCTCCGGAGTCGACGTCGGCACAGCGTCGCGCCGCTTGTCCCGCCCGAAGCGGATCAGCACGACATCACCTTCTTCCACCTTGAGCCGATGAAACTTCTCCGCCGCCTCGAGATCCGCCGTCGTCACTTCAATGTCCGGATCGAGAAACGGCACGCCGTAAGCCGCCGGCAGGTCGAGCAACACGCCGCGCGCGACAATGCCTTCCTTCGCGCACATGATCGTATTTCGCCGCGCACCCGTACTCTTCACGTCGGTCGCGGGATGCCCGTTATACATCCGGCCGTCGACGAATACGTGGCACAGCGCATCGATATGGCTCGACGCCATGCCGTGAAACGCGATGCCGATATAGTCGGTCGAAACCTCAAGCCCCTTGATGCCCGGAATGCAAGGATCGTCGCCCGCGATCACCATGTGATGCTGCGCCGGAAAGGGATTTTCCGGATGCGGATGCACCGGAAAATTCCGCGCGCAAGAAACAATGCGTCCGCTCTTCACGCCGGCCGCCGCCCGCGCCCGCCGTTCTGGCGTGATGTAGTTCAGCGTGCCCTTCTCGTCGTCCGCACCCCACTTGCCCCAATTCTTCACGCGATCGAACAGCGCGTGGATATCCGCATCGGTCCAAGTCTTGGCGCTCATGCTTTGCTCAAGGTCTCGTTGGCGCGCGAATGCCGGATGCCGGCTTGAAGTTCGATAAGTTCGATCAGCGTCCCATCCGGATCGCGCGCGCAAACGCAGCCCACGACACCAAGATCCTTCGGCTGCGGCTCGATCAAAGTCGTGATCGGAATCCCGCGCGCCTTCAAATCCGCCGCTGCCGCGTGAACGTTCTTGACGCGAAAGGCGATGATGCGCGGCACCGTCACGCCGTCGGCCGGAATGGGTTTCGCCTTCGGCTCCGTCCACTCGATGATATCCATCATCGGCCCATTGGGATCGGCGGGTAGGTTCATCAGAACCCCCCGCCCCTGCGCGCGCTTCAGGCCGAAGACGCCGGCCACATAGTCGGGCCAGGTGATATGCCGCCGGTCGTTCAACACCGCAAACCCCAGCGCTTCATAGAACGCGACCGTCCGGTCGAGATCGGTCGCGTTCACGACCGTGTGGTACATGCGCTCGATCGCCCAGCCGCGTTCCATTTCAGCTCCCGAAGTAACTGCTCAAGCGAACGCCGAACGTCCGCGGCGGATTGAGCGTGATCTGCGACGTCGGCCCGCCCAGCGTCTGCGCCGGAATGACGATGTTGTTGATCACGTCTTCGTCCTCCAAATTCTGGACGAACGCCTCGGCCTTGAAGTCGCCGCCCGGCGCCGACCAGATCAACCGCAGATCGGTCTTGGTGTAGGCCTCTTGCCGATCCGCAATCAGATTCTGCGCCCGGAAGAACACCTCGTCCACCCATAGGAAGTCCGCACGCGCCGAGAACACGCCCGCGCTCGTCGGGATGTCGTACTGCGCGCCAAGCACCGCCGTGAACTCCGGCGTGCGGTTCAACCGGTTACCGGTCAAGTCCTCCGGCAAGCCCGAAGACCCTGCCCGGCTGTCGACTGTCGTATACGAGTCGTACGTCGCATCCAGCCACGCAAACCCGAAGTTGACCGTGAAGTCCTCGCTGAGCTTCGCAACAGAATCGATCTCGATGCCCTTGATCGTCGACTCCGCCGCGTTCTCGATCCGCGACCCGGCGATGTCCTGAATGAACACCTGCATGTCCGAATAGGTGTTCCAGAACGCCGCGACGTTGAACTGCATCCGGTCATCCCAGAACAGCGACTTCAGACCCAGTTCGTAGTTCCAGATGTATTCCGGATTATACGACCCCGGGAAATTGCCGACCAAAACGCCGCCCGAACGATAACCGCGCGATACGGTGCCGTAGATCATCGAGTCTTCCGATGTCTCGATCTGCAAGCCCGCGCGTCCCGTCAGCGTATTCCACGTGTCGTCGAACGTCTTGGCCGCGCAATGCGTGGTCGCCGACGGCACCACCAGCGCGCAAGCGCCGAAGAAGATAAAGTCCTGGAAGTCGTTGCCCTTCTTCTCGTCATGCGTATAGCGCAACCCCGCCGTCAGCGTGGTCGGCAGCCCGAACAATCCGTCCTCGAAGCGATAGTCGTCCTGTCCGAACACGGCGTACGAGGTCGTCTTGATGTCGCCGCCGTTCGTGAACGTGAACAGCATGCCCGGAATCTCCGCCGGCCCGAACACGTTGTAGCCTGTGTCGATGAACTGGAACGACTGGTTCACGTCCTCCTGATAAAGGAACACGCCGAGCAGCCACTTGTTGGCGCCCTCGCCTGTCGACGCCAATCGCAATTCTTGCGACACCTGATGCGAGTCGTTGATCCAATAGGGCGTGTAGGCCAGCGGCAAATCCGACCCGTCGCCATCCGTCGACTGATCCCAGAAGAGCTTCTGATACGCCGTGATCGAAGTCAGCGCGACGCCGTCAGCGATGTCCCAGTTCAACGTCGCGCTGACATTGCTCGTGTTCATGTCCATCGCGTCTTTGAAGTCTTTATGCACCTCCCGCAAATCGGTCGGGTTGGGGGACGCGCCGACAAACCGGTCGCTCCCCAGAAAGCCCGACAGGTTCGCCGGAAACGGTTCGCGCAAACGCACGCCGACAGACTCGTTGTTCTCATAATGCCCGGCCGTGATCAGCAGATCGGCCGCATCCGAAAGCTTGAAATAGAGGTGGCCCCGCAGATTGAAATTGTCCGCCGCATCGCCCTCGCAATCGCCGCACACCGAAGGCGGCGACAGAATATCCTGATACCCGTCCCGCTGATTGACGACGCCCGCGATGCGTATCGCGACGCTGTCGCCGACCGGCAAATTGACCATCGCCCGCGTCGTCAGCCGCCCATAATCGCCGAACGTCACATTCGCCGCGCCGCTGAATGCGCCCAGCTCAGGCTTGCGCGTGATCACATTGATCGCGCCGCCCGTCGAGTTGCGTCCATAGAGCGTGCCCTGCGGCCCGCGCAGCACCTCGATCCGCTCAACATCGAAGAACGTCTCGTCCATGCCGACCGTGCGGCCCAGATAGACGCCGTCCGCATGATAGGCGACGCCGGGATCGCCGCCGCCGGTGACGTTCTCGCTGCCGACGCCGCGCAAGGTGATCGCATTCTCGCCACCCGTCACCTGCCCGCCGAATGTCAGCGACGGCACTTGTGTCTGCAAGGCCGAGAACCCGTCCACACCGCGCTCGTCGAGTTGATTGCCCGTCAAGGCCTTCATGGAGATCGGCACCTTCTGCACGTCTTCCGATCGCTTCTGCGCGGTGACGACGACCTTTTCGATCTTGTCGTCGGCAGAAGCGGCGCTCAGACACGCAACCGATGCGCCCAACGCCGTACCAGCAAGCAACCCCAATCGCCATTTCGTGGACATGTCTTTCCCCCAATGCCGGCCCGCCATTTTGTTGTATAAGGCGTGGACCGGACCCCCGTGTTCTTTTCTATAACGCCCGATTTATAACACGTGTTCTATTATCGCTCAATCGCAACGACGATAGTCGCTTTGCAACTGCGAGAGCGGCGCGCGCTGCACCGCAACATCGCCCACCCATAAACAACCGCGCCACGAACACCCTGGCCTCGCGCATCAAGCTGCGCTAAACGCATGGCCTGTATGCCGAAAATCGTCGACCACCAGGAACGCAGACTGGCCTTCGCAGGGGCCGCATTTCGCGTCATCGCAAAGCGGGGACTCGCGCGCGTGACCGTGCGCGAGATTGCACGCGAAGCGGGTTTCACAACCGGCGCGCTCGTCCATTATTTTAAATCCAAGGACCAGGTCCTGATCAGCGCGTCCGAATACAGCGGCATTATCGTGCGCACGCGGATGCAGGAACATGAGACCGCGCGCAAAGGCATCGACGCGCTGAAGCACGTGATCTACCAGGCGCTGCCGATGACACCGGAGATGCGCGGCACCTGGAACGTATGGCTGGGTTTTTGGGATCGCGCGACGCACAACAAAGAAGTCCGCGACATCACGGAACAGCGCTACAAGGAATGGCAGAACCGCATCGCGACGCTGGTCAAAGGCGCCCAGGCCACGGGCGAACTATCGGCGAAGGTGGATCCCATCCGCGCCGCGCAGAGCATCATTTCGCTGGTCGACGGTATCGGGGTGCGCGTGCTGCTGACCGGGGCGGAGATTCCGGCCAAGCGCCAGAAGGAACTGGTCGACTCGCTGATCGACAACCTCTCCCACTCGGTCACGCGCAAACCGGCAAAGGGCAAACGCGCGTCCGCCGGGGTCAACGGACGCGCCAGAGCTTAAGCCTTGCGAACGTGCCGGCCGAGAGCAATGTCGTCGAGTTCCGACTGCACCTGCCGAGCAAATTCGACGCGGTCGCGCGTATGCTCGTTGTCGGCCGCGATCTCGTGCTTCTTCAGCTCGCGATACGCATTCTGCAGCTCTTCCGTCACGGTCGCCGCCTGACGCTCGACTTCGACGACGGTGCGTTGGATGTTCTCGCGCCGCGCCTGAACCGACCGCGCGAACGACGGATAGGCAAGCCGGCCCAGGTCGCTGTTCGCGGCCCGGCGCTGCTCTTCCGCCATCATCGTCTCGAGATCGGTCATCTTCTTCGTCAGATCCGCCCGCATGTCGTCGAGCGACTTCAGACGCTTGCGAACTTCGTCCACGCGAAAGCGATGGAGTCTGATCAGTGCCTCACGCGATTTCATATCCTCACCCCTACCCTTATGCCCCGCTTAGAATTTGTGCGAGTTGCCCATACCCCGATGGAAGATCGCCGCGTTCGTCCTTGCGCTGAGACAGGAACGCGTCGAGCTTCGGAAACAACTTGATCGCGCGATCGACCTCAGGGTCCGATCCCGCCTTGTAAGCGCCGAGACGGATCAACTCCGCCATGTTGTCGTAGGTCGCGAGCACGCGGCGCGTCTCGTCGATGACCGCCTGCTCTTCGCGCGTATTGCACCCCGGCATCGTGCGCGAGAGAGAGCGCAACACGTTCACCGCCGGAAACCGCCCGCGCTCCGCAATCGAGCGATCGAGAACGACGTGGCCGTCCAAGATACCGCGCACGGCATCCGCGACCGGCTCGTTGTGATCGTCGCCTTCGACCAGCACCGTAAAGAGGCCCGTGATCGAACCCGACCCACGCACGCCGGGACCGGCGCGCTCCAAGAGCCGCGGCAACTCCGCGAACACCGACGGCGTATAACCCTTCGACGCCGGTGGCTCACCGGCCGCCAATCCGATCTCGCGCTGCGCCATCGCAAACCGCGTGACGGAGTCCATCAGGCAAAGCACCTGCAGACCCTGATCGCGGAAATATTCAGCCGTCGTCAGCGTCATATAAGCAGCCTGACGGCGCATCAGCGCACTCTGGTCAGACGTGGCGACAACAACGACGCTGCGCGCCAAACCTTCCGGCCCCAGATCGTCGACCAAGAATTCCTGAACCTCACGCCCGCGTTCGCCAACCAGGCCGATGACGATCACGTCGGCGGCTGTATAGCGCGCGATCATCGACAGCAGGACCGACTTGCCTACGCCCGACCCCGCAAAGATGCCGAGCCGCTGCCCCTGACACGCAGTCGTAAACGCGTTCAGCGCCTTGACGCCCAGATCCATCTTCGCGCCAACCCGCGCCCGCGCATGCGCCGACGGCGGCGTATTTCGCACCCGGTAAGGCTTCGTCCCTTGCGGCAGATACCCAAGCCCATCGACCGGCTCGCCCAACGCATTGATCACGCGCCCGAGCCACTGCCGCGACGGCAGAACCTCTGCAACTTCCGCTTCGACGAACGCCTTGCAACCCATGCGCACGCCGTCGAGATCCGCGAACGGCATCGCCAGCGCCCGGCCGTTGCGAAACCCTACAACCTCAGCCGAGATATCCTGACCGCGCGGTCCCGCAATCGCGAGCCGAGTCCCGATCGCGAGCGCGTCAACCGTCCCTGCTACTTCTACGAGCAGTCCTTGGACGCCTGTTACCCGGCCGTAACTCCGGAAACGGGGCGCCGCCGCGACTGCAGAGATAAGCGCGTGCATGAGTAAGTCCGTCTAAACCACGGACGAGTATGGCTTCACGCGACTTAAGGTTGCCCTAAACTTCAGGAGAGTGGCTTGAAAACGTCAGGGTTCGGACAATTTTACGACTGCGGTTTACGAACATGCTCTCGCGATTAAGCTTTGTTAAACATTACCGACTAGATTCGTTGGTGAACAAACCAACAAGGGCGCCGGTTGTAGCCCGGTTGCGAGGGGAGACTTAACAGCATGCGAGTTCTCTTGATCGAGGACGATAGCGCCATGGCGCAGAGCATCGAGTTGATGCTCAAGTCCGAAGGTTTCAACGTCTATACGACGGACCTTGGCGAGGAAGGCGTCGACCTCGGCAAACTGTACGACTACGACATTATCATTCTCGACCTTCAGCTTCCGGACATGTCGGGCTTCGACGTCTTGAAGCAGCTGCGCGTCAATAAGATCGCGACGCCGATCCTGATTCTGTCGGGTTCCACGCAGGTCGAAAACAAGGTCAAGGGCCTCGGCTTCGGCGCCGACGACTACATGACCAAGCCCTTCCACAAGGACGAACTGATCGCGCGCGTTCACGCCGTGGTCCGCCGCTCGAAGGGTCACTCGCAGTCGGTCATCCAGACCGGCAAGCTCACCGTCAATCTCGACACGAAAACCGTTGAAGTCGACGGCCAGCGCGTCCACCTGACGGGCAAAGAATACCAAATGCTTGAGCTGCTCTCCCTCCGTAAGGGCACGACGCTCACCAAGGAAATGTTCCTGAACCACCTCTACGGCGGGATGGACGAGCCGGAACTCAAGATTATCGACGTTTTCATCTGCAAACTGCGCAAGAAGCTGCAGGCCGCCGCCGGCCAGCACTACATCGAAACGGTGTGGGGCCGCGGCTACGTGCTGCGCGATCCGATGGAAGAAAAGGCAGCCTAAGACTTCAGGACCTGAGGGGGTCTGGAAGGGCGCTACCGGAAACGGTGGCGCCCTTTTTCGTTGTCCGGCTCCCATCCCGTTGCCCGGCACGGCCTGCTCCGGAACCGAATGGAACCCGCGATCGCCTTAACGTCACTTTCACTGGCATTTGGCACATTCGGTCCCACGAAGGCGCCCCCGCTCCGGATCGCCTCGTTGTTTCGGCAAACGCCGAGCGCGGTAATGTGAGACGGCGTATGCGGCTGACGCGGACTTTCGACTTCTCTTCTTTCACACTGCTGCTCTTCGTCGAGTCCGAGTTCGCGCGCCAGCTTCTGACCGACATGTGCCGCGCCCTGCACTTCAACTTGGTGATTTCAAAACGCGACTGCTCAACCGCGTGGGACGCGTTCAAGACCAATCCCGTCGACATCATCTTCGGCGACATCACGTCCGAAGCCGGTCTGCAATTCCTGAAATCCGTGCGCGACATCGAAAAATCGCCGAACGCCCTGGTCCCCTTCATTGCCACGTCGATCAAAAGCTCCATCGGCAGCGTGGCCAGCGCCCGCGACGCCGGAGCGACCGAGTTTCTGAAGCTTCCGTTGTCCGGCATCACGCTGCTTGAGCGGATCATCTACGTCATCGAGAGCCCGCGCGTCTTCGTGCGGGTTGAAGGATTTTTGGGCCCCGACCGTCGCCGCAAACAACGGCCCTATGAAGGCCCCGATCGCCGCAAACCCGCTACGACCGAAGCCGACACCTCAAACAACGGCGCACAGACGTCGAAACCGGAAAGGATGGCGACATGACCGGCCAACCGACGTTCATCAAAGTAGCGAACACGCTGCAGCGCCGCGCCGCACGCGGCCATGGCGTCAGCCTTGAAGATATGAAGACCGCCGCCGATCAGGTGATGGCCGATCATACGGATATGCTGCGCGAGGCGACGCTGAAAGCCATCGCCGAATCGCGCGAAGCGATCGCCGCGTGGAAAGCCGGCGGCGACAACGCCGAACTGGTTCAGAAACTGGCGTCCATGGCGCTCGAAGCGGAAGAGCAAGGCAACGTGCTCGGCAATCCCCTCCTCCGCGAGGTGGGCACGCGCCTGAACACGTTCATGACGCTGTTCGCCAAACTGCCGCCGGCGTCGACGCCCAACAAGAAAGCGATCATGGCGATCGAACTTCACCTCGACGCCATGCTGGTCGCGATCGAAAAGGGCCCGCACGATGCGATCGAAGACTCGGCCGCGGTGTTGCTCAGCAACCTCGAACTGACCCAACGCACGATCGGTTAAGACGCGGAAGCGAAATCTACAGGGCGTCCCGGAAGCGGCGGCGCCCTTTTCGTTGACCTGGAGACAGCATAGCCGCCAAGCCGCCGTCGGCTACGCCGCACGTTGTGCGCGACAGCTCACGCGCAACGTTTGCTCATCCAAAGCTTTACGTTCGGCAGGCTCTCCCAGCCGAACGCATGCGCCGATGCGCCGTGCGCCGTGAGATGCGCAAGCCGCGCCATCGCTTCCTCCGGCGTAGGACGATGTCCCGCCGGCACGAACCACATAACGAGATGGGGCGTCGTCATCGACTCGAACCAATTCGCCTTCTTCTCGTACACGCGCGCATGCACCGTGTTCCATACGAATTGCTCGAGATGCTCGGCCGTCTCCCACACGCTCATATTCACGATGAAGCGCGCATCGTCGGAAACTTTGATGTCGGTCGCATTGCCGCCGTCGCTCTTCAGCCGCCACACGAAACCGGCCGACCGCTCCGCAAGCGCGTTCACGCGGTCGAGCGCCCCCATGAAGCCCGCCAGCCGCGGGCTATCGAGATCGTCGAGCGCTCGCGCGACGTTGAGCTGCGCCAAATGCGTCCCCGCCGGCTGCACGATATCGCTCATCGTTTCGCTCCCTGACTTTCGCTGAGCCAAGCGCAAACAAAAAGGCCGCGCAAGCCCTTGGAGCCCGCGCGGCCGCACCAGGATGGAAGCGCCTAGAAGCGATACACGAACGACGCGCTGGCGTTTCGCCCGGGCTGCGTATAGGCGTCGACCACGGCCGACGTCGAAGCCACGCCGCGGACGTCGCCCCACCATGTGTACTTTTCGTCGAACACGTTGAACACGCCGACCCTGAGCGTCGCATCGTCGGTGATGTTCCAATACGCGGTAAGGTCCAAGATGGTGAAGCCGTCAGGCGTAAAGCAGCTCGGCGCACAGAGCGTCGCCGGAATGCGGTCGCTATCCTTCTGGCCCGAATAGGTCATGATCGCTTGACCGCCGAACATGCCTTCCGGATCGTCATAGCGCACGCCGCCGACGAACTTGAACGGTTCGATCGAGGGCAGCGGCGACTTGACGCCGAGGTTCACTTGGTCGCCGCGCGCGGTCGACGCCGCCACAGTCAGCGAGAAGCCGGAGTCCCAACGCGCGTCAAGCTTCGCTTCATAACCGGAGACTTCGACCTCGCCCAGATTGATGAACTGGAACACGGTCGGCGCCGCCGGCGGCGGAAGAAACGTGCCGCTGACCGTCACCTGTTCGATGAAGTCTTCGTAGTACGCGATGAACGCCGTCGCACTCGTCGAAATATTCGC
>JAWXBY010000062.1:0-59651 GCA_034440355.1 Alphaproteobacteria bacterium
GTGAAGATGTTCATGCACTTGCCCCCGATCGCGTCACGGTTTCGACATGTGCACACGGTGGGGCGAAGAGCAAGCTTCCGCCATTTCGCGCGCGCGAAAAGGAACGGGCGGGCCACCTTTCGGTGTGCCCGCCCGTTCTGCCTGCGCCCACTTCCTTCGCGTCAGCCGATCGGAATGATCTGGACTTGCGCGGCGGGATAGGCGCGGCGAATGCGGGCCACTTCGACCGGGTCGGTCGTCACGCGTACGCCGCCGGCGAAGGTCACGCGATACGCATAGCGCGGCTGCAGTGCGGCCGACGTCAGAACGGTGCGGTTGAAACCGAAGGAATTGTTCATTGTGGTTCTCCACTCTGGTGCGGGAGCGTGGCCCGTACGAGTGCGCACCGCGTGCGCCCAGACGCGATATGATGCCAAGCGATCCGTCGCGCAAGCCTTACGCGCACTATGTGCGCATCTGTCACACTGTGACGGCCGGTCATGACAAGCGCACGCGGGTCGGGCTATTGCTTCGCGCGTTCGCTCTCTCTCTCTAGCCGTCAGTCCGCTCATGCTTCCGTTTCGCTTGCCGCAGCCGCATCCCGATGCTGTGCGCTTCGTTCCTTTTTATGTCGGGATCAATTTGATCGGCGGCGTGCACCTGCCGTTCTTTCCGGCGTGGCTCGCGAGCGTCGGGTTCGATCCGCAGGCGACGGGCTTGCTGATGGGCGTCATGGGGGCGGTGCGTGTGCTGACCGGGCCGGCGCTGGGGTTTGTCGCCGATGCGTTTCACGCGCGGCGGCTGGCTATCATTCTGCTGATGGGGTTGGCGGCGTTTTCGTATGCCGGATATGCGGCGATGCCGGGGACGGTGTTCGTCATTCTGTTTTCGATCACGTCGAGTGCGGCGTTCTCAGCGATCGGCCCGTTGATCGAAGGGGTGACATTGAAGACGGCGATGCTGCATCAGTTCGACTACGGACGGGTGCGGTTGTTCGGGTCGATGGCGTTCATCGCCATGAATTTCTCGAGCGGCGTGTTTCTGGCGCAAGAAGGCGTCGGGTTCTTTCTGCCGATCCTGATCGCGGCCGGGTCGTTCGCGTTTGCGATGTCGTTCGTGTTGCCGCCCGAACCCGTTGTTCATCGCGCCGAGAATCACGTGAACGGGATGTGGGGCGAGGCGCGGAAGCTCGCACGGCATCCGGCGTTCATCGTGTTCGTGGCGACCGCTGGCGTCGCGCAGTCGTGTCATGCGTTCTACTACGGGTTCGCCACGCTGAACTGGAAGGCACTGGGGTACAGTGCGGACCTGATCGGGTTCTTGTGGGCGCTGGGCGTCATCGCCGAGATCATTTTGTTTTCGTTCTCGAACCGGGTCGTGGCGCGGATCGGACCGGTGAACCTGATGATGATCGGGGCAGCGACGGGCTTGGTGCGCTGGACCATCATGGCGTTCTCGCCGCCGCTTTGGGTGTTGATCCCGGTGCAGTGTTTGCACGCGGGAACTTTTGGGGCGGCGCATCTGGGGGCGATGCACTTTATCGCGCGTGCGGTGCCGCACAGTTTGATGGCGACGGCGCAGAGCCTCTATGCGGCGGTCACGATCGGCGTTTTCATGGCGGCCGGTCAGTTCGCGTCGGGGTATCTTTTCGCCGACTTCGGGGCGTTTGGTTATTTGCTGATGACCGCGACGAGCGCGGTGGCGGTGGGATTGTCGTTACTGCTTGGCCGGTTGTGGAACGGGCGGGAGCTGGTTAGCGCGTAGACGAGGGGCCGCAGCTGTTTTACCCTTGCGGGGACCTAAGAAGAGGAACGCCCC
Organism: Alphaproteobacteria bacterium; assembly: GCA_034440355.1. Taxonomy (GTDB): domain Bacteria; phylum Pseudomonadota; class Alphaproteobacteria; order Micropepsales; family Micropepsaceae; genus SZUA-430. The sequence continues at coordinate 1,798 of JAWXBY010000062.1, forward strand.
TTGCCACGCTTGCGTCAGGTCAGCCGCGACGACGCGCATCCGTTCGCCAAGACGATCTATAAAGCGCTGTTCGGCGATCGCGATCCGGTGAAGGAGCCGGGCACCGATACTGGCACGCCCGGCAATTGGTGGACGGTGTTTGCGGTGGTGCCCGATGCGTTCGATCATGCGGTCGCGGGGTTTCAGTTTTATCGCTCTGCGAACCGGAAGCTGTCGCCGAAGCTGCGCGAGTTGGGGCAGACGCGCGCGGGTTGGGCGCGGGCGAGCCAATTCGTCTATTCGCAGCACTGCAAGGCCTCGCGCGGCGTGGGTTTGAGCGAGGAGCAGATCGCGGCCATTCCGGCGTGGCAGACGGCGACGTGCTTCAGCGAAATCGAGCGGGCGGTGTTGGCCTACACAGATGATCTGGTGCTCGGCGGTGGGCGCGTGCCGGATGGGACGTTCGCGGTGTTGAAGAAGCATTTGTCGGACGAAGAGATTCTTGAGCTGACCTACACGACGGCGCTCTATGATTTTCATGCGACGATTTCGAAGGCCTTGCGGCTTGAGTATGACGACGTCGACGACAGGATCGTCGAGGTCGGCTCGCCCCAGGGCGGCGACGTCATGCGCATGGTGGACCGGTAAGATATAAGAATCGGAGGACGCACACATGGCCTATCATCACTTGGCGCTTGCGACGCGCGATATGAAGGCGATCGACCACTTCTACCGCGAGGTGATGGGGTTCGACCTGAAGAAGGTGGAGATCGGGCCGACGCCGCTGGGCGGGTGGGCCAAGCACTTCTTCTATGAGATCGAGCCCGATCGCTTCATCGCGTTTTGGGAATTGCACGGCGAGCCGTACGACAAGCCGTTCGAGACGGGCTTGTCGAAGGCGGCGGGTTTGCCCGAGTGGGTCAATCACATCTCGTTCTATTCGCCGACGATGGAGCATCTGCGCGGCAAGCGCGACATGTGGCTGGCGGGCGGGCATGACGTGATGGAGATCGACCACAATTGGTGTACGTCGATCTATACGCGCGATCCGAACGGGACGTTGGTCGAGTATTGCGTGACGACGGGGCAGTTTACGCAGGCCGATAAGGAGTTGGCGCTGAAAGCGGTGACGTCGAACGACGTGCCGCACTCGGCGCCGCCGAAGTCGATGCAGATGCACAAGGCGAAAGATTATCGCCGCGCCGCCGAATAAATTCGCCACTGGAGACATCACATGAAAGTCGTTGAGATCCCGCAATACGGGATCGACAATTTGCGCGTCGTCGAACGCGATACGCCGCAGCCTGGACCTGGCCAGGTGCTGGTGAAGATGGCGGCCGCGTCGCTGAACTATCGCGATTTGGTGACGGTGCTGGGCGCGTTCGGGGCGATGTACAAGCTGCCGCTGGTGCCGTTGTCCGATGCGTGCGGCGAGGTTGTCGCCGTCGGTCCCGGCGTCACACGCGTGAAGACCGGCGATCGCGTGGCGTCGATGTTCTTCCAACGGTGGCTCGCGGGCGAGCTGACGCGCGAAGGGCAGGCGAGCGCCATCGGCGGCTCGTTGGACGGTGTGTGGCGGGACTATGCGCTGTTGTCGGCGGATGGCGTGTCGAAGGTGCCGTCGTATCTCAGCGATGCGGAAGTCGCGACGTTGTCATGCGCGGCGCTCACGGCTTGGCGGTCGTTGATGGTCGAAGGTGGGTTGAAGGCCGGCGAGACCGTCGTCGTGCAGGGCACCGGTGGCGTTTCGATCTTTGCGTTGCAGTTCGCGAAGGCGGCGGGGGCGGAGGTGATTATCACCTCATCATCGGATGAGAAGTTGGCGCGAGCGAAGGCGCTCGGCGCGGATCATCTGGTGAACTACAAGCAGACGCCGGATTGGTCGAAGGCGGTGCGCGAGATCACGGATGGGCGCGGCGCGGATCACGTTGTCGAAGTGGGTGGCGCTGGCACGCTGGAGCACAGCCTTAAGTCCATTCGCGTCGGCGGGCATGTGTCGGTCGTCGGCGTGCTGTCGGGGCATGTGAAGGACCTGCAGATCGGCATGGTCATGAGCGCGAACGCGAAGGTGAAAGGGATCACCGTTGGGTCGCGCGAACAGTTCGAGGCGATGTGCCGGGCGATGACGCTGCACAAGATCAAACCGGTGATCGACAAGACGTTTCCCTTCGCCGCTGCGAAAGAGGCGCTGACGACGATGATGGGGCAGGGTCACTTCGGCAAGATCGCGATTGATCTGGCCGCGTAGTCTGGGAGCGCGGGCGTCCCGCCCGCTCTTTCCGACTCGTCGCCGTTCGCGCGTTTGAAGGGTGAGTAAGAGCGGGCGGGACGCCCGCGCTCCCAGACTTAGCCTCCGATTCTTCTGAAGCGGTAGGGCGTGTTCGTGCTCGCGGCGTCGGCGATGGCCATTTCGCGCATCTTGGCGTGATCGGGGGACAGGGCGCAGGCGGGGTCGGTGGCGGCGGCTTCGCCGGTGATGGCGAAGGCTTGGCAGCGGCAGCCGCCCCAGTCGATCTCGGCGCGGTCGCAGCCTTGGCAGGGTTTGGGCATCCACGCGGTGCCGCGGAATTTTGTGAAGGCTTCGCTTTTTTCCCAGATGTCGCTGAGCGAGCGGTCGCGGACGTTGTCGAAGGCGAAGCCGGGCAACGTCGCCGCGGCGTGGCAGGGGAGTGCTCGGCCGTCCGGCGTGACCACGATGACTTGGCGGCCCCAGCCGCCCATGCAGGCTTTCGGACGTTCGGCGTAGTAGTCGGGGATAACGTGGTCGATGACCAGCGTGCCCTCGAGGCGTTTGCGCGCGTCTTCGACGATCTTCGCCGCCGCCATAAAGTCTTCGCGTGAGGGCATCAGGCTGGCGCGGTTGGGGATTGCCCAGCCGTGGTACTGCACGTGCGCGACTTCGAGACGGCCGGCGCCGAGTTCTTCGGCGAGGTCGATGATGGCGGGGACGTCGGCGATGTTGCCGCGGTGGATGACCGCGTTGATGGTCAGCGCCAGGCCGTCTTCGACGACGAGTTTGGCGGCGTCGCGTTTGGCTCGCGATCCGCCTTTGTAATGGGCGACGGCGTCGGCGCGTGCGGCGTCGATGCCTTGGATCGAGATTTGCACGTGATCGAGGCCGGCGGAGCGCAACTCCGTCAGTCGCTGTGCGTTCAGGCCGATCGCCGAGGTGATGAGGTTGGTGTAGAGGCCGGCGAGGTGGGCGGCGTTCGTCAGTTCGGCGATGTCTTTGCGGGCGAGCGGCTCGCCGCCGGAGAGATGCACGTGCATGGCGCCGAGGTCGGCCGCTTCGTTGAACACGCGTTCCCACGTTTTCGTGTCGAGTTCCTGGTTGGCGCGGACGAGGTCTAGCGGGTTCGAACAATACGGACAGCCGAGCGGACAGCGGTGGGTCAGTTCTGCAAGCAGGCCGATGGGCCTCAAGTTCTCCGTCACGACTTCACGTAGCCCTTTGCGGTTAGATCTTTGAGCAGGTGGTCGATGTCGGTGCGGATGTCTTCGGCCTTCGCGTCGTATTCCTTGGCAAGCGCCGCCGCGATTTCCGAGACGCGCTTCGTGCCGTCGAACTGGGCGACGATGGCTTGCGCGATTTCGTCGAGCTCAAGAATGCGTTCGGGGGCCATGAGCATGGGGCCGCGCTTTGCGTCGGTGCGCAGTTTGACGCCGGGGGCCAGTCTTGGTTTTGCGTCGTCGCTCATGATCTGAACGCGCCGGGCGGAATGTGTCCCGGCGCAACGTAGGCGTGGTACAGGGCGTCCAGCATGGCCCAAAGCACGTTGCATTTGAAGGTCAGAGCGGCGATGCAGGCGTCTTGCTGGTCGCGCGTTTTGGCGGTTTCGATGCAATAGCGTAGGGCGAAATCGGCGTCGCGCGGGGCTTGGGTCATGCGCGCGCCAAAGTACGCCAGCGTTTCGCGCGAGACGAAGTTATAGCCGGCGAGCATGCCTTCGACGCGCTCGGCGATGATTTTGGGGGCGAAGAGTTCAGTGAGCGAGGAGGCGACCGCCTCCAGCAGCGTGCGATCGCGAACGAAATGCACGTAGGCGTCGGCGGCGAAGACGGTGGCGGGCAGGACGGCCGTTTCGGCGATGACCATCTTGCGGTCGAGGCCTAGGCCGTCCGTCAGCTTCAGCCAGCGGGCGATGCCGCCGTCGGTGCCGTCGGTGCCGTCGTGGTCTTCGATGCGCACGCGCCAGAGGGCGCGCAGCTCCGGCGTCGGCAGGCGCGAGACGATGATCGCGTCTTTGATCGGGATGCGCGATTGGTAGATGTAGCGGTTGAGCGCCCACGCCTGGACTTGGCCCTTGTTCAGCTTGCCGTCGTGCAGCATGCGGTGGAAGGGATGGTGGTTGTGATAGCGCTCCGCGCCCACGGCCTTGAAGCGTGCTTCGAATTCGGCGGGCGAGAGCAGTGTCACAAGTCGATCCTCATACCGTCTTCGGCGATGCGCCAGCCTTGCGCTTCGACGGCCTTGCGTTCCGGCGAGGCGCGGTTCAGCACCGGGTTCGAGTTGTTGATGTGAATGAAATAGCGCGTGCGCGCCTTGACCTCGCGCAAACCTTCGATGGCGCCGTCCTTGCCGGTCATCGCCACGTGGCCCATGCGGCGCGCGGTCTTCTTGCCCTCCCCGGTCCGGAGCATTTCATCGTCGGTGTACATCGTGCCATCGAAGAACAGTGCGTCGGCGCCGTCAACGCTCGCGCGGATGTCGTCGGTGATCTCGGCGCAGGAGGGGACGAAGGCCAGCGTCTTGCCGCGCGTGTCGGTGATGGAGAGGCCGACCGATGCGCCGTCGGCCGGGCCGATGCCTTCGATGCGTTCGAGATAGAGCGGCGGCTTGCCCGGCGTTGCGAAGGTGCGGCAGGTGAGGCCTTCGACCGGGGTGAAGGACTTGTCGGGCATGGTCTCGAAGTTGACGGTGCCACGGTCGAGGACATCGAAGACGGGGTTTGCGGCCAAGACGTTGTGCACGTAACTCGTCGCCCACAGCGAGAACGGCTGGCGTTCGCGTAAGGTCAGCAGGCCGGTGATGGCGTCGATGTCGGCGCCGGTCAGCACCACCGCTTTGATGGGCGAGGAGCGCGGGGCGGTCTTCGGGTGGAGTTCTGGCGTGGCGACGATCTGTTCGCGGATGTCGGGGCTGGCGTTCAGCAATAGCCAATCTTCGCCGTTGGCCGAGACAGCCAGGCTTGCTTGCGTTTGTCGGGGGCAGTCGGGGTCGCCGGCGAAGGCCTTGGCGTTGTTCGTGCTCGCCGCGTTCCACTGGGGGAAGCCGCCGCCTGCTGCGGCGCCGAGCACGATGATTTTCATAAGGGAGAAAAGCCGGCTGGAAGCCGGCGCTCCCAGATTATTCGGCCGAGCAGTAGCAGTTGATTTCCATCGCCGCCGAGATTTCGCGGGTCTTCGGTTTGCGCCAGGTTTTCATTGTCTGCACTCCTCGATGTTGAACGCACAGTGTGTCGCAATGGGATGCGTCTGCCAAGGGGCCTCACGGACCCGTTAGGCGGCCGAGGACAGGCCTTTAACTGCCTGCGCCACAACGGCTTCCGCCCGCTGCCAGACCATTTCCTTCCAATCGTCCACGTCGGGGTAGAACGCGCAGCGAACGTCGGTCTTGATGGCGGCGGCTTCCGGACCCAATGGGTTCCCATGCACGTGCAGCCAGTTGTCCGCGCGCAGAGCCTGAAACACTTCGAGCGTCGAGTAGGTTCCGAATTCGAGCGTCGTCATGGTCACTTCGCTGCGCGGCAGGAGGCGGGGGACGGCAGAATCGACACTGCCGGTTACGTGCGCGGAAACGGAGTCGCCGGCCTGTGTCGAGCGGACGGTGTCGCCCCACCAGCTGCGTGCGCGGCGGTAGGCGAGCGAGTCGGCGGGGTCCTCGCAGATGAGTTCGCCGTAGCCGTAGGGGCCGAGGCCGGTGTGGAAGTCGACGACGCCGATGGTGCGGCAGTTGCCGAGCTGTCGCCGGACGATATGGCGGAAGACGCCCGCCGACCATTGCTCGCGCGCGCCGCCGTAGTACATGCCGTCGGGGTGTTTGTATTGGCCCTTGCTGATCGCTTCTTGGAGCGCGAAGGCGCCGTGCGCTTTGCTGTAGGCGCGCAAGATCGCGTCGGCTTCTTTCAGCGTGTCGGCGTTGAGGTTCGGCGGGGCGATCGCGTTCTTCAGTTCCTCGTAGCCTTCGTTTGTCGGGCACGCGCCGTGATCGACGAAGCTGCGGTTGAGGTCGACGTTGTCTTCGGTGACGCGTCTGTTCCAGGCGAAGCCGTACGGGTTCAGCGCGTGGATCATCACGATCTTGAGCTGCGGCGGAAAAGCGTCGTTGCGCTCGCTCTTCAGCCAGCCGATCTGGCAAGCGGAGCCCGCGTAGCCTTCGACGCCGTGCGTACCTGAGATGAGGAGGAGGGCTGCGGTTGCGGTGTCGGGGCCGGTGGTTGCGACGTCGACGAAGAGGTCTTCGCCCTTGGGTCCCTTCGCGTAGGGGTTCAAATGCGACATGAGCTTGCAGCCGCGCGCGGTTGCGGCTTTCAGGAATTTGTCGCGGGCTTCGAAATAGTCGGCCGCGAAGAGGGGGAGGGGCTCGGTCATGGCTGGCGCATTGATATCGCCGTCCTGAGCCTATGCCTACTTTTCTTTGGCGGACCAGGCGCCGTCCCAGCCTGGAGGCGGCGGTTCGAGTTCGTAGTGCGCGACGCGGTCTTCGTAGAGTTCGAAGATGGCTTCCGGCGCGCCGGGAATGGCGCGGCCTTTGGCGATGGCTTCCTTGGCGGCGGCCCAGTTCTGCGCGCGGAAGGCTGTGAAAAGCGTCTGTAGTGCGTCGTTCAGGATCTGGAACGCCTTTGTCTCGCGCACGTGCGCGTGGCCCATCAGCGCGTAGATGTGGGTCGGCGTGGCGCGACCTTTGACGGCGATGTAGTCGAGTTCGAGGAAGGCGAATTTTTCGGCGACGACTTCTTCGGTGTCCTCGCCGATGGCGATCGGGAAGCCGTAATTGCCGGCGAAGGATTGGATGCGCGCGGAGACGTTCACCGCATCGCCCAGCGCCGAGTAGTCGAAGCGCAGGTCGGAGCCCATGTTGCCGACGACGCAGACGCCCGTGTTGACGCCGATCGAGACGTCGATGCGGTTGACCTTGTGGGCTTCGTAGAAGCCCTCGGCGGTCAGTTCGTTATTCAAGACAACCAGCGAGTCCATCATCGCCAGCGCGCATTCGCAGGCGTGCCTGGCGTGGTCGGCGTCGTCGATCGGCGCGTTCCAGAAGGCCATCACGCAGTCGCCGATATATTTGTCGATCGTGCCGTGGTGGTTGAGCACTTCGCGCGAGAGCGGCGTCAGCGCGCGGTTGATGAGTTTGGTCAGGCCTTGCGGGTCTGAGCGGAAGCTTTCGGCGATGGGCGTGAAGCCGCGGATGTCGCAGAACATGATCGAGAGTTCGCGCGTGTCGCCGCCGAGCTTCAATTTCGACGGGTCCGCCGCGATTTGCTCGACGACGTCGGGCGGCAGGTATTGCGCGAAGGCGCTGCGGACCGTGCGGCGCTCAGCCTCGGTGCGCATGAACTTGACGAGGCTCGCGGCCGCGAAGACGAGCGCGATGTTGAGCGACGGGGCGATCGGGTCGAGCAGCCAATAGTGTTCGGTGAAGGCCCACCACGACGTGCCTACGGCGGTGACGACGGCGATGAGAGCGATACTCGCGATCCAGTAGACCGGTACGCGCGAGATGGTGAGCAGGACGAAGAGGCCCAGCAGCGTCGCGAACGCAAGCTCCAACGCAGGGCTCCAGTCGGGGCGTTCGATGAAGTGTTTGAGGAGCATCTGCTCAAAGGCTTCGATGTGAACTTCGACGCCCGGGGAATCCAATTTCATCGGTGTCGAGCGTAGATCGAGAAGACCCGCCGCGCTCGTCCCGACAAAGACCGCTGCCCCCTCGAGCTGCGTCATGTCGGCCGAGCCGTCGAGGATTTTCCACGCCGGGATGCCGCGCTTGGCGGTCTGGTTCGTGTAGTGGACCCACATTTGTCCGTCCTTGGTGGACGGAATTTCGAAGGCGCCGATTTTCACGCTAACGATGCGGTTGGGATTGCCGGCGGAAATTTCGTCCGACGCGCCTGCCGTCTTGATGAGATAAGAGGGTGTTGCGCCGGTCTCGTTACGCTGCGCGACGCGGAGCGTCTCAAGCGCCAGGCCCGGATAGATCTTGTCCTTGTAGGCGACAAACAGCGGCACGCGCCGGACGATACCGTCAGCGTCGGGCAACGTATTGAACGAACCCGATCCCGGCGCCGCGTTCTGCAGAACATCGAGCGAGGCCGTCGCGCCCGGAAACGATGGCACCGTTTCAGCGGGTTTCCCGTCGCCGACGACTGCCATGCCCGCCTTCACGACTGGCAGATGGCCGGTATCGCGATCGACCATGATGAAACCGAGAACAGCGGGCGACTCGCTCAGCGTTTGTGCGAACTGCGTGTCGTTGTTGGGCAAGGCTGACAACTGAGAGCGTGCGCCGTCCCAATCCGCACCGGCCGGCAGTCCGCGCGCGATCATGTCGGCGACGTGCGATCGGGTTCGGGGAAGACCATGTCGAAAGCGATCACGGCGGCGCCGGCGTCGCGTAGGCGCCTCGTTAGTTCCGCGACGATGGTTCGCGGCCAGGGCCACTGGCCGATGCGCTTTAGGCTTTGCTCGTCGATGTCGACGTAGCGCGTGGACGTGTCCTGATAGGTGCGTGGATAGGCGCGTTGGTAAGAGTCGAAGACTTGGTTCTGCAAGCCGGTGATGACGCGGCCCGGATCGTAGATCTGGAACAACGTCATCAAGAGTAAGACGGCCCACGGCACGAGTCCCAGCCAACGCAGCAGGCCTGCGATGCCGGCCATTGCCAGCGCGCTTTCCCGCGTGGTTGCGTCGCGCTGCGCCATGTCCCCGTTTTCCCCTTCGCGCTGTCGTCAGGCCGCGCTGGCGCGCCGGCCTTGCGTGAAGTCGTATAACTGATCCCAGAGCGTGTCGAGGCGAGTGAGCGCATCCCCCAGGGGAACGACCGCGATTTTACCTTCTTTCTGCGCGAGGAGGCCCAAGCCTTCGAGCTTCGACAACGCATCGGATACTTCGAAATCGACCTCGACGCTGAAGGCCGACTTCAGCCACGCCTCGATGCGGTGGTCGAGCTCGGCGGCGCTTGCTGCCGGGCCTGCGGTCAGGAGCGAGTGGTAAGCGAGGATGACTTCTTTCGTTTCCTGTTCTTCGGCGGCGTTGATCAGCGTTTCGAAGACGCCGGCGTTGTTGTTGACGTTCTTGAAGTAGACGTTGTCCGAGACTCGCTTCTGATATTTCAGCTTGCGGAAGGAATAGTTCGAGTACTGACGAAACATGAACGCGCCGGCGCCGACGAGCACGGAGAGCGCGCCGACGGCCTTCATCAGCTTGTCTTGCGTCACCTCGCCGGAGAATCCGAGATAGGCGCCGAGGACGACAAGGACGACCGAGAGCGCCGGGATGATGTTGAGCATCAAGGGCACGCCGCCCAAGAGCGCGGGGCCGCCCAGCATCAGCGCGTCCTTGCGGCTCATGACGACTTTCACTTCGGGCAGCAGCGTCGGCAGTTCGAGGCGCGTGATGTTGCGGAAGAGTTTGATCATGACGCTGCCGGGCTCGGCGTCGCCGGGCAGCGCGCGGCGGCGGGCGAGCGGCAAGGCGCGGCGGGGCGTTCCGTCGGGCTGCTTGAAGCGGACGAAAACCAGGATGTCGTCGTAGACCTCGGTCGCGATCGTCTTCTTGCTTTTGAAGCCCAACGCGTTCGGCTGCATCACCGTGTCGGCGCGGCGGCCGCGATAGAAGATGCGGATGGTCTCGTAGGCGTCGAGCGGGGTTCGGGTCTTGACGTCGAGGAGGGGGTGATCGCCGCCCAGCCTTTCGATCTCGGCCCGCGGAAACTCGGCGAAGTTGGCGCGCGCCATGACGCTTTCGAGCGTGCCGCAGAGTTGGCGATAGGCAGCTTCGGGCTCCTCCGGCGGGCGGCGCGTCGGGCGCGGTCCGGCCGGTGAGAACCAGGCGTAGACGTCCTTCAGCTCCGTCAGTTCGTCGTAGAAATCGTGGTGAAAATAGGCGCCGAGGAAGGCGCACAGCGTGTGGAAGTCGCCGCTCTGGCCGCCGGCAAAGCCTTGTTCGGCGAGGGTCGGGACGAGGTCGGATTTCAGAACCGGGATGAACGCCGTGCGGTGGTCGGCAGATATCTGCGGCGTGTGGCTTTCGGCCGCCATGGGCGATCTCTTTCAGTTCAGCGCATCCGAAACGCGAGGAGCGCCGTTTAAACCTCAATTGCGAATCGATTTTCGCCGTCCGGTGCCTTAAGGCAAGCGCGGTGGTGTGGTCCCAATCACGCGGGTCTTAACTAAGGCGGTCCATGGCGCGCAACTTGCACACGAACTTGGCACAGATGTGCCCTCCGGGCACACTCCGATTCGTGCCTTTCGGTGGCGCGCATGAGGGTTGCGCATCGCAGGCGTTGGGCACAGGGCAGGGATAGCGATGGCGGGGCAGGCTCAAGCTTGGCTTGACGTGTCGGATGACGCGTCTGCGCTGACGCTGCGCCCGCAAGGCGACTGGGTCGTCCAGAACGCGCAAGCGCTCGACAAAACACTTCAGGCTATCGACACCGTGGGGCGACGCGCGGCGACGTTCGACCTTTCGCATTTGGACCGGCTGGACACCGCCGGCGCGTGGCTCATCTATCGCACGGCGCGCACGCTGGAACGCGCGGGCGTTCAGGTGACGACGGCGGGCGGGACGGCTGCGCAATCGACGCTGCTCAATGCCGTGGCCAAGAGCGACCGGCCGATCAAGATCGAGCCGCGCGAAGGCAATGTGCTCACCAACCTCATCGTGCGGATGGGCGCCGGCCTCGACGAGGGCGGGCGCACCGGGCGCGATCTCGTCGCGTTCTTGGGGCTGATCCTTGAGACGTTGGGCAAGACAGTCTTGAACCCGATGCGCATGCGCGCGACGTCGACGGTTTATCACATGGAGCAGGCGGGTCTGAACGCCGTGCCGATTGTCGCCTTGATCTCGTTCCTGATCGGCGCGGTGTTGGCGTTTCAAGGGTCGGAGCAGCTGAAGCGGTTTGGCGGCGAGATCTTCACCGTGAACCTCGTTGCGGTGTCGTTCCTGCGCGAGATCGGCATCTTGCTGACCGCCATCATGGTGGCGGGCCGGTCGGGCAGTGCGTTTACCGCGCAGATCGGTTCGATGAAGCTGCGCGAAGAGATCGACGCGATGCGCACGCTTGGGCTCGATCCGATGGACGTGCTGGTGTTGCCGCGCGTGATCGCGCTGCTCGTCATGATGCCGATCTTGGGTTTCATCTCGGCGATGATGGGGTTGCTTGGCGGCGGGCTGGTTGTCTGGTCGGAGCTGGGCATGTCGCCGGCGATGTTCATCGCGCGCCTGCATGACTCGATCGGATTCTGGGATGCGGGCGTGGCGTTTATCAAGGCGCCGGTTTTCGGGCTCGCCATTGCGATGGTCGGCTGCTTCGAAGGCATGAAGGTGGAAGGTAGCGCCGAGTCTGTCGGTCAGCGCACGACCGCGTCGGTGGTCGAGGGCATCTTCACTGTCATCGTACTCGACGCGTTGTTCTCTATCCTTTTTGTGAAGCTCGGCATATGAGCGAGCGCGATGTCATCATTGCCGTTCGGGATTTGCGCAATCAGTTCGGGCCGCAGGTCGTGCATGATCACCTCGACCTCGACATCTATCGCGGCGAGGTGCTTGGCATCGTCGGCGGGTCGGGTACGGGCAAGTCGGTGCTGCTGCGCTCGATCCTCGGCATCAACAAGCCGCGGTCGGGGCGCATCGAGATTTTCGGCAAAGCGCGCAGCGACATGACGCCTGAGGAAGAGCGCGCGGTTGAGCGGCGCTGGGGCGTTCTCTTTCAGGATGGCGCGTTGTTCTCGTCGCTGACGGTCGCGCAGAACATTCAGGTGGCGCTCAAAGAGCACCTCCATATGCCGCAGAAACTGATGGACGAGATTGCGGCGGTGAAGATCGGGCTGGTCGGGTTGCCGCCTGAAGCGGGGCCCAAGTTCCCTTCGGAACTGTCGGGGGGCATGCGCAAGCGCGCCGGGTTGGCGCGGGCTTTGGCGCTCGACCCTGAGATCGTGTTCCTGGACGAACCGACAGCCGGCCTCGATCCGATCGGCGCGTCGGCGTTCGACGAGTTGATCAAGAATTTGCAGGCGACGCTGGGTTTAACCGTGTTCATGGTCACCCACGACCTCGACAGCCTGTATGCGATTTGCGACCGGATCGCCGTGTTGGCCGAGAAAAAAGTGCTGGTGACCGGTAGTATCGACGAGATGATGACCCAGGATCACCCCTGGATCCGCGAGTATTTTCACGGGCCCCGTGGACGGGCGGCGATGGCCGCCAAGTCCGCGCCGCCCAAGTCTTAAAGAGGAGCGCTTCGATGGAAACGCGCGCGCATCACCTTCTGATCGGCAGCTTCGCGATCGGCATCGCGGTGCTGACGGTGTTGTTTCTGCTGTGGATCGGCAAGGCCGAGTTCAACAAGCAGTATCAGATCTACGATTTGCGGTTCGAAGGCTCGGTGTCGGGGCTGAGCAAGGCGGCGGATGTGCTCTACAACGGCATCAAGGTCGGCGAAGTCGTCGACCTGAAGCTCGACGAGGATGATCCGAACAACGTGCTCGTGCGCATCCAGGTCGATCGCATGACGCCGGTGAAAGAAGACTCCTATGCCAGTCTTGAGACGCAAGGGTTGACCGGCGTCGCCGCGGTGCTGATCGCCGGCGGATCGCCGAAATCGAATCCGCTCGTCGCGGGCGCGGATCAAGAATATCCGATGATCGAAACGCGCAAGTCGACGTTCCAGAAGCTGTTCGCGGGCGCGCCGGAGCTCATCAACCGCGGCAATGCCGTGCTCGACCGGTTGTCGAATTTCTTGAGCGGCGAGAACGAGCAGAAATTCGCCGACACGATCGCGCACGTGGAGCGTCTGTCGGGCAACCTCGCCAAGGCGTCGGACAAGTTCGAATCCATTGCGACGAATGTCGACAAGCTGGTTGCGGGCGATGCCAAGGCGACGCTCGCCGACGTGCGCGGCGTCGCGGCCGACATCCGTCAGGTGATGAACGAGGCGCGCGTGCCGCTGCGCGACTTTGCGCGCGCAGGCTTGCCGGAGCTGTTGCTTGCCATCAGCGATGCGCGGCAGATGATCGCGTCCATCGACCGTGCGGCGCAGCGTCTTGAAAGCAGTCCGTCGTCGCTGATCTTCGGCGACAAGGCGGTCGAATATAAATCGCAGGGAGGACGTTGATGGGGGCGCGTTTTGCTTCAGTCGCGATAGCCGGCGCGCTCGCGCTGACCGGTTGTGCATTGCCGGATTTGGGCAGCGGGCCACCGCCCGACCTTTACGTCCTGTCGCCGAAGAGCACGTTTGCGGACGATATCCCGAACGTGACATGGCAACTCGTCGTCGAAGAACCGTCGACGGCCAAGGGCATCGACACCGACCGCATCGCGATCGCGCCGTCGGCGCTTGAGGTCAAATATATGGGCGGTTCGCGCTGGGCCGACCGGGCGCCGCGTATGGTGCAGCAGTTGCTCATCCAATCGTTCGAGAACACGAAGAAGATCGTGTCGGTGGGCCGGCAGTCGATCGGCCTGCGCTCGGACTTCGTGCTGAAGGCCGAACTGCGCGAGTTCCAGGCGGAGAAGACGCCGGAAGGCGGGACGATCGTGCGCGTGCGCGTGAACCTGAAGCTCGTGCGGCCGTCGCTGGGGATGATCGTGGCGTCGGAGAGCTTTGAATCGGTGAAACCCGCCAACAGCGAAAACGTGCCCGATATCGTGCAGTCGTTCGACGATGCGGTCGGTGCGGTGCTGAAACGCGCGGTCGCTTGGACGCTAACGTCAGGCGAAGAGAACATGAAGAAATCGCCGAAGGGCTGGAACTAGGCGCTTAACCTACGTCGTCATGGCCGGGCTCGACCCGGCCACCCAGCGCGCGCACGTCTGTGCGCGCTAGAAACGCACTTCTGTCGTGATCGATAATTCTGACGCCTGATGGGTCTCGCGGCCGCGCAGACGCGCGGCCACTGGGTGGCCGGGTCAAGCCCGGCCATGACGGAACGGCTAGGCCAACCGTCCGATGGCCGACGCTAGGGCCACGTAAACCTTGCCTGTTTGCGACGTCAGGTAGGTCTCGACCAGGACGTTTTCGCGGTCGCTGCGGGCGGTTTGTTCCATCAGCGTTTCGAACTGTTGGATGTAGCGGTCGACGGTTTCCCGGAACTCGCCGTCTTCGCGGTATTTGCGGCCGATGCGTTCGGTCTGTTCGCGGCCCAGGATCGAGACGAGGCGGCGGGCGAAGACGTTGCGTTCACCCGCGCGGTAGCGGCGCAGGAGGTCGAGCGGCGGATCGTCTTCCAGGAAGCGGTCGAGATCGATCGCCATCGCCTGCAGCGTTTCGATCATATGGCGCGCCGATGTGTGCTGCGCGGCGTCGCCGTGTTGCGGCTGGGCTTGCTGCGGCATTTGCGGCGGTGCGGACTGGCCGCGCTGCGGATGTTGCGGCTGCGGTTGACGGGGGCCGGGCGCGTGATTGGTCGGTTGCATCGCGGCGCGGTCGAGGCGCTGGTCGATGCGGCGCGTGTGCGCGGGCTGCGGCTTTTCGTGCTCGGCGGCCGCCAGCAGGGACTTCATGTCCCAACCATTGCCGCTGCCGTTGCCGCCGGCGGGGCCGCGTTCGTCGATCGGCGGGAAGCCGTCTTCGCCCGGCGCGCGGACGAAGCGTTTGGCGAGGCCGAACCAGCCGCGCGGTTCGCCGTTCATCTGTTCGGCGGGCGCATGTTTCTCGGCCGGCAGCGGGACCTGCCCGCGCGAGGGCGGCGCCAAGTGAGCGGCCGGGGGCACGCTGAAGTTCGGGATCGATGCTTGCTGCGGCGGGGCTTTCAGCGAAGCGGCTTGATGCTTGTTGGTCTCGATGGCCTGCACGCGATCGAAGGCGACGCCGACGCGCGACGACAGATCGGACATCGCGCCGGATTGCTGGTCGAGCATGGCGCGCAGTTGCTGGGCGTGGCCGGCGGCTTCGGCGGGGAGATCCTGCAGCAGCTTGCCGAGGCGGCCGACAGTGCTTTCGATCTGATGCGAGGCGGAGGCCGCGGTTTCGCGCAGGCTGATGAGGACGGAGCCCAGGCGGCCGGCGGCATCGAACGACGAGTCGCCGGTCGAGCGGATCGTCTGCATCGCTTGTTCAAGGCCCGAGGTCGTCAGTTCGGTCGACGTGCGCAGCTTTTCGGATTCGCGGGTGAAGAGCTGCGTCGTCTCGACGATGCGCTGGGCCATGATGGCTGCGGTTTCGTCGAGGCGGCGTGCGCCTTCGACCGTGAACGTGCCGATCTTCTTGGTCTCGTCGACCATGACGGTGACGAGTTTGTTCAAGCCTTCGCGCTGATAGTCGAGCGCGCGGGCCATGTGGTCGTTTTCCTGCTTCAGGCGGTCGATCGTTTCGGCCAGCGCCGAGCGTTGACGTTCGTGGCGGGCGACGACCTGTTCCGAGCGGGCGGCGGCGGCCTCCGATGCTGCGTCGAGGCGCTGGGCCTGGCGCTCGATCTCTTTCGCCGATTCCGATGCCTTCGCGGCGACCGTGGTTGAAGCCGCCTGGAGCGTCGTGATGAGGCCGGCGATGGCGCCGTGTTCGTTGTGCAGGCTTTCGCTGGCGTTGCGGGCGGCGACGCGGGCGTCTTGCAGGCGCTGGGTCAGCGTTTCGGAGGCCGAGAGTACCGCTTGGTCCAGCGCGTGGGTGAATTGCGCGAGCTTTTCGCGCTCAGAACCCAGCTTACCGGTCGCGCGGTCGACGCGTTCTTGGGCGGCGACGGCGGTGCGCTCGATCAAGGCGAGGCGTTCGTTGGTTTGCGATTCGAGCGTCGACATGCGCGCGCTGGCGGATTCGATCGACGTGTTGAAGAGGTCCAGTTCGCGGCGGATGGCGCGGCCGAGTTTGGTCAGGCTGCGCGCGGCGTGGTCTTCGGGCTCCATCAGTTCGGCGGCGGCGTGGGCCAACTGAACCGATTGACGGCGCAACATGCGCATCTCGCGCGACAGAAGCGCGATGAAGATCACCAGGATCACTGGAACGACGAGGATTGCCGCGATCAAACCGTACCACTCAATCGGAACTTGGAGCTGAACGAGCCTGTCCCACCCAAACAGACCGACGACGTATGAACTGATTCCACCCAACCAAAACAGGATGAATAGGAATGATGCCCAGGGAACGATCGCGCCAGAGTCTTCTGATATGTAGACCGGCGTCACCTCAACGTGCGGTGTGTCTTGCGCATCGTCGGCGATCTTTTGCTGCTCAGCGCGTTTGGACTCGGCGCGCTTGTCGACGCGCGGAGGTTCCTCACGCTTCGGCGGCACTTCGCCCAGCGGCGAGGTGAAAGCGTGGACGTTCGACGGTTCAACCCGTTCCATGCGATGCTCATGCCCCAGGCCCGCACGGAAGGCGGGCAGATTTACGAAATGTTACCATTTCCCGCGGGTGGCCGCACTGCAGAAGATTCGCCACAGGGCAAGCCGTCTGTGGATCGGAAAACCTTAACGCCGAGGGTGAATCCATGTTGGATTCCAATGGCTTTGAGTGCGATGCGTCCAGCAACTCTAACGCGGTGCCGTCAAAGCGTTGCATGATTGGATCAGTCGGCGGCGCACCTCTCGCGCGATGATGTAGGCGCGCTGATTCGCAACCTGCGAGGTGACGGGCATGACGATGTTGATGGTGGCGGCTGCGGCGTTTCTCGCGCTTCATCTCCTTATTGCGGGGACACGATTGCGGGATGCGATCGTAAGCGGCATCGGTGAAGGGCCGTATATGGGCCTGTTCTCGCTGGCCAGCGCGGGCGGGCTCGTGTGGCTGGTGATCAGCTACAACGCGGCATTCGCGGCGGGCAGCGACGTGCTGTGGAACTTCGGGCCGGGCGTTAGCCATCTCGGCATTATCGTCGTGGCGCTGGCATTTCTGTTCGTCGTGTCCGGACTGTTGACGCCCAATCCGACCGGCGTCGGGCAATTGGCGGCGGTGGCGCGCGAGCCGTCCGGCATTCTGCGCATCACCCGCCATCCGTTCCTTTGGGGCGTTGCGATTTGGGCCGCGTTTCATGTGGCGGCGAATGGCGACGCGGCGTCGGTGTTGTTCTTCGGGACGCTCTTGGTGCTCGCCGTGCTGGGCACGTTTTCGATCGATGCGAAGCGGGCGCGCAAGATGGGCGACGCATGGGCGGCTTTTGCGGGCAAGACGTCCAACGTGCCGTTCGCGGCTATTCTGGCCGGGCGCAATTCGCTGAAACTGGGTGAGATTTTGACCTTCCGGCAGGCGGCGGCGCTGGGCGCGTTCGTTGCCGCCCTATTCCTGCATGCCTGGGCGTTTGGTGTGTCGCCGTTTCCGGGCGGCTGGGTGCCGTTCTAGGGCTAATGGCCCGTTAACGGGTTGGTTGGGTCTTCGGGCTTAGACTCCCTGCCGCAAAACGGTCAGGGGCTTCGTTATGGCGGCCGCCAAACCTGTCGACTATCAGCATCTTCAAACGCAAGCTGCGGGCGATCTCGGCGTCATGCGCGAGGTGTTGATGCTGTTCATCACGCACAGCGAGCAGGTGATCGCCGAGCTTGAGCGCGCTACTGACGCCAAGACGTGGAAGCAATGGACGCACACGCTGAAAGGCTCGGCGCGCGGGATCGGCGCGTTCGCAGTGGCGGAAGCAGCAGCTGTCGCGGAACACCATCTTATGGACAAAAGCAAGCTTGAACCGCTTAAGCTCGCCTTTGCAGAGGCGCGGTCTTATATCGGGCATAACCCATTGTGACGTTTGTCACTTCCGGCTCGAAGGCTTCCTCTTTGGTCTGTTGAGACGGCTATTCTCGCCCGCGGGCGGTTGAGGGCATTCAAGGCAGATGGCGTTCAAGATCAAGTTCTGGGGTACGCGGGGGACCGTTGCTTGTCCGGGCCCGAACCATCTGGCTTTTGGCGGAAATACGAGCTGCATCGAGGTCGCCATGGGCGGCCGGCGGGTGATCTTCGACCTGGGCACCGGCGTGCGCAATCTGGGCAAATGGTTCATGCGCAAGCAGATGCGCGAGGCGACCATCCTGATGTCGCATACGCATTGGGACCATATCCACGGCTTCCCGTTCTTTCAGCCGGCGTTCGCGGAAGGGAATAATTTCCGCATCATGGCCGGGCATCTGGATACGGGGTTGAAGATCCAGAACGTGCTGGCGGGTCAGATGACCCATCCGTTCTTTCCGGTGCCGATCGATATCATGAAGGCGCATATCGACTTCGTCGATTTCCGCGCCGGCGACTCGTTCGGCATCGCCAACGACATCAAGGTGCGCACGGCGCCGTTGAACCATCCGGATGGCGCGACCGGGTACCGGCTTGAGTATCAGGGCAAGTCGCTGTGCTACATCACCGATACGGAGCACACGCCGGGCAAGCCCGATCAGCGGATCCTGGGTCTGATCGAGGGCGCGGATCTGATGATCTACGACTCAACGTATACGGATCATGAGTTTCCGGCCAAGCGCGGCTGGGGGCATTCGACCTGGCAGGAAGGCATGCGCCTGGCGCGAGCGGCGAACGTGAAGCGGCTCGCCATCTTCCACCACGATCCCGACCATGAGGATCACTTCATGGAAGAGATCGAGGCGGCGGCGCTGGCGGCGTGGCAGGGTTGCTTCGTCTCGCGCGATAATATGCGCGTCAATTTGATCTAATTGCGCGCGTCAGCGCGCTTTGATTCAGCTTTACCACCAAGGCACAAAGGCACCAAGAGGCTGTGCGCCTTCGTGCCTTTGTGCCTTGGTGGTAAAGCTGACTATGCATCGCGCTAACGCGCGAAATTAGAACCGCGGCGACGCGCGTTCGATCATGCCCTTATCCGTCGCCATCTTGTGCGTCAGTGTTTGGTCTTCGTGCGTGAAGCGCCACGAGAGCAATTTCTGCGCATAGCGGAGTACGGTTGGTTTGTGGTTTGCCGCGTTCGCGAGATTGGTGAATTCGCCGGGGTCGTTCTTTATGTCGAAGAGGAGCGGGGGGAGGGCTGCGAAGTGGACGTATTTGTAGTTCTCGTCGCGGATGACGGTCAGATTGCATTGGTGGAGCGTTAGGCCCAGGTCCTTCTCGGGGCCGTCGAAGCTGGCGTCGCGGAAGTCGTATTCCCAGTGGGCTTCGGTGCGCCAGGTCGGCGCGCTTCCCGTTTCGACGAAGGGCATCAGCGAGCGGCCGTCGCATTGCGGCGGAATGTCTGCGCCGGCGAAGTCCAGCAGCGTCGGCATGATGTCGACGTGTTCGGTGAAGGCGTCGATCGTTTTGCCGCGCGTGGCGTTCGCTGAAGCGCGTGGGTCGCGGATGATTAGGGGGACGGCGTAGGACTGGTCGAAATAGCCGCTCTTGCCCAGCATCCAGTGGTCGCCGAGTTGTTCGCCGTGGTCGCTGGTGAAGACGATCAGCGTGTCGTCCCACAGGCCTTCGAGTTTCAGATAGGCGAAGAGGCGGCCGAGATTGTCGTCGACCTCGCTCATCAGGCCGAAGTAGACGGCTTGCATGCGCGCGAGTTGCTTCGCGTTGTCGGGCGCAACGTGGATCGGATGTTGCAGTTCGTGCGCCAACCACGGGTGTTGGCGGCCTTCGTCGGCGACGCTTTCGCGGCGCGTCGGTTTGGGCATCGCTTGCGGATCGTAGAGTTTGTTCCACGGTTCGGAGGCGACCCAGGGCGGGTGGGGGCGCAGCAGCGAGAGATGTAAGATCCACGGTATGTCGTGGTGTTCGCTGACGTAGTCGATGGCTTGGTCGACGTGCCAGGTCGTGTCGTTGTGTTCGGCCTTCACAGTCCAGGGTTTCGGGTGCGGGGCGCCGTCTTCGTAGTCGGAGCCGCTTTCGCGCATCCAGATGATGAAGCGTTCTTCCTCCGGCAACGTGTAGCCGCGCGCGCGCAGGAAATCGCCCCACGGGCCAGGGTGATCCATGCCGGTGTCGGCGATGACCGACAATCCAGGCAGGATGCCTTCGTAAGTCGATAGACGCGGATCGCCTTGTTTGAGATCGCGCGGATCGGCTGTCTGATCGGTGTAACCGATGAGCGCGGGGTCGTAGCCCAGCTTGCGCGTCTCGATCGCCCAGTTGGTGTGGCGGCGATCGAGCGGCGTGCCGTTCATCGCGACGCGATGATTGTGCTGATAGAGGCCGGTGTGCAGGGTCGCGCGGCTGGGCGAGCACGGCGAGGTGTTGGAGAAGTGGCGTGCGAACAACGTGCCTTCGCGCGCCAACGCGTCGAGGTTCGGCGTCTTCACCACCGGATGGCTCAGCGCGGACAGACAATCGCCGCGCCACTGGTCGGCGGTGATGAAGAGGATGTTCTTGGGACGGGTCATTGGTCGACCGTTATAGCGCAACTCCTCTCCCCTTGCGGGAGAGGATCATTTTTCGCGTTCAGCGAAAAATGGGTGAGGGGTCTGCTGAGTCTATGGGTGACGGCGGCGCAGATGGAGACTCAGTGGACCCCTCACCCGCTCGCTTCGCTCGCGTCCTCTCCCGCAAGGGGAGAGGGGACTAGCGTGCCGCGGTCGCGCGTGCAGGTGCTTTTGCTTCGTCGAAGACGTCGAACTCATGGGCGATGCAGCCGTCCATCAGGCGGCGCCAGACGGGTTCGGCGATGGTGTAGGGGAAGTTTTCGCGCGTGCAGCTTTGCTCGACCTTGGCCAGCACGTCGTTGATGCGGGCTTCGTCGCGGACGGTGTTGCGTTCGGTCTTGATGTGGCCGGCGCGTTCTATGTAGGTCAGGCGTTCGGCCAGGATTTTGATCAGGGCGCGGTCGATGCGGTCGATCTCGCGGCGGATGTCGGTCATCGACCGGCAGTCGGCGGCGGGCACGCCTTCGAGGTCAGGCCAGGGTGCTGGCATGGGGTATTTCCTTCTCGATTGGCGCCGACCACTGCGGATATGGCTGTTGCCAGGGTGCGGTGCAACGTGTCATCCGGACGCGCGAAATTGTGACGTGGGCCATTGAATTTCTATGGCGCGTTCCGATTTCTACATATAATTTCGCATGAATATCGTGAATAACGAAGGCGGAATGTAAAAATGTCTGCACAGGTCGCCCCCGCGGGCGGACAGCACAAGACCGACGTCGTCATCATCGGCGCCGGCCCCATCGGCATCTTTGCGGTGTTCGAGTTGGGGTTGCTCGATCTGAAAGCGCATCTCATCGACATCCTGGATCGGCCGGGCGGGCAGTGCACGGAGCTCTATCCGGAGAAGCCGATCTACGACATTCCGGGTTTGGTCGAAGTCACCGGGCAGGGCTTGACCGACAAGCTGATGGATCAGATCAAACCGTTCGGCGCGACGTTCCATCTTTCGCAGATGGCGGAGGCGTTGGAGAAGACGGCCGACGGCTGGCGCGTGACGACGGATGCGGGGACACAGATCGAGGCGAAGGTCGTGGTGATCGCGGCGGGCGGCGGAAGTTTTACGCCGAAGAAGCCGCCGATCCCGGGGATCGAGGCTTACGAGAACGAGTCCGTGTTCTATGCCGTGCGCAAGATGGACCGGTTTCGCGACAAGGTCGTCGTGATCGCGGGTGGCGGCGACTCGGCGCTCGATTGGACGTTGAACCTGCAGCCGATCGCGAAAAAATTGGTGCTGGTGCATCACCGCGATGGGTTTCGTGCGGCGCCGGATAGCGTCAACAAGATGCGCGCGTTGGTGGCGGACGGCAAAATGGAATTCCACGTGTCGAGCGTCAAGGCGCTGCACGGCGCGGACAAGAAGCTTGAAGGCATTACGCTCAACAACAAGGAAAAGGGCGACTATCGGATCGATGCCGAGATGATGTTGCCGTTCTTCGGGTTGACGATGAAGCTTGGGCCGGTCGCCAATTTCGGCATCAATCTCCACGAAAATCTCATCCCGGTCGAGACCGAGAAGTTCGAGTCCAGCGTGCCGGGCATTTTTGCTATCGGCGACATCAACACCTATCCGGGCAAGCTGAAGCTGATCTTGTCGGGCTTCCATGAGGGCGCGCTCATGGCGCAGCAGGCGTTCCGCTATTGCAAGCCGGATGAGAAGCTGCGCTTCCAGTACACGACGTCGTCGTCGAGCCTGCAGAAGAAATTGGGCGTGGCATGAAGCTGATCGTCACCGACCGCGAAGGCAAAGTTCACGAACTCCAGGGCCGCGAGGATTGGAGCGCGATGGAGGTCATTCGCGACGCGAACCTGCCGCTGTCGGCCGAATGCGGCGGCGCATGCGCCTGCGCGACGTGTCACGTCTATGTCGACGAGGCGTGGACAGACAAACTCCCGGCGGCGCAGCAGCAGGAGATCGACATGCTCGATTTCGGCGTGGCCGTGCAGGAGAATTCGCGCCTCTCGTGCCAGATCAAGATGACGCCGGAGATCGACGGGCTGAAGGTGGCGCTCGCGCCGGAAAGCCTCTAAGACCCGCACGGGTGCTGCGCGACCGGATTTCAGTGTGATAGCGTTCGCCTGCGTTTCGGGGTGAGCGATGCGTTTTCATCTATTGGCGGCTTTCACGAGCCTTCTGGTTCTTGGTTCGCACGTGGCTGCGGCCGACTCCGATTTGTCATGCGCGATGCAGAAGGCGCGTGACGTGAGCTTTCGCAATGCGACCGCCGAAGACGTGCTGGAAATTTCGATCGGCACGGGGCCGTGCGAGCGCGCGACGCTGACGATCGTCGTTCGCAGCGACCTTGGGCATATCCTCTATTCCTATGTCGCGCCGTTCAAGCAGCACGTGGCTGACTGGGACGTTCCCGAGTTGGATAAGGAGGCGCGCCAATTCGTAGATGGGCTCATCTCGCAGGGCGTGGAGTCGACGGCAAGCTTGCCGCCGTGGGAAGAGCCGGACGCCTACGAAGAGAAGCACGCGGGCCGCATCGAAGTTTCGCGCGAGGTCTACGAAAAATTGCGCGCCAAGCCGCGGCCGATGATGTCGCATCCGACTTATCACGAGGGGTGGAAGTCGGTGGTATACGACGAGAGGGCTGGCGAGGCGGTGGTTGTTGTGACGGGCGGTGTTTGAAGCCGCGCTTCTAGATCGGCAAAGGGGGCGTCGCGGTTTGCGCTGAGCGGTTGGCATGCCCATATGTTGCCGCATGACAGGGGGCAACGGTCGTCACGACGACAACGGTCCGGTGGATGTAGCGGATCTTACCGCCTTGCGGGTGGATTCCGCGCCGCGCGTGATGGAGTCCGAGTTGGACGTCGTCATGGTTCGCGGCGTCAGTTTTCCTTATGTGGCCTTGAACCTCTACGCGCAGATTCTCTGTGGTGTGTTCGCCGCGCTTGTTGCGTGGGCGGGGACTGTCACCGCCCTTGGAGACGATACCCGCACAGTCGCGCGGGTGACGGGTGTATTGTTTGTGTTGGTGGCGGCCGCCGGGTTCGCATGGATGCTGTACGATTGGCGGCGGCGTGCTGATCGTGTCGTCGTTGATGATCACGGGATGTCGCTGTGGCAGGGGCGCAGCCGGCGGCTGACGATCGGATGGGATGCGCTGAAGCGCGTGCGCAAGGTGTGGCCGGGCATCACCCAGGTGTCATCGCGCAATGGGACCTCGATCTGGATCACCTCGTCGTTCGAGCGGTACGAATTTTTGGCGGCTTTCGCCGCTCGCGTTTGCACGCTTGATCGTCCTCGCGACTCGTTGCGCGAGATCATCCTCACCGCCATGAAGCGTGGCATCGTTTTTCGTTACGATGTCGCGACGATGCACAATGAAGTGGCGTGGGCCGTCTGGTTCTTTGCCATCGGTGCTGTGATCGTGATCGGCGGCGATCGGGACATTAGGGCGCTTGTCGGCGTGGTCATTTTTGCGGTCTTGGCGCTGTTCACGCTGTGGCTGGCGTCGCTTACGTTCCGGCGGCGCAAGGATGAAATCGTGCTAAGTAGCGACGGCGTCGAAAGCAGGAGCCGGGGCGGACGCACTTTTATTTCTTGGGCCGAGATGGCTCATCCCGAGGCGATCGACGGATGGGCTGAGGGCGAAGATTTTTTCGCGCGCGATGCTTCCGGTCAGAAGGTGATCAGCGACATGACCTTGCTCCACGACAGCAAGATCGCGCGCCTGCTGCTGCAATTCATGCTCTTTCGCGAGATGAAGGCGCGCGGCATGTGGGCTCGCGTCGATGCGCTCGATGCGTTGAATCTTTAGCGCCGGGGGGCGTCAGCCGTCATAAAGTTTCATGGGTCCGGACGCGATCAGGTTGTGTTTGCGGACGCCCACAAGGGATCGCGGTCGTTCTACGCGGCGGCTTTGCCTTTGGTGATCTGCCAGATCTTCAGCGGTGTCGTCGGCATGTCGATGTGGTCGATGTCGTAGGGCGCTAGGGCGTTGACCACCGCGTTGATGAAGGCGGGGGCGGCGCCGACGGTGCCGGCTTCGCCGCAGCCTTTGACGCCCAGCGGGTTCGTTTTGCACGGGACCTCGTTCGTCTTGAACGACATCGTCGGCATGTTGTCGGCGCGCGGCATCCAGTAATCCATGAAGGTGCCGGTGATGAGCTGGCCCGACTGCGCGTCGTAGACGGCCTCTTCGCCCATCGCTTGGCCGATGCCTTGCACCACGCCGCCATGGACTTGGCCTTCGACGAGCATGGGGTTCACGATTTTTCCGAAGTCGTCGACGATGGTGTAGCGGGTGATGTCGGTTACGCCGGTCTCCGGGTCGATTTCGACTTCGCAGATGTGGCAGCCGTTCGGCCAGGTGTTCGACGCGTTCTTGAACTCGCCGTCGGTCGCGATGCCTTCGACGCCTTCGATGTTCGCTTGGGTCTTCGCGATGCGGGCGACTTCGAAGAGGCCCATCGAGCGGTCAGTGCCGGCGATGCGGAATAGGCCTCCGGCGTATTCGATGTCGGTTGCCGCGGCTTCTAGTTCGTTGGAGGCGATTTGTTTGCCTTTCTCGACGATGTCCTTCACCGCCACGCCGATCGCGCCGCCCGCCATGGTCAGCGAGCGCGAGCCGCCGGTGCCGCCGCCGGCGCGGAGCGCGTCGCTGTCGCCGGAGGTGACCTTCACGATCTCGATCGGAACGTCGAGGCGTTCGGCGACGAGTTGGGCGTAGGCGGTTTCGTGGCCTTGGCCGTTCGACTGTGTGCCGGCGATGACGTGGACTTCGCCGTCGGCCCGGACTTCGACGTGAGCCATCTCGAAGCCGCCCGCGGTCTTCTCGACGTAGTAGGCCATGCCGATGCCGGCGAGTTTGCCTTTGGTCTTCGCGGCGGCGGCGCGGGATTTGAAGCCGGTCCAATCGGCGCGCTTCATCGCGTCGTCCATGTTGGCGGCGAACTCGCCGCTGTCGAGCATGCCGCCGGCCGGGAATTTGTAGGGCATGTCGGTGGGCTTGATGAAGTTTTTGCGGCGCAGTTCGGTGGCGTCGACTTTGAGTTCGTGCGCCGCTTTGTCGATGAGGCGTTCGATCAGATACGACGCTTCCGGGCGGCCGGCGCCGCGATAGGCGTCGACCGGCACGGTGTTCGTGTAGACGCACTTGGTCGCCGTGTAGAAGGCGGGGATCGCGTAGACGCCGACTTGCATGCCCGGCGCGGCCAGCGTCGGCACGAACGGCGCGAAGTAGGAGAGGTGGCCGCCCATCGCGGCGACGGTCGTGGTGCGGATCGCGGTGATTCGGTGATCCTTGTCGAGCGCGATCGAGGATTCCGTCACGTGGTCGCGGCCTTGGGTGTCGGAGAGAAAGGCTTCGCTGCGCTCCGACGTCCACTTCACGGGGCGGCCGAGTTTTTTCGCGGCGAACATGACGAGTGGATACTCGTGATAGATGAAGGACTTCATGCCGAAGCCGCCGCCGACGTCCTTGGTGATGACGCGCAGTTTGGCGTCCTCGATGCCGAAGACGTGTTTGGCGATCCCGGTGCGCATGCCGTGGACGCCCTGGCTGCCGGTGTAGAGCGTGTACTTGTCGGCCGTCGCGTCGTAGCTCGCGAGGCAGGCGCGCGGTTCCATCGCGTTGACGACGACGCGGTTGTTGATGAGCTTCAAGGTCGTGACGTGCGCGGCCTTGGCGAAGGCGGCGTCGACGGCGGCCTTGTCGCCGAGTTCGTGGTCGAGGGCGACGTTCGATTTCGTTTCGGGGTGGATGGGTTTCGCCGTCACGGCGGCGAGCGTGTCGACGACGGCTTCGAGTTCGTCGTAGTCGACGCGGATGAGTTCGGCGGCGTCGCGGGCTTGGGCTGCGGTTTCGGCGACGACGGCGGCGACGGGTTCGCCGAGGTGGCTGACCAGGTCCTTCGCCAACGCGTAGCGCGGCGGCACGACCATTGGGCTGCCGTCCTTGTTGGGCATCACGGCGGCGCAGGGGATGGGCTTCAAGCCGGCGGCGGCGATGTCCTTGTGGGTGTACACGGCGATGACGCCAGGGGCCTCGCGGGCTGCCGTTGCGTCGACCTCGCGGACCTTCGCGTGAGCATGCGGCGAGCGCAGCAGCACCATGTGGGCGGTGCCGGGCAAATGAGTGTCGTCGGCATACTCGCCGTGGCCGGTGATGAGGCGATCGTCTTCGAGCCGGCGAACCGACTGGCCTGCGCCGAATTTCATCTGGGCGTCCTCGAATGGTGAGAGAGCGCGAACCTTGCGGCCGCGCTCGAATGCTTGAGTTTCAAAACCGAATGCGAGTTCAGTTGCGGTACGAAGGATCTTTGCGGTCGAGCAGGCGCAGCAGGGGCGGCCAAACCAGCTTGTCGGCGAAGGCGCTGCTGGTGGCCATGCCCGAGACCTGATCCGCGACTTTGTCCGGGACGCCTTCGTTGGGCAGGTTGATTTTCGTGCCGCCGCTCAGCGCGCGAACTTGGATCGTGCAGGCGCGTTCTAGATTGTACAGGCGCAGGAACGCGTCCGCGCAGGTTTTGCCGACCGTCAACGTGCCGTGGTTGCGCAAGATCATGAGGTTCTTCGTGCCCATGTCGTTGACCAGGCGCGGGCGTTCATCGTGATCGAGCGCGACGCCTTCGTAGTCGTGATAGGCGACGTCGGCGTGGACCAACATCGCATGCTGGCTTATCGGCAAGAGGCCGTGCGCTTGGCACGACACGGCGACGCCGTCGGCGGTGTGGACGTGGATGACGGCGTGGGCGTCCTCGCGCGCCATGTGGATCGCCGAGTGGATCGTGAAGCCGGCGGGGTTCACGGGGTGCGGGCTCTCCATCACCTTGTTGCCGTCGACGTCGACCTTCACCAGGCTCGACGCCGTGATCTCGTCGAACGTCATGCCGTAGGGATTGATCAGGAAGTGATGCTCAGGCCCCGGCACTCGCGCGCTGATGTGGGTGAAGATCATGTCGGCCCAGCCGTGATGAGCAACCAAGCGATAGGTCGCGGCGAGGTCGGTGCGGATCTGCCATTCCTCCTTCGAGACCTTGTCGCGAACGGACGGGATGGCGTGCAGGGCTGCGGACATGGGCGGCCTCCTAATGTCGGTGTCGGTCAATGGTGGCCCCGGGGTCGGGCGGTGTCAAATCGAGCGCTGGCTCAAAACCCGGCCCACGGCTTCCTTCCAGCCGGCATACTTAGCGTCGCGTTCGTCGGTTCCGATGTGGGGTTCGAAGCGGCGTTCGCAGCGCCAGCTGGCGGCGATCTCGTCGAGGGAGGCGTAGAGGCCGCAGCCCAGGCCCGCGAGGTAGGCAGCGCCCAGGGCGGTGGTTTCGATGACCTCGGGGCGTTCGATGGGACGGCCGGTGAGGTCGGCGAGCCATTGGCAGAAGACGTCGTTGACGACCATGCCGCCGTCGACGCGCAACGCGGCGGGGCTGCCGAGGCCGGCGGCGGACATGTCGGCGGCCATCGCTTCGAGGAGGTCTCGGGTTTGGAAGCAGACGGACTCGAGTCCGGCTTTCGCGATCTCGGCGTGGCCGGTGTCGCGCGTCATGCCGACGATCGCGCCGCGTGCTTCGGGATCCCAATAGGGCGCGCCGAGGCCGACGAAGGCGGGGACCATGTAGGTGCGCGAGCGCGGGTCGGCTTTGAGGGCGAGCGTGGCGCTGTCGGCGGAGTTTTTGAACAGCTTCAAGCCGTCGCGAAGCCATTGGATCGTGGCGCCGGCCATGAAGATTGAGCCTTCGAGGGCGTAGGTGCGTTGGCCCTTCTGCGAATAGGCGATGGTGGCGAGGAGGCGGTTGTGCGAGGGCGCCATCACGGGGCCGGTGTTCACGAGGGCGAAGCAGCCGGTGCCGTAGGTCGACTTCATCAAGCCTTCCTTCAGGCAGGCTTGGCCGACGGTGGCGGCTTGTTGGTCGCCGGCGATGCCGGTGATCGGGATCGCGGCGCCGAAGAGAGTCGGATCGGTTTCGCCGTAGCTTGCGGCGGAGTCGCGGACTTCGGGCAAGACTTGAACGGGGATGTTGAGGAGGTCGAGGATCTCGCCGTCCCAGCGGCCTTGGACGATGTCGTAAAGGAGGGTGCGCGAGGCGTTGGTCGCGTCGGTCGCGTGGACCTTGCCGCCGGTGAGGCGATAGACGAGCCAGCTGTCGATGGTGCCGAAGGCGAGATCGCCTTTCTCCGCTCTGGCGCGAGCGCCGGCGACGTTGTCGAGGAGCCAGGCGAGTTTGGTGCCGGAGAAATAGGGATCGAGGAGAAGGCCGGTTTTCGCCGTCACCATTTCTTCGCGGCCATCGTTCTTCAGGCGGGCGCAGAGGGCGGCGGTGCGGCGGTCTTGCCAGACGATGGCGGGGTGGACGGCTTTGCCGGTCTTGCGATCCCAGAGCACCGTCGTTTCGCGCTGATTGGTGATGCCGATGGCGGCGACGTCGCTGGTGGCGGCTCCTGCGAGTGCGTCGCGAACGACCTTGATCGTCGCTTGCCAGATTTCTTCCGGATCGTGTTCGACCCAGCCGTCTTGGGGATAGAATTGGCGGTGTTCGGCTTGAGCGGTTTTGAGGGGCGTTCCCTTGACGTCGAACAGGATGGCGCGGCTGGAGGTCGTTCCCTGATCGATGGCGAGGATTTTGCGCTTCGTCATGTGATTTCTCGTTGGCGTTTCCGGGCGGAAGTTAGCCACGATTCCCCGTTCGTTGCGACCCAAGCACTGGACTGAGGGGCCATGGCTGCTAAGTTCCTGGCCATGCAAGACCCATTCGGCCGCCAGATCACTTACTTGCGCGTGTCGGTTACGGACCGCTGTGACTTCCGCTGCACGTATTGCATGGCGGAGGACATGACGTTCCTGCCGAAGGCGGAGCTGTTGACGCTGGAGGAACTGGATCGGCTGTGTTCGGCCTTCGTCGCGAAGGGCGTGCGTAAGCTCCGGCTCACGGGTGGCGAGCCTTTGGTCCGGCGTAATGTGATGGGCCTCGTGCGCAGCCTTGGCCGACATGTGCGGTCGGGGGCGCTTGATGAGCTGACCCTGACAACGAACGGCAGTCAGTTGGCGAAGTATGCGAGCGAGCTGAAGGACGCGGGCGTTCGGCGTATCAATGTGTCGCTTGATACGCTCGATGCGGCGAAATTTCGCGACATTACGCGGTGGGGCCGGATCGAGCAGGTGCTGGAGGGGATCGAGGCGGCGCGTTCTGCGGGACTGCACGTCAAGATCAACACGGTGGCGCTGCGCGGGATCAATGAGGGCGAGATCGAGCAGCTGATGCTGTGGGCGCACGGCAAGGGGATGGACTTTACGCTGATTGAGACGATGCCGATGGGCGACATCGACGGTGATCGGACCGAGCAGTATCTGCCGTTGTCATTGGTGCGTTCGTTGTTGGCGCAGCGGTTCACGCTTGAGGAGAGCGACTATCGCACCGGTGGGCCGGCGCGGTATGCGCGCGTGGCGGAGACGGGCGGGCGGATCGGGTTCATCACACCGCTGACGCATAATTTCTGCGAGAGCTGCAATCGCGTGCGGTTGACGTGCACGGGGACGCTTTACATGTGTCTCGGTCAGGACGATGCGGCGGACCTTCGTGGGCCTTTGCGGGCGAGTGCGGATGATGCGTTGTTGAGCGCGGCGATCGACGAGGCGATCTCGCGCAAGCCTAAGGGGCACGATTTCGTCATCGATCGGCGGCGGAAAGCGCCGGCTGTGGCGCGGCACATGTCGGTGACCGGCGGCTGATGCGCTTTTCGAAGCCCACCTTTGCCGCGTCGAGCGCGCCGGAAGCTCAGGCTGCGTTGCGCGATCTCACGAAGCTCTACGGCAACGCGAAGGCGGATGCCGACGTCGTCGTTGCGCTGGGTGGCGACGGGTTGATGCTGCAGACGGTGCACAAGACCTACAAGAAGGGCTTGCCTATCTTCGGCATGAACCGCGGGTCGGTCGGCTTTTTGATGAACGACTACTCGCCGAAGAATTTGCTTGAGCGGTTGGATATTTGCGAGGCGCAGGCGATCCATCCGCTGCGCATGAAGGTCAAGACGCGCGCGGGCAAGACGTCGTCGGCGCTGGCGTTCAACGAAGTCTCGATGCTGCGCGAGACGCGGCAGGCGGCGAAAATTCGTATCACCATCGACGGCGTGGTGCGGATGGAGGAGTTGATCTGCGACGGCATTCTGCTTTCGACGCCCGCGGGATCGACGGCCTATAATCTGTCCGTGCACGGACCGATTTTGCCGATCGATGCGGCACTGTTGGCCCTGACACCGATCAGTGCGTTCCGGCCGCGGCGCTGGCGCGGGGCGTTGCTGCCGCGCGGGGCGAAGGTCGTGTTCGAGATGCTGGAGTGCGACAAGCGGCCGGTCAGCGCCGTCGCCGATCACATCGAAGTGCGCGACGTCGCCGAAGTTGCCGTTGCGGAAGAGCGTTCGTCGTCCGTCAGGATCCTGTTCGACCCGGACCGCTCGCTCGAAGAGCGGATGCTGGCCGAGCAGTTCGTCACCGGCTAGCCGCGCAGCGACGACATCGGTTCTTCGATTTTGCCGTAGCCGGCTTCTTCCGGAATGACGAGCAGCTTGTTGCCGTTGCGGTCCACGACTTGGGGTTCGACCGTGACGATGGGGTCGGATTTTGCGCGGGCGATCGCTTCGGCTGTGGTTTTCGATTTGCCGAGTTTCAGCAGGTTCATCTTGGTCGGGAAGATGATCGTCCACTGCTTGTCTTCAATGGCTTCGAGTGGATTGACCCAGACCGAGTCCACCGATTCCGAACCGTCGTGGCGGCCGAGTTGGCCTGCCGGCGTGGCCGCTACATAGAAATAGGTGTCGAAGCGTTTGGGCATGAAGGTGGGCGTCACCCAATGCGCGAAAGGGATCAGGCCGTCGCAGGCGAGGCGCAGGTTTTCCTTGGTCAGGAATTCGACGAGGCCAACTTCGCTGGCGTTCAACTTCGGGCGCCAGGGTGCGAGCGCGCTGGAGGCGGCGGCGTCGATGTAGTCGCGCTGTCCGGGTTGGCGGGCGAGCAGGATGCCCGATTCTTCGAAGCCTTCGCGGATGGCGCATGCCGCCAAGCCGAGCTGCAAATCGGTGAGGCCGGCTGCGCCGTCGGTCAGTGCACGCAATGCCGGATCGTTGTCGTGTTTATCGACTTTGCCACCCGGGAAAACGAGTGCGCCGGAGGCGAAATCGATCTGGTGATGGCGTTTAACCATGAAAACTTCGATGCCGTTGGCGCCGTCTCGAAGCAGCAGAATCGTCGCGGAAGCTAAGGGGGCTGGTGGTTTTTTAGCGTCAGACATCGATCGTCCCAGTTTGTTTCAAAAGGTAGAAATTCAAATGCACGCGGGTCTTTGGAGAGCCCCTTAAAAGGTCACGCGGTACACACATGTGACAAGCGGTACATCGTCCGCGCCACAGAGGTTCACCTGGCCCCATGAGCGATAGAACATTCCGGCTTTCGGCATCTGACATCGACAAGGCGTTCGAACGCAACGAATTCCGCGTGGTGTTCCAACCGAAGATCGACTTGGCGAGCGAACGCGTCACGGGCGCCGAGGTATTTGTGCGCTGGCAGCATCCGCAATATGGCTTGCTGCCGCCGGGTCTGTTCCTCGACTTTATCGAGGCGAACGGCCGTATGCCGGATCTGACGGGCTTCGTGTTTCACGCGGCGTTGGACGGCGCCAAGCGCTGGAAGGCGCAGGGCAAGGATTGGGCCGTCTCGATCAACGTGGCGCCAGGGACCGTGACGTCGGAGGGCTTCTCCGAAGGTCTTGCCAAGTTGCTTCAGGAATACGGGCTTGAACCGGCGCGGGTCATCATCGAAGTGCCGGAGCGCGCGATTGCGCAAGAGCCGGAGACGCTGTGCGAAGCGCTGCTTGAGGTGCGCGAGATGGGCGTTCACGTGGCGCTGGACGGCGGCGGTATCGTGCCCGTCGATCTGGCCCAGTTCGTGACGTTGCCGTTCACGTCGATCAAGGTCGGCGGTCCGGCGAGCATTCGCTTGGCGCAGCGTTTGGGTCTGCGGGGCAAGGGTGCGATCGCGGCGCGTCTGCGGTTTGCGCATCAGTACAATCTCGAAGCGGTGGCCGTCGGCGCGGAAGACGAAGCGACGATGCAGGGCTTGGCCGATGTCGGCTTCACGGCGGCGCAGGGTATCTGGATCCAGAAACCGATGCCGCTTGAGGATCTGTTGAAGTGGGATGGAAAGTGGGCGCGCGGGCGCGTGTCGATGGATCCGATGCCTGCGGCGACACCGGCGAAGGCGCGGAACGATGCGCCGCGCGCCGCCGAGCCGAAGGGCGACATGGGCAAGGCGATGGAAGACGCTCGCGCCAAGCGGACGGCTCCCACGCCGGTGTTGCAGGCCAAGCCGCAGCAGAAGGTCGTGCAGACTCTGCCGGCGATGGACGTGTCCGATCTTGAGGACATCGTTGAGGACGAGGAAGCCAGTGCGCCACAGGTTAAGCGTCAAGGCTTCGGTGCGCCGGCGGAAGGCTGTCCGCCCATGAAGGGGCTTGTTCAGCGCAAAGTGCGCAAAGGGTCGATGCAGGATTTGGTGTAGTTGCTGGCTGTGGGCAGGTGACTTGAGGCCGCTTGCGAATGCAGGCGGCCTTTTCTTTTCCCGGCTCCGGTCGTGGTATGTGAGGGCCACGAGCATCGGAGGCTGCCCCATGAGTTTCTACGAACGCCGCGTGTTGCCCTGGCTTCTTGACCTCGCCATGAGTGCGAAGCCGATTACCTACCAGCGCAAGAAGGTCGTGCCGCTGGCGGAGGGCCGGGTACTCGAGATCGGCATCGGCGCGGGGCAGAACCTCGAATTCTACAATCCGGCGAAGGTGAGTCATGTGTGGGGGCTTGAGCCTTCGGCCGAGATGCGCGAACGGGCGATGAAGCGCGCGAAGGACGCCAAATTCAGTTTGGAATTTCTTGATCTGAAGGCTGAGGAAATTCCGCTGGACGACAAGGCGGCGGACACGGTTCTCGTGACCTACACACTGTGCACCATTCCCGATGTGGTGCGGGCGTTGAAGGGCATGCGACGCGTGCTGAAGCCGGGTGGACGTTTGATCTTCTGCGAGCATGGGCGGGCGCCCGACGCCAATGTCAGCAGATGGCAGGACCGGATTACGCCGGCGTGGAAGGTGCTTGGCGGCGGGTGCCACCTGGCACGGCCCATTCCCGATCTGATCCGGCAGGGCGGCTTTGAGATCGAGAAGATGGAACAGATGTATCTGCCGTCGACGCCGCGCTTTGCGGGGTACAATTACTGGGGCTCGGCGAAATAGTGACGTTTCGTTAAGTGTAACGCTTACGGACGTATTTACCCGGCCCTGGCACGCTTCGTTCATGAAAACGAGCGTTGCCATCACCATTGGGTCGGGCGTCTTCGCGGTTGTGCTGGGCGGCTATTTGTTTTCGCATGCAACCAGTCTTCGCGAGCCCGTCGAGTGGGAAGACGGCGACGTGATCGTCCAGGATTCCAAGATTGAGAAGATCCTGCCGCTGTTTGCGGCGGAAGGCGGGTTCACGCATGTCGGCGTCGTCGAAGCGCGGCCCGATGGCGCGGTCGTCATCGAAGCGGCCGACAAGGTCGTCGAGACGCCGATGCGCGCCTTTTTGGCGCGCAGCGAGGACGGCGTGTTTGCGGTCTATCGATTGAACGGGTTGACGCCGGAACAAGGCAAAGCGGTCGTCGAGGCGGCGCGGCGACAGATCGGCAAGCCGAATGACTTCTTCCTGCGCCGTAGCTGGGATCAGCTTTATTCGAGCGAACTGGTGCGGCTTGCGTTTGCCGACGTCGGCGTCGAGGTCGGCCGTCCGCAAAGGATGACGCGGATCGCCGACGACCTGACCTCCGTGCGGTCGAGCTTCATGCGCGAGTGGTCGACGAATGAGGAATGCCGCAAGCGCAATCTCACTCAGGACCAGTGCTGGGCCGTGCAGGCGAAGCAGGAGGTCGTGACGCCGTCGAGCATCGTCAACGACGCACGCATGACGAAGATCTTCGAAGTCGCGAAGGCCGAGAAGAAGGGCTTCACGGTGTCGCGCGCGAACGACAAGAAGGACGCTCCGCCGGCGCCCTGACGTTCGTCAGGCGCGGCGGGCGCGATAGATCGAGATCGAACCGGTCGGCGTGGGGATGACCACGTTTTCCTTCACATCGACGAAGCCCGCTTCGGCCATCAGTTCGGGCAGCACGCCGTCGGCGTTCGGCTGCGTGTTGCCGAAGCCGTCCAGCGTCTGCACCTGACGGAAGGCGAAGCGCATGAGCGGTGAGCTTTGCAGGCCGTAATCGGCGATGTGCAACTCCCCGCCGGGCTCGAGACCCGCATAGGCGTTCAGGATCGTCATACGTTTGGCCGCCAGCGGCATCTGATGAAGCACCAGGCTGGAGACCACCTTGTTCGGGCGGATACGCGAAGCAATCGCCGCCGTGTCTTGCGCGAAACCCTGGGCGAAATGGACCAGGACGCCTGCGTCGCGCGCCTTGATTTCGGCCCGTGTCAGGATGTCCGGATCGGGGTCGATGCCGTAGACGGAGGCGCCGGGTTCGGACTGTTTCAGCAAAACCGCCAAGGATCCCGTGCCGCAGCCCAAATCGAGGATGACGTCGCGGGGTTCGGGCGCGATTTGCTTAACGAAGGCGCGCCGCCAGGTCCTCTCGCAGGTCATGAGCGAGATTGTCGTATCGTAAAACGGCGAAAGGCGGTGATCGCCCAGCGCGGGTACGAAAGCTCGTGTTTGCATTGCCGGCTCCCCGCCGGAGCGGTTAGCCCCGGATGTAATCACGAACATGC
The DNA here is from genome assembly GCA_034440355.1 of Alphaproteobacteria bacterium. Taxonomy (GTDB): domain Bacteria; phylum Pseudomonadota; class Alphaproteobacteria; order Micropepsales; family Micropepsaceae; genus SZUA-430. Next base: position 37,000 of record JAWXBY010000062.1, read on the forward strand.
TTCGATTCAACATCTGGAATATCGACGTTTTTGATATTGCGCGTGTGACAGTCCTCACGACAGGCGCACCGAATATTCCATGCCGTGACCGATCGGCAGTGTGACGGATTCGAATCCGTTTGTCCGGTCCTGCATGTGGGCAACGTACGGGCGCAGAGTCTTTTTGAAAGTGAAGATATTGTCAGCAAGAACCACCGCGCCTGCTCTCATTTTGGGCGAAAGCATCTTGATCATCGGCAGATAGATGTCTTTCCAACCATCGAGCAGGAGGAAATCGATCTGATGTTCCAATGCTGCCAAGGTTTTCATCGCATCGCCTTCGCGAATGTCCACAAATTGCGCCAAGCCCGCTTCCGCGACATTTGCGCGCGCGGCTTTAACCTTTGTAGGCTCCATTTCCGTTCCGATGACTCGTCCACCGTTCGCGCGTGCCGCTGCCGCTAGGTAAATCGTCGAGATCGCGAACGACGTGCCGAATTCGACGATCGTCTTCGCTTCGATCGCGCGTGCGGTGACGTAGAGCAACTTGCCCTGATCGGGATCGACCGGGATGTACGCGTCCTTAAAGTGCGGCGCCATCGCATCGAAGATGTTGCGGCCTCTCGCGCGTGCAAGCGCGACGGCGGGCAAGGCGCGCGCGAATTTCCAAACGTCGCCTCTTGCGCGCGCGTGCAGTTTTTTCAGCGTTGCCGCGACTTTCGGATCGGCGAGACCCGTATCAATCTTCTTCAGCATCACGCGGCCCCACGGATGAGGCGGATTGCTTTTTCGGGACAGGCCGCAACGCACAAGCCGCAGGCGTGACAGGCGTCGCCGTTGACGACGAAGGCTTGCTTGCCGCCGTGGGCCAAGACTTTCAGCCAGGGGCCGAAAGGCAAGGCTTTCATTTCGGGCTTGGTCAGCTTGCGCAGCTGGAACACGTCATAAGGGCAGACTTCCTCGCAATCGCCGGCGCCTTCGCAGCGATGCGCGTTGATGACCGGCACCACGACTTTCGGCGGCTGCTTGCAGTCTTCGGCCTGCGGGGCGGCGCTCATCTTTCCGTCTCTCTTCGATTGTAAAGTTGTGTAAAGTGAGCTATTACTCATGTTATACGAGTTTTTGCTCAAGTTCGATACTCGCAAACGGAACGGCCATGGCGCGCAGGAAGAAAACGGTGGCAAGTCCGCGGAAACTGCCGGAACAGGACCGGTCGCGCGCGACCGTGGATACGATCCTTGCGGCGGCTGCTCGCATTTTGGTCCGTGACGGGTATGACGCGTTCACGACCAATCGCGTGGCCGAGAAGGCGGGGGTCAGCATCGGGTCGCTCTATCAGTATTTTCCAAACAAGGATGCGTTGCTCGGCGAACTGATGCGCCGGCATACACATGCGATCGAAGACGGCATCGAGGCGATGGCCGAGCGGGCGAAGAGCGCGCCGCTGGCCGAGGTGGTGCGGATCGCGATCGAGCATAATGTGCGCGCGCATCTCGTCGATCCGGAATTGCATCGCGTGCTGTCGGAAGTGCCGCCGCTCGGCAAGCTCGACTGGGAAGCGGCGTTCACGGAGCGCATGGTGTCGCGCGTGCGGGATGCGTTCGAGGCCAAGCGCGCGGAGATCGCGGTCGCTGATCTCGACCTCGCCGTTTACCTTGTGACGCATACGGTCGAGGCCGTGGTGCATAATGCGGTGACAGAGCGGCTTGCCGATCTGAAGTCGGGTGTGTTGGCGGAAGAGGTGACGCGCATGCTGGTCGGGTATCTGACCGGCAAGGCCGTGCCGGCGAAGCGGTCTGCACGTGCGGCTGCGGAATAGCGCGCCTTCCCGGGCACAGGGGGCGGCGAAGTGTGCGGAATGCCTATCCCTAACGGGGGGGCCGGGCCGTTGCTTGACTTAGGATATTGGGGCGCGGAGCATCCCGCGCTGGAAGAAGAAGATAAGGGACGGCCCCGTGGGATCACTCGTCAAAGCCATCTACGATAATTGGCGCAGCTTCGTTTCGTTCCTGCTGACGTTCGTCGTCATCGGCGTGCTGCTGGTCTATGAGCCGACGTGGATCAGTGCGGTGACGCAGTTCGCGCGTGCGCTGAAAGAAAGCGCGATTGGGTTTGCGTCGTTCTTGGGGTGGGACACGCTTGCGGCGGCGTTCGATTTCACGGTCAGCGATATTGCGATTGCGTGGGGGCTTTTCATGCTGCTGACCCGGGCGTTCATTATCACATCGGTCGTTTGGATCGCCGGTTATGTCGGACGCGCCATAACGAACCGGCGCAGTGTCGACTAGCGCGCTCTAATCGCCCGGTGCTCGGCGAAGATTTCGTTTGGCCGCTTTGGGATGCCATCGTAGCGATCGACATCGAGGGCCAGCCCGGCGTCTCCGTCGAAGACGCCGTTGTTATCGGCGTTCCGAACCCCGGCGTCTTTGGCTTTGTGCCACGACATCCGAACGGCGGCGCCGTCTTGGTCTGTGCGGGTGGCGGTTACACGAAGCTTGTCATCGGCAAGGAAGGCGTCGAGATCGCGCGCTGGCTCACCGGTATAGGCTTTCATGCGTTCGTTCTGGCGCATCGCTTTCCGAATGCGGCGAACGGCGTTCAGGCGCCTGTCAACGATGCGATGGAGGCCATGCGCCTCATTCGAGCGCGGGGTGCTGCGATGGGGATCAACCGTGTCGGCGCGCTGGGTTTGTCGTCCGGGGGACACCTTGCAGCGTCGCTGACCGCCGCTTATCCGGACGCCTGGCGTGCGCCGGTTTCAGCGCATGCGGGAATCGCGAGCCGTCCGGATTTTCTGATTGTGGGTTATGCGCCGATCTCGACGAACGCGGCGGGGCGGACCGTCGTTGTCGGCAAGCCGCCGCTGACGCCGCCGGAGAAACAGGCGCTCTATGACGCTGTTCAGCCCGATGCTCAGCTTGCGCCCGATCCTCCGCCGGCTTTCATCTTCTATTCGGAGAATGACGCTGTGGTGCCGGTCGAAAATGGCCGTCGCCTTCACGCAGCTTTCGGCGCGCGTGCGGCGTTGCATGTCTTCGCCGACGCGCCGCACGGCTTTGCGTTGCGCACGCCGGAGCTTCCTGCGGGGCAATGGCCACATCTATGTGTCGCGTGGCTGACACAAATCGGCGTTGCCGGATAACCTGTTGGTTTTGTGGTTGGTGGACTGCAATTATCTTTATTGATGTAGTTCACGTGCGTAACAGTCAAATGCGATTCAAGAAATGGAGAGGCTATGAAACGCGCGCTCTTATTTTGTTTTGCACTTTTGATCGGCGCTCTCGCGCAGCCAGCGTTGGCCGCCGACCGACCGTCGAGCCGGTCGGCGTGCGTTCATGTGCCCTCGATCGACAATTGGAGAGTCAGGAGCCCACGCAAGCTGCTCGTCGATGTCGGCACGCGCGACAGCTGGGGGTTATTCATTGTGACGTTTGTGAACGAGTGCTTCCCTCGCTTTCCGAAAAACACCCTGCGCGTCGAAGCGCGGAGCGAGTGTCTTGCGCCCGGCGACAGCATGTTCTTCACATTACCGCCGTCCAAGAGCAGCCCATCCGACACCGAAGTGCGCTGCGTGGTGCAGATGGTTCAAGGAACGTCGCCCCCGCGACCCGAAGATCCGCCGACATGTACGTGGGTGCCCAGTCCCGATGGCCGGGGGCCAATGACGGAAGATTGCCACTAGTCGCGCGTCAGCGGTTTAGTTCGCGCATCGCCTTGTCGAGCCCTTCGAGCGTCAGCGGGTACATGCGGTCGCTCACGATCTGTTTCATGATTTGGATCGAGGGCGTGTATTCCCAGTGGCGTTCGGGGACGGGGTTGAGCCAGATCACGTGCTCGTAGATGCGCGTCAAGCGTTCGAGCCAGACGGCGCCGGGTTCTTCGTTCCAGTGTTCGACTGAGCCGCCGGGGTAGGTGATTTCGTAGGGGCTCATCGTCGCGTCGCCGACGATCACGATTTTGTAGTCGTGCGGGTATTTGTGGAGCACGTCCCAGGTTGGCGTCTTTTCGTTGTGGCGGCGGCGGTTGTCCTTCCACAGGCTTTCGTAGACGCAGTTGTGGAAGTAGTAGAAATCCATGTGCTTGAATTCGGTGCGCGCGGCAGAGAACAGCTCCTCGCACAGCTTGATGTGCGCATCCATCGAGCCCCCGATGTCGAAGAAGATGAGGACCTTCACCTTATTGTGCCGCTCGGCCCGCATGACGAGGTCGAGGTAGCCTTGATGGGCGGTGTGGCGGATCGTTTCAGGCAGATCGAGTTCGGTCAGCGCGCCCTCGCGGGCCCATTTGCGCAGGCGGCGTAGCGCGATCTTGATGTTGCGGGTGCCGAGTTCGACGCTGTCGTCGAGGTTCTTGTATTCGCGCTTGTCCCAGACTTTGACGGCCTTCCCGTGGCGGCCTTTGTCTTGGCCCATGCGGATGCCTTCGGGATTGTAGCCGTAGGCGCCGAAGGGCGAGGTGCCGCCGGTGCCGATCATCTTGTTGCCGCCTTCGTGGCGTTTCTTTTGTTCTTCGAGGCGCTTCTTCAGCTCCTCCATCAGCTTGTCCCAGCCGCCGAGGGATTCGATCTGCTTCTTTTCCTCCTCGGACAGATATTTTTCGGTGAGGGCCTTCAGCCAGTCTTCGGGGATCTGCGCGAGATCGGTAGGGTCGAGCGCTTCCATGCCTTTGAACGCGTGCGCGAAGACGCGATCGAATTTGTCGAGATTGCGCTCGTCCTTCACGAGGGCCGTGCGCGAGAGGTAGTAGAACTCATCGACCTTCATATCGATGACCTTCTTGTCGAGCCCCTCCATCAAGGCGAGGTACTCTTTCAAGGTCACCGGGATCTTGGCTTGGCGCAGGTCGTGGAAGAAGTTCAGGAACATCGATTCACCAATGGCTCGTCAATTTCAGTTTAGCGCCGCCAGTCAGAATGCGCCATCGTGCGATTTCCGCGCGAAAACCTGGACCCAGCCTGTTTCCGTACCGTCGTAACCCGTGCCGCGACCCTGCTTGATGTCGATCGACGACCAGGCTCCGGCTCCGCGCAACAGAGCGGTCACCTCGTCGGCATCGAGATAGTTGTAGTAACGGTCGAGCTTGTCGCGCCCATCTTTGCCGCCCGACTTGAAGCTTGCGTAGAGAAGGGCGCCGGGCTTCAGCGCGCGATAGACGCGCGCGAACACTGCAGGAAGTCCCGCACGCGGTACGTGGAGGAGCGACGCGTTCGCCCAGATGCCGTCGAAGACTTCCATGTCGTCGAGGTTTTCGAACAACTGAACGCGGACCGCGATGCCGAGGCGCTTTTCAGCTTCGCGCGCCATCTCGGGGGCGCCGTCGACGGCCGTCACCGTCATGCCGGCTTCGATGAGTGCGCGCGTGTCGCGGCCGGTCCCGCAGCCGAGATCGAGTACAGCTGCGCCTTTCGGCAATGCGGTGAGAAACGTGGCGAGCGCCTTGGTTGCGCCGGTCTTTTCGGAGTGCGCGGCATAGGCGGCAGCTTCGGTCGCGTAGAACGCCAGGGTCGGCTTGTCGTGTGCGTCGGTGCTTTCAGGCATTTGCATCAATTGCCCGGCTTCGGACCCTTCGGCAGGGTGACGGTGTTGGTCGCGGGGTCGTATTTGGCGATCGGCCTCACCTGACCGGCGATGATGCTGCGCACGAGTGGCGCCAGAGTCGTGAGGGATGGGCGGCCGCGGTAGTAGGTGAACATGAACACTTTGCCGTCGCGCGGTTCGGTCAGTTGATGGATGAGTGCGCCGGGGCCGTCCCTGGCATCGACGAGCATGCTGGCGGTGGCGTTGGCGCTGATGAGCCAGGTCGGCGGTTCTTCCTCGGTCATCAGCGTCAGGCGATCGACCGGGCCGTCGGCGCCGTTGTTGGCGACGTTGCGCCAGTAGAGCATCGGCGCTTCGCGGGCTTCGATCTTGCTCTCGACGCACCAGCGTTCGTTCTTCGGAAGCGGCGTGATGCTCTCGTCGCCGGCCTGTTCCGACATCCCGGCGATCAGTGAAAGCCGGCGCGTAAGTTCGCGGTCGGTAATCTGCGTGCCGCTGCGGACCACCGGTGGGGCGGCAGCGCACGCCGCCAGATGAACGGCTGCCGTCGTCCGCATTTGATTGACGAGTTTAACGAGCGCTTCGATCGTGGCGACGTGTGCGCTCTCGACATAAAAGGCGCGATACTTGAGCGTCCAGCCGGAGAGGTCGGCCATCCAAACGCCCATCGCGGCGTTGCCGTCGTCGAGGGCGTATGACGTACTCAAAAAGTTCGGTGGGCCGACGAGGTCGTCCGTCTGAATCTCGCTCAGATCCTGGTTCGGTCGATGCGCAGCGATCGCGGCGCGGGTGGCGTTGAAGTCGTCCTGCAACGACTGGCCCGTGCGTTTGGTCAGGAAGATCGTGATGCGTGCTGCATGGGGGAGGTCGAAGCTGCAACTGACATCCAAGCCGAAGCCATCATGGACGGTGGCATGGCCGCCTTTGAATTGGCCGGCGCGGGCGGGGCATACGAGTGTCGACTGCGCGTGGACTGCGTCGCCGGCGGCATTGACGTGCCAGATACTTTTTGACGTGGGGACGGGGTCAACGACGGTGAGCGGTTCGAACGTACGCTCATGCACCAGCGCCGGTGCGGCCGCTTGTGCGGCTATCAAAAGGATGCCTGCGAACGAACTCATGCTGACTCCGGTGTGCCGAAGTCAGCATGGCTTGGGGTGTTTGTGCGCACCTAACGGGCGACCGACGCGTCCAGCACGTCGCCGCCGATGTCGGTCCAGAGCGATAGGAAGAGGGCGCTGTCGGCGGTGGTGATCTCCGTTTGGCTCTCCGAGCCCGCGATCGTGAACATCAGGATCCAGTCACGGATGTCGCCGGCGGCCACGTGCGCGAGCATGGGCTGGGGTGGCGCGTCGTTGCGGAACGAGAAGACGCGGGCGGTGAAAATGCCGACCTTCGTCTTCAGCTCGTACTTGCCGCTGAATTCGCGTTGATGAAAGGCGTTGGCTTTCGTATCCGGTTTCCAGCCGGGGTTGACCGACAGGAACGCCGTACGCGCGCGATCGAGCGGTTCGCCGTTCCCTGCCGCCTTTTGCTCGGTGGTGATGGTGAGCTTCATCGGCGGCACGGACGGATTGCCCTTCGAGAGGACATCAAAACGGCACGTCGCGCGGTTGCCGGCGGTGTCGTCGACGGAGACGGCCGTCAGGCGCAGTACCTGGTTGAAGTTGCCGTAGTCCGTGTCGCCAGCTGGGCACTTAAGGCCGCTCTTCGTATGCAGGAGAATGCCGTTGTCGCCGGCAACCCAGACGCCTTTGGCCTTAGGCTCGGCGGCGACGATCGCTTGCGCTTCTTCGCCAGGCGTTTTCGCCCATGCGGATGTTGCCAAAAGGCCCAAGGCCACGGCTGCGGTTAGAGCGTATTTCAAGTGCAATTCCTCCTCGCCAGATACATGCGCCGGCACCCGGCCAGTTTAACTGGCCAGATGCGTCGACACCATCGCAACGGTGGCTTTCGCGCGTTCGTAATGTAGGAGAACAATTCGCGGTTGTTCGAGATTGGGTTTTCTGCTCGCAACGCGATTGTGCGCGGTCATCCCGAGCGTCGCGGCGACATCATTCCGGCTGCAGTTCGCTGCAGGCGAACGCGAAGTCCATCGCGTCCTTGCCTTGGTCGCTTTTGAGTTGGCGGGTGATGCAGTCGACCAGGAGACCTTTGCGCGCGATCGTGAGTACGAATTGCTGCGTCGGCGCACCGTTCTTGTCGGGCCCGGGTCCGACGCGTTGGCCAGCCACGATTTTCCGGCCCGACTGCGGCTCCATCAGCATCTTGTCGTTTTGGACGGCGAGCGGTGTGTCGCCGAGTCCCGGCACATATTGGCGCACGCGGATTAGGCCTTCGCGATCCTGCTCACCGGCATAGGCGCAGACGCCGAGTCGGGCGCCCCTTTGCTGTCGATGCCGGTTCTTTTGAAGCCGGCGACCTCAGTCGGGCAAACGACACCGCTCGGTCCATGCGTCAACGCGCCGTCCGCGCGGGCCGACCAATCGGCCGGCAGCGTGTCCGCGGCCGCTGCTGCAGCAAGGGCAAGTGTGGAGATGGCCACGAACGCACCAAGCTGCGGCTTTGCCATGATCAGTTTCTTTCTCTACGCGCCAAGAACGCCAAACGTTCGAAGAGGTGAACGTCTTGCTCGTTCTTGAGCAGTGCGCCGTGCAGGGGCGGGATGAGTTTGGACGGGTCGCGTTCGCGCAGGGTTTCGGCGCTAATGTCGTCGGCCATGAGGAGCTTCAGCCAGTCGAGCAGTTCTGAGGTCGACGGTTTCTTCTTCAGGCCGGGGACGTCGCGGATTTGGTAGAAGATGTTCAGGGCTTCGCCGACCAGCTTGTCCATGATCTTCGGGTAATGGACGTCGATGATTTTGTTCATCGTGTCCCGGTCGGGGAATTTGATGTAGTGGAAGAAGCAGCGGCGCAGGAAGGCGTCCGGCAGTTCCTTTTCGTTGTTCGAGGTGATCATGACGATCGGGCGCTGTTTGGCTTTGATCGTCTCGCCGGTTTCGTAGACGAAGAATTCCATGCGATCGAGTTCGAGCAGAAGATCGTTTGGGAATTCGATGTCGGCCTTGTCGATCTCGTCGATCAGAAGGACGGGGCGTTCGTTGTTGGTGAAGGCTTCCCAGAGCTTGCCCTTCGAAATGTAGTTCTTGATGTCCTTGACGCGCTCGTCGCCGAGTTGGCTGTCGCGCAGGCGGCTGACGGCGTCGTATTCGTAGAGGCCTTGCTGGGCTTTCGTCGTCGACTTGATGTGCCACTGGATGATGGGCACGCCGATGGCCTTTGCGACCTCGAAGGCGAGGACCGTTTTGCCGGTGCCGGGTTCGCCTTTGATCAGCAGCGTGCGTTCCAGCGTGATCGCGGCGTTGACGGCGATGCGCAGGTCTTCGGTCGCGACGTAGTTGCTGGTGCCTTCGAACTTCTTCATGGGATTCCCTGGCAGGTTGTGAAATAGCGGTCCCGCGAAACTAGGGGGTCGGCGGCCCCCACGCAAGACGACCACCTTTGTCACCCAAACGTGAGGGTCTGGCGCTGTTGCTTCCGGCGGCGGCCCCGCGATACTGCGCGCCGGTTGGGACGCGCTTTTCGCACGGGAAAATCATGCTTAGGACGACACTGACGGCCGTTGCACTTGTTGCCTCATTCGGGACATCGGCGCTGGCCGCGGATACGAAGAAGCCGGAATACGGGACGTGGGGGCAGGACGTTGCGGCGATCGATAAGACGGTGAAGCCGGGGGACGACTTCTTTCTTTACGTGAATGGCACGTGGGTGAAGAGTGAGCCCATCCCCGCGGACCGCACGTTCACCGGCATCGACCTCACGATCGACAACACGTTGAAGCCGCGGTTGCGCGGGCTGGTCGAAGACGCAGCGAAGACGAAGGCGGCGGCCGGAAGCGTGCAGCAGAAGATCGGTGATCTCTATGCCAGCTACATGGATGAAGCCGGGATCGAGGCGAAGGGTTTGTCGCCGATCAAGGCGGAGCTCGACGCGATCGAAAACATGAACACGAAGGCCGAGATGGCGATGCGCTTCGGCCTTGCCATGCGCAACAATCTCGATACGCCGATCGCGGGCTATGTCGACATCGATGCGAAGAAGCCGACGCGCTACATCTTCCGCTTCTATCAGACGGGTTTGAGTTTTGCGGATCGCGACTATTATTTGAAGGATACGGCGGAGTTCAAAAAGTTGCGCGGCGAGTTGCGCGCGCATGTCGAGCGGATGCTGAAGCTCGGCGGCGTGAAGAACGCGGGCGAGCAGGCGGATTGGGTGCTGGCGATCGAGACGGAGATCGCGAAGGCGCATTGGCCGCTTGAGAAGGCGCGTGACGACGAGTTGACCTACAATTTGTGGCCGAAAGCGAAGTTCGACGGGCTCGGGGTCGGGTATAATTGGAATTTGATCCTCGAAGCTGCCGGGGTTGAGAAGCAGACCGAGTTTCTGGTCGGGCAGCCGGATACGCTGATTGCGGTGTCGAAGCTCATCGACTCCGTACCGCTTCATCAGTGGAAGGCGTATATGCGCTATCACCTGCTGACGGGGTACGCGCAGTATTTGCCGAAGGCGTTCGACGCCGAACGCTTTGCTTTCTACGGCACGATCGTGCGTGGACAGCCCAAGCAGCAGGAACGGTGGCGGCGCGGGATGGACATGCTGTCCAACTACCTGGGCGAGCCGTTGGGCCAGCTTTATGTCGCGAAGTATTTCCCGGCGTCGGCGAAGGCGGACGTCGAGACAATGATCAAGCACTTCCGCACGTCGCTCGGCAATTTGATCGACAAGGCGTCTTGGATGAGCGCTTCGACGAAGAAAGAGGCGCACGCCAAGCTCAATGCGTTCGGGGCGAAGATCGGATATCCGGACAAGTGGAAGGACTATGCGTCGCTCAAGATCGATCGCGGCGATTTGGTCGGCAACGTCGTGCGCTCCACGGCGTGGCAGTGGACGGACATGCTGAATAAGCTCGGCAAGCCGATCGACACGCATGAGTGGCTGATGGTGCCGCAGGAGAACAACGCCTATTACTGGCCGCAGCGGAACGAGATCGTGTTCCCGGCCGGCATTCTCCAGGCGCCTTACTATGATCCTGCGGCCGACATCGCGTCGAACTACGGCGAGATCGGTGCGACGATAGGGCATGAGATGAGCCATGGTTTCGACGACCAGGGCCGTAAGTCGGACGCGAAGGGCGTGCTGCGCGATTGGTGGACGAAGGAAGACGCTGCGCGCTACACGGCCGAAGCGCAGAAGCTGGTCGGGCAGTACAATACCTATGAGCCGATCAAGGGGCTCAAGATCAACGGGCAGCAGACGCTAGGCGAGAATATCGCCGATCTTGCCGGTCTTCTGATCGCGTATGACGCTTACAAGATCGCGCTGGGCGGTAAGCCTGCGCCGGTGATCGATGGATTGACCGGCGATCAGCGGTTTTTCCTTTCCTACGCGCAATCATGGCGGGTGAAGTATCGCGAGGAACGGTTGCGCGATCTCTTGGTCAGCGATGTGCATTCGCCGGCGATGGCGCGGGTGAACGGCGCGGTGCGCAACATTGACGCTTGGTACGCGGCGTTCGACGTGAAGCCGGGCGAGAAGCTTTATTTGAGGCCGGAAGACCGAGTGCGGCCTTGGTAAGTTAGCGCAGCAGTCCCAGTTCCTTCTGCAGCTTCTTTGTCAGACCTGACGCGACGATGTTGTGGGCGCGCGTTAGGTAGGCCCTCAAATCCTTTGCCGGCAGGCGGGTCGCCTTGTCGAGTTTGACCCAATGGGCGCGCGCCAGGTATGGCGCGGGGATGATGCCTGGGAGTTCGGTGAGGATGCGGAAGCTTTCCTCCGACGCTTTGAACGACATGCCGGCCGGTGCTTTGGCCTCGTCCATGCCGATGACGGCGAACATCTTGCCTGCGATCTTGAAGACGCGGTCGTTACCCCATTGGACGGTGACCGTCGCGTGCGGCAGTGACAGCAGGAATTTTTCAACGTCAGTGATTTTCATCGCGCGGCTCTCTTAGCGGCGCGAGAGTTTTCCATGCCGCGACCGCGAGCGCCAGAGTTGCGGCGATGGGCGACACCAATGCGTCCGGCTCTTCCATCGTCCAGAGCGTGAGGCCGGTGAAGATGCACCAGAGGATCGGGATTGTCAGTAGGTGCCAATGCGGCCGCCTGGCCATCACCAAGATGCCGAGTGTGGCAATTGCCGTGGGGTCGGGGGCTAGACCGAAGATTTCCGATTGAGTCCACGGGCGGCCGAGAAGCAGCGCGATCGTTGGTTGGATGACGAGCGCAAAGGCGACGAGAGCGAGGCCTATCCGGAGTCGGCTTGAGAGGTCGAGCGCATTGCGGACGACGCCGGTCCACAGCAGCAGCAACGATTGAAACGCGAAGGCGGCTGCGAAATAGACGGCGGTCCAGTTGATCGTGGCGTAGCGGTCGAGGTGATACGCCCATGCGATCCATAGCCATGTGGCGGCCAGGATGGCTGCTACGGTGCGACCGTCGTTGCGGCGCAGTGATATGGCGATCGCGATGGCGAGTGCAACCGCCGCGACGTGCGCGGGCCAGACAGCTTCGTTGTAGAGTTCGAAGAGGCGGTGGTAGGTGCGCGGAGAGAAAAGCAGGAAGTCGGAGAGCGAATATGTCCACCACTCCGACATCAGGCCGTGCCCACCGCGGCAAGGATGCGGGCGCGCATCGCTTTGTCGGGGAGTATGCCGGATGCCGCCGCGAGGTTTTCTTGCACGTGATCGACGCGCGTGGTGGCGGGAATCGGGCAGGTGACGGCGGGATGCGAGATGATGAATTTCAGCATGATCTGCGCCCAGCTTTTGCAGCCGATTTCGCCGGCCCAAGCGGGTAGGGGCTTGCCTTTTGTCTCGGCGATGAGGTCGCCGCCTTCGAAGGGGCGGTTGATGATGACGGCGATGCGGCGCTCGGCGGCGAGCGGCAGGACGCGCGCTTCGACGTCACGGCTTGCCACGTTGTAGGTGACTTGGATGAAGTCGATGGGCTGCGTGCGCATGATGCGTTCGAGGTCGTCGTGGCGGCGGCCGTGCGATGTGGTGACGCCGACATAACGCAGTTTGCCGGCCGCCTTCATTGCGAAGAGCGTCGGCAAATGTTCTTCCCACGACAGCAGGTTGTGCACCTGAAGCAGGTCGAATTTCGGGATAGTCCACAAGCGGCGCGATTCTTCGATCTGCGTGGGGCCGTTCGAGCCGCCGGAGATCCAGACCTTTGTCGCGGCGAAGAGGCGTTGGGCGTTGCCGGCCTTCCTGATGCCCTCACCTATGACCTCTTGCGATGAGCCGTACATGGGCGAGGAGTCGATCAGGCGTCCGCCTGCTGCGAAGAACGCGCGCATGACTGCCGTGGACGCTGCACGACCGGTGGGGTCGTTGCCGACGTTGAAGGTGATCCAGCTGCCCAAGCCAACGAGAGGTATTGCCTGGTTCGATTTCGGAATTGCGCGCGTGAGGATCGACGGCTGAGCCTTCACTGCTGGTGCAACGGCAGCGGCAGCCGAGGCGGCCAGGAAGGTGCGACGGTCGAGACGTAGATCGCGCATCGGCGTAGTCCTCCTTACGCATGGCAAAGGGTGCCGAAGCTTCAGCTAAAGGAGAACATACGGCAAGGCGGCTGGTTCACGTTGCCGTGACACGATGGCCAGCGTTACGGGCGGTCAGTCGTAGATCTATCCCCTCGCCTTCAGTGCGACGACGATACCGCGCGTTCTTCCGGAACGGCGATGTAGTGGATGTGGAAGTTCCACTTGGGGTCGTGCGCGGCGTAGATCCGGCAGGGCGACAGTGCTTCCGCAAGAAGTTCGGGAATTTCGGCGACGTGTTCCGGCTTGTGGTAGGCCGCGACTGCGGCGACAGGCCGGTGTTCACGCAAGATGCGCGACGCGCCTTTGAGTGCGTCGACATCGGCGCCCTCGACGTCCACTTTCAGGTAGTCGATCCGGGTCGGCATATGTTTGAGGAAGATGTTGTCCAGCGTCTCTGTGAGGACGAGATCGCGATAGCCTTCGTTTTTGAGCACCGTCGTCGCTGTTGCATCCGGGTTCGTGTCGTCGCCCGCAATGATCATGGCGCCTTGTTGTCCAGCCACGGCGACGTGGAGAGGCGTCACCACCGATTTGAGATTGCGCTCGGCTATACGGGCGACCAAGTGCCTCAAGTTCGGAAGGAATGCTTCAAGCGCAAAGATGCGGCAGTTGCCGCCGGCTGCGACGAGGTATTCCTCGATGGTGTCGCCGGTGAAGGCGCCGCAGTCGACGATCGTGTCGCCGGGGCGCGGGTTGGCGCCGGCGGCCTTGTAGCCATACTGGCCGATGCGTTCGTGACTTGGCACGAGATGCCTTGCATCCAGCGTGCGATAGAACGCGGTCACGCCGTCGAAATAGGCGCGCGAGTTTGCGTCCGACAAACGCGAACGTACGACCGCGAGGCGCGGTGCGAGCTGGTCCCAGATCGCCGCGTCGTAATGCGGCGCGAACATCGGATTCACGAAGGGAAAGATGCGTTCCGGCGATGCGCCTACGGCGTCGACCAACAGCTCAGCGGCATCGCGTTGGCGGATGGTGCCGATCACGAAGGCTGTATCGGCGTCGACGAAACGGTCGAGGGACGTGGGCGCCATGACGTCGACGCCTGCGCGTTTGACCCCGCAAAGGTCGGCGTTCAAGTCGGTGAAGGCGGCGACGCTTTTTCCGTGTTCTTCGAGAAAGTCCTTCACTTGATCGCCGCCGCTGTTGGCGCCGACGACGACATACCGCTGAAACGCGAGCATGTTCGAGAGCGAACGAGATGTCTTCAACGGCGATGCAGGAAGTGTCATTGCGATTCTCCGAAACTGATCTCTACGCGGCCTCGCGCGCGGCGCGGCGGTCTTCGTAGAGCGTGATGATACGGTTGGCGCCGACGCCCATACTCAAGAGCGTATCGCGGATTTGGCTTTCGAACGCGTACGACGAAACCACGACCGTTGGGCCGGTTGGTCCCGGCTTGAGCTCGGTTGGCGCGGCGATCGGGTAGGGGCCCAGTTTGTGTCCCCATTTCTGGCGATCGCGATCCACGATCAGGGTCACGTGCGCCTTTTGCGTTAGGTGCGTTTGGAAGAGAAGCTGGGCGGTGTGGACGCCTGCGCCCCATATGACGACATCACCGGTGACAGTCGCCAAGCGTTGCCCCGTCTGCCGCCAAAGCATGGCGTCGCGCTCAGCCACACGATGCGCGAACGCCAGAGCGTCTGCTGGCGTGTCTGAGGGCAGCGAATGCGTTTGCGCCGCCCGGGCGGCAACGGCGAGGACCGGCGCGATAGGCGCGCCAAGATTGACGCGGAGTTCGAGCGGCTCGAATCCGGCGGCCTGCAACATTGCGGTGAGCGTTGCAGGTGAGAAATAGGTGATGTGTTCGAAGGCGAACCAGCCTGGCGGCAGTAGCTCGGCAGCCGTTGCGCACGGCACTTCGAGGATGAGGCCCGCGCCGGTGCGCATGTGCGCGCGCAGCTGTTTCAGCGTAGCGAGCGGGTCGCGAAAGTGCTCAAGCACGTGCGACATCAGCACGATGTCGAACTGACCGACGTGGGGCGCCGCTTGCTCCGCATCCGTACGATCGACCTTGATGCCGAAGATTTCCATGGCCTGGGTCGTGGCGGTGTGCGACGGATCGCAGCCGCCGACGGCAAAGCCCTGGCGCTTGAATGCGTTGAGCGCCGTGCCTGCTGCGGCGCCGATTTCATAGACCGACCGTGCACCGGGGAACGCATCGCGCTGCAATGCCATCAGCCGCATCGTTTGCGACGAAGGCGGCGCCTGCCGTGCGGCTTTTGGATCTGCAATCGTGTAGTTCGAGAACAGCTCGTAATGCTTCGTCAGAAGCTCGGGCGCGACGAGCGGGTTCTGATGAAGAAGGCCGCAGCGTCGGCAAACGACGAAGCTGAGTTCGCAGCGTCCGACGCCTGCAATATCCAAGACTTGGTCTTGAACCTTCTCTAGGTCGACCCTTGCGCACAAAAGGCAGTTCGCCATCATGGACCTCTGCCCTGATTGTTCAGATGGAAGGCTAGTAGCCCGTGGTTAATCCTGGGCTAACGCCTTAGGTGTAGAGGCGGACGATCCGGTCTTGCGCAACGCCGGCCTTGGCTAGCGCGGCGGCGATTTCCGCCTCGGCCGCAAAAGACGAGATGACGACGGGTTCGCCTTTGCTTTCCGCGAAGAAGGCCTCCGGCGCGATGATCGGTCGGTCGGCCTGCTCAAGGCCGTGTTTCTGACTGTCGCGATCGACGATCGCCTTGACAGTGGCTTGCTGGAGGAGCGGCGTGCGGTCGAAGAGTTGAGCCGTGTGGACCCCGGCGCCCCAAACAAAGACGGGGCCGTCGAGATGCCGCAGGCGTTTGGCGCTGGTGCGCCAGAGATTGTCGTCGCGGGCGATGACTTGCTCGAGGAAATGGCGCGACTGCGCGACGCCAAGTCCACGGTCGTCGGTGTCGATGCGCGTCTTCGTCTTGCGCGCGATCACGGCAATGGCCGGGTAGATGAACACATCGAGCGCGATGCGCAGCTCAAGCGGCGCGAAGCCCGCCTCGTTCAGCATGCGAACAAGGCTTGCCTCGGAGAAATATTGCAGATGCTCGAACGTGAACCATCCGGGCGGCAAGAGATGCGGCGCGGTCGCGCACGGCACTTCCAGCAGAACGAGTCCATCGTCGGCGAGGGCGTCGTGTGCGCGTACCAGGGCGCCACGCGGGTCCTTCAAGTGCTCGAGCACACCCGAAAAGACGACCATGTCGAGGCCCGATCGCTTCGGAAGTGCATCGCTCTCCATACCGCAATCGACGTCGATGCCGTAGATCTCGCGCGCTTGCTCGCAGGCTTTTGGCGACGGATCGCATCCGCCGACCTTCCACCCGGCTTTGGCGAAGTGCGCGAGATGCCGGCCGGTCGCGCAACCAACTTCGTAGGCGGTGCCTTTCTTCGGCCCCTGCGTTTCGGCCAGCGCCAGCAATCTGCGGGTCAACGGCGACGGCGGCGCGTTTCGTGCGGCTTCGACGTCAAAGCAGGTGTAGTTGGAGAACGCCGAGTAGTAGCGACCCAGAATGTGGTCCGGGGCTTGGCGCACTTGATAGATATGCCCGCAGGCTTCGCAATTGCCGAAACCTATATCGACACGGCCTAGGCCTGCGAGCTCAAGGTGTTGGCGCTGAACTTCGCGCGACGCTCGGGCGCTGCAAATCGGGCACGGTTCGGTCAAGGTCATCATCGGTTCTCTGGTCGAGCTAAGCGCGTTCGGCGTAGCTCTCGATCTCTTTCCCAAGTCTCTTCAGCACCGAAGGCCAGTCGCCGAATTTCTCCGGCGCAAGGACTCGCGTGTTTGCGTACCAGGGATAATGGTCTGTGCCGAGCTGCGTCCAGCCTTGGGGCGCGGCCAGCAGGAACCAGGTTTCGGTCCCCGTTCCCGCGGCGATTGCGCCTGCCGCCGTTGGTGCAGAGACGGCAAGATCCAGTGCGGCGCAGAGCGCTGCGTTGTCGTCGAGATTCATCTTTAGATCGAGGTCGTCGAAGTCATGGATCGCGACGCCGAATTTCTCACGTACGCTGTCGATCTCCGCTTTCGCGTCGCCGTATTGGATGTTGATAAACTTGACGCTGGTCTTTTCGAGGACGGGCCGCCACTGCTCCAGAGCGCTGAAAAATTTCTTGCGCTGCGTCGTTTGCAGCATCGAGCGCCAGCAAATGCCGACATAGGGGCCCGGACCCAAGGCTTCGAGCCGATCGCGCCAGAAGCGCACGCGATCCGGATCAGGCTTCAAGAAGGCTGTGCGCGGGAAGTCTTCGACGGTCTTGCGCAACATCCCGAGCGGCGAGCCCATCGGCGTGTAAAAGTCGGGCTTCATGTCGCCCTGCGCCCAGTGCACGACGCGCACGGGCTTGGCGTTGTGATGCGTGTGCATCGAGAGCCCAACGTGCGTTTCGCGGAAGGAGCGCTGAAACAGCGGAACGAGGCGGTGGTCGCAGGCGATCATCACCTTGCCTTGCGGTCCCACGCGTTCGATCAAATCCGGGATGAGGCCGGCGAACATGATCTCGTCGCCGAGGCCTTGCTCTCCGACCACGAGGAGCTTGCGTCCGTTCAGATCTTCGCCGTCCCAGCGGGGCGCGGCAACAGCGAAATGGTTCGATTGACTGAAGTGAGGCAGGTGACGCGCCTCGTACTCGGCCCAGCCCTCGGCAAGGCGGCCTTGGGCCAGGAAGGAAAAGCCGCGCGCGTGGATAATTTCCGCGCGGTCATTCTCGTTGCCGCATAGCTCCAGTGCGCGCGTGTAGTTGGCGATCGCCTCTTCCAGCGGCCCAACGTGATTCAGCGCATAAGCCAGGTTGTGGTATGCGCGCGCCATCTTGGGATCTAGGCGCAGCGCCTCCTTGTAGAACGTCGCCGCGTTGTCGAACTCGCAAACCTCTCCCATGATCGTGCCGAGCGTGTTCCAGAGGTCGGCCGCTTGGGGCAAGCGCATCAGCGTGTCGCGGCAGAGCGCGATCGCGTCGTCGAGCTGACCTTTGTCGCGCAGACAACCGGCCAGGTTGTTGTAGCCCTTCGAGCAATCGGGGCGCAGCTCGATATAGGCGCGGAAGGCATTCTCCGCGCCGTCGTACATCTTCAGGCTCCAGGCCGCGGTGCCGATGTTCAGATAGAGATCGGGGTCGTGCGGGTCGAGGGCGAGCGCGCGCTCGTACATCTCGAAGGCCTTGTGGCGTTGGCCGAGATTGTCGAGCGCGAGCGCCAGTAGATGGAAGGCCGAGGAGGATTTCGCGTCGGCATCGGCCGCTTCGGCGGCGGCGATCGCGGCCGGGGCCCATTCGCCCTTCTTGTAGTGGCCGACGGCCTTGCGCAGCGCGTTCAACGACTCGCGGCGGGGACCTGAGGGCTGAGACGCGTTCTCGGCGATGAGGGCCGCAAGGGCGGACGCCTTGTTGGCGGTCGGGTCGTTCTTGCCATGCGCGCTCGCGGCCATGCGCGTTGATCCTTAGACTGATGATCTGTCCACGGACTATAGTTCCGCACGCTTAATGCGATGCTAAGGCTGACAAAGGCTGAACGCAGGCGTGTAGGATTTTGTTCACACAAATTCTTCTTTGAGCGAAGCCCTTCATTAACCGTACGGGCCTATCGTGCGGGTCGAGCCCAAACCCTAGAAGAGGGGCGCGCCTTTGACGGGTGCGAGACATGAGATGCCGCTGAAACTTTCCCTTAAGCCCGGTGAAAAATTCGTTTTGAACGGCGCGGTGCTGACCAACGGCGACCGGCGTGTGAGCCTTGTCATCGAAAACAAGGCATCGATCCTGCGCGATCGCGACATCATGCAGGCCGACGAAGCGAATACGCCGGCCAAACGCATCTATTTCCCGATCATGATGCTCTATCTCGATCCGGAGCAGTCGGAAAAGTACTACGAGGAATTCGTGACGCGCATGAGCGAGTTCATGAACGCCGTCACCGATCGCGACGCTCTTGCCACCTGTGTCGCCATCTCGCGCGACGTGCTGCAGGGCCACTACTACAAGGCGCTGATCAAGTGCCGCCAACTTTTCGAGTTCGAAGGTCTGAGGCTGTCTTATGTCCCTGCAAGCGTATCAGAAGGCGCAGCGGTCCGCTGAAAACCCGCGCGACACCGAGTACCGGTTGTTCGCGCAGGTTACCCAAGCATTGATCGAAGCGAACAAGGTCGGGCGCGCGAACATCGCGCAGCTCGTCGACGCGTTGGATTGGAACCGGCGGCTGTGGAGTGCGCTGGCGGTCGATTGTTCGTCGAAGGGCAATCAACTGCCCGACGCGTTGCGCGCGCAGATCATCTCTCTTTCTTTGTGGGTGTCGCGCTTCTCCAGCGACATCGCCAGCACCGGCGCTTCGCTTGAGCCGCTAATCGACGTCAACAAGTCGATCATGGCTGGACTATCGCAGCGTGCGTCGACCTAAAAGGGTTACGCGGAAAGAATTGACCGGCAGCGAACAATGCCCGGCAAAACTTGCAAGACTTACCTGGCCCGCCATCGTGCGGGCCTTATTTTTGGCTGATTTCCTTGCATTTTCGGGTTGGCACGAGGGTTGCGGTAACCAAACCGAGGACGAACGCCATCAAAGAACGTTCGCCCAATGCAGTCCAGAATGGAAGGAGCCCACTGCCATGATCAGCGTGAACACCAACTACGGAGCGATGATTGCGCTCCAGAACTTGAACCAGACGAATTCGGACCTTGAAGGGGTTCAGAACCGCGTCAACACGGGTCTCAAGATCGCGGGACCGAAAGACAACGGCGCCGTCTGGGCCATCGCCCAGAACATGCGCATGGACGTCATGGCGCTGAACGCCGTGACCCAGAGCTTGAACCGCACGCTGTCGGTCGCCGACACGGCGGTCGCGGCCGGCACCGGCATCTCCGAACTTTTGAAGGAGATGAAGGAGAAGGCCCTCGCGGCGAAAGACCCTTCGATCGACGCCAACGCGCGTGCAGCCTATAACGCCGACTTCACGGCGCTGCGCGATCAGATCACCAAAACGGTCTCGAACGCGGCTTTCGACGGCAGCAACATCCTGAACGGTTCGGTTACGAACATCCAGGCGCTGGCCAATGCCGACGGCAACTCGTTCATCACGGTCGCCTCGCGCAACTTGTCCTTGGGCGGGTCCATCGTGACCGTCGCTTCGACGTCGACCATTTCGACGGCGGCGCGCGCTTCGACGATGATCACGACCATCGAGGCCTCGCTCAACGCGCTGAACCTCGCACTGTCCCAGCTTGGCACGGACTCCAAGAAGGTGACGCTGCACAAGAACTTCATCGCCAAGCTTTCCGACGAGCTCGAGCACGGCATCGGCAATCTGGTCGACGCGGATCTCGCGAGGGAAAGCGCCCGCCTGCAGTCGCTGCAGACGAAGCAGCAGCTGGGCATCCAGGCCTTGTCGATCGCCAACCAGGCGCCGCAGGTGATCTTGAACTTGTTCCGCAGTTAAGGCCTACCCGCGGGGCGCGCGTCATCGCGGCCCGCACATAAGACTGGCTCCTTTCTAGCGTGACTTCGGCGGCGTCTTCGGGCGCCGCCTTTTTTCGTTCTCGTCCGGCAGGAACTGCCGCATGCGGTAAATTTTGCCGGGCAGTTTTTGCCGCGCGCCGCGCAACGACCGTGCTGGCGCATGGTGAGCATCGAATTACCGGCGATCTCAAACGGCGTCCGCGCTTGATCCGAATGGTTGAGGAAGTGCGAAGAAAATTCGCGCCTTTTTCAGGTACGCGCATTGCGACCAAGGGCGTGCGGGGCAAAACGCTCCGCGGGCAAAACGCCACCCACGACCAGAACGGAGAGAAGTTTCCCATGTCTATTTCGGTGAACACCAACTACGGCGCGATGGTCGCGCTGCAAAACCTGAACGCCACCACCAAGCAACTCGAAATCACGCAGCAGCGCATCAACACCGGCTTGAAGGTCGCTGGTCCGAAGGACAACGGCGCCATCTTCGCGATTGCGCAGGGCATGCGTTCTGACGTTCAGAACTTCAACTCCGTTACGAACAGCTTGAACCGCGCCATCAGCGTCGTCGACACGGGCGTTGCGGCCGGCACGGCGGTTTCGGACCTGCTGAAGGAAATGAAGGAAAAAGCGCTCGCGGCGAAAGACACCGCGATCGACGCCAACGCTCGCGCCGCCTACAATGCGGAATTCACCGCTCTTCGTGACCAGATCACGAAGACACTGTCGAACGCTACGTTCGACGGTTCGACGCTGGTCACAGGCTCGACGAACATCACCGCTCTCGCCAACACCGACGGTACGTCGGCCATCACGGCGACGGCGCGCAACCTGTCGCTCGGCGGCTCGCTCGTAACCGTGGCGGCGGCCGGCAACGTGTCGACGCAGGCTGCGGCTTCGACGATGGTCGCCACCATCGAGACTTCGCTCAACAACTTGAACCTGGCGTTGGCGCAGCTCGGTACCGACTCGAAGAAGCTCAGCATCCACAAGGACTTCGTTGCGAAGTTGTCGGACGAACTCCAGAACGGCATCGGTAACCTCGTCGACGCCGACGTGGCAACGGAAAGCGCCCGTCTCCAGTCGCTGCAGACGAAGCAGCAGCTGGGCATCTCGGCGCTGTCGATCGCCAACCAAGCGCCGACGGTTCTGCTGTCGCTGTTCCGGTAATCGCCGGTAAGTAAGTGGGAGCGGGGCCGGCGCGTTAAGCCGGCCCCGTATCTCGTTGAAGCACGCATCGGTTCCCTGATGAAACCGTGAAGAACAATAAGAAGAGGGACTTAGGGGCTGTACATAAGGAGGGTCGACTATGAGCGATCCAATTCAAGTCTCACCACCGTCAGCGGTGGCCGTGCCTCGCATAACGCCGATCCGGCCGGAACCTCCGGTCGAGCCGCCGCGTAGATCGCAGGCCGATAATCGCGCTACGGACGACTATCGCGAGAGCCAGCGGAAAGCATCGGCCGAGGCCGAGCGTCACATGATGATCTCACGCGATAAGAACACGCGGGCATTCGTGTACCGTTCGGTCGATGTCGAGACCGGCGATACCTTGTGGCAGTATCCGGCCGAGGAAATGCTTCGCCGTTCCGAGTATCTGCGTCAGGTGGAAGACAGGCGGCGCGAAGAGATCGCGCACGAGATCGACGAGCGGGCTTAGAGCCCCAGCGCCTGACCGAGTGCGCGTACAACGCGCGCAGGATCTTCGTCAGTCATCGCCGGGAACAACGGCAGGCTGAGTGTGCGACGGTAGTATTCGTCGGCCCCCCGCAGCTTTAGCGCGGGATCGAATTCGCGATAGTAAGGTTGGCGATAGACGGGCAGGTAGTGGACCTGCGTGCCGATGCCTTGCGCGGTCAGGCGTTGCATCACCGCGGCGCGGTCGACGCCGAGCGCCGCAAAATCAATCAGGGCGATGTAGAGGTGCCACGCCGGGGTGACACCCGGCGTGCGCGCCAGCAATTTGACGTGCGTGTTGAGGTTGGCGAGCGCGGCGTCGTACATAGCGACGAGCTCGCGCCGGCGCGTGGCGAAGCGGTCCAGCTTCTTCAGCTGACTGGTGCCCAGCGCGCAGAGAATGTCGGGGATGCGGTAGTTCAGCCCCGGCGCTTCCA
>JAWXBY010000063.1:0-24240 GCA_034440355.1 Alphaproteobacteria bacterium
GCGCCTGCAGGCGCATGCTGAAGGTCCGCGAGGGCAGGAGGAAGATATGGCCAATATTGTGATTTTGGGTGCCGGTCTCGGCGGTACGCTGATGGCGTACGAAATGAAAGAGAAGGCGCGCGAGGGCGACAAGGTCACCGTCGTGGGGCAGGGGCCGACCTACCACTTCGTTCCGTCCAACCCATGGGTCGCTGTCGACTGGCGCAAGCGCGCGCAGATCGAGGTGGATTTGGCGCCGGTGTTCGCGCGGAAAAACATTGCGTTCGTCACATGCGGCGCCAAGCGCGTTATTCCGCACGAGAACCGCGTCGAACTGGAAGACGGGACGTCGCTTCCCTACGACTATCTCGTGATCGCAACCGGGCCGGATCTGGCCTTCGACGAAATCGAGGGCTTGGGCCCCGACGCGCATACGCAGTCGATTTGTCATGTCGATCACGCCACGAAAGCGCAAGCGGCGTTCGCCGCGTTTGCCGCCAATCCCGGACCGATTGTGGTCGGCGCGGCGCAGGGTGCATCGTGTTTCGGCCCCGCTTATGAGTTTGCGTTCATCCTGGATACGGCGCTGCGGCGCCTGAAGATCCGCGACCGCGTGCCGATGACGTTCGTGACGCCTGAGCCTTATATCGGCCATTTGGGACTGGACGGCGTCGGCGACACCAAGTCCTTGCTTGAGAGCGAGTTGCGCAACCGGCATATCAAGTGGATCACGAACGCGAAGGTCGCAAAGGTCGAGGCCGGCAAGGTGCTGGTCGATGAAGTGAACGACGACGCCAGCGTCAAGGCGCGTCACGAGTTGCCGTTCTCCTATTCGATGATCCTGCCGGCGTTTCGCGGCGTCCCCGCCGTGCGCGGCATCGAAGGATTGACGAACCCGCGCGGGTTCATCCTCGCCGACAAAATGCAGCGCAACCCGGCATTCCCCAACGTGTTCTCGATCGGGGTGTGCGTCGCCATTCCGCCGGTCGGCAAGACGCCATTGCCCGTCGGCGTGCCGAAGACCGGCTTCATGATCGAGTCCATGGTGACGGCGACGGCGCTCAACATCGGCGCGCTGCTGCGCGGCGAGGCTGCCACCCATGAGCCGACGTGGAATGCGGTGTGTCTCGCCGATTTCGGCGACGGCGGTGTTGCGTTCATCGCGCAGCCGCAGATTCCGCCGCGCAACGTCAATTGGTCAGCGCACGGCAAGTGGGTGCATTATGCCAAGATCGCGTTCGAGAAGTTCTTCCTGATGAAACTGCGTAGCGGCGTCAGCGAGCCGTTCTACGAGAAGTTCATTATGGAAGTTCTGGGTATCCGCAAGCTGAAGTCTTGAGCAGAGCGAGACGTCGACCAACCACGTGAAGGAAGAAGAACTCATGACACTCGACAAGGCCGTACTCGTTTTCGCAGGATTCATGGTGCTGCTGTCCCTGACGCTGACTTATTTTGTACATCCGGCATGGATGCTGCTAACGGTGTTCGTCGGCGTGAATCTGATGCAATCGGCGTTCACGGGTTTCTGCCCGGCGGCGATGGCGTTCAAGCGGCTCGGCTTCAAGCCCGGCACCGCGTTTAACTAACCTCAGCGGCGAATAATCCATGCGTGCGGAGATCCAAGCGTTTTTCGACGACGCGACGTTTACGGTGAGCTATCTGGTGGGCGATCCGGCGACGAAGACGGCGGTCGTCATAGATCCGGTGCTCGACTACGATCCGAAGTCCGGGCGGACATCGACGGCATCGGCGGACGCGATCCTTGAGGCTGCGAAGCGCGGCGATTGGCGGATCGCGTTTGTACTCGAAACCCACGTCCACGCGGATCACTTGTCGTCGGGCGCGCACATCCGCGCGAAAACCGGCGCCAAGATCGTGATCGGCGAACACGTAACCGATGTGCAGCGCACATTTGCGCCGGTCTTTAATACCGAACTCGTGCCCACGGAGCAGGATTTCGATCAGCTTGTGCGCGACGGCGAGACGTTCAAGGTCGGTGGGCTGGACGTCGAGGTCATGTTCACGCCGGGGCATACGCCGGCGTGCGTGGGCTACAAGATCGGTGACGCGGTGTTCGTGGGCGATACGCTGTTCATGCCGGACTATGGTACGGCGCGGACGGATTTCCCGGGAGGTGACGCGCGGACCCTTTATCGGTCGATCCGGCGCATCTTGTCGTTGCCAGGCGAGACAAGGCTTTTCATGTGCCACGACTACAAAGCGCCGGGCCGCGACGCTTATGCGTGGGAGACGACCGTTACCGAGCAGCGGGCGCGCAACGTGCATATCAAGGACGGCATCGGCGAAGACGCGTTCGTTGCCATGCGCACGGCGCGCGATAAGACGCTGCAGATGCCGGTTCTTATTCTGCCGTCCATCCAAGTCAACGTGCGCGCCGGACGCCTGCCCGAGGCCGAGAGCAACGGCGTTTCGTATTTGAAGATTCCGTTGAACAAGCTCTGACAAAAAAAGGGCGGGATTGCTCCCGCCCTTGATGCGAATTCTGCAAGCTTAGTTCAGCGCGAGCTTCAGGCCGATCGAGGCGCCATAGAGCAGCTCATCGTCGTCGTCGCGCAGGTTCCCGTCCGTCGTGTCGGCGAGGGTCTCGTAGTGCGAGGCGGCGCGCGATGTTTCGTTGATCCACAGCACGGTGCCGCCGATCGTGAGTGTCGCCGTTTCGCTGAGTGCGATGTCGACGCGCGGGTTGAATTCCGCGAACTGCGCGAAGCCGACGTCGTCGTGGTTGTCGGCGTAGGCAAGACCAGCGCCGTCTTGATCGACGAACGAACGCTCGCGGTCGACGAAGTTGGCCGCCAGGCCGCCCTTCAGGCTGCCGCCGACGGAGACGTTCGACGACACTTGCCACATGCCCTGCAAGCCGATCTGCAGGCCCACGAGGTCGTTGTCGACGCCGATGAAGGCGCTGTCGATGTCGTCGTCGCCGGTCAGGTCGTTGGGCGAGTCAAAGGCGTCCGACGTCAATTCCTCGCCGTAGTGCAGGTAACGGACGCCGACGAGGAAGTCGACATTGTTCCAGCCGTAGCCGCCGAGATTCTTGACCCACGAGAATTCAGCGCCCCAGAGGTCGGCTTCAAGGCCGAGGTCGAGGGCGTGGATTTCGTCGGAGTTTTCCGGTTGGCCGGAGCTGGCATCGCTGCCGCCGACGAACTCGGCGTAGGTCGTGTCGGTGTTGCTGCCCGGTTCGAGGTCGGAGATGAAGAAATCCTGATCGAACGAGACGACGCCGAAGCCGGACGCTTGCCACGTGCTGCCGAACGCCGCGAACTGCGCGGTGATGCGCGCGCCGCCGGTTGCGTCCAGATCGAGATCGTCGGTCGTGACGAGCGCGAAGGGTCCGCCGCCGTCGGACGTCGTGAACGCGATCGTGTCGCCGTCGTCCTTCTGCAGATACAGACCTTCGATGGTGACGAATTGACCGTTGTCACCAGCCGCGCCCCAAGCGCTGACCGCGCCCATCGAGGAGACCATGCCGGCGATCGCCAGCGCGTGCGGGACGCGCCCCAAACTACCCAACTTCATTTTGTGAACCCCAACGTTGCTCTGCCGCTAACGAGGCAAGACCTCGTCCTTAGGTGCGGGGCGTCAGGGGCGCAAGTTAAAATGCGGGTGTTCGTCCGGTTCCGTCACAGAAACCGCATTCCACCTACAAACTTCGACGCATGAGCGGTGAAGCTTGGCGTGTACTGCTCGGCAAAGTTGTAGCCCAAGCGCGATGGTTGTGTTGTCGGGCGTGCCGCTCGCGTGCTTTGCGCACGAGCGGCATTTAAATAACGGGGACAGTATGAATTCAGTGCGGCAGGCGGCTTCGGCGGCGGTCGCGGGCGACGAGGAGTTTGTCGACGCGGCGACCGTCCATGTCGACGATCTCGAAGCGCCAGCCGGCAATGGTGATGCTTTCTCCCGTTTGGGGGATGTGTTTGAGTGCGGCGATGACGAGGCCTGCCGCCGTTTGCGCCGAACTGAGCTTGCCTTTGATCGCCAGGCGCTCGGTCAGTTCGTCGACCGGCATGGCGCCCGAGATCAGCCAGGAGCCGTCCTCGCGCTCGACGGCCATCGGGTCGTCTTCGCTTTCGTCGGAGCGGAACGCGCCGGTGATCGACTCAAGGATATCGCCGTTGGTGATGATGCCTTCGAACTGGCCGTACTCGTCGTGGACCAGGCCCATGTGAACGTTGGCTTCGCGCAGCAGCTTCATGACGTTCAGCACGTCGGCGCTGTCGGGCACGATGGGAGCCGGTTGCATCAGGGCGCGCACGTCGAGCGGCTTGCCGGCGAGCACGGCGTTGAGCGCGTCTTTCGCTTGCAGGACCCCCACAATCTCGTCCGGCTTGCCGTCGTAGACGGGGAAGCGGCCGTGGTGCGAAGCGAGGATGGCGCGGGTGATTTCTTCGGGAGCGGCGGCGGCGTCGATGGGTTCGACGTCGGTGCGCGGCGTCATGATCGAGCGCGCCTTGCGGTCGCCCAGGCGCAGGATGCCTGAGATCATCTGGCGCTCTTCCGGTTCGATGGCGCCCGCGGCTTCGGCTTCGGCGATGAGAGCTTTGATCTCTTCGTCGGTGATGTCGCCGTCGGTTTTGCTGCTGCCGCCGAAGAGGCGCAGCACGAGCTTGCCCGAGATGTCGAGACCCCAGACGAACGGTGCGGCGAGGCGCGAGAGGACGGTCATTGCGGGCGCGACGAGAAGGGCGACGCGCTCCGGGTTTCTGAGCGCGAGTTGCTTGGGCACCAACTCGCCGATGACGAGCGAGAGGAATGTGATGAGCGTGACGACGACGCCGAAGCCGATCGTCTCGGCCATCGCTTCGCTGAGGCCCTGGACCATCAGCCATTGCGAGAGTTGGCCGGCGAGGCTCGCGCCCGACACGGCGCCGGCCAGCACGCCGACCAGCGTGATGCCGATCTGTACGGTGGACAGGAAGCGCCCGGGTTCGGAGGCGAGAGCGAGGGCGCGGCGTGCGCCTGGCCGTTCGTCGTCGGCCAGGGCCTTGAGCTTACTGCGCCGGGCGGAGACCACGGCGAGTTCAGACATCGCGAGAAGGCCGTTGAGCACGACGAGCGCCAGCAGGATCGCGATCTCGACTAAAGGCATTTTGGGATTCACCTCGGGCGTTGTTTTGCGGCGCATCATAGGGGCTTGCGCGGCGCGTTCCAGACGTTTGGACTCAATGGCCGAGAAACGCCACACTGCGTGCCGGATTCTCTGGATTTGGAGGCGGCCGATGCGTCGTGTGCGCTATTCCGTGGCGATGAGCCTCGACGGGTTTATCGCGGGGCCGAAGGGCGAGAACGACTGGATCGTCATGGATCCCGAGATCGACTTTCGTGCGTTGATGTCGTCGTTTGACACGATCTTGATGGGACGCAAGACGTACGAGGCGTCGCGCGGGCATGGCGGCGGCGGGATGCCGGGGATCAACGCGTATGTGTTTTCGCGCACGCTGAGGCAGAAGGATTGTCCGAGCGTCACCGTCACGGCGAACGCGCGCGAGACGATCGGCGAGATCAAGGCGCAAGCGGGCAAGGATCTGTGGCTGTTCGGCGGGGGCGGGTTGTTCCGCAGTCTGCTGGAGCAGGGGCTCGTCGATGCGGTGGACGTGACGGTCGTGCCGGTGCTGTTGGGCGGCGGGGTGAAGCTGCTGCCGGAGCCTTATGACGTGCACAAACTGAAGCTGATGAAGCATCGTGTGTACGAGAAGACGGGGACTGTGTCCCTGGAATATGCGGTGGCGTCTTAGCTCTACATTGTCGTCATGGCCGGGCTTGACCCGGCCACCTAGTGCGCGCACGTCCGTGCGCGCGCGAAACGCAACAATTGCGGCTTGTGAGAGAGTCTCTCGGCCGCGCAGACGCGCGGCCACTGGGTGGCCGGGTCAAGCCCGGCCATGACGAAATTTTGATGTGTCGGGCGTGGTGTGCTTTGTTTTTTGGCTGTCGTGTAGCCGCGATGTGGCTGCCGGGTTGAGCTACCTGTGCTTTATTGGCTTTCACACTCGGCGCGTGGGGACAGGATGAGAGGGGCTGGTGAGACGTTGAATTTCGATTTGCGCACGGCGGCTGCGTTGCGTGCGATGGGGCCGTTCGGTGCGACGGCCGCGTTTCTGATCGTGGCGAGCGTTTTGCTCGCGCCGCCGATCGCGGCGGTGTTCGTGTTTATTTGGGTTTGGCTTAGCCGGACGCCGCTGGCCGAGATCGGGTTGGTGCGGCCGGGAAGTTGGGCTGCCGTGCTTGTGCTCGGCATTGCGGCGGGTGTCGGGGCGAAGTTGCTGATGAAGGCGGTGGTGATGCCTTACTTCGGCGCGGCGCCGACCAATCCGATTCTGGCGCCGCTTGAGGGCGACATGCAGGCGGCGCTGATCGCGTCGGTCGAGATGATTATCCTGGCGGGCTTTGCGGAGGAGGTCGTGTTTCGTGGCTTTCTGTTCAACCGGCTGCAGGCCGCGTTTGGCACCGGGTGGTTCGCGCGGGGCTTGATGATCCTGGGCGTCGCCTTGTTTTTCGGGGGATTGCATTACTTCGGGCAGGGGTATTTCGGGGCGCTGAATGCGACCATCATGGGCTTTTTGTTCTGTGTGATCTATTTCCTGAACAAGCAGAGGCTTTGGTTTCTGATCGTGATGCATGCGGCCTTCGATGTTTGTGCGGTTTGGTTGACTGCGCTCGGCATCGAGGAACAAGTTGCGCGCAGCGTCTTCGGCTGAAGCCCAACAAGGACCGAACTCATGAGCACGCAGGACATCTTCATCACCGGTATGGCGCGCACGCCGATGGGCGGCTTTCAGGGCGAGCTGTCGAGCGTTACGGGGCCACATCTCGGTGCAGCCGCGATCCGCGCCGCGGTGGCGCGCGCGGGGATCGCGGGCGATGCGGTCGACGAAGTCTACATGGGCTGTGTGCTGCCCGCGGGCGTGGGGCAGGCGCCGGCGCGCCAGGCTTCGATCCATGGCGGTGTGCCGAACACGGTGCCGTGCACGACCGTCAACAAAGTCTGCGGGTCGGGGATGAAGGCGTTGATGCTGGCGTCCAGTCAACTCGCGCAGGGCGGAGCGGATGTCGTCGTCGCCGGCGGTATGGAGTCGATGTCGAACGCGCCGTATCTGCTGCCCAAAGCGCGCGGCGGATTCCGGCTGGGTCACGGCGAGATCAAGGACCACATGTTCCTCGACGGGCTTGAGGATGCGTATGAGGGCCGGTTGATGGGCACTTACGCCGAGGACGCGGCCAAGCACTATCAGTTCACGCGCGCCGAACAGGACGCCTATGCGATCGAGTCGTTGACGCGGTCGCGGCGGGCGCAGAACGACGGCAGTTTCGAGGATGAGATCGTCGCCGTCGCCGTGCGCGGCAAAGGCGGCGATGTCGCCGTCTCGACCGACGAGCAACCGCGCAAGGGCGATGCGGCAAAGATTCCTACGTTGAAGCCGGCGTTTGCCAAGGACGGCACGGTGACGGCGGCGAATTCGTCGTCGATCTCGGACGGTGCTGCGGCTTTGGTGCTTGCGCGCAGCGGTGTCGTCGGAAAGCACGGGCTGACGCCGATCGCGCGGATCGTCGCGCAGGCGAGCAATGCGGCTGAGCCGCGCTGGTTCACCACCGCACCGGTGAAGGCGATCGAGCGCGTGCTGGAACGCGCCGGCTGGAAGAAAAGCGACGTCGATCTCTATGAGATCAATGAGGCGTTTGCGGTGGTGGCGATGATTGCGTTGCGCGATCTTTCGTTGGCGCACGACGTCGTCAACGTAAACGGCGGCGCGTGTGCGCTGGGCCATCCGATCGGCGCTTCGGGTGCGCGGATTGTCGTGACTCTCGCCAACGCCTTGAAGCGGCGTGGGATGAAGCGTGGGGTTGCTTCGCTGTGTATCGGCGGTGGTGAGGCGACCGCGCTCGCGGTGGAGTTGGTGAACTAACGCACCGGAACTCGCTGCTTTGCATGAACTCTGAGTCATTCTCGCGCGCAACTTCCGCGTAAATCCTCAGGTTCCAGGTGATTCGCGGTTGATAAGTTGCGGGTACACTTGTGTTGCGCGCTCTCCTTGGTGTTGGCGCGGCTACTCGCTCGCTAGCTTGTTGTTCAGTTGATTCGACGCACGCAACCGGAACGGACGGCGTCGATGGTCACGCAACACTAGTGGGGTTGGCTCATGAAAAAGACTGTTCTTCTCGCTTCAAGCGCGCTCATTTCCATGTTCGTGGCGCAAAGCGCGCTCGCGGCCGAATGGTCGGGCTTCTACATCGGCGTGCACGTCGGAGGCGTCACCGGGGACATCGATTGGACCAGCGTCAGCGAGGACACCGGCTATATCGATCTGCTCCCGGGCGACTCGTTGGGCGTGAGCCCGGACGGCGTCTTGGGCGGTGCACAGCTGGGTTATAACTTCGCGATGTCGAACTGGCTGTTCGGCATCGAAGGCACGTTCGCCGGCATGGACTTCGACGACACGGCGGACAATCCGTTCGCGGTCGGCGACGAGTTCATCCAATCCGACATCGAATGGCTGGGTACGGTCGCGGCGCGGCTTGGCTTCACGATGGGCGACACGCTCCTCTACGCCAAGGGCGGATGGGCCGTGGCCGACGTGAACACGTACCACGAAGACTATGCCGGGGGCCGTCAGGGCTTCTATTCGACCAGCGAGAACCACAATGGTTGGGTCGCCGGTGCGGGCATCGAGCATGCGATTGCTCAGGATGTATCGGTGGCGCTTGAGTACAACTACATCGATCTCGGCGAACAGGAGCATTCCGGACTCGCGACGACGCCGCCGTGGGACGGCTTGGTCGTGAACGACGTCGAAGCGCAGATCCACACGGCAACGGTGCGGCTCAACTGGCACTTTAATCCGCTCTAATTTTTGCTCGGCGTCGCGAATTCAACCCCTTGCTCTCGAATGGAGCGAGGGGTTTTCTTTTGCCTTACGCGCGGACGGCGCGGCGGAAGATGCGCACGCCGCGCATCAGGACCATCACGATAAGGCCCGCGAGCCAGGTGATGAGGGCCCAGATGCTCTCGGCGATCCATTCAATCAGCTTGAACGACGCCTTGAACGAGCGCAGCGCGGTTTTTCCGGTCAGTTCCATGATGCCGCGCGATTTGACGCCGAAGCGTTTGGTCATGCCGGTGACGTCGTCGAGATTTTCGCCTGTCTTCACGAAGCGCATCAGACGCACGGTCTCGGCGGGGCCGACGGCGTTGTTCAGTTCGCCGAGTTTGCCCAGCACTGGTACGAGGCGCGAGCCCTTCACGTTGCGGCCGTAGGCGGTGAAGACTTCTTCGGTGCGTTTCAGATCGGTCAAGTTGGTCGAGCGCAGCGTCTGGCGCAGCAGCGGCATGTTCACGGCTTCGGTCGTGAGGCGCGTGAGGGTCTGCGCGAACTCGGCGGTCAGGCGGCCGGTTCGTTTGGCGGCTTTCATCAGCGAGATGCCGGCTTTGACGACCACGCCGCCGCCGCCGGTCGCGATGGTCGCTGCGGTGACGCCAATGCCGACGACGGAGAGGCCCAAGATCAAATCGCTGTAGGGTTCGCCGCGCAGCATCTTGGTGCCCTCGCCGGCGATATCGCGCACGTCGCCCACGACCGTCAGGTCTGAGGCCACTGCGCCCGCGAGGCCTGCGTTAGTATCGGCCTCACCCGTCGCGAAGCCTTCGCCGAACTGCCACGTGTTGCGCACGACGGTCGCCGACAGCGCGTGCGCGTCGTCGAGCTTGGTCATCGTTTCGGGCGGGAGTTCGTAGTTCATGAACTTCGCGATTTCGACGTACATGTCGGCATCGTCGATGTCGTCGCGCTCAAGCGCGTCGACGATCTTTTGATTGATGAGGACGGGGGAGGTCGCTGCCGACAGGTCCGCTTGGACGGCCTTCTCGAGCGAGATCGAGAAGCCAAAGCCGGTGACGTAGGCGAGGCCTAAGCCCACCACCGTCAGAAACAACAAAACAAGGCCCAGACGCGAAAGCATCCGCCCGTCACCTCGACCCAAGACAACCCAGACTTCCTGTTTACGATCATCGCACGGAAGGGTGGCGGCGAAAACGGGCCGCTGCTGCCGTTTGTGGCGGCGCGCACGGCTATTCCGCGACAAAAGACAGCCGGGACGCGAAAAGGGGGCGGCGCTTTCGCTCCACCCCCGAAACTGGCTGTGACTTTGGCTTTCGCGTTCGCGCTTAGTTCAAGTCGATGGTCGCGCGGCGATTCTGCGGTTCCTTCACCCGGTCGGCGGTTTGGACGAGAAGCTGCGTTTCGCCTGCGCCCGTCGCCTGGATCGACCCGGCCGAGATGCCCTTCGAGACGAGGTTCGACTTGGCGGCGCCGGCGCGGCACACCGACAGCTTCTGGTTCGCTCCGCTTGAGCCCACCGTGTCGGTGTGTCCGACGATTTGGATGCCGACCGCACCCAGCGTGCGCGAAGCGCCCGCGGCTTCGGTCAAGACGGCATCAGCTTCAGCCGTAATGGCGCATTTGTTGAAGCCGAAATAGATCACGTATTGCCGGGCCACTTGCGCCGCAGGCGGCGGGGGCGGCGGCGGCGCAGACTTCACGACCGGCGGCGCATCGGACTTATGCGAGCCGAAGCGCAAGCCCATCGTCAGCGTGTGCGAATGAAGGTCCTCGGTGTCGAGGTGGTTCGTGTTGCCCGGCACCAGTGCGTCGGCCTCGGCGAACTCGAAGTCGGTGACGTACATGTAGCGGTAGTTCAACACCAGATCGAGCCAGCTGTTCATCTGATAGCTGAGGCCCGCGATGGCTTGGAACGCCAGCGAGACCTGATCGTCTTCCACCGGCTGCAAGAACGAGCTGCCGTCGAAGCGCGCGTAGTCTGCGCCGACGCCGCCGCCGAGCGTGAACGTCACGCCCGAGGCCGACGGGAAGTCGTAGAGGACGTTCGCCATCAATGTGTACTGGCCGAGGCTGCCGTCGGCCGGCGCGGCGATGCCGCCGGCGCTGACCAGCTCGTTGAATTCGTTGTGGCGGTAGCCGCCTTCCATTTCGACGCGCCAGCCGTTGTCGTACGCGTAACCGACCGAAGCCAACGCGGCCCAGCCGATGTCCGTGTCCAGCGTCGACGTCGCCGTGACCGGCAGCGGCGTGAAGAATGTTTGAATGTCGAAGTCCTGGGTGGAGCTAGCGCCACCCTCGAACACGCCGTACCAGCTTGTCAGCCGTCCTGCATTCGCAGGCGTGGAAAGCGCGAGCACCGCCGCGGCCCCCAACAGAGCAGCTCCAATTTTCATGATGACACCCCAACCCAATTGCGGCGTCTTCGAAGGCTTCCCAACTCGCCTTCGGAGACGTCGTCTCCCAACGCGTCGAACGACCCCATGCGTCGTCCTTAGCTCGGCGAAACACTGTCACAGCCACCGGATATGGGAACTACGCGAGTTGTTATTGGTATATGCGCGGGGGCAACTTTTGCGCGTGGCGTTCAGCGGCCGTTGAGCGCGTTCACTGTGTCCCTGTACGCAAAAGTTGCGGGCGACGCCTTCACCACCCGCTGCTTGCAGGGACCATGTGCGTAGTGGTTACGAGGGGCGACGGATACTTTTGCCGGTATGGTCAAAGACGCGCGAAACGCCAGATCCCCATGAAGACATCAACCAAATCGCTCACGCGGCCGACGTAATGATCGTGGGCGACGAGGCGTGCGCGGTCGTCTCCCAAAAGCAACAGTTCAACGGCATTCGTCAGTGCGTTCAGGCGGCGTTGGTGAAGACCGAGCGCCGACTGGATCGGATCGGTGACGATTCCGGACACCGAAGAGGCGGCGGCGAGCGTTGCGGCGACGGCGGCCGTTGCTGAAGCCGTCAGCGTTGCCGAAGCCTGGACCGGTGCGATGCCCAAGGTGATGGCGGTGAGAGCGGCCGGCATCGACTGAGTGCTGACGCTTTGGGCGATGAGGTTGGCGAGCGCCGGGCCCAAGGTGAGGACACCCGGCGTCGCCTGGTGGAGTAGGGCGGCGCCAGCGCCGAGGCTGACGAAGATGTTGGCGATTTCGGCGGCGGCGGCGCGGTTGCCGCTGTAGGCGCTGAGCGCGTCGGCGAGGCGGGCTTGGTAGCCGTCGGCCTTCCAGTGGCGCTTCATGGCGTCGTGCACGTTGGTCAAGCGGCTTTGCAGGCGGATGTCGGCCAGCATCTCGCGGGCGAGGCCGTCGCGGCGGCTGGTGCGCTTGCCGTCGCTGTAGGGCAGTTCGAGAAGTTCGGTCCAGATCAACCACTCGATCTCGCGGGCCACATCCGTCTTCAGGAACAGGTCGCGCGAGCGGAGCCAGTCGGCGGTTCCGTGATTGCCGCGTTTGGCGGCGAGCATCGCGGCGAGGCGCAGTCCCGTGTGGGGCAGGATCAGGGCGGCATTGAGCGGGGCGCGGTAGAGGTCGCGGCCAATGCCTTTACGGTTCAGTTTCCACGCGCCCTTCCAGCTGAAATGCTTTTCGACGAAGGCCGGGATGCGCGCGCGGACTTTCGCGAAGTGGCGCGTGATCGCTTCGTCGAGGATGGCGCGGGCTTCGGCGCGGGTCAGTGCCGGTTCGGGGGCGTTCAGACGACGGGTCACGCGGGGCCTCCTTCGCGCCATTTCACCAGCGCGATCATGAGGACCAAAGATAGGGTGACGCCGTTGGCTCCTACAAGCGGCAGTGAACCGAGCGCGAGGCCGTAAATGAGCCATAGGGCCAATCCGGTCCCAAAACCTGCAATCCAGATCCACGAGAAATCGCCCGCGGAACCGGTGCGCCAGGTTTTGAACACCTGCGGCAGGAAGGACAGCGTCGTGAGGAGCGCGGCAAGTGAGCCTGTGACGTCGGTGAAATCGGGCACGCGGCGATCAGCTCTTGCTCAGTTTGGCGAAGGCTTGGCGGTCTTTGTTGTCTTGCATCAGCATCGTCAGGCCGGAGATTGTGGTGAGGCCGAGATTGGTCGGTAATTCGGCGTAATCGTCGTAGGTGATTTTCGCGTAGCTTTCGCTCGCGACCTTCTCCCATTTGCCCGACGGCTTCTTGATCTCGATTTGCGCGACGGTCGCCTTCAGCACCATGCGCACAATCGCCTCATGCGCGTTCTTCGGCTTCATCAGGCTCGGGTGCTCGCCCACCATCTGCCAGCCGTTCTTCAGCGCCCAGGTCGTCAGTTCTTCCTTGGTCATCGTGTGCTCGTTTCGCTGCGTCGGGACTCTAGCGTCATTCACGCGGGAAGCGATAAGAAGATGGGGCAAATGTAGGTGACATATGACCGTTTACACGTTGGGCGACGCGAAGCCGGACCTGCCGGGGCAGGGGAATTATTGGATTGCGCCGACCGCCACCGTTTTGGGGCGGGTGCGGTTGTTGAAGGACGCCAGTGTTTGGTTCGGGGCCACGGTGCGCGGCGACAATGAGTGGATCACCATCGGTGAAGGGTCAAACGTGCAGGATGGGTCGGTGCTGCATACGGATCCTGGCGCGCCTTTGACGTTGGGGAAGGGCGTTACGATCGGGCATCTCGTGATGCTGCATGGCTGCGAGATCGGCGATGGGTCTTTGGTCGGGATCGGGTCGATCATTTTGAACCGGACCAAGATCGGGAAGAACTGTCTGATCGGGGCCAATACTTTGATCACGGAAGGGAAAGAGATTCCCGACAACTCCGTCGTGATGGGTGCGCCCGGCAAAGTCGTGCGGCAGGCCGACGATGCCGTGCGGGCGATGCTGAAATATTCGGCCGAGCACTATGTCGAAAATTGGAGGCGTTACGCCAGTGACATGAAAGCGTTGTAGAGCCCTCCCGTTCATGGGGGACTTTTCGCATGCATTGGCACGATGAGGACGGCGCTGCGTCGCCGATCCGGACCCTAATCACGCGTCGCTTGGTGTTGCAGAGTGCGGGTGCCGTCGCTGCGATGGCGGCCGTTGCTCCCGCTGTCGCGGCGAAGGGTGGGGCGGCGCTCGACTTCAAGAGCATCGCGCAGGACATCATTCACGACCATCGAGTGGCCGACGGTTATGACGCCGAGGTGTTGGTGCGCTGGGGCGACGGTGTCGCGAAGGGCGCGCCGGCGTTCGAGGCGGTGAAGCTGACCGCGGCGGAGCAAGAGGCGCAGTTCGGCTTCAATTGCGATTTCGTCGGGTACTTTCCGTTGCCGAAAGGGTCGGCGCGTTCGGGTCATGGGTTGCTGTTCGTCAATCACGAGTACGCAACGCATGTCGAGATGCTGCCGCCGGGTGTCGCCGTGCCGCCGGCGTCGGCTGAGCAAGCGGCGCTGGAGCAGGCCGCCGTTGGCGCAAGCGTCGTCGAGATCAAGCGTGAGGGCGGGCACTGGCGCGTCGTACCGGACAGCGCCTATGCGCGTCGTCTGACCGCGCGCACGCCGATTGATCTCGCGGGTCCGGTCGCGGGCGTGGAGCGCGTGCGGACGAGGGCCGACAGTGAGGGGCGTCATGTGCTGGGCACGTTCGGCAATTGTGCGGGCGGCAAGACACCTTGGGGCACGGCGCTGACGGCGGAGGAGAATTTCCAGGGCTATTTCATCGGCGCGATTCCGGAAGGTCATCGCGAGACCGATGCTTTGTTGCTGGCTCAGGCGGGATTGAACAGGCTTGAGGTTGAAGCGCAGGCGGCCGGGGCGCCGTCGCAGCGGGCGATCTGGGGACTGTTCGACACGCGTTTCGACGTGTCGGTCGAACCGCGCGAGGCGAACCGCTTCGGGTGGATGGTCGAGGTGGATCCTTATGATCCGACGTCGACGCCGGTGAAGCGTACGGGGCTCGGCCGTTTCCGGCATGAGGCGGCGAATGTCGTCGTCAATCGCGACGGGCGCGTTGTCGTTTATCTCGGCGAGGATCGCGCGTGGGGTTTCGTGTTCCGCTTTGTGTCGGCGGGGCGCTTCGATCCGGCGAAGGGCGTGGCCAACGGCAAGCTGCTGGATGAGGGGACACTGTATGCGGCGCGGTTCGACGAGACGTCGGTGACGTGGCTGCCGCTGGTGTTTGGGCAGGGCGTGCTGAAGGCGCCGGATTTTGCGTCGCAAGCGGACGTGCTGATCGATGCGCATCGTGCGGCGCAGGCTGTCGGCGCGACGCCGATGGACAGGCCGGAGGATATCGATACCTCGCCGGTCAGCGGCCATGTGTTCGTGAACCTCACGCGCAACAACGATCGCAAGCCGTTCCATCTGGATCCCGCCAATCCGCGGGCGGAGAACGAGGACGGGCACGTGCTTGAGCTCGTGCCGCCGGCGAAGGGCGGCAAGCTCGATCACGGGGCGGATGTGTTTCAGTGGAGCGTGTTTCTGCTCGCGGGTCCCGTGGCCGAGGGCGGCAAGTATGGGTCCGCGGATTCCGCCGTGTTGTCGGGGCCGGACAATCTGGCGTTCGATCCGAAAGGGCGGCTGTGGATCGCGACGGACAACCGGCGCTGGGCGTTTGCGAAGCCGATCCCGAATGGACTTTTCGCCTGCGAGGTCGACGGGCCGCGACGGGCGGCGACGCGGTTCTTCTTCAACGTGCCCGCGGGCGCCGAGATGTGTGGGCCGGAGTTCACGCCGGACGGAGAGACGCTGTTCGTCGCCGTGCAACATCCCTGCGAGGATTTGTATCCGAAGCCGGCGAAAGGATGGCCCGACTTTGCCGAAGGCGTCCCGGCGCGGCCGTCCATCGTCGCCGTAACGCGCACGGGTGGCGGGCCGATCGGGGGCTGATCCTCCGTTTACGGATTATTGAGCATGAGGGCTGGCGCTGACACACCAGCCGCCCGGTTTTGCGCGGTTCGGCGTGGCACGCGACTCGCTCCTTTGACCTCGAAACGGCCTGCCGGCGTTTCAGTCTGAGCCACAACGGCACAGGCGGATCGGCGGGCCAAACGGTCAAAGGACGATCTGCCCATGCGTCATTCTCATACGCAAAGCTTGCTGGATCACTGGCGCCACGTTCGCGGCGAGCAGTTGGCGCCGCGCAAATCGTCGATTGATCCGCGCGCGATCAAGGATCATCTGGCGTTCGCATTTCTGCTGAAGCGCGAGGGCGAAGACACGTTCACGTTCTCTCTCGCCGGTACGGGCCTGTGCGATCTGTTCGGGCAGGAATTGAAGGGGCAGAGCTTCGTCCATATGTGGGCCGACCAGTCGCGCAACGCGGGCCGCACCTCGCTGATCCGCGTGAGCAATCTGGCCGTGCCGACGGTTGCGGTGGCGGTGGGCGAGACGGCGGACCTTCGGCCGATGTCGGCTGAGATCGTGCTGCTGCCCTATGCCGACGAACGCAACGAGCCGACTTGGATTTTGGGGCACTTCCAGCCGCTGGAGCCGCTGAGCCGCCTTCTGGGCCGTAAGCTGGTGCGCCTGCGCATGACGGCGAATGCGATCCTGACGGGCGACGTTCACAGCCCTAACGCGGTCGAGTTCGTCGAAGACCGGCGCCGGTCGGGTCAGCACCTGAAGGTTGTCAGTTCGCGCTAGAGATTTCGTTGAACGCCTACGCTTGACGCATGCACCGATTGAAACTCAAAGGGCGCCTTCGCGGCGCCCTTTTCTTATTCCGATTTGAAGCTTGGCCTTAGTTCGGGCGCGGGCTGTCGATCGGATCGAATTTCTGGAACCCCGGGGTCGGAGCCTCGTCGAGCGTGTTCAGCTGATCGCGGAAATTCACATAGTCTTCGCGTTCAACGAAGTAGCGCTCTTCGTATTTTTCCACGGCGCGCCAGTATTCCTCAAACGCCGCCACGTCTTCGGGCGTGCGTTGGTCGCAGCGTTCCTTGCTGTGCCCTTGTTCCTGACACCAGATGTCGAAGTACAGGTTCCGCGCGTTCGCCGGCGCACTCGCCAACAGTGACACGAGGGCCACACCCAGACCGGCCAGCAAAACCCCACTTTTCCGCATCTGCGGACTCCTTCTGGTTCTTAGCGACAACATAGTCGCCAAGCCATGCACTGCATAGGGCACGAGCGCCCAAATTCCCCTTAACGGGCAGCTGCAAATCGTTCGGATTTGTCTTCCGCAACCGCCCTGTGTTCCGGGGGCAACGGTGATTTTCCGAGAATCAGGTCTGCGGCCTTCTCACCAATCATTATGGCGGGGGCGTTGGTGTTGCCACCGACGAGCGTTGGCATAATCGAGGCGTCTACAACCCTTAACGATTTGATTCCGCGTACCCTGAGTTGGGAATCCACTACCGCAAGGCGGTCGTTGCCCATCTTTGCGGTGCCCACCGGGTGATAAATCGTGATCGCCGTGCGCCGGATAAACGAATCGATGTCGGCGTCGGTGGTCGCTGCAGCGCCCGGATTTAATTCCTCGCCGCGGTAAGCGTCGAAGGCCGGTTGGGCCACGATCTTGCGTGCGATCTTCACGGCCTCGCGCAGCGTGCGCAGGTCGCTTTCAGCGGCCAGCGAGTTCGGCTGGATCAGCGGGCGGTCTGCCGGGTCGGCCGACTTCAGGCCAATGTGTCCCCGGCTTTCCGGGCGCAGCGCGCACATGTGCAGGCCGAAGGCGTGCATTTTCAGTTGCTTGCGGCCGTGGTCGCTGAAGGGTGCATTGAACAGGTGAAGCTGCAGGTCGGGCGCGTCGAGTTCGGGACGGCTTTTGATGAAAGCGCCGGACTCCAAACCTTGCGAACGGGCCGCGCCGGTGCCGGTCAGCATGTACTGCACGCCGACGGTCGCCATCTTCAGAGGGTTCGAGACCGTCGCGTAGGCCGTCACGGGCTGGGTGCAGGTGTATTGGACGTTGACGTCGAGATGATCCTGCAGGTTTTGCCCCACGCCGGGCAGGTCCGCGACGACGGGAATGTCGAACCGGCGCAGATACTCGGCGTCGCCGATCCCGGACAGCAACAGCACTTGCGGCGTGCCGATTGCGCCGCATGACACGATCACTTCGCGGCGGGCGCGGGCCTGATGCAGCTGACCGTTCTGCCGGTACTCGACGCCGACGGCGCGGCCGTCTTCGACGATCACGCGGGTGATCAGGGCTTCAACCTCGACCTTCAGGTTCTGGCGCGTCAAGGCCGGTTGCAGATACGCGGTCGATGTGTTCCAGCGGCGGCCGTTCTTGATGGTGAGCTGGAAGAATCCGAAGCCTTCCTGCTGCGCGCCGTTGAAATCCGGGGTGACTTTGTAGCCGGCTTGCTTGCCGGCATCGATCAGCACCTGGAACAGCGGCGAACTCTTCATCGCGTTGCCGACGTACAGGGGGCCTTCGCCGCCGTGGAAGTCGTCGCCGCCGGCTTCGTTCGTTTCGGCGCGCTTGAAGTAGGGGAGGACGTCGGCGAACGACCAGCCATCCATGCCAAGTTGGCGCCAGTGGTCATAGTCGCGCGCGTGGCCGCGGATATAGATCATACCGTTGATCGACGACGATCCGCCTAAGCCCTTGCCGCGCGGCCAGTAGTCCTTGCGGTTATTGAGCGCTGCGACCCCCTCGGTCTCGAAGGCCCAATTGTATTTGTTGGGCTTGGTCAGAAGGCTTGCCGTGCCCGCGGGCATGCGGACCATGAGGCTGTTGTCCTTCGGACCGGCCTCCAGCAGCAGCACACGGTTGGCCGGGTCGGCCGAGAGGCGATTGGCCAGAACGCAGCCCGCGCTGCCTGCGCCGGCGATGACGAAGTCGAATTCGGTCGTGGTCATTCTTGAAAGTCCGCAGAAAAGGGCGGGCCACTATAGGTGCCGAAGGCGGGCGCGCAACCTGCCGTTCCGCTTTGTGCGCTGCACGCAGCAAGAGACCATTAACCAAGCGCACCTAAACTCAGACTCACCAAACGACAGGTGGACCCTGGCGGGCGACTTTCTTAGGTGCGGCACGGCATGAGACACGGCTCGAATCCCTCTGACGACGAGGCGAAGAACGGCAACGAGCGGCGCCGGCATAAGCGCATGCCGATGAAGCTCAACGTGCGCTTCCTCTTGGACGACGGCAGCGAACATAACGGCGTCGTGTCCGACATCTCGATCGGCGGCATGGCGATTCGTGCTGAGGCGCAGCCGGCGGAAGGTTCGAATATCATCGCCTACGTCCAAGATCTCGGCCGGCTCGAAGGCGTCGTGTCGCGCATGAACGATGGCGGCTTCGCGGTGCGGCTGACGCTGTCGGCGATGCGCCGCGACAAACTCGAAGAGCGTCTGGGCACCGGCACCAAACGTGGACGTGACGGGCGGCGCCATGACCGCGAGTCGACGTCGGGCGTGACACGTATTCAACGCGCGGACGGGCGCGAGTTGCCTTGCCGCGTGATCGACTTGTCTTTGGGCGGCGTATCGGTCGAGACGGCCGAGTGGCCGCCCCTTGGCGAACAAGTGATCGTCGGCAAAATGCGCGGGCGCGTCGTGCGGCACCACGAGATGGGCATCGCGATCGAGTTCACTGAGATTCCGCCGTCGCGCGGCAGCTTGGCCGAACAGCTGATGTCGTCGGAGCGTTCGGCCGCTTAGCGCCGGTTCAGCGACCTTTCCATTGTGGCGGACGTTTCTGGGCGAAGGCCATCGGGCCTTCGATGAGGTCTTCGCTGCGGAACATCGCGCGCACCGCGTCGTATTTGGTTTGCGCTTCGAGCGCGGCTTTGACGGAAGGTTCCATCAGGCCGCGGTAGACGGCTTCCTTCGACGCGCGGATCGACATCGGCGAGCAGTCGAGGATTTGCGCAGCGAGTTTCTTCGCGCCGGCGAGCGCTTCGCCGGGTTTGGCGACTTCGTTGACGAAGCCAAGTGTTTGACCTTCGGCAGCCGTGACGCGGCGCGCGGTGAGGATCATGCCGAGAGCCTTCTTGAGGCCGATTTCGCGCGGCAAGCGGTGAAGGCCGCCGGCCAACGCGGCGAGACCTACCTTTGGTTCGGGAAGTGCAAACATCGCTGTTTCAGCGGCAACGATGAGATCGCAGGCGAGTGCGATCTCGAACCCGCCACCCATCGCCAAACCATTCACGGCGGCAATGACGGGCTTGGTCAAATCATAGCGCGCGGTTAATCCGGCAAAGCCCGTCGGCGGGATCGTGATCGGGTTTCCGGCCGCTTGATACTTAAGGTCGTTGCCGGCGCTGAAGGCTTTGTCACCGGCGCCAGTTATAATCGCGACCCATTGATCCATATCCTGTGCAAATGAATCGAACACCTTAGCGAGTTCGAAATTTGCAGGCGGGTGGAGCGAGTTCATCACCTCCGGCCGGTTGATCGTGACGATGGTCAGACGTCCCTCGCGCTCAACGTTGCAGAATTCGTATTCGCTCATGGGTTCCTCGTGTTTCAAATCGGGATGGCACGGTTCCTGCGTAAACCTTTTGTTAACCTGCAGCCAGAGGTGCCTTTAAGCACACCTTGTCTGTTCGTAAGGCATAACTCGGGGTGAATGGGGTCATGTCAGTTGCATCGGCCAACGTGAGCGATGGATTGAACAGTTCGTGGCGGATCAATGTAAGCGGCCAGGTTTATGGTCCTTATACCGGCCAACAGATCAAGGCGTTCGCCACTGAAGGGCGACTCGCCCCGCATTCTATTGTCCAGGCCGGCGATGGGCCGTGGATCACGGCGATCGACGATCCGGTGCTCGGCCAGCTGTTCGTTCAGAAGCAAACTCAGAAGCCTGCATCACCCGCCCCAGCGCAGGGCTTCGGCGCGCGCGCCGCTGCGGAATCAGCGCCGGCCGCACACGCTGAGCCGACCAGTGCGAATTTCGTGGTCATCGCGGATTTGCGCTCGCGCGGCTCAGGGCCGTTCGAGGCGGCGATCTCGCGGCTTGGCGATGTCTACCGGCTCAATCAGCTCGTGTGGTTGCTGCACACCGACCGTACGGCCGGCACGATCCGCAACGAACTGATCCAGCACATGGGGAACAACGACCATCTCGTCATCGTCGACGCGACGCGTGGCAAGACGGCGTGGTTCAACCTGGGCCCTGAGGGCGACTCCAAAATCCGTAGGGTTTGGAAGCGCACGGACAAGAGCAGCAATTAGCCCGGCGAAATCCGGTACACAGTGGCGCTGGAAACGCGCTAGGCTCGCTCCATCGCTATTGCTGGAGCATTGCCCATGGATCTCAGAGAGTCGGCGGCGGACCGCGCGTTCCGCGATGAAGTGCGGGCGTTCATCGCCGCGAATCTTCCCAAAGACCTGAAGGACAAGTCCGAGGCGGGCTTGCGCATGCACGTTCACGACGGGCAGCGCTGGCATAAGATTCTGG
This sequence comes from Alphaproteobacteria bacterium, assembly GCA_034440355.1. GTDB lineage: Bacteria > Pseudomonadota > Alphaproteobacteria > Micropepsales > Micropepsaceae > SZUA-430. Next base: position 21,124 of record JAWXBY010000063.1, read on the forward strand.
CCGCGCACGGGTGGGGTGCGCCGGGCTGGCCGACGGAGATCGGCGGTTGCGGCTGGGAGCATGGGCGGCAGTACATTTGGGAAGAAGAAATGGCGATGGCCGGCTGTCCGCCGCTGTCGCCGTTCGCGGTGAAGATGGTTGGACCCGTCATCGCGCAATACGGAACGCCGGAGCAGAAGGCGCGCTTCCTGCCGCCGGCGCGCAGCGGCGAGCATCTGTGGTGTCAGGGCTATTCCGAACCGAACGCGGGATCGGATCTCGCGACGTTGCGCACGATGGCTGTGCGGGACGGCGACAACTACGTCGTCAACGGGATGAAGATTTGGAATTCGTATGGGCACGAGGCCGACTGGATGTTCGCGCTCGTGCGCACGTCGACGGACGGCAAGGCGCAAGAGGGGATTTCGGTTCTCCTCATCGACATGAAGACGAAAGGGATTTCGCACCGGCCGATCATCACCATCGACGGGTCGCATATCTTGAACGAGATCCGCTTCGACAACGTCGTCGTGCCGGTCAACAACCGCATCGGCGAAGAGAACAAGGGTTGGACGTATGCGAAGTTCCTGCTCGGCAATGAGCGGGCGTTGATCGCCCAGATTGCGCAGTCGACGAAGCTGGTGAAGCGGATCAAGGAAATCGGTGCGCGTGAGTTGTCGAACGGCGCCGGCTTGATCGATGAAGCGGACTTCCGGTCGAAACTCGCGGCGATCGAGGTTGAACTTGAGGCTCTGCGCGTGACGAACCAGCGTGTCCTCTATGAAGCGAAGACCGGCACTGCGGGCAACGGTGGCGCGATTTTGAAGTCGAAGGGCACCTTCATCAGCCAAGCGCTGAGCGAACTGATGCTGGAGGCGGTCGGGTATTATTCGTCGCCGTGGGTGATGGAGCAGTTGGAGACCGGCTGGAACCAGCCGCCGATCGGACCGTCCTATGCGAAGAACGCGATGCCGCTTTATGCGCGCCAGCGGGCGAACACGATCGAGGGCGGGACGGAGGAGATTCAGAAGAACGTGATTTCGAAGCAGGTGCTGGGACTGTAGATGCCGAGACGCCTCGAATTCTTCTTCGATTGTTCGAGCCCGTGGACGTATCTCGCGTTCTCGCGCGTTCATGACGTCATCAAGCGCACAGGTGCTGTCGTCGAGTGGAAGCCGATCTTGGTCGGCGGTGTGTTCAATGCCGTGAACCAAGATGTGTATGAGCGGCGCGCCAATCCCGATCCGCGCAAGGGCAAGTACTATGCGAAGGACCTTGCGGACTGGGCGCGGTTCGCCGGGCTTAAGATTGGGCGGCCGCCGGTTTTCCCCGTCAATTCGGTGAAGGCGATGCGCGGGGCGCTGATCGCGCTCGACGACGGCAAGCTCGTGCCGTATGCGACCGCTGTGTTTCAGGCGTATTGGGGCGACCTCTTGGATATCAGCCAGACGGATATTTTGGGGCCCGTGGCGGCGGGCGTTGGCTATGAACCGGCGTCGTTTCTCAAGCGCATCGAAGATCCGGCGCTGAAGAATCGTCTGCGCGCCAACACCGACGAGTTGATTGCGCGGGGCGGGTTCGGGTCGCCGACCATGTTCGTCGACGGCGACGATATGTATTTCGGCAACGATCGGTTGCCGCTTCTTGAAGCCGCGCTGGCGCGCAAGAGCTGATGGGAACCTCGATCGGTCAAGGTCCGCCCTCGGATGAGGCGAACGAGCCGATCCTGCGCGCGCCGCGGGTGGTGACGGGGTTCATCATCGCCTTCATCATCGTACACGTCGCGTCGCTGTTTCTGACCGATGCGCAGTTTCAATATCTGATCGAGAGTTTCGCGCTGACGCCGGAGCGGTTCGCCCATTGCGGCTGGAACGGCGAGGGCGGCGTGGTGGACACCTTGGCCGCCTACGTCCCATTCGTGACTTATGCTTTTTTGCACGGCGACTTCGTGCATCTGATTTTCAACTCCGTCTGGTTCCTCGTGTTCGCGACGATGGTAGCGCGGCGCGTCGGCACTGGGCGCTTTCTGGCGTTGTCGTTGCTCGCGACGCTGGGCGCGGCGGTCGTCCACCTGGTGTTCCACTGGGGATCTCCGGTTCCGGTGGTGGGCGCATCCGGCGCGGTGTCGGGGCTGATGGGTGCAGCGTTCCGGTTCATTCTCATTGATCCGAACTCTTCGCCGGGTTGGCCGCGGGAGCGGTTGCCGTTGTTCAGCAGGCCGGTGTTGTTGGCGTCGGCGGTGTGGATCGTGCTGAATGTGCTGCTAGGCATTACTGGGTTCGCGCCGGGCGGTTTCGGGCGTTCCATCGCGTGGGAGGCCCATCTCGGCGGGTTTTTCACCGGGCTTCTGGCGTTCCCGATGTTCGACCGGCGGCGTAGTTGGATGAGCTGATCAGGGTTGATCGGCCGTGCGTGTGATCCCATGTATCATCGAATTGGCCGCCCCTGGGCCGATTCGGAGGATCATATGCCCGATACCGACGCTTCTTACGATCCCGCTTCCCAGCCCCCGCAGGACGTCACTCCGGTGGAGAAGGCTCCGTTCCCGTGGCAGCGATTCTTTCTGTCGCTGGGATTTGCGGTCGTCGCTTGGTTTGCGTTTTGGTTCATGATCCTGCTTGCCGTCGGCACGTGGATCGTCATGGCGATCAACCGCGAGCCGAATGCGGATCTCAAGAACATCGTGACGATTAGCGCGCGCTATCTCACGCACTGCTTGGGGTACGCGCTTCTGTTGCGCGACGACAAGCCGTTTCCGTTGGGACCGCTGCCGACCGCCGGCGACTAGAAAATTCCTTCGACGTAGAAGACTTGGCCGCCGCGGCGTAGCGCTTTGATCGCCGCGCGGCCTGAGGTGTCGACGGCGATGTCGGCGCTGAGGTCGCCTTTTTGGCGTTCTTGTTCGATCTCGCGGCCGGTGCCTTCCGGAACAAAATAGCTTTCGATGCCGTAGTGGACGGTGACCGCCGTTGCTTGGCCGGACTCGTTGGCATCGAAGGATTCGATCGTGCCCTGGATGGCGACGCCGCCTTGAGCCGGCACCGGCTTACCGCGCGCGATGCCGGTGGCGGTCCAGGTGTCGCCGTTCGGCACGAGGGTCACCAGCACCTTGTCGCCGTAGCCGAAGGTGTTGTCGCC
>JAWXBY010000064.1:0-5494 GCA_034440355.1 Alphaproteobacteria bacterium
ATGCCCCACGTCATGGCAATATAGTACAGGACCCCCAAGTGCAGGAGCACGGAGACTATGATCGTTATGTAGACCGTGCGCCTATCCATGGCGGCTCATTACCCGATCTCTTGAACTACGGAACCGAAGGCGTGGCAGAACTGAAAGCACGATCTTCGGCCACCAGCGCAATTTGATAGAACCCTGAGTCTTGGATCATGTTCATGACCCGCATAACTTCTTTGTACTGAACCGTCTTATCCGCACGGATGAAGATTCGCCGGTTGTAGTTGTTGCCGGAGGCCTGAACGAGCCTTTCCGGAAACTCGGAGTACTTCACCTGAATGTCGCCGATGAAAAGCCTGTTGCCAGGCTGCAGCGACACATAAACCGGATCCTTCACCTTCGCCGGCTTCGACACCGACGGCGGCAAGTCGACCTTGACGTTCACACTGGCGAGAGGTGCGGCAACCATGAAGATGATCAACAGAACCAACATCACGTCCACGAAGGGCGTCACGTTGATCTGACTGTTGTCGTCGTAGCGTTTGCCCTTCGACCCGCCACCGATGCTTCCGGCCATATTGCCTACTCGTGTTCGCGAGCCACGCGCACCAGGACTTCGCTCGCGAAGTTATCCATGCGCGTTTGGAACGCACCGATACGACGAGCGAACATATTGTAGAAGATAACCGCCGGGACGGCTGCGAACAGGCCGATGCCGGTGGCGAACAGAGCTTCGGCGATACCGGGCGCCACGACCGCAAGATTGGTCGTCTGCGTTTCGGCGATGCCGATGAACGAGTTCATGATGCCCCAGACGGTGCCGAACAGACCGACGAACGCGGCAATCGAACCGACGGTGGCGAAGATGCCCATGCCGCTCGAGAGTTCTTCGCCGACTTCGTTTTGGACGATGCCCATGCGCTGAGCGACGCGCGTCGAGAGGCCAGCTTTCTTACCGGTCCCGATCTCGTCGGCCGCGGCGATCAGCATCTTGGCCATGGCGTTGCCGCGATGATTCTTGCCGGCCGTCTTCGCCGCGTCGGTCAAGGAACCTGCGCTGCGGAACGCCGACAGGAAGCGGTTGGTCGAGCCGTTGAGGCCCGAGAAGAACGCGAGCTTTGAGAACATCAGCGCCCAGGTGACGACCGACCAGGCCATCAAGAGGACCATGACGACCTGCACGACAATCGACGCGTCGAGGAACATCTTGACAGGCGTGATGGAAGGACCCTTGGGCTCCTCGACCGGAACGGCCTCAGGCGGCGGCGCCGCAGCAGCCGGATCAGTCGCAGGTGCGACGGGCAAACCGTCGGGACCAATTTCAGGAGGCGCGGGCTCGGTGCCCGGAGCTGCAGCCGGATCAGTCGCCGGCGGCGTCGCCGGTGCTTCCGCACCCGGCGCAGGTTGAGGAGAAGGTTGCGTCGTTGGCTGTGCCCAAGCCGTTGCCACCATCATGGTGACCCCAAGCATCAAACCCGCCGCGGCGGCTACGCGCGCGATCGTCATCCGATTACCCCTATTGACCGTTACACTTCTCATAACCACTTGCCTTCTCATTCATCGAGGCAACGCGTGCCTCATAGACTCAAAGCGCACCGCGCTGATCTTAGCGGCCAGTTCCCATAAAACACTTAACCTAAGCCCAAGCGAACCCTCAATGTGGAGGGCCAGCACCGACTAATGGTTGCGGATTTATGGAAATACTCGCCGCGACCTATTAAGGCCAGCCTGTTGCATCCAACAGGTTACTGGCCTTAGGCCCGACCGCCCGATGATCCCCCACTCGAATTCGTTACCATGCGCACGGATTGCCCGCACACATCCCCAACCACCAGTTTATCTCAGACATTAAGAGCACAATCAAACCGAAAAACCGTCACACCGGCCCGGTAACCAAGGCAACAAACTGCCGGAATCTGCCAAAATCCCGACGTGCAATTAACGCACAAACACATGGCGGGTTCCCGCGTCATAAGTGGATCGCCAGCCCGTCATAAGCGGGCTCGACGCCGGCCGGCAACGCATCGCGCAACATGCGGTAGTCCAAGTCGATATGCAGATTCGTCAAGATCGCGCGCTTCGGTTTCACCCGGCGGATCCAGCCCAACGCCTTGTCGACATGCGCATGCGTCGGATGTGGGCGATAGCGCAGCGCGTCGACGATCCAGCACTCGACACCTTCAAGCGCCGCGAACGCCGCATCGTCGAGATCGAAAACGTCCGACGAGTACGCGAGAGGACCAAAACGGAACCCCTGACTGATCATCGTCCCGTGGTCTTGATCGAACGCAAGCACGGGAATGCTGCCGCCCTGCCCCGAGATCGAGAACTCGCGAAACGGTCGCGGAATCAAATGACTCTCGAGCACCGCCGGATACGCGTCGGTGCCTTTGAAGCAGTAGCCGAAGCGGTTCTTCAGCACACGGAGCGTATCCTCCGCCGCATGCACATCGACGCGCTTCATCATGTTCTGCGCGATCATGCGAAGATCGTCGATACCGTGAAGCTGATCGGCGTGTTCATGCGTGATCAACACGCCGTCCAATCGCCCGACCCCCGCGCCGATCAGCTGGTCGCGCATATCCGGCGTGGTGTCGACGAGCACCCGCGTCGCTCCGCGCTCCACCAACAGCGAACACCGCCGACGCCGATTGCGCGGCTCGTTCGGATCGCAAGCGCCCCAGTCCCCTCGCCCATCGGCCCCGCCGATGCGCGGCACGCCGCCCGATGAACCGCTGCCCAGGATCGTGGCTTTCAGCCCGCTCATCCCGGCCGCCGAACTTTGCTGAACAGCCGGAAGAAATTGTCCGTTGTTGCGTCCGCGAGTTGCTGGGACGTCACATTTTTGATGCGCGCCACCGCGTCCGCCGTATGCGTCACGAACGCAGGCTCATTGCGCTTCCCACGCTTCGGCACCGGCGCCAGATATGGCGCATCCGTCTCGACCAACAGCCGGTCCAGCGGAACGTCGGCGATGATCGTCCGCAACTCCTCCGCCTTCTTGAACGTCACGATTCCCGAGATCGAAATCATCATCCCCAGATCCAGTGCCGTCCGCGCAAGCTTGGCCGTGGACGAGAAGCAGTGGATCAATCCGGGAAACGCGCCGCGTTCGCTCTCTTCCTGCATGATCTGGCATAGATCGTCGTCGGCATCGCGCGCGTGCACGATCAGCGGCAGCCCTGTCTCGCGCGCCGCCGCGATGTGGGCCCGAAAGTTGCGTATCTGATCGTCCTTCGGACTGTGTTCGTAATAATAGTCGAGCCCCGCCTCGCCGATCCCGACAACGCGCGGATGCGCGGCGTGCGCGATCAAGGCCGACGCTTCTTCGATTGGTTCTTCCGCCGCTTCGTGGGGATGCACCCCGACGGAACACCAAACATCGTCGAAGCGCTCGGCGATCCGCCGCACGCCTTCGAACGCTTTCAGCTTCGTGCCGATCGTCAGCATCGTGCCCACACCGGCCGCCCGCGCGCGCAAGACGACGTCGTCGAGCTCCGGCCCGAAGTCGGGAAAATCGAGATGGCAATGACTGTCGACGAGCATGATCTTCGGAACCGCAATGCTGTGAGGCTTCAATATGTCGGCCGGTCGTCGCGGATCAACCTGCGCCGACGCAATTAACGACGCGCCGCCGCCTCGATGGCAAAGAAGGTATTGAGGATGAGCTGTTTCTTATCCAGGTTCAGCTCCTCAGCCTGCGCAGCCTTCTCTCTCAGCTCGTCCCGCAGGTCGGACCACCGGTCCAACGGTACCGCTGCGCGCAGATGACGCAGCAGCGCCTCCTCGCCCGGCACCGGCGGCTGCGCAGTGTAAGCGCCGCGTATCAACCGCTCCTCGATCTGCGACAGAAGCGCGACAAATTGAAAAATCCCGCGCTCCGGCTGCGCCCGCGCCACCCGCTCGGCCATCGCAAACAGCTTGGCCCCGTTCAGCCGCGGCAGCCCCTGCAGCAAATCCCCGATCTCGCGATAGAGCGCCAGCGCATCCGTCTCCGCCAGCTCCGCCGCCCGTCCCGGCGCCCCGTTCGCCAGCGCGGCCAGCAATTCACGCTGTCCCCCTTCGACATTCGGCGCCAAAACCGCCATCGCCTCGCGCATCGGCTCAGGCTCCAGCGGACGCAGCGTCAGAAGCCGGCAACGCGACCGCGTGGTAGGCAGCAGCGCGCCCGGCACCTGCGAAATAAGCAGCAACAACCCACGCGCCGGCGGCTCTTCCAGAATTTTCAGCAGCGAGTTCTGCGCCTGGATGTTCATGTCGTCGGCGGAATCGACGATCGCGATCCGATATCCGCCGTTCGACGACGCGTGCTGCGAAAAAAACGACCGCAGCCGCCGCACCTCGTCGACGACAACGACAGTGCGCACGCGCTTGCGCTCCGGATCCCACGGCCGCCGGATCAACAAGACGTCGGGATGCGTCAGCGCCGAGATGAGCCGACTGACGGTGTGATCGGGCGGCACGGCCAAATCATCCGGACACGCAGCCGGCCCGTGCGCCAGCAGCGCGCGCGTAAACCGCCACGCAAGTGTCGCCTTACCTACGCCCTTGGGCCCCGCGATGATCCAGGCGTGATGAAGCCGGCCTGACCGTGCCGCTCCCGCCAATGTCTGCGCGGCGGCGCCATGTCCGAAGAGTTCCTGACGCTCACGCGGATGCGGCAATTCACCGGCGCGATCGCTCTCCGGCACCGGCTCGACATCGGCTGCCCGCGCGCGCGGCGCCATCAGGCGAGCCCCAAACGCGACTTGAGCCCGTCAAGCACGGCCGAATGCACGCGCTCTATCGGCAGACCGGCATCAATCACCAAGCACCGCTTGGGCGCACGTTGCGCGATATCGAGAAACCCTTGCCGCAAACGCTCGTGAAACTCGCGACCTTTGCGCTCAAAGCGGGTTTCGCTATCGCGCCGCGTAGCCGCCCGCCCCAGGCCGTCTTCAACCGCGATGTCGAGAACGAACGTCAGATCGGGCTCGACGCCGGCAAGCGCAATACGATGCAACTCGGCGATGACCTTCGGATCAAGCCCGCCCGCATACGCCTGATAAGCCATCGTCGAATCCGAGAACCGGTCGCACACGACATGCGCACCGCGCGCCAGCGCCGGGTCGATCACCTGCCGCCAATGCTCCACGCGCGCCGCGTTGAACAGCAGCGTCTCCGCCATCGGCGACCAGCGGTCGGCCGCACCCGTGACCAGCAACGGTCTAATATCTTCAGCCGACGGCGATCCGCCAGGCTCGCGCGTTTGCACGACGTCGATGCCCGACTGGTTGAGATAGCTTGTCAGCAGGCGCACTTGCGTCGACTTGCCGGTACCCTCGCCGCCTTCGAAAGTGATGAACCGCCCGCGGCTCATTGCGCCGGCGCGTCAGCGGGCTGGCTCTCGGGAAGCGGAACGTCCGCGCTGGCCGGAACCGGTTCCGGCTTGCTCGACAGCATTTCTTTGAGCCCAACTTTGATCTGAGTCATCAGGCCGCCCGCTTCGACGTCGGCCCCGGCATAGACC
>JAWXBY010000065.1:0-8362 GCA_034440355.1 Alphaproteobacteria bacterium
GCATAACGGTGCCGAGGCCTTCCAAACCGACCCATGCGCCGGCCGCGCCCATCAGCTTTGCATCGCCCATGCCGATGCCGTCGCGGCCGCGCGCGCGGCGGTAGGCCCAGGCGACGGCGACGATCAGGAGCGCGCCGATAGCTGCGGCGGCGAGGTGGTTGGGGACGGCGTTCACGTCGAGCCAGGCGATGACGGCGAGGCCTGCTGCGATGAGCGGCAGCGTGAGGTAGTCGCTGAGTACCAGCGCGCGGAGGTCCATCGCGGCGAGGGCGAGGAGCGTCCAGCCGAACGCAACCGTGATCCAGAGCAGTGCGCCTTGCATCGTGAGCGCGGCCCAGATGGCGATGGTGACGGCTGCGAGTTCGATTGCCGGATAATGCCAGCCGATGGGCGCGGCGCAGGTCCGGCATTCGCCGCCTTGGGCCAGCCAACTAACGATTGGGAGAAGTTCGATGGGCTTGAGCGCCGTGCCACAGGCGCGGCAGCGCGAGCGGCCGGCGACGACGTCTTCGCCTTCCGGCATGCGTACGGCGAGGACGCTCAAGAAGCTGCCGACGAAGGGGCTTGCGGCGACGGGGATGATCCAATCGTAAGGCGGGGACATCATTCTAGCGCGACGCCGTTTGTGGACAGCTGCGTTTGGCGGCCTCTTCGATTGGGTAGGCGGCTTCGACGTTCATGATCCAGTACGGATCGCGCGGATTGCCGGTGATGCGCACAATCACGCGCTCGGCGCGGCGGACATTGCGTTTCGCGTCGTCGAGGCGGGCGGTGACTTCGAAGACGTCGCCGGCGGCGATGGCTTGGTCGGAGATGACGCTGCGCGTGGTGCGGCCTTCGTTCGCTGCGTCGTCGATGCCGGCGGCGGCGCGGATCATCGGTGCGGCGTTGTCGATGTCGATACCCTGGCGTTGCGAGAAGATGGTGATTTCCGGCTTGAGGCAGGCGAAGAGCGGTGCGGTGACGCCGCGGACGAGGCGCAGTTCGTCGATGCTGGCGAAGAAGGCGTTGGCGGGGCCGTATTTCAGGCCGGCGTCTTCGTATTCGCGGCGTTCGGCGCCCTTGAGATGCAGGAGATCGTCGCCGTCGCGCCAGTCTTCGACTGCCGCGGCGAGCGCTTGCGCGGTATCGGGATCGGCGCCACCGGCGCGGAACATGATGCCAAGCAAGTTTGCGTCGGCGTAGTTGAGGTCGATCTTGGTGTGTTCGGGTCTGGCGCTGACCGTCACCGTATAACCGCCGGTCGTGATCTGGCGCGGCGCGGTGACAACGTCGGGGACGAGGTTACGCGCGGCGACGAGTTCGGCGATCGTTTCGTTGACGGCGCTTTCGATGGCGGCTTGGGCTTGCACCCGGACGAGGCCGCGCGAGGCGTTGACGACTGTTGTGCGCGAGGCACCGACGATACCGATCGCGATCAGCGACATAACCGCGAGGAAGCCCAGCACCGCGACGAGCGCGATACCGCGTTCGCCCTTAAGGGCGGCTTGGATTTGCTCTGTATGGACCCACGGCGTGCGGACCATGGCCGGCCTCTTCCATCAACTGTTCGAGACCCTGCAGGCCGTGACGCAGCTGATCCGTCATCTCTCGCGCTGCGGCGGGGCTTCGAATAATGCGCGGCCGCAGGAAGATGAGCAGTTCAGTTTTGTCGCCGGTAACCGTGGTGGAGCCGAACAACTTGCCAAGCAACGGTACATCTTTCAGGCCAGGAATGCCGCTGTCGCTGTAGTTATGGTTACGCTTAATGAGGCCGCCGAGCGCGATGGACTCGCCGTCGTGGATGGCGACGGTCGTCGCGAGTTTGCGCTGTTGGATGGTGGGGGAGTCGATGCCCGAGGTCTTGGTTTCGACAGCTTCGGACACCTCTTGGTGAATGTCGACGAAGACCATGCCGCTCTTTCCGATACGCGGCGTGGCGCGCAGGACGATGCCTGTGTCCCGGAATTGGACAGAGTTCACGATCGTCGGGTCGTCGGCGTTGCGGATGCCGGTCGCGCTTTGGACGATGATGGGAACCTGATCGCCGACCTGCAAGATCGCGGGTTTGTTGTTCAGCGTCATCAGTTTGGGCGAAGAGATGACGTTGATGTCGCTGACGGTGCCGAGTGCGTTGATGGCGACCTCAACGTCGGGGATCACGTACGTGAACGAGAAGCCTGGGAATTGCGAGGCGACCGTTCCGGTCCTTGAGAGGTTGAATTTCTGGTCGTCGTTCTTGAAGAACCATTCGACGCCGAACTTCAGCGTGTCGTTCAACGTAACTTCGACAATCGTCACTTCCATCAGCACCTGATCCGGCGCGATGTCGACCTCTTTGAGGAAACGTTCGATCGACGAATACTCGGTGCCGTCGGCGCGGATGATGAGGGCGTTGTTCGGGTTGTCGACGGCGACGTAGAGGCCTGCCGCCTCTGAGGGACGAAGCTGAGGCGCAGGTGCCGGTGGGGGTGCTGCGGCGGGGTCGGCGTTGGTGGGCAGCGGCGGTTGTTCGGGATCGGTCGCGTCTTCTGCGGCGTTGAGGCTCGTCAGGTTGATGGCGTTGCCATAGACGGCGGCGAGCGAGCGCGCGACGTCTTCGGCCTTTGCGTTTTGCAGGCGGTAGAAATAGATGCGCCGGCCGGGGCCTTTCGGCGGCACGTCGAGCCGGGCGACCCATTTCTGCACGTCTTTGAGCATGTTCGCGCGCGGCGCGACGACGAGCAGCGTGTTCAGCCTAGCGAGGGGCACGAAGCGGATGAGACCGGCGCTGGCGCCGCGTGTGTTCTGGAAGATGCGGTTCAGCTCTTGCGCCAGGCCCGCGGCGTCGACGTGGTCGGGATGCACGAGCGCATAGGACATGCCCTTCATGTGATCGACGTCGAAGAGGTGGATCGTGCCCACCATTGTCGAGCGTTCGGGACCGGTGCCCGCCAAGAACAAAAGGTTGCGCGTGGCGTCGATGGTCAGGATGCCGTTCGCGGGCGCGACCGGCTGCAGGATCTTCTGCATCTCGGCGGCCGCGATGTAGCGCAGGGGCACGACTTCGATGCCGTAGCCCGGCAAGCGCGTGCGCGGCGAGCCTGAGACTTCGAAGCCGTCGATGCGGCGGGAGGCCTCGGTCGCGGGAACGACGTTGTAGACGTTGTCGGCGAGGACGATGACGGCGTTGTTGACGCGCAGCGCGGTTTCGAGCGCGGCGATCACGTCTTGCTTTCGCAGCGGCCTGCTCGTCTTCAGCGTGATCTTGCCTTGGACTTGCGGGTCGATCGCGAAGGGCACTTTCAGAATGTCGCCGAGGACGGTGCGCACGACCTCTTTCACGTCGGCGTCGGCGAAGTCGAGGGTGGTGTCGCCGGCCGGGAAGACGCCGCCTTGTCGGCGTGGCGCGGGCGCGACCATCGTGTCGCTGCCGGAAAAGATCTCGACCTTCGGGCCGATATATTCGCTTTCGTCCACGTCAGGGACCAGCGGGGATTGCGCGGGCGGCGGTGGCGGCACAGGGGCTTGCGGCGCCGGCGGTTCGACCACCGGCACAGGTTCACCGGCCGTGCAGCCGGCCGCGAACACACTCATCAATACGGCGACAGCAATATTCCGCTGGCCGCCAAAGCGACGCCACATGGACTGCCGCCCCCTCCCGCATACACGAATCATTTATTCCCCAACCAACGGGACCACGTGCAACGCGAGACGCGCAATGGCTGCGCGCAGCGTGTGCGAATCACTTGCGCGCTGTCGAACCGCGATTGTCGTTTGGAGATTAAGGGGTTGGCGCTGCGTTCTGCGCTCTTGGAATAACAAGACGGCCGGAACGAATGCCGTCCGTTGCTGTCACACCGGCCACATCTATTTTTTCGATGCGCCAGCCTTCGAGCGTGTCGCCGGCACGAATCTTGGTGGTTGTGCCGCTTGGCGTTTGCACCAAAGCGAGCTGCGTGTCGCGATCGGTGACGATTCCGACGACGCGGAATTGCGAAAGATCGCCGGTGGTTTCCGCGGCGGCCACCGTCATGTCGACGGGCGCGGACAGCGGATCGGGTCGGCGGTCCTGGTTGAAGATGGGACGAGCGGTGATTTCCGCGAATGTTTCCTTCGGCGCGAGAGCGGCCATCTTCAGCGGCGGTGGCGCTTTGATCTGCGGCTCGGGCACGTCTTCCAGGTACGTGAGCAGACGGAAGGGCGACGGGATGAAGGCGGCGCCCATCGCGGCGAAGCCCGCGAGCGCTGCGAATGTCAGGAGGCGGGTGCGGCCGCCGTTGTCGTGGGCGTTGCTCATGGCTGGCGCATGAAGGCCGAGACGACGATCTCGGCTTGGAGTTTGTTCGGGATGTTCGGCTCGGCGCCTGCGCCGATCATGGCGGCGTCAGGTTCGTGCACGATCAGCTTCTCGACGCGCAACAGCGGACGTGCGGCGGCGATGGCGTGCAGCGCGTCGACGAGCGGGCCGATCTCGACTTCGAGCGTGGCCTGCACGGTGAGTTTGACCAGACCGTCGGTTTCTTGTTCGGGCAGAGCTTGGCTTGCGGTCACGACGACGCCGGCTTTGCTCAGGATGCTTGAGAGCTTGCCTTGCAGTTCAGCGACCGCGAGCGTCGGTTGAGCGGCGACGAAGACGAGCGAGCGGCTGTCGCCGTTGGCGGCGAGCGAGTTGGCGACGGCTTGATAGCGCGGCGCGGCGGCGACAAGGCCTTCGAGCGTTTGCGCCTGGCGGCGAAGCATGCCGACCCGTTCGCTCTGTAACTCAAACGACGACCAGAGCGGCCACACGATCGCGAGCGCGAAGACGGCGAGCACGAGGGCTGCGAGGCCGATCGCTATGCCGCGCTGGGCGTTCGGAGAGAACGTCAGCATCATGGCGTGATCCCGTCGAGCTGCATGGCGATCTCGAAGCGGTCCTGCATGGTTTCGGCGCGGCGCACAACCGGCGAGAGGAATTTTACGTCTTTGAATTCCGGCGCGGCTTCAAGCTTGCCGATCAGATCCGGGGCATTCGACGTGAGGCCCGCTATTTCGATGCTCGTGCCGTCGAGTTTGAAGTCGAGGACGCGCGTGTCGTTGGGCAATGTGCGCGTCAGTTGGTCGAGGACGTTCAGCGTGCGCGCAGGGTCGTGTGCGTTGGCGATGGCGATGGGTTCGATCAGTGCTTCGACGCGGCGGCGGATGGCAGCGCTGCGTTCGGCGGCGGGGCGGAGTTCGGCGATGCGGGCGTTCCAGCTGGCGCGTTCGCTTTCGCCGGCATTGCCCCAGGCGCTGAGCGCGAGAAGCCAGACGATAGCGGCGGCGAGCGCCAAGCTTAGATTCAGAATGCGGGCGCGGCGGCGTTCGTCGGCGCTCGGCGGTTTGCGCAGGTCGAAGCCTGCGGGGCCGCCGGTTGCGTCTTCGATGTCGATCGCGCCGGATTTCAGTCCCAATGCTTGCAGGCGTTGTTCGAGCGGCTCGATGCGGACGTTGGGCACGATGGCGACTTCGACGGCGACCTTCCCCGTTTCGCGGTCGTGGCCCAGGCGACGGTGGGCGATGCGCGCGGTGTTCGCCGTGAAGGGCGACAGGCGGTCGATCTGAAGTTCAAGCGCATCGTGCAGATTGCGTTCCGCCATCGACGGCAGTTCGACGCGGCGGATCAACACGTCGCCAGGCGGCAGCAGAACGTCGAGACCCGTGAGTTCGAACGCGCCGCCCTCACGCATGATTTGTTCGGCGATCGCGTGGTCGTCGGCGTTCGGCTCGATGATGAGCGTGTGCGCGTCGGGTCCCGATGTTTCGAGGCGCCATGCGCTGCTGCCCGCCATCAGCCGCGTGCGCGGGCGCGCAGTTGCCTTGCCCGCGAAAGAGGCCGGCAGCAACGACGCGAGCTCGCTGCGCCACCAGCCGAAAAATGCACGCGTCATCGCGGGCAGATCGGACAGGCGGCTCGGCGCACTCAAGTCGATCGTGATGGTCTTGTCAGCCACGGCGGCACTCGAACGATACGGGGTCGAAAATACAGGAGGAATCCCTATCGATCCGTGCACGAACGATTAAGTCCGGCCACCGCATTGCGCCGGACTGTGCGAAATCGGCACGGATCCGGATCAGTGCGGGCGTGCCTGCGTCAGCGGCCCAGCTGTCGACCCAGGCAATCGCGCCGGCGGGATTGGCCGGGGCGTAGGAAAACGCGACGGCGCCGGTTCCTTGCAGGAGCAGTTGTTTACTTTGCGCCTGTGCGCCATGACGCGGCTGCCACGTGAGTTGAAGCTGGGTCGTGTTGCCTTGGCGCGTTGCCGTCAGCGTGAAGCGAGCCAAGCCGCCGCCACCCAGCGAGGGCGGCAATGGCGCTGTGAAACTCATTCGCGTGCCATTGCCGACGAAGGTGTCTTCGTTGGCATTGCCGGGATCGAACAGGCGCGGCGCGACGGTCGAGAGCAGGTTGCGGAGAAGGATTTGCGCGCCCTGCGTCTGCTCCAGCATTTCGACTTGCACGCCGGTGCGTTCCCACACGCGCGCGCCGAAACGGATGCCTCCGCTCATCGCGATCGCGATCAAACCCATCAGTGCGAGCACGACCAGCAGTTCGATCAGCGAGTAGCCGCGTTCGTCGCGCATGCCGCCCTACCCGCCCGGTGCGCGTTGGAGGAGCAACGCCTTTTCGACGGCGATTTCGCGCTTGCCCCACGACACGACGAGCCGAAGCTTCTGCAGGCGCAACGACGAGACGCGCAGGTGTTCGGGCTCCGGCTGTGCATCGGGCACGACCGTCGCGCGCCAGCGGAACGGCGTGCCTTCGACCGCGCCTTGCAACGCTTCGGCGGGAAGCGCCTTCATGGCGCTCAGGCGGTCGAGTTCGGATTGAGCGATCATCAGCGCTCGGTCGGTTTCGGCGGCGCGGTCGAAGCCTTTGAGGCTTGTGCCCATCACTTCGTAGAGCGCGACGAGCACGACCGCGAGGATCGCGAATGCGATCAGCGCTTCGATGAGGGTGAAGCCGCGTTCGCTCTTCATGGCGCGGCTCCGACGGCGAGGCGGCCCGTCAGGCGGTCGACGGTGATGCGCAACGACGACTCGCCACGCGTCAGCGTGATGACGCCGGATGCCGTTCCGTCCCAACGCAGGATGAAGCGCCGGTCGGTTCCGAGTTGCGCGATATCGACGGCGGTGCCCGACGACAATTCGATTGCGGGTCCTTGCGACGGGGTGACCCCGCCCGCCGTCGCCGTGACCACGATGTCTGTCTGGCGGTCGAGGGCGATGGTGCGGAGCGCGCGGAGATTTGTCGTCAGCGTGCGGGCGTCGGCGCTGAGCGTCATGCGTTCCACCGTCGAGCTCGCGGCGGGTACGGCGACGAGAACGATCAGGGACATGATGGCGAGTACGACCAGAAGCTCGACCAGCGAGTAGCCCGGTGATGTGCTGTGTGCGCCGTTCATCGTCACAGTGCCAAGTCGTTGGCGCTCAGGATGCCGCTGACGACGCCGGTCATGATGGCGGCGACGATCGCGCCTAAGACGATCGTGACCACCGGCAGCAGCAACGCCGATAGGCGGTCGAGCTTGGTGCGCACATCACCGTCGAGGATGTCGGCGGCCTCGTTCAGCATGGCGCCGAGGCGGCCGGTCTCTTCGCCGACGGCGGCGAATTCGACGGTGAGGCGCGGGAAAACGGCGGCGCTTTCCAATGCGGCTTTGAGCGGGCGGCCTTGGCGCACGGCGTCGGAGACCTTCGCGGCTTGGCGGCGCATGTGGCGGTTGGCGATGGCGCCTTCGGCCGACTCCAGCGCGCGGTTCAAGGGCAAGCCGCCGTCGAGCAGCATACCGAGGTTGCGGCAGAATTGAGCGGCGGCATAGTTCTGCGGGATGTCCAGGAGGAAGCGCGTGCGCGTCGCGTAACGGTCGAGCCGCAGCTGCATCTCTGGCTGGCGTATGGCGTATAGCCCGCCGATGAGCAGCGCGACCAACACGACGGCGACGAACGTGCCGTAGGCGTTGAAGAAGCCTGAGATCGCGAGCAGCATGGCAGTCGGCCACGGCAAGGCCGCGCCGCTTTGTGCGAACAGAGGTTCGAGGCGCGGCAGGACGACCGTGAAGATCACCACCAGAACCGCGAACATCACGATGACAAGCAGGGCTGGATAGATCAGTGCGGAGACAACTCGCTCGCGCAGTTGCGCCGTGCGTTCGGCGGTTGTCGCGAGGCGGGTCATGACGTCGGGGAGCTTGCCGCTTGCCTCGCCTGCCGCGACGAGTTTTCGCGTCGTCTCCGGAAACAGATGATCGGCGCGGCGCATCGCCGACGACAGTGCGTCGCCGCCGCGCAAACCGTCGAGCAGCGCTTGCAGCACGTGTTTTACGCGCGGCTTTGTCGTCATGCCTTGCATGGCAACCAGCGCGCGTTCCACGCTAAGGCC
>JAWXBY010000066.1:0-12111 GCA_034440355.1 Alphaproteobacteria bacterium
CCCCGACCGCCACCCCTGGCGAAACAGCTAGGTTCCCCTTAAAAATATATTTGATTCATACGGAATAAATTCAGGGTCGGCCAAAACAATCCCAAAAACTGCCTAATTTCCGCAGTTGAGTGTGACCATCGCGACATAGCGCCGGTAACCATCCAACCCCTCGGAATAAATTCCGGAGCGGCTGTTAAGCAGTCCGTAACCTTAATCTTCTGGCAACGCATTCGTCGTCCTCCCCTGTTTGGAGGAGCGAGCGGCACTTCTACTCTGTCACCGAAATCGCCATAGGTGCCCTGGCGTGCCACGTGCACCCGTCAATGCCGACAGCGGGGACTCCTCTCCCCGCACGCGAGAAGGCGGCAGGATGACGGGCGGAAAACCGACGCTTTTGACGTCATACGTGACGACAAGCACACGCGGCGTGGTGCCCCGTTTTGAGACGGCACGGCGCGCACCTGTGCCGAATTGGTACGCGGGAGACCGCGTATGACCCAAGTCCGCATGAGCACGATCGGCCGGTCGCTGCACCGTTCGCGCAAGGTCTTTCTGAGCGTCGGCGTTTTCAGCCTCT
This sequence comes from Alphaproteobacteria bacterium, assembly GCA_034440355.1. GTDB lineage: Bacteria > Pseudomonadota > Alphaproteobacteria > Micropepsales > Micropepsaceae > SZUA-430. The sequence continues at coordinate 569 of JAWXBY010000066.1, forward strand.
TCATCAACCTCACGATGCTGAATGGTCCGCTGTTCATGCTTCAGGTCTATGACCGCGTGCTGTCTTCGCAGAGCAAGGAGACGCTGCTCTTTCTAACCTTGCTGGCCGCGGGCGTTCTCATCTTCCAGTCGTTGATGGAGATCGTCCGATCGAACCTTTTGATCCGGGCCGGCGCGCAACTGGACAGCGAACTTCAGAGCCAAACTTTCGGTTTGTCGTTTGACGGCAAGACCGCCGAGCACCAAACATCATCCGCGCAGGGTTTGCGCGATCTGGACGCGATACGCGGGTTTCTGTCGGGATCGGGCTTGATCGCGCTGTTCGACGCGCCGTGGACGCCGATCTTCCTTATCATCGTCTTCGTCATTCACCCGGCGCTTGGCGTTCTGGCGCTGGTCGGCGCCGTCGTCATTCTGATGCTCGCGTATTTGAGCGAGATTTCGACGCGCGGCGCGCTGAAGGAAGCATCCACGGCGCACAGGGATTCCGAATATTTCGTCGGCACGCTGCAGAACAATGCCGAGTCGGCGCGCTCGATGGGCATGGTCCGCAACCTTCAGGCGCGCTGGCAGGAACATCACGAGGCGAGCATCGCGTGGCAGGCGCTGGCCAGCGACCGCGGCGCGCAACTGAATGCAGCGGCCAAGTTCGCCAGACAGATTCTGCAGATTCTCGCGCTCGCGTTGGGCGCCTATCTCGCGCTTGAGAACCAGATTTCGGCCGGTGCGATTGTCGCGTCGTCCATCATCATGGGCCGCGCGCTGGCGCCGATCGAGGCGACGATCGGACAGTGGAAGGGTTTTGTGCAGGCCCGCCAGGCTTACGCACGGCTGAACGAAGCGCTGCGCTCGGACGTGGAGAGCGCGCCGCAGACCGAATTGCCGCCCCCGAGTGGGGCGTATCGCCTTGAAGACGTCGTCGTGCGCTATGCGGGCGTGAAGGAGCCGGTGCTGAAAGGCATCTCGCTCGAACTCAATCCCGGCGAAGCGTTCGGCGTGATCGGGCCGACGGGATCCGGCAAGTCGACGCTAGCGCGGTTGATGATCGGCGCGATGAAGCCGACGAGCGGCAGCGTGCGCCTCGACGGCGTCGAGTTGTCGGATTGGGTGACGCGCGAGGTCGGCTCGCATATCGGTTATCTGGCGCAAGACATCGAGCTGCTCGACGGCACTGCGGCCGAGAATATTTCGCGCTATGGCGCGCATGACTCGCCCGCGATCGTCGAGGCCGCGAAGATCGCCGGCGCGCATGACTTTATTCTCTCGTTGCCAAATGGGTACGACACGATTATCGGCGACCGCGGCAAGCTGCTCTCGGGCGGGCAGCGCCAGCGCGTCGGTTTGGCGCGCGCGGTTTACGGCGGCTGCACGGTCGTCGTGCTCGACGAGCCGAACGCCAATCTCGACGCCATCGGCGAGGCGGATCTGCGCCGCGCCATCGAAACGCTGAAGAAACAGGGACGCACCGTCGTCATCGTCACCCACCGCCCGGGCGTTCTGCCGGCGGTCGACAGGCTTGCGGTCATGCAAGCGGGACAGATCGCTTCGATCGGTCCGCGCGACGAGGTGCTTGCCGCCATCAATAAAGCGAACGCGCAGATGACGCGCGTGCCTGGAAAGCCTGCGCCAGCACAGGAGGCCCGCCGTGCAAGCTAAGCAAGGACCTAAGCGTCCCAATTGGCCGAACAAGATCGCGAGCGTCGCCACCAACACGCGCCAAGCGATCATCGCCGGGTTCTGTCTGATTGCCGCCACGATTGGCGGCTTCGGCATTTGGAGCACGACGGTCCCGATCTCGAGCGCAATCGTCGCGAACGGCCAAGTGGTCGTCGCGTCGAAGCGCAAGCAGGTTCAGCACCCGACGGGCGGCGTCATTCGCGCGCTCTATGTGGAAGACGGCGCGGAAGTCAAAGCGGGCACAGTGTTGCTGCAGCTTGAGGATGCGGATGCGGCGGAGCGTTATACTCGCGCGCGCGACATGCTCTATGTCGCGATCGCGAGCGAGGCGCGCTTGCAGGCGGAAGCGCTCGACCGGCCGTCGCTGGAATATTCGGCAGAGTTGCTGGATGCCGCAAAAACGGATCCGGCCATCCAAGCGATCGTAGCGGGCCAGCGGCAGCTGTTCGACGTGCGCCGCCTAGAGATGCGCGGCCAGCTGTCGATTATCGAAGAGCAGCATGAGCAGCTGAAGAACGAGCTCACCGGAATTGATGCCGAACGGCAGGCGGCTTCCAGCCAGATCGGGCTCACGCACAAGGAACTCGAGGCGGTCGAGACGCTCTATGCCAAGGGCTTCACGACGCGGACGCGCGTGTTCTCGCTGAAGCGGGAGATCGCGCAGTTGTCGGGCAACAACGGCCGCTTGACGGCGGCTGGCGCGCGCACGCGCAGCGCGATGATCGAGAACGAGTTGAAACTGCTGCAAGCGCGCAACCAGCTGAACACCACGGTCCAGGGCGAGATGCGCGAGGTGCAGGCGAAGATTCCGAACCTGCGCGAGCAGTATCGGGCCGCGCGGCAAGCTTTTGAACGCACAACGATCCGCGCGCCCGTCGACGGCACCGTCATGGCTTCGCGTAGCACGCTCGGTTCCGTCGTGAGGCCAGGCGACACAATCCTTGAAATCGTGCCCTCGGACGAACGCTTGATGGTCGAGGTGCAGCTGCGGCCGGCGGACGTCGACTCGGTCAGGCTGGGGCTCGATACCGAGATCAAGCTGACCGGTCTCAATCAACGCACGATTCCTCCGATTTGGGGACGCGTCACGCACGTATCGGCCGACGCGTTCCAAGACCCTCGGACGAGCGCGACCTACTTCGTCGCGCATATCGACGTGTCCGACAACGAGATCCGCAAGCTCGGCAGCCACAAGCTGCAACCGGGCGCACCCGCGGCCGTCATGATCAATACAGGCGAACGCACCGCGCTCGCCTACCTAACGCAACCGCTCAGCGAGAGCATCAACCGCGCGTGGAGAGAACAGTAGTCCACGCGCACCGGCGACGGGCGGGGGCCCGTCACCGCATCACAGTTTTTGGGGAAGGATTGAAGTAACATGGTCCAGTTTATCCGCACCGATCTCGATTTCATTCTGGCGCAGATCAAGATTTCAGAAGCGCACGCGGCAGGTCAGGATCTCAACGATCTGCTGCCTAATCCGTTCCTTCCCTGGGGTTTGCGAACGGTTGACGGCAGCTACAACAATTTGACTGCCGGGCAGGAACTGATGGGTGCGGCGGACACTCCGTTTGAGCACATGGTTGACCCGAACTACTTGAACGATGCCGACGGCGACACGATGCCGTTGGGGCCGCCGGGGTCTGGTGCGCCCACGATCACCAACACCGACTACGGCCAGCCCGGCAGCGTCGCCGACGCTGATCCGCGCATCATCTCGAACCTCATCGTCGATCAAACGGCAGCCAATCCGGCCGCCGTTGCCGCATCCGAAAGCGGCGACGTCGATATTTTCGGCAACCTTCACATTCCCAACGTTGCGCCCGACGAAGGGTTGTCGGCGCCGTTCAACTCCTGGATGACTTTGTTCGGGCAGTTCTTCGACCACGGCCTCGACCTTGTCACCAAGGGCGGCAACGGCACCGTCTACGTCCCCCTGCAGCCGGACGATCCGCTGTACGTCGAAGGCGGCAGCAGCAATTTCATGGTGCTGACGCGCACGACGCCCACCATGATCGATCCCGACGGCGATGGCCCCCTGCCCGCCGAGGCAACGCGTGAGAATACGACGACCTCGTGGGTCGACCAGAACCAGACCTATACGTCGCACGCTTCGCATCAGGTTTTCCTGCGCGAGTATGTGCTGAACACCGACGGCGACGCCGTGGCGACGGGCAAAATGCTGGACGGCGCCAACGGCGGTCTCGCCACTTGGGGCGAGGTCAAGGCGCAAGCGCTTGAGATGCTGGGTATTGTGCTCGGCGACTTCGACGTTACGAACGTGCCGCTGCTCAAGACCGATCAGTACGGTAAGTTCATTCCGGGTCCGAACGGCTACGCCCAACTCGTCATGGAGCCGGACGTCGATCACCCGACGGCGTGGTTCAAGGAAGGCACGGCCGCCGGCATCACCACCGCCGGCGCTATGAAGACCGGTCATGCGTTCCTCGACGATATCGCTCATCACGCCGCGCCGGGGTTTGTTGACCACGATCATAATCCGGCGACGCCGAAGCTGCAGCAGGTTGCCGATTCGCTGGCCGGCACGGGGGATGACGGCGATCCGCTGACCTATGACGACGAATTGCTCGATGCTCACTTCATCACCGGCGACGGACGCGGCAACGAGAATATCGGCCTGACCACCGTCCACTTCGTTTTCCATGCGGAACACAACCGCCTGGTCGAGCAGGTCAAAGACGTGGTGCTCGCGACGAACGATCCGGCCTTCATCGCCGAATGGCAGTTGCCCGACGGCTCGTGGAACGGCGAACGCCTGTTCCAGGCGGCCCGCTTCGGGACCGAGATGCAGTACCAGCATCTCGTGTTTGAAGAGTTCGCGCGCAAAGTGCAGCCGGCGATCAACGTGTTCATCGCGTACGATCACACCATCGATGCGTCGATTGTCGCGGAGTTCGCGCACACCGTCTATCGCTTTGGCCACTCGATGCTGACCGAATCGATCGACCGCTACGACGAGGACTTCAACGCCGATCACATCGGTCTGATCGAAGGCTTTCTCAACCCCGTCGAGTTCACGCAGGGCGGCACCGTCGATCAAGCAGACATGGCGGGCTCGATCATCCGCGGCATGACGCGGCAGGCCGGCAACGAAATCGACGAGTTCGTCACCGAAGCGCTGCGCAACAACCTGTTGGGTCTGCCGCTCGACTTGGCGACGATCAACCTGGCGCGCGGCCGGGAAACGGGCGTCGCAACGCTGAATGAAGCGCGGCGCGACTTTTACGCCGGCACCGGCGACTCGCAACTTAAGCCCTATGTGAGCTGGGTCGACTTCGCGATGAACGCGAAGAACGAAATGTCGGTCGTGAACTTCATCGCGGCTTACGGCACGCATGCGGCGCTGCAGGCGTCGGACGTCGATACGGCGGCGGAGAAGCGGGCGGTCGCCTTGGCGCTGGTGCTCGGCGGGAACGCGATCATCAACGAAGGTACGCCTGAGGAGCGCACATTCACAGCGAATGACGACGACCGCTTTGACTTCTTGAACAGCCAGGGCATCTACGCCAACGAGCCGGACGGCCGCACCACGACGGGCGTCGACGCTATCGACTTGTGGATCGGCGGCTTGGCCGAAAAGACGATGCCGTTCGGCGGTCTTTTGGGCTCGACGTTCAACTTCGTCTTCGAAACCCAGATGGAAGCGCTGCAGGACGGCGATCGCTTCTACTATCTGTTCCGCACTGCGGGGCTCAACTTCGTCACCCAGCTTGAACAGAACTCGTTTGCGGGCATGATCGAGCGCAACACCGGCGCGAGCCATTTGCCGGGCGACGTGTTCTCGACGCCGAATTACTTCCTCGAAGTCGACAAGACCCAGCAGTTCAACGAAGGACTTGGCGTCGACGGCAACGACGATCCGGTCGGCGAGAGCATCTTCAACCCGCTGGTCATCCGCAACAACCCCGCGACGCCGGGGCCGGATACGAACTACCTGCAGTTCACGGGCGGCGAGCACGTGGTTCTCGGCGGCACGGATGGGAACGACATCCTGATCGCGGCCATCGGCGACGACACGATTTGGGGCGACGGCGGTAACGACCGGCTTGAAGGCGGCGCGGGCAACGACATGCTGCTCGGCGGCGACGGCGACGACATCATTCAAGACTCGTTCGGCGACGACAACCTGCAGGGCGGCGACGGCAACGACGTGCTAAACGCAGGGTCGGGCGTCGACCTGCTGCTGGGCGGCTTCGGCAACGACTTCATCGTCGCGGGCGAGGATCCGAAGGAAACCTTCGGCGGCGGCGGCGACGACTTCATCCTTTCCGGCGAGTCCGATGACGAAGTCTTCGGCAACGAAGGCGACGATTGGATCGAGGGCGGCAAGGGTAGCGACGGCATCATCGGCGACAACGCCGATCCGTTCGGCGGAGGCAACGTCAACGGCAACGACGTCCTGATCGGCGATGGCGGCGACGACGGTTTCGACGGCGAGAGCGGCGACGACATCATGGTTCTCGGCGCTGGCGTCGACCGGGCCGAAGGCATGTTCGGCTTCGACTGGGCGATGTACAAGAACGAGACCGCCGGCGTCGAAGTCGACATGGACAACGAGGTGTTCCAGCCGCCGCAGGTGCCGGAGTCGCCCAACGCGGTTCTCGATCGCTTCCGGGAGGTCGAAGCTCTGTCGGGCACCGCGTTCAGCGACATCCTGCACGGTGACGACAGGCTCGCGGTGGACATGGTCGGCCACGAACTTCGCAATTTCGACCTGATCAAGGGGCTGAAGGACGGACCGAACGCGCTTTTCAACGAGGGGCTCTTCGAGTTCACGGGCGGCAACATTCTGTTGGGTGGTGCCGGCAGCGACTTGATTGAAGGCCGCGGCGGCGATGACCTGATCGACGGCGACGCGTATCTTGACGTCTATCTCAGCATTCGCGATGCGAATGATCCGGACGTCGAGCTGTTCCGAGCGGACAGCATGACCGAGTTCCAGGAGCAGATGTTCGCGGGTCTCATCAATCCAGGCCAGATCAAGATTGTTCGTGAGATTCTGAAGTCCGACACGGCCGATTTCGACACGGCGCGATTCTCCGACGTCATCGCGAACTACTCGATTGAAGGCGGCGGCGTGGACGTGAACGGCGACGGGTACATTACGATCTCGCACGACGACCCGGCGCTGGGCGTCGGTTTGGGCATCGATGGCGTCGATCGTGTGCGCAACATCGAACGGCTGCAGTTCGCCGACCAGGCGCTTGTCCTCAGTGGTGACAACGCTGGCGCTGCAGGCCTGCTGACGATCGACGACACGACACCGACGGAAGACCAGCTGCTGACGGTCACCGCGTTGGGCGTGACGGATCCCGACAATATTTCCTCCACCAATCCGACGGGCGCGATCACGGGCTCCATCCAGTATTTCTGGCAGGTCGAAACCGCTCCCGGGGTGTTTGCGGATATCGAGTTCGAAGTGTTGGGCGAAGTTCTCAAAGCGACGGGGCCGACATTCCGGCCTGGAGACGCTGAAGTCGACGCGGTGTTGCGCGTGCGCGCCGTCTATGTCGACGCGAACGGGGTGATCGAGGAGGTCTTCTCTGCGCCGACGCAGCCGGTGATCAACATCAACGACGCGCCGGTCGGGTCACTGCTAATCAGCGACACGACGCCTGCGGAGGATCAGCTGATTACCGCCGTCCACGCGTTCACGGATCCCGACGGGACCAACGGCGCGCTGTTCACATATCAATGGCAGGAGTTCGACGGCTTTACGTGGAGCGACATTCCTGGCGCGATCACGGAATTTCTGGCGCCCGATCAGCCGCAAGTCGGCAAGCAGGTGCGCGTCACCGTCACCTACACGGACGACGGCGGCACGGAGGAGACGGTCACGTCGGCGGCCACGGCGGCTGTCACGAACGTCAACGATCCGCCGCTCGGCGCGATCCAGGTCGACGATACGTCGCCGACCGAGACGCTGACGCTGACCGCGCTGGTCGATACGATCTTCGATGAAGACGGCACGTTGAACTCGACGTTCAGCTTCCAATGGATGGTGTTCAACGGCACGGAGTGGGTGAACATCGACGGCGCGACGGATCTCACGTTCACGCCGTCGCAGGATGAGGTCAATCACGAGGTCAAGGTCGTCGTCAGTTATACCGATGACTTCGGCGCCGATGAGACGATCGAGTCCGACCCGACCATCGTTACCGGGGACTTCATCTTCGACGACGATACCGGCAACGTTCTGAACGGCACGGCGGGTCAAGACATCATCTACGGCAACGGCGGCAACGACACGCTGAACGGCGGCGATGAGGACGACCTGCTGGACGGCGGCGAAGGCAACGACACCGTCAACGGCGGCACGGGCAACGACACCATCGACTTTGCGATGGGCGACGAAAGCGACACCGTCAACGGCGGCGCCGATTTCGACACAGTGCGCCTGCGCGGCACGAGTGGCAACGACACGCTGAACGTGCGCTTCAGCGGCGGTGCGATTAACAGCATTCCCGGTCTGACGGTAAGCAGCATCGAGGCCTATGAAGCACATCTGGACGAAGGCGACGACACGCTGTCGTACGATCCGCCGGGCGGGCTGATTACCACGGCCGGTATCTCGGTCGATCTGGCGACCGGAACGGCGACGGGCTTTACGTCGATCAGCGGCGTCGAGAATGTCACCGGCGGTTCGGGCAACGACGCCTTCGCGGGGGATGAGAACAACAACATCTTCAACGGCGGCAACGGGACCGACACCTACACGCTCGCCGGAACGACCGAAGGTGCGATCATAACCACCACTTCGGCCACCAGCGCCGAAGCGGGCAGCGATACACTGACCAGCATCGAAAACTACGTAGGCAGCCAGGGTGGCGACACGATCGTCGTCAACGGCGGGAGCAATCTCGTCGATGGCCAAGGCGGCGACGACACGATTGACGCGGGGGGCGGCAACGACACGGTTCTCGGCGGCGCGGGGAATGACCACATTCTCTATACCATCGGCAACGGTGCGGACACCGTGAACGGCGGCGACGACGACGACACGCTGACCATCACCGGAACGGCGGGCGCCAATACGCTGAACGTGTTGTTCCTGGGCGGCTCTCTCGTCAGCGTCGCCGGCGGGGTTGTCAGCAATGTCGAGCATGTCGACTTGGATCTCCTGGCCGGCAACGACACGCTGAACTACGGGGCGAGCCTTACGGGTGTGACGGTCAACCTGACCGCCGGCACAGCGTCGGGTTTTGACTCGATCGCAGGCGTGGACAACGTCACCGGCGGTTTGGCCGACGACGTGATCACGGGCGGCGCGGGCAGCAACTCGCTGAACGGCAGCACGGGCTCCGACCGCTTCGTGGCGGTCATCGGCGATGGCAACGACTCGATCAACGGCGGAATCGGCACCGACACCTACGATCTGTCGGGGACGACGGCCGGCGCGACTGTCGGCACCACATCCGCGACAAGCGCGCAGATCGGGACCGATACGCTGAACAGCATCGAGAACATCATCGGCAGCCAGGGCAACGACAACATCAACGTCAACGGAGGTAACAATCTCATCGACGGCCAAGGCGGCAACGATACGATCAACGCCGGCGGCGGCGCCGACATCATCATCGGCGGCGCGGGGAACGACAATATCACCGGCGGGGTGGGCAACGACATCATCCGCTTCGAGCTGGGCTTCGACGACGACACGATTGTTGGGTTCGACTCGGCGCCGGCCGGCGGTCAGGATCGATTGAGCCTCATGGCTTCGTTGGGGATCAATGCCGGAAACTTTGCAGCCAACGTCGGCATCGCGGCGCAAGGCGGCAATACGCTGATCACTATCGGCGGCGATACGATCACTCTCTTGGGTGTCGCCGCAGCTACCGTCACGATCGATGACTTCGCTTTCGGTTTGTGACGACTAACGGGGCGCGGTTCCCTCGCCGCGCCCCACCCCTTACTTCACGCCGAGCAGTTGCTTGAAGCGTTTGACCATTACGTCTTGCGGCGTGCCGTAGCCCATCACGTCGACCACGTTGCCCTTCTCGTCGAGCAGGAAAACGGCGGCCGTGTGATCCAATGTGTAGTCGCCGTTGCTCAGCGCCACCTTCTTGTGCACGACGTCGAACGACTTCGCGACGCGCGCGACATTTGCGGCGCTGCCGGTCATGGCGCGCATGCGGGCTTTGAAGCTTGTGAAATAATTGCCCATCGTCTCGGGCGTGTCGCGCGCAGGATCGAGCGTGACGAAGTTCATCTGCACCTTTTCGGCGCCGGGGCCGACCTTCTCCAGCGCCGCGTCGATCTCCCACACGGTGACAGGACAGATAACCGGGCAGCGGGTGAAGCCGAAGAAGACGGCGCGCGGTCGGCCCTTCAGATCCGCCCAACGCACGCGTTCGCCGGCGTCGTCGACGAGTTCGACGGTCTCGATGCCTTGACCGAGCGTTGCGAGGTCGGCAGCGGGCGCGGGTGTCGCCTGCGCTGCAGCGTGGGTCGTCGGCGCGTCGGCGGCGGCCAGCACTGCGGCCGCCAAGATCAAATCGAGGAGCAACGACACGCAGCGTCTCCTTAGCGGTTCGACGATTCCCTTTGTGTCACTGAATCACGCGGACGCCCGCGCAACAATGCTTAACGGGTCACAGGCGGCGGCGTTCGCGCGCCCGGCCGAAGCCGCACGCTTGACTTGGGGTGACCCCGGCCGCGACCTAGACACTGCGGTCCGCAACTGATTCGTGCGGACCTTCGCGATCGCTCCGGGGGGAGCTTATGGTTCGAGTTCGGAGCGTTTGCTTCATTGCGGGGCTTGCCGCGTGTTGCGCCAGTCCCGCCGCCGACGCCGCCGGACGGTTGAGTTTCATCGCCGGCGCAGAGTGGTCGGAAGGCGATTACGATCAGCCCGAAGATACGACCGTGTTCTACGAATTCTTGGCGGCGCGCTACACGACCGCGCCGTGGTCGTTCAAACTGACCGTGCCCTTCCTTCAGGTCGATGGCCCAGCGTCTGTGGTCGACGACGAGGTCGAATCCGTCGGGCTCAACCGCAGCGCCAGCGGCATCGGCGACGTTTCGTTCGCGACGACCTATACGGTGTCGTGGAAGCCTGAACGCCTGTATCTCGACCTGATCGGACGGGTGCGTTTTCCAACCGGTGATGACGACGAGGGGCTTGGCAGCGGCGAGACCGATTTTGTCGCGCTGGCGTCGCTGACCAAGGATTTCGAAGCGCTGACGATTTATGCTGACGCCGGACGCCGGTTTTTGGGCAGCTCCCCGGCGCGGCCGCGCGAAGATGGGTGGCTGTTGTCGGCGGGACTTTCGACGCCGCTGGCTGGCAATACGGAGATCGGGACGTCGGTCGATTGGCGCGAGGCCGCGTATGACGGCGCGCCGGATCCGGCGGAGGTCAGCGCCTATGTGCGCTTCGACGTCGGCGAAGATTTGCGGATGAACGTCTATGCATTTGCCGGGTTGTCGGATGGAAGTCCTGACGGCGGCGCGGGTGTGACGTTGACCTGGCGCGCGCTTACGCACGAATAGGTTATTTCGCCGGCCACCCTGCAGCGATCGCTTCATCTTCCGCTTTGGCGTCCAGCACCGACGTTATCTTCAATCGCGTGTGAACCGCACCGATCGCCGCGTCGCGGCTTCCGCCGGCCGGACGGTAGCCGGCCGCGTTGCTTTGCGCCTGGCCGCGCACCAATGCTTCGATGCGCCACTCGCCTTGCTCCCGGCAGGCGACGGCGTGCGTGGTGGTGCGGCCTTCTTCAATCTGCAGCTCGCGGCACAAGCGGCCGTCGCCGGCGACGAAGCTGACGATGGGCTCAGCCGTCATCAGACCCGCGACGTAGCGAGAACCAGACGGCGTGTGGTCTGCGGCGGATTGAATCGCTC
>JAWXBY010000067.1:0-18780 GCA_034440355.1 Alphaproteobacteria bacterium
CGCGCGCGCGATGGGTGAGTTCGGCGCGGTCTCGGTCGTTTCCGGCCACATCCGCGGCCTGACCAACACGATGCCGCTGCATGTCGAGATTCTGTACAACGAATACAATTTCGCGGCCGCCTTCGCGGTGGCATCGATTCTGGCGCTGCTGGCGCTGGTCACGCTTGTGTTGAAGAGCGCGCTTGAGTGGCGCTACGGGGACGAAATCGCGGCAACGCACCGCCACTAAGCGGGTTGGCGCGAGCGGGGCAGGGGATGTTAAGGGTGACGGCATGGCGTTGAAGATCGAGCGCATCACCAAGCGCTTCGGCACGGTATCGGCCGTGCGCGAAGTTAGCCTGACCGTCGAAAAGGGCGAGTTCATGGCGCTGCTGGGTCCATCGGGCTCCGGCAAGACGACGCTGTTGCGCGTCGTCGGTGGCCTGGAATTACCCGAAGAAGGCACGCTGAGCTTCGACGGCCGGGACCTGACGCACGTCCCCGCGCGCGAACGCCGCGCCGGTTTCGTATTCCAGCACTACGCACTCTTCCGTCACATGACCGTCGCACAAAACATCGCCTTCGGCCTCGACGTGCGCCCGATCAGCAAACGCTTGGCCCGCCGCGACGTGAATGAACGCGTCGAAGCCCTGCTCAACCGCATGCAGCTTGAGGGTCTCGGCAAGCGCTACCCAAGCCAACTCTCCGGCGGCCAGCGCCAGCGCGTTGCACTCGCCCGCGCTCTCGCCATCGAACCGCTCATGCTGCTTCTCGACGAACCCTTCGGCGCCCTCGACGCCAAGGTCCGCAAAGACCTGCGCCAATGGCTGCGCGCCCTGCACGACGAAACCAAGCTGACGACCATCATGGTCACCCACGATCAAGAAGAAGCCCTAGCCCTCGCCGACCGCGTCGCCGTCATGAACAACGGCCAAATCGAACAAGTAGGCCCCCCCAGCGAACTAATCGACAAACCCGCCTCCGCCTTCGTGCGCGAGTTTCTAGGCACCGACGGCGAAGGAATCTGACGGCCGGCCGGGCCGCGGTTTACGCAACACCTCGTTAACGCTTGACGCCGATCATCCAATAGTCCTGATTCGGGGACGGAGGGTACCTTTGCGCGGCGTTCTTGCGATTGCGATGTTTTTGCTCGGTTTGGCGATGCTCGCCATGCCGGCCGCAGCGCATGAGCATCACGGCCCGTCCGCCTCAGCCTCGGACCCGGTCGATGCCCACGACCATGCGAACGCCGGCCATCACTCGCACAATATCGGCGAAGACACGTACCATCAGAAGGCCTCGCATTGTTCGCTCGAGGTCGCGCACGTTCAGAAGGCCGTTACGCTGACGCGCTTCACCGTCACGCGTTTTCAGATTGCCGCCACGAACGAATCCGTTCGCGGCATTACCGTTTTGCCGCCAGTTCCGCCACCGCTTGCTTGAGTTGGGCTTCACGCCCGTCTCGCAAATCATGGTGAACGCACTTTAGGAACGGCATTTCCAAATGTTTCGCAGCATAACCGTGGCGCTCGTATGCGCCGCGGCGTGGAGTCTGGCGCTCACCGCGTCGGCCGATCCAAGCGCACGTCTTGTGACGCTTGAAGAGGCCGTCGCGCGCGCCCTCAACGCCGCACCCGCGCTCAAAGCGCGCGAAGAATTGGTGACCGCAGCCGAAGCGCAAATCGCGCAAAGCGGCGTATTGCCGAACCCGACGCTCGAAGCCGAAATCGAAAACGCCGCCGGCTCCGGCCGCTTTTCGGGCTTCGATCAAGCGGAGATGACGCTGGGCGTCTCGCAACGCCTCGAACGCGGCGGCAAACGCGAAGGCCGCGTCGCCTTGGCGGAAACCGAGCGCGACGCCGCCGCGCTCGAACGCGACCGCGCTCGCGCCACCGTCGCCTTCGAAGCCCGCAAAGCCTTCGTCGAACTCTTCGCCGCCGAACTCGCCCGCGACAACGCCACGACGCGCCTGAAAGCCGCCGCCGAAATCGAAACGATGGCGAGACGCCGCGTCGCCGCCGCCCGCGACCCGCTGACGACAAAACTGCGCGCCGAAATCCAAACCGCGGAAGCCAAGACCGCGCGCGACCAAGCCGAACGCGACGTCAAGAACGCCAAGCGCGCGCTCGCTTTGCTGTGGGGCGAGCCCGCGGCGACGTTCGAAATCGACGCCTCCACGCTCCGGAACCCACCGCACACGCGCACCAGCACCGCGAACACGGCGCTCGACCTGAAGGCCAGCGAACTCGCCGCCCGCCGCGCCGCCCGCAAGGTCGATCTCGAAAAGGCGAACGCCAGCTCGGACGTCTCGCTCGGCGTCGGCATTCGCCGCTTCGAAGAAGGCGGCGAAGTCGCAGGCGTCTTCTCGCTCTCGATGCCGATCGCGCTCTTCGACGATAACCAAGCCAACATCGACCGCGCCGCCGCCGAACAACGCGCTGCCGACCTCGACGCCGCCGACGCCCGGCAGCGCCACCTGACATCGCTGATCGCGCTCGAAGAAGAAGAAGCCCGCGCCCGCGCCGACCTCGACGCGCTGCGCAACGATCTCCTCCCGCGCGCGAAAGCCTCACTCGCCGAAGCCCGCCGCGGCTACAACGCCGGCGCCTTCAGCTACCAGGAAGTCGCCGAAGCCCAACGCACGCTCAGCGACCTCACCACCCGCGAAGTCGCAGCCCTCCGCAGCCTCCACATCGCCGCCGCGAACCTCGACCGCATCAAGGGAATTGAGCCATGAGACTGGGCCACGCACTAATCGCGGCGCTGACGGCGACAACACTGCTCGCCTGCGGCCAACCCGCCACCGAAGCAAAAGACGAACACGGCCACGGCGGCGGCGAAGAAGAATTCGAACGCGGCCCACACCGCGGCCGCCTGCTCGAATCCGGAACATTCGCGCTCGAAATCACGATTTTCGAAACCGGCACGCCACCCGTCTTCCACGTCTACCCTTACGAAGACGGCAAGCCGATCGCGCCGCAACAGGTGGCGCTGGCCATCACGCTGAAACGTCTCGGCGGCAAAGCCGACGCCTTCACCTTCAAACCCGACGGCGACCACCTCGTCGGCAGCGGCACGGTCGAAGAGCCGCATTCGTTCGACGTCGAAGTCGCCGCCACCTACAAAGGCAAGGCCCACCGCTGGAGCTACGACTCCTACGAAGGCCGCACGACCATCAGCGCCGCCGCAGCAAAAGAAGCCGGCGTCACGACCGAGAAAGCAGGTCCGGCGTTCGTTGAACAAACGATCGAACTCCTCGGCCACGCCGACCTCGCGCCCGACGCCAAGGCGAGCCTGCGCGCCCGCTTCCCCGGCCGCATCGTCAGCGTAGCGAAAAACATCGGCGACCAAGTGAAAGCCCACGACGTCCTCGCCCGCATCGAAAGCAACGAAAGCCTCCAAACCTACGCACTGACGTCGCCGATCGACGGTGTCGTCCTGGAACGCGCCGCCAACCAAGGCGACATCGCCACCGACGCGGTCCTCTTCACCGTCGGCGATCCGCGCAAACTGACCGCCGACTTCCACGTCTTCGACCGGGACGCCGCCCACATCCGCGCCGGCCAAACCGTCCACGTGACCTCGCTCGGCGGCGCCATCACCGCCGACGCACAGATCTCATCGCTCTCGCCGATGAAGGACCCGGGCTCGCAGTCGATCGTCGCCCGCGCGCCCTTCGACAACGCCGAAGGCAAATTCCGCCCCGGCATGACCGTCAACGGCCACGTCGTCTTCGACAAAGCGCAAGCAGCCCTCGCCGTGAAGACCATCGCCATCCAACGCTTCCGCGATTTCGAAGTCGTCTACGCCAAGGTCGGCGACACTTATGAAGTGCGAATGCTGGAGATCGGCCGCCGCTCGACGGAGTGGACGGAGGTCTTGGGCGGCCTGGAGCCGGGCACCGAATACGTCGTCGCCAACAGCTTCCTGATCAAAGCCGACATCGAAAAGTCGGGCGCGTCCCATGACCACTGAAGCCCCCGCCTTCGAACGCATCATCGCCTTCTCGATCCGTCAGCGTTGGATGGTGCTGGCGGTGGTGTTCGGCCTCGCGGCGCTAGGCGCGTGGAATTTTCAGCGCCTGCCCATCGACGCGGTCCCCGACATCACCAACGTCCAAGTCCAGATCAACACCGAGGCCGCGGGCTACTCGCCGCTGGAAGCCGAACAGCGCATCACATACCCGATCGAAACCGCGATCGCGGGCCTCCCGCGCCTCGAACACACCCGCTCGCTCTCGCGCTACGGCCTCAGCCAAGTCACCGTGGTCTTCGAAGACGGGACGGACATCTACTTCGCCCGCCAACTCGTCGGCGAGCGCCTGCAGTCCGTACGCGGACAATTGCCGCCCGGCATCGAACCTGAGATGGGCCCGATAGCGACTGGCCTCGGCGAAATCTTCATGTACACCGTCGAGCCAAAACCCGGCGCGACGAAACCCGACGGCAGCGCATGGACGCCGACCGACCTGCGCACGATCCAAGACTGGGTGATCAAGCCTCAACTCAGAACCGTCCGCGGCGTAACGGAGGTCAACGCCGTCGGCGGCTTCCGCAAGGAATACCACGTCACCCCGCACCCCGAACGCCTGGCCGCGCTTGAGCTCACCGTGGCCGACATCATCCAAACGCTGGAACGCAACAACGCCAACGCAGGCGCGGGCTACATCGAACGCAACGGCGAGCAAGTCTTGATCCGCGTCCCCGGTCGCGCGACGGGGGCCGATGATCTCAAAAGCCTCGTCGTCACGCGCCGTGGCGACATCCCCGTCCGCATCGACCAAGTCGCCGACGTGCGCCTGGGCGCCGAACTGCGCACGGGCGCCGCCACCATGAACGGCGAGGAAGTCGTCCTCGGCACCGTCTTCATGCTGGTCGGCGAAAACAGCCGCACCGTCGCTCGCGCCGTCGCCGCCAAACTGGAGGAGATCAACAAAAGCCTGCCCGAAGGCATCGTCGCCCGCACGACCTACGACCGCACCACACTCGTCGAACGCACGATCGCGACTGTCGAAACCAACCTCCTGGAAGGCGCACTGCTCGTCGTCGCCGTTCTCTTCCTCCTGCTCGGCAACCTGCGCGCCGCCTTGATCACGGCGGCGATGATCCCGCTCTCGATGCTGCTCGCCATCACCGGCATGGTGCAGAACAAAGTCTCCGGCAACCTGATGAGCCTCGGCGCGCTCGACTTCGGCCTCATCGTCGACGGCGCGGTGATCATCGTCGAGAACTGCCTGCGCCGCTTCGGCATGGAACAACACCGCCTGGGCCGCCTCCTGACTCGCGACGAACGCTTCGCCCTCGCCGCATCGGCGACCAGCGAAGTCATCCGCCCCAGCATCTTCGGCGTCCTCATCATCACCATCGTCTACGTGCCGATCTTCGCGCTCACAGGCATCGAAGGAAAAATGTTCCACCCGATGGCCTTCACCGTGGTCGCGGCCCTTATCGCAGCGCTTCTGCTGTCGATCACCTTCGTCCCCGCCGCGATCGCCATGTTCGTCACCGGCAAAGTCGACGAACGCGAGAACATCGTCATGCGCGGCGCACGCGCCTTCTACGCCCCGCTGCTCGACTTCGCGCTCGCCAACCGTATCCTCATGGCCGGCGCAGCAATCGCTCTCATCGCGGTCAGCACCTTCGCCGCCTCACGTATGGGCTCTGAGTTCATCCCGAATCTCGACGAAGGCGACATCGCGCTCCACGCTCTGCGCATCCCCGGCACAAGCCTGACCCAAGCTGTCGGCATGCAAGCCGCGCTGGAAAAACGTCTGCGCCAAGCGCCCGAGATCGAACTCACCTTCGCCAAACTCGGCACCGCTGAAGTCGCGACCGACCCCATGCCGCCCAGCGTCGCCGACACCTTCATCATCATGAAGGACCGCAGCCGCTGGCCCGATCCCAACAAACCGCGCACCCAACTCGTCGAAGAACTGGAAAAGGCCGCAGCCGAAGTCCCCGGCAACAACTACGAATTCACCCAACCCATCCAAATGCGCTTCAACGAACTCATCGCCGGCGTGCGTTCGGACGTTGCGGTGAAGGTCTTCGGCGACGACATGGACCAACTGCTCGTGGCAGGGCAGGGCGTCGAATCCGCGCTAAGCAAAATCCCCGGCGCGCGTGACGTGAAAGTCGAACAGGTCACCGGCCTGCCGCTCCTCTCGATCATTCCCGATCGCGAAGCCCTGGCGCGCCACGGCCTGACCATCGCCGACGTGCAAGACGTCGTCGCCACCGCGCTCGGTGGCCGCCCCGCAGGCCAAATCTTCGAAGGCGACCGGCGCTTCGACATCGTCGTGCGCATGCCCGAAAGCGTCCGCAACAGCACCGACGCCATCGCGCGCATCCCCATACCGCTACCCGGTCACGAGAAGAACGGCACCGACCCGGCGTTCATCCCGCTGTCGGAAATCGCCACGCTTGAACTCGCGACCGGTCCCAACCAAATCAGCCGCGAAAACGGCAAGCGCCGCGTCGTCGTCACCGCCAACGTCCGCGACCGCGACCTGGGTTCGTTCGTCGCCGAAGCCCGCGCCGCTGTCGCGGAAGGTGTCGAACTCCCGGCCGGCTACTGGATCGACTACGGCGGCACGTTCGAACAACTGATCTCGGCCTCACAGCGCCTCTCGATCGTCGTCCCCGTCGCCCTCCTGCTGATCTTTGGACTGCTGTTCTCGCTCTACAGCTCTGCGAAAGACGCCGCCATCGTCTTCTCCGGCGTGCCGTTAGCGCTCACCGGCGGCGTCGCAGCACTCCTCATCCGCGACCTGCCGCTATCGATCTCCGCCGGCGTCGGCTTCATCGCCCTCTCCGGCGTCGCGGTGTTGAACGGTGTGGTGATGGTCTCCTTCATCCGCGCCCTGCGCGCCGAAGGCCGCCCGCTCGACGAAGCGATCCGTGAAGGGGCGCTCACGCGCCTGCGTCCGGTGCTTATGACCGCGCTCGTCGCAAGCCTCGGCTTCGTTCCGATGGCCCTCAACGTCGGCGCCGGCAGCGAAGTCCAGCGGCCGCTCGCCACCGTCGTCATCGGTGGCATCGTCTCATCGACGATCCTGACGCTGCTGGTCCTGCCCGCGCTTTACCGCTTGTTCCACAGACCGGAGGCGACAGACCTGGATCGTTGAAGAAGCTAAGCGGCGCAGGCCGCCACGCGCAGACGTTCGATGCTGGGCACCCCGATCTCGCTGCGCGTCGCGCCCGGCGACAGCAGCTTGCGGCGAACGAGCTGCGTAATCGTCCGGCACACCGTTTCAAGCGTCAGCCCCAGATAATCCGCAATCTCCGTGCGCGTCATCGGCAACGCGACGGCCGCATCGTCATCCTCGCCCGCCTGTTCCTGCAAGCGCAGGATCAGGGTGCAAATCCGCTCTTCCGCCGTCTTGCGGCCCAGCGATACCGCATGACCGTGAAGCGTCGCGAGCTGTTGCTGTAGACTGTCGACGAGACGCGCGCGAAGAACGTCCGATTGGGCGAGCGCCGCGCGCTTATGGCTGCGCAGCACCGTCGGCGTCAGCGTCTCGCAGCAGAACCCGTGCTCGTCGCCCTTCGCCAAACCGCAGACGCCGCCCGGAAACACGATCTCGACCACCTGGCGCCGCCCGTCGTCGAGCAACTGATAGACCATGACCGCGCCCGACTCGACCTCAAAGAAACGATCGGCCTCGTCGCCCGCCAGAAACACGGACCGATGCTTGCCCAGCTTCAGCGTGTTCGACGCTGCGGCATACGACGGACGGTCGGCGACGGCGGTTTGAAGACCAAGTTGCATGTGCGTTTCTCCTCAGGCTCGCGAGAAGAACCATGCTGCGCGAAATGCGCACGCGACAGTCGTGAGTAGTACCTAGGGGGTTCTACGTATGCGCGGTCGCGCGCGCGATGGCGCCAAGCAACTCCACCGGCGCCACCGGCTTCGCGAAGAAAGCCAGCGCGTTCGCTGCCTGCGCCTTGTCGCGCATCTGCAGGCTGGCGCGGCCCGACATGAAGATGGCGGGCGTGTCGAACCCCGCCGCGCGCAACTTCGCCAACACGCCGAAACCGTCGTCGCCCGGCAGGTTGACGTCCAGGATCAAGCACGCGCACCGCGCATTGTCGCGGTGCTCCAGCAACGCCGCCCCGTCGGCGAACGCCTCGACCTCGTAGCCGCGCGTCTCCAACATCAGCTTCAGCGACTCGCGGATCGCCGAATCGTCTTCAACAATGTGGATCAATGGCTTCACCGAAACGAACTCATTTGTTGAACGCAGTTTCGCGCAAGCCCACGCCAAGTGCCTTGAGATGTATCAACCTAATTTTCGCTATGAGGCGACGGTCGCGCTATAGGTGTTTCCCCCTATGTGCGGGCGCCGATCCCCGCCGCAAGCGCCATGCGCACCAGTTCCGCCAGGTTTTTGGCCTGCGTCTTCTCCATCAGCCGCCCGCGATGGATCTCAACCGTACGAGGGCTGATGCCCAGCTTATGGGCGACGACTTTGTTGGCGTCCCCCAGAACCAGCAGATCCAGCACCTCCCGCTCGCGCTCGGTCAGTCGCTCGAACCGCGCCAGCGCCTCGCGCTTGCTCTCGTCGCCTTGGCTCGCCTGTGTTGCCTTGCCGAACGCACGCCGCACCGCGTCGACCAGGACGTCTCGCGCCGCCGGCTTTTCGACGAAGTCGATGGCCCCCTCGCGCATCGCCTTGACCGCCAGCGGTACGTCCGCAAACCCCGTCATGATGACGACGCCGATATCCGCATGACGCGCAGCGATTTCGCGCAACAGCGTCAGCCCGTCCATCCCCGGCATGCGCACGTCGACCAGCGCGCAGCCGGCCGCCCGCGGGCCGTCCGCCAAGAACGCCGCCGCCGAGGGATAGACCGCGCACGAAAATCCGGCGCCTTCGAGCAGCGCCTGTAACGAGTCGCGCAGGGCCTCGTCATCGTCGACGATATGGACGACAAGCGCACTCATGCCGCAGGCTCCCGATGCACGGGCAGTGTGAAGCTGAACGTCGTGCCGCCGCTCGCCCGCGCTTCGCAGGCGATGCGTCCGCCATGCGCGTCGATGATCGTCTTGCAGATCGAAAGGCCCACGCCCATCCCGTCCGGCTTGGTCGTGACGAAGGCCCCGAACAGCCGCGGCGCAACTTCAGGTGCAATGCCGCTGCCCGTATCGCCGACGCTCACGCACACGAAGTCCGCCCCTTCGCGCACGGCGCCAACGATCAACTCGCGCCGCGACGAACCCTCCATTGCATCAACAGCGTTTCGTATGAGGTTCACGATCACCTGCTGCACCTGAACGCGATCGACCTCGACGTCCGGCAACGCCGGCGCAATGTCGAGAACAAGGCGCGCGGTACGGCTGGCAGGCCCAACGAGCCCCAAGGCCAGCGCCTCCTCGATCAGCTGCCGTGGATTTTCGCGCCGCCGCTCGCCCTCCCGCCGGTCGATGAAGGCGCGTAGCCGCTTGATGATGTCGGCTGCACGCGTGGTTTGCGCCTCGACCTTCTCGAGCACGCCGCCGATACGCCGCGCCGCTTCGTCACCGGCGCTATCGGCCATCTGCCGCGCCACTTGGATGTAGTTCACGATCGCGGCCAAGGGCTGATTGACCTCGTGCGCCAAGCTCGAGACCAACTGCCCCATCTCGCCCAGACGGCTGACGTGAAACAACTCCCGCTGCAGTTCCTGCACGCGCCGCTGCTCCGACTGAATGTCGGTCAAATCGCGGATGAAGCCGACAAACACCGGCGCCCCCTCGACGCGCGACTCGCCCACCGAAAGCTCCAGCGGAAAGACAGCCCCGTCCTTCTTCTGCCCTGCGACGACGCGCCCGATGCCGATGATGCGCTTCTCGCCCGTGCCCATATAGCGGCCGATGTATCCGTCATGCTCGTCGCGGAACGGATTGGGCATCAGCATCTTGACGTTCCGCCCGATCACCTCGTCCGGCAGATAGCCGAACAAGCGCTGCGCCGCCGGATTGAACGACAGCATCAGCCCGCGCTGATCGATCGTGATGATCGCATCCTGCGACGTCTCCTCCATGGCCGACAGCAGCGCCGCCCGAACCGTCGGCGTCCGCGCGGACGGCGAGAACAGCGACCGCAAGCGGCCGAGAAGGGCCGCCCAGCCGGACGGCCGCACTGGTGGTGAATCGATCAAGCCTGGACCCATGTCGCGGGATTCGCCGGCGATACTAGCGCCACCGCAGCGAACGCCGCAAACCGCGAGAGCGGGCGCGGCGATAACGCTAAAGCAACCCGGCCGCGATCAAGCGCGCGACCGCATGCGCGCGCGTCTTGACGCCAAGTTTTCGCTTGGCCTTCTCGATATAGAAATGCGCCGTCGTCTCCGCGATGCCCAGCTGCGCGGCGACTTCCGCGTCCGACTTGCCTTCGGCGACGAAGGCCAGGCAATCGCGCTCGCGCTCCGACAGCACCGGCCCGCCCCATTTGCGCGCCGGCACGAAGGCCAGCATCCGGTCGATCAAGGCAAAGCTCGCAAGCTCCACCGCCTTACGCTCACGCCGCGCCGGCGCATCGCGCTCGAACGCCACCGTCACGCGGCTGGTAATCCCGCCCGGTGTAAAAAGATGAACGGCGGTGCCGTCGGCGATCCCATGCTCGCCAAGCGCATCCCAATATTTGCGCCAAACCGGATCATGCCGCGGCGACGCATCGCTCCACAAAAACGCAGCACGTCGCAAACGCCGCGCCGCCTTCGGCAACGGATCCAGGCTCTCGACGAACTTCGCGGAGGCGGACCCACGCCACGTGCGCGGCAAGATCTGTGCGAACGCCCCGGGCGCCGCCTCGGCCGTGAGACTCCCGCCGGCCGCGTCGTACGCCCGCACGCCAAGCCCGCGCACACCCAAAGGCCCCAGCGCCTCGAAGAACGCACGCCCCGCCGCCGCCGGCGTCTTCGCCGCATCGAACCGCTCGACGACATCGAGCGCGAATTTCAAAACCCCCGCCATGCCCCACCCATGATGCACCGGCAGGTTAAAGGCCACCCCAATCCCCCGACAAGGCTGAAACGCGGTTACCGCCCGGTCGGAAACGCCGCGAAACTGTCACAGAGTGTGCAAAGCGCCATATGGCTTGGAACCCGTGAGGTTGCTATCTCTCTCTTCATCATGAGCATCCGCCCATACCGCGACATCGCCCGCCGCAAGAGCCGCAAGATCCGTGTCGGATCGGTTGAGGTCGGCGGCGACGCGCCGATCACCGTTCAGTCGATGACGAACACGCTCACGACGGACATCCAAGGCACGATCCGTCAGGTGAAGGCGCTGGAGGCGGCGGGCGCCGACATCGTACGCATCTCGTGCCCCGACGAAGAATCCACCGCCGCGCTGAAGTCGATCGTGCGCGCGGTTCAGGTGCCGATCGTCGCCGACATCCACTTCCACTACAAACGCGGCATCGAAGCCGCGAAGGCCGGCGCCGCCTGCCTGCGCATCAACCCGGGCAATATCGGTTCCGCCGCACGCGTGCGCGAGGTCGTCCAGGCCGCGAAGGACCACGGCGTCTCGATGCGCATCGGCGTCAACGCCGGCTCGCTGGAGAGGGAACTGCTGGAACGCTACGGCGAACCGTGCCCCGAAGCGATGGTCGAAAGCGCCCTCAACCACGCGCGCATTCTCGAAGACAACGACTTCCGCGAATTCAAAATCAGCGTGAAGGCCTCCGACGTCTTCCTAGCCGCCGCCGCGTATCAAGGTCTCGCCGAAGCCTGCGACTACCCGCTGCATCTGGGCGTCACCGAAGCCGGCGGTCTGATGACCGGCACGGTGAAATCGTCGATCGGCATCGGCTCGCTGCTCTGGGCCGGCATCGGCGACACGATCCGCGTCTCGCTCTCGGCCGATCCGGTCGAAGAAATCCGCGTCGGATTCGACATCCTGAAATCGCTCGGCCTGCGCCACCGCGGCGTCAACGTCATCGCCTGTCCGTCGTGTGCGCGCCAAGGGTTCGACGTCATCAAAACGGTCGCCATCATCGAAGACCGCCTGAAACACATCACGACCCCGATGTCGCTCTCCATCATCGGCTGCGTCGTCAACGGCCCGGGCGAAGCCGCGCAAACCGACATCGGCTTCACCGGCGGCGGGGCAGGGTCCGGCATGGTCTACGTGGCGGGCAAACCCGACCACAAAATGGACAACACCAAACTCGTCGACCACATCGTCGAATTGGTGGAAAAGAAAGCCGCCGAAATCGAATCAAAGCGGGACGGCACGAAGGCGAAGCCCGAACTCGCCCCCGCCAAATAGATACACCGAGCCACCACGTTGATCGCCGCCGCACAAATCGACCGCATTCTCGACCGCTATGCCGAGATCGAAGCCCGCATGTCCACGGACGGCGCAGGCTCGTCCTTCGTCAAGCTCGCGAAGGAATACGCCGACCTCGGCCCCATCGTCGCGAAAGCCAAAGAAGTGTCGGCGATGCGCGAACAGATGAAGCAACTCACGGCGATGTCGACGGATCCCGACGCCGACATCCGCGCCATGGCGGGTGACGAACTCGTCGACCTCAAGCGCCGCCTGCCGGACCTTGAGCACGAACTGTCGATCCTCATGCTGCCGAAAGACGCGGCCGACATGGGCAGCGCGCTCCTCGAAATCCGCGCCGGCACCGGCGGTGACGAAGCCGCGCTCTTCGCCGGCGACCTCCTGCGCATGTACCAACGCTACGCTCAGTTGAACGGCTGGCAATTCGAGATCATGAGCGAAAGCGAATCCGATCTCGGCGGCTACAAAGAAGTCATCTGCGCCGTAAACGGCAGCGGCGTCTTCGCCAAACTGAAATACGAATCCGGCGTCCACCGGGTTCAGCGCGTGCCCGCCACCGAAGCCTCAGGCCGCATCCACACCTCCGCCGCAACAGTTGCGGTGATGCCCGAAGTCGCCGAAGTCGACATCGACATCAACGAAAGCGACCTGCGCATCGACGTCTACCGCGCCTCGGGCGCCGGCGGCCAGCACGTCAACAAAACCGAAAGCGCCGTGCGCATCACGCACATCCCGACCGGCGTCGCGGTGGCGATGCAGGAAGAAAAATCGCAGCACAAGAACAAAGCCAAGGCGATGAAAATCCTGCGCGCCCGCATTCACGACGCCGAACGCGAACGCCTGGATAAAGAACGCGCCGCAGACCGCAAAGACCAAGTGGGCAGCGGCGACCGCTCCGAACGCATCCGCACGTACAACTATCCGCAGGGCCGCTGCACCGACCACCGCATCAACCTAACCCTCTACGAACTCGATCAGGTGATGCAGGGCGTCGCCCTCCACAAAATCATCGACGCCCTCGTCTCCGATGACCAAGCCAAACGCCTGGCGCAACTCGACGAAAGCGCCGTGGCGTAAGCCGACGCCCCGCATCCCCTTGCTGGCGGTGCTGAAATCGGAACACAATGCCCAGCGCTCGACCTATGCTTCCGCAGGAGGTTTTCGTGAGGGGCATCACGCTAGCGACCCTGATCGGCAATGCGGACGTGTGCGAAAACTATGCGCTGCGAAATGCGCGCGAGGCCTACAGCCTCGAAGAAGCGTTCACCGTGATGGAGGCGGTGACGCAATAGTGCGAAACCGCGGCGACGCGAGGGGAAAACGGTGAGCACGTCGCACGACGCCCATCGAACGAACGAGGGTGACGCGCCGCACGGCGGTTGGCGATCACGAGTGATCGACCTCGCGTCGCTCGATGCGCCGATCAAGCGTGTGTTGGCGGTGGGCTATGCCGCGCTCATCGGTTTGGGCGCTGCGACGGCCGCGCACGCATGGCTGCCCGGCGCCGCGATATTGGCGAACCCCGGCATCACGTTTCCACTTGCCGCGGTGATCATCGCGGGCATCGGCGTGTCGCTCGCCGTGGCGCTGATGCTCGCCGGCGCATCCCAAGCAAGCAGCACCTGGCGCTTGCTCCTCTTCGCGCCGCTCTTCTTGTGGTCTTCCGTTATCATGGCAGCGCAAGCCGCGACCCCGATGATTGCGGTGTCGGCGGTCGGGCTCTTCTTCATCATCGCGGCAGGCGCCCTGCTTCTGTTGGGTCCGCGCCTGGGCTGGCGGTTGAGTTTCCTGACGGCGGGGGCGATCTGCGGCGCTCTAGCCATCATCGCGGTTGCAATTTCGCTCGATGCGATTCCGTCTTACGCGCCGACGTTGGTGCTGCTCACGCTCGCCTTCGCGATCCCTGTGGTCGACACGGCATTGGTCGTGACGGGTTGGGACATCGCCGAGGTCGGGTTGCTGTCGGCATCACCGCTGGCGCGCGTATCGCCCGATGCGCGGCCATGGCTCCAGGCCGCGGCGCGGCTCGCGCTCGTCATGGCGGCGATTGCCGCTGCTCTTTGGCTCAACGATGCCTATCACGGGTCGGCGGATTGGATCGTGTTGGCCAGGGCCGCCGGTCTTGCCGCGGTCGCATTCGTCGTCGGCTGGGGGATCGTGCGGTGGGGTTGGACCCCACGCGCCGGCGCTCACGATCACGTCGGTTATTGGAGCGCCTTTGCGATCGCAGCCTGTTTGTTGCTGTCGATCGCGATTCAATATCAGTTCACCGAACCGCCGCACGGGGCCTACAACTACAACGGCACGAACAAATTCTCGCTCATGCTTCCCGACGACTGGATCGAACTGAAGAGCTGGAGCCTTCCGCTCGACAAGAACGAGGGCAAGCCGATCTACCCCGTTCGCAAAGAACTCGCGCCCGCGCCCGACAAAGGTAACTTTCCCCGTTTCGGCATCTTCGGAACGATCGCGCCCCCGTTCGCGCCGGCCGAAAAAGTCCTGCCGCGATCGATCAGCGAAATCGTCGGCGGTGGAGGGCTGCCGCACATTCCGCTGCCTGCGACCGTGCCCGACGGCGAGGGGTGGGAAAAAGGTGAAACGACGTTCCGCACCGGTAGCGGCAAACTTCTCACCTTCGTGCATTGGCGCCAGGACATAAGGACGCCGATGCCCGAAACGAACAAGAGTTGGTACCTGATCTGCGTGCTGGGCCCGGAAGATCAGGCGCACCAGCGTGCGACATGCGAAGAGATCAAGCAGAGCCTTAGGTACGAACCGCGCGCGCAGGTGACGCCGCTGAGCAGACTTTTGTTCGGTGAGGTGTTCTGGGCCGCCATAGCCATCGGCGCAGCATGGGCGGGGTGGCGTGGCCGGCGCGGGCCGATGCTTGCATTTCTGATGTGGGTGGCGCTGCTCGCCGTAGTTCGCCTGATCGGCGGCGCCAGCGGCTCGCCGGCGCTCATGGACCATGGGCTTAGCGCCGACATGCTATCGGCGTCGCTGCTGTTTGGCGCCGTTGCGCTCACAGGCGCGGAGTTCACCTTCTTCGGCATTCGCAGTCATGTGTCCTCCGTGGCGAGAGCGGCTGCCGCGTCGTTTCTGTTGACGACGCTTCTGGTCGCCGCGGCGTTTGCGCTCTATGTGACGGTGGGCGAGGGCGCTCACCACTATCACGAGGTGCGCGGCGCCGTGATTTGCTTGGCGTTGACGTGGGAATTGTGGACATCCGGCGCATCGATGACCAACCAGGACTCCGCTGCCTTCCCGCGCCGCGCGCGCGTCCTGTTCTTCATCGGCTATCTGATCATTGTCGCAACGTGCGTTTTCTTTTTCGTTGAGCGCGAGTTCGACTTCGTGAAGATGACGGTGCAGGCATGGGATTCCGAGGGCTGGGTCGCTTTCGGCATCGTCAATCTGGGACTGGCGTTCGTCTTCATGCGGCACATGGAGCGTATCGCAGCGGTGCTGCGCGACACCTTGCATGGTGGAAATCTCGCGCACGAAACCTCTCAGGCGAGCACGATGCAGGGACGGAATTGAGGCGAACGTGGACGCAGCCCCCGAAATCATAAGCGCTGCCGCCGCGCGTCTCGCGGCCGCCGGCATTGACGAGCCGATGCGCGAAGCGCGAATTCTCGCGCGGGCCGCTCCCGACGACGCCGCGTTCCAATCCTTCATCGCGCGCCGCGAAAAGCGCGAGCCCGTCGCCTACATCCTCGGCCGCCGCGAATTCTGGTCGCTCGAATTAGAGGTAACGCCGGCCGTCCTCATCCCGCGTCCCGATACGGAGACGCTGGTCGAAGCCGCGCTAACCGAGTTCAAGCAAGCCCAGCCCGCGCGCGTTCTCGATTTGGGAACCGGTTCCGGCGCTATTCTCATTGCCCTCTTGAAAGAATGGCCGCGCGCCTTAGGTATGGGCATAGACAAGAGCGCTGCGGCGCTCGCCGTCGCGGGCCGTAACGCGCTGCGTCACGGGGTCGCTGACCGCATGGACCTCCGCGAAGGCGATTGGTCGAAAGGCATAACCGAACGCTTTGATCTGGTGATTTCGAACCCGCCCTACATCGGCGAAAACGAGTTCGCGCATCTCGATCCCGACGTGCGCAATTACGAACCCGCTGAGGCCCTGCTGAGTGGCCAGGACGGCCTGAAAGACATCGAGCGAATCGCAAAGGCGCTACCCGATCTGATGACGCCGCACGGTCGTGTAATCGTCGAAATCGGGTACAAACAGGCCGCCGGTGCTAGCCATATCTTCACCACGGCCGGGTTAGAGATTGTAAGGATGGCCAAGGATTTGGCCGGACATGACAGGGCCCTGGTGGCCCGCCTGCCGCAAACGGCGGGTGGCTGAGGACAAAACCAGCGAAACCCCTTGGATTTTGCCGGGAAATCGGTCTAGTTTGCCGCCTGCAAACAACGGATAGAGTTTGCGCCGCGCTGGCTGGGCCCGAAAAACCGGGGCAATGCGCGGGAAGAAAAGGGCGCCGACACAAAGCCGCTTGGGAGCGGGGTTATCGGGCCAAACGCCAGATCATCTTTGAGGTGACCTGAAGAGGGTTTTCTAAGGGGCATACGTATTCGCCAGTGCTTTGAGGGCAAAGGGTCCGCGCGCGTCTTGCGGGGCTCTGACCCGGCGCTTTTGCCGAAAGCCTGAAGGCGAAAAAACAAAACGACCTGACAACTGAAATCGAGATGAATTCAATGAACATGAGACCAGGACCGAACAACAAGCGTTCGCGTGGACGCGGCCGTGGCAAGCATCACGGCGGCGGAGGCGGGGGCGGCGGTGGTGGCGGCGGTCAACGGCATACCGGCGGCAGCAGCCATGTCAGCCAGGATCAAGTCTTCAATATCCACCGCACGATCGATTCCAACGGTCCCGACATCAAGATCCGCGGCAACGCCCATCACATCTACGAGAAGTATCTGCAGCTCGCGCGCGATGCGAACTCGTCCGGCGACCGCGTGATGGCCGAAAATTACCTTCAGCATGCTGAGCATTATTACCGCCTGATCATGGCCTATCAGGCCAGCGTTCAGCCGCAGCAAGGCGCTCAGCAGCAGGGCGGTCAGCCTTACGGCAACGGCGGCGGCCAGCCGCAACAAGGCGGCGGCAACAACAACAATTACAACAACGGCGGCGGCCAGCAGTATCGCCAGCCGAACGGCACCGGTCCGCAGCCTGGCATGGATGCGAACGGCAACGTCGCTCAGGCAACCGGCGGTGAATCCGGCGGCTCGCAGGACGACGGCTACCGCGAGGAAGATTCCGGCCGCTACGACTGACCGCGAAGGGCGCGCGCCGCAACGGCGATCGCGCTCTCCCAATCACGAAAGCGCGGCTGCCGAAACAGCCGCGCCGTCGGATACCAGGGACTGTCGTCCCGCCCAGCTATCCAGCGGAAGTCCGCCGCAAACGGCACCAAAATCCAAACCGGCACGCCCAGCGCACCCGCCAGATGCGCGACCGACGTGTCGACCGTGATCACCAAATTCAAATTCGACATCAGCGCCGCCGTATCCGAAAAATCGGCGAGCATCGCGGTGTGATCGGCGACGCCGTGATGCGCCAAAAACGCCGCGTCGCCCTCACGCAGCTCCTTCTGCAAACTCAAGAACGAAACACCCGCCGCGCCGAACAACGGCTCAAGCCGCGCGAGCGCAATGGACCGGTTCGCATCATTCACATGCCGCGCATTGCCCGCCCAAGCGAGCCCGACGCGCATCCGCCCCGGCAAATCCGCTAACCGCTCGCGCCAGGCAGCGATGCGCACCTCATCCGCGCGAAGATACGGCACACGCGCCGGAATCGTCGATGCCGTCAGGCCCAAACGGTGGGGCAGGGACGCCATCGGACAAATGAGATCGAACGCCGGCGGCGCCTCGCGCTGACGAACGATGCGCACGTTCGCATCGACGCTCGCGCACAGTTCGGCCAGCTCCGGCTGAACCTCGGCGATCACCTCCGCATCCATCCGCGCAAGCTCGCGCGCAAATCGGATGAACTGGATCGTGTCCCCGTGACCCTGATCGTTGTAGAGGAACAGCCGCTTCCCCGCGATCGCCTCGCCCTTGCGCCACAACGGCGCGTCGCACGCCCGCAGCCGCTCGAACGAAGGATCGTCGATCGCAAACCGCGCCTCGTAATCCTCAAGCCCCTCCGCGAACCGTCCCATCGCAAGCAAACACAACCCGCGATTCCACCGCAGCGCCGCGCCATCGGGCGCCAGCGCCAACCCGCGATCCAACACGCTGAGCGCCGCGTCGTAGCGCTGCAGCTGCGTCAAGGCCCAGCCCAAATTGTTCAGCGTGTCGAGATCGTCGGGCTCAAACGCCAACGCCTGCTCAAACGCCGCACGCGCGCGCGGCAGTCGATTGGCCGCAACGCACATCACGCCCAGCGCACGCCACGCTTCGGCACGCGCGGGCGCAAGCTCCACCGCACGCGTCGCGCTCACCACCGCATCTTCGAACGCGCGCATCGCTTTGAGAATCCGCGCCCGCCGCAGATGCGCCGCCACG
>JAWXBY010000068.1:0-5990 GCA_034440355.1 Alphaproteobacteria bacterium
CCCCCGCAGGCGCTGGAAGCCGGCGGTCCCAGGGAGAAGGTTAGTCGAATCGTTGGAAGAACACGTTGTAGCCGTCGGGGTCGATGACGCGGATTTCGCTGGCGCCGTCGTGCATTGATTGCGCGGCGGCGACGACGCAGGCGGCGGCTTTGATTATGCGAGGACGGCGTCGACGGGGCGGCGCGGCGACATCGGCATCGTCGGGCCGTAGCCGAAACGCATGATGAGGTTGGGCCGCCTGCCGGGCAGACCGACGAGCGAGGCGATCTCCGGCCGCAGTTGCGGCACCTCGACGGGCTGGTTCAAGAAGGCGTGCTTCATCCCGAGCGCGGTCGCCTGCAGCGCGAACCTTTGACACGCTTGGCCGGCGCGCACCCAGTGCTCGCGGTCCGCCTTCGCGGCAACAAAGACGGCGACGCCCGCGGATGAGCGCATCTGGCGCGCGATCTTGTCGTTTTCCGCCGTGGTCTGAAATGCAAGATCGAACATGATCGGCCCAAGCCAAGCCGGCAGCGTGGGATTTCCGCTGCAGCCGCCGTAGAGCCCGTCGCCCGTCGCCAAGGCATCGCGCGGATTGAAGCGGATCCACTGCTTCAGTTCGCGCACGAACGCGGCGTCAGCCAGCTGCGCGGTGTTTCCGACGACGATGAGATCGCGCACGCGATCGAGCTGCGGGCGATCCGTGATGAGCACCACATCGACGCCTGGCGTTGCCGCCGCGGCCGCGAGCGCGCTCAAATTCGCGGCACTTGCGGTGTTGCCGTCGTACTCCATGCGCGTGGACTGGCGCCGCGGAATTGCGTCGAACAGCACGGACGGCGTGCTTACCCCGGGGGAGAACTCGAATACGACGGCACCGTCGCCCGCGTCGTCGAAGCGCGTCGTGCCTGGCCGGCCCGTTGCCGCGCCCGCGAGCGACAAATTCTCCGCGGCGCAACCGAGGCTCGCATACAGATGATGATCGTCGGGATCGACCACGGGCGTGCGCCGCGTGAGGTCGGGCACGATGTCGATCCGTCCGTCCGCTAGGCGGAAGCGCCACGGCTGTGTGTTGTGACCGCTGGCGGCCAGCGTCGCGAAACGCACCAGCTCCCGCAGACCAACGTCTGCCCCAAACGCCGCACGGGAGGCCGCCATCGCGGTGGCGTAGTCTTCGCTTGAGCCTGTCTGAAGAAAGCTGAGCGACACGGCGCCCGCGCCGGCAAGGAGGACGCCGCCCCCGCCAAGGAGGATCATGCGTCTGTCGAGGGCCATGCTGAAAATCCTCCGTGTGCGCCAATCTCTCTTGCCGGTGCAACGCCGTCGTTGACGTGCATCAAGCTTCCGTGCCCGGGCCGGCGATCGTGTCCCTGCCGAGGAGGCTGCCGCTGGGGCGCTGATCGGGCGTCGCCTCAGTCGAATTGTTGGAAGAAGAGGTTGTAGCCGTCGGGGTCGGTGACGCGGATTTCGTTGGCGCCGTAGTGCATTTTTTGCGGGGCGGTGACGTTGCAGCCTGCCGCTTTGATCATGCGATGGGCTGCGGCGACGTCGGTGCAGCGGAAGTAGAAGCCGGTGTCTTCGTGGTAGGCGACGCGTTTGGGGTCAGGCTCGCGGGGGCGTTCGTGTTGTTCGTAGGCGGTGTTCAGCATCAGGTAGCTGCCGTCGTTTTCCAGCATGCACCAGTCGAAGTGCGCCTCGCCCTCTTGCGAGCGCTGCAGCAGTTTGAAGCCGAGCTTGTCGACGTAGAAGGCGACCGACGTCTTCATGTCGAAGACTTGGATGAGCGGCGCCATGCCGGTGGTCTTGATGTGCATGCGTGGGCTCCTTAGATCAGGCGCAGGACGTAGAGCGAGAGGCCGGTGATCAGGGCGGTGAAGGTCGTGAGCAGCCCGATGTCTATGGCGCGCAGGTTTTTGGCGTCGGGCTCGGCGAGTTTCAGTTCGCGGGCGATGAGGAAGATCGGGAAGGTTACGCTGATGGCGATGAAGAGGCCGCCCGCGATATAGAGCCAGACGGCGCGGATGTTGTGCTTGCGCGCTTCGATGACCATGAAGATGGCGGCAGCGAGGAAGAGAAGTGCGACGTCGACGGTGATGGAACGGGCCGCCGGGTTGACCCGCGTGTCGTCCAGAAAGAGGCCCAAGGCCGGAATGAAATCAGCCGGGCTGCTGAAATAGGCGAGGTTTTGGCTCCAGGTTGCGATCAGCGCTGCGAGCGCGATGGCGGCGTAGACAGCGCATAGCGCGAGGCGTGGCGACGGCATGTTTCCCTCCCGATTCCGTTTGCGCGAGTGTAGGGCGGCTGTGGGCAAACCTGCAATTTTCGTCAAATGCGTGCGCTCGTCACCACCGGGCGGCAAGGGGCGGCGGCAGAGTCTGGTGCATCACGCGATTCGTTCGGATCGCTTTCCAGCGTGGAGGCCTTGGCCCATGCGGTACACATCTCCCGTGTTTGCGTTTGTCGCGGCCGTCGGCCTTTCGGGCTGCGGGTCGGGTCTGCCTCAGGCGATCGCCGAGCAGGAGCAGGTCGATTTCTTTTTTCAGCGGCTGCAGCCGGATGCGAACGGGCAGTACGCGCTGAAGATGGATTTGGGGTCGGGGTGTAAGGACTATTTGTTCAGCGCTCCCGGTTTGGCGGATGCGCTGCGCACCAAGCAGTTTCAGCACACGCATAATCTGGGCAGCGGGCCGGTGACGGTGACGGCAAGCCTCACCTTGGATTCGATCAGCACGTGTCATGCGGCGTCGGCTGGCGAGGTGAAGTTCGCGTCGGCGCAGCTTTCCGAGCCGTTCACGGACGCCAACGGCAATCCGGCGAAGCGGCGGCCGAAGGATCCGAACACGCTGTTGTCGCTGGTGGTGACGGAGCTTTCGAACGGCGGCGTGATGAATGTCGGCGTCAACGGGTTCAAGCTGATCGGCACGACCGTCTCGCGCAGCGATGCGGCGGGGCCGATTACGATCTCCACCGCGGAGGTGCCGGCCGGTCAGGTGGGGGCGTCATCGGGGCTCTATGCGCAGACCAATCTCAACCCAGCTTATGCGGAGGCGGAGCTGACGAACGTGCTGACCAATCCGAACCGATTCACGGTGACGTTCGCCTTCCTCGCCAAGACAGATCCCACCAGCAGCGAGATCCTGCTCGTGTGGGACGGCGACATGGTGTTGCGCACCGACATCGAGGATTGACGCCTCAGCGCCAGATGAAGAGGCGGCCGGTGATGATGCCGAAGGCTGCGCCGCCGATGTGGGCTAGGTAGGCGACGCCGCCGGCGTTGGCTTGCTGGGGCTCTGTGCTGACGCTGACGACTTGCAGGACGATCCACAGGCCGATGAGGATGATCGCCGGGATGTAGATCACGCGAACCGCCGGCGTGAGGACGAGGGTGCGGATGCTGTCGCGCGGGTAGGTGACCAGGAACGCGCCCATGACGGCGGCGACCGCGCCTGAGGCGCCGACGATTGGGATCGTCGAACTCTGATCGCCGTAGATGTGGGCGGCGGCGGCCGCGATCGCGCCCAAGAGGTAAAAGATCAGGAACTTCACGGGGCCCATGGCCTCTTCCATCGGCGGGGCGAAGGCCCAGAGGAAGACCATGTTGCCGATGATGTGCAGCCAGCCGCCGTGCATGAAGGCTGAGGTCAGGATCGTCTCGTACTCGCGGCCGGCCATGATCGCCGAAGGCACCGCGGACCAGCGATCGATGAAGGCTTCGCCTTGCGTGAGCTCAAGATAGAAGACGCCGGCGTTCGCCAGGATGATCAGGACCGTGATGAACGGGATGCCGGTGATGCTGCGCGAGACGCTGCCTAAGGGAAACATTTGTGGTCCTCCATCGCGGATGAACGCACGCGTGGGGGCCCGGGTTCCCCACGCGTACGCCAACGGCGCGGAGTGTGGTCTCAAGCGCGCAGCCAGTCCATGGACCAGTTCTCAGCCCATGACTTGCCGCCGTCGCGCGAGACGGCTTGGTGCCAGCGGTGGGACTTGCCGGGGACGATGCGATCCCAAACGCCGCGGACTTTGATGGGCTTATCACCGTCCATGTCATCGGCGATGAAGGTGCCGACGCCGTTCTGGAAGGTGCCCATGAGGCCGGGCGGCGTCAGGACGCCGGAGCGGCTGTTGATCCAGAAGTCGGCCCAGACGTGCTTCTCCACGTCGCAAAGGCGGATGCCCATGCCGCTGAAATTGCGGGCGGGGATGCGGAGTTCTTCGATGCTGGCCACGCCCTCGAGGACGGTCCAGCAGGTGGCTTCGCCTTCGAAGACGTCCCACTCGCCGGTGGATTCATTTTTGAGGCGGCGGTGTTTGATGCGCCATTCGCCGGCGAGGAAGTTGAAGTCACCCGGTTTGCCGATCGGCCCTTGCGCCGGTGCGGCAGCGGTGGCCGTCGACGGTGCGACGATGATTTGGCCGATGGCGGCGAGGGCTGCTGTTTGAAGTACGGTGCGGCGCGCGATGTCGGATTTGTCGGTGGTCATTGATCTCTCCCCTGTGCGCGCAGTGTGGGGGATGATCGCTGACACCTGCTGTCATGATTTAGGCTTGCCAGTGGAAATGGAGGACGTAGCCGTCGGGATCGATGACGCTGACCTCTTTCATGCCGGTGGGCTGCACTTTCGGCGGGGCGAGCTTGATGCCCTTCACGCGCAGTTGATCGAACGTGCTTTCGACGTCGGGGCAGCCGAAGTAGAGCGCGATGTCCGCGTGGTGGGCGATGCGGGCGGCGTCGGGTTCGGGCGGGCGCTCGTCGCGGTCGTAGGCTGTGTTCAGCATGACCTGCGCGCCGTCGAGTTCGATGAGGCACCAGTCGAAATGTTCTTCGCCGGGGTGCGAGCGCTGGACCAAGGTGAAGCCCAGCTTGTCGACATAGAATGCGACGGAGGCCTGCATGTCGTAGACTTGAAGGTAAGGGCAGAGCCCGGTCACTCTGATGGCCATGGGGTTCCGTAGGATGCGAGGAAGCTTGACCGTGAAGCGCATAGCCGTCGTTTCGCAGGCGATCAAGTCGGTCGGTTATGACGCGGCCTCGGAGACGCTTCTCATCGAGTTCACCACGCGGCGCGTGCATCAGTATGCCCGCGTGCCGGCGGCCGTTCACCACGCGCTTATGCTGGCGCCGTCGAAAGGCGCGTTCTTCAACGAATATATCCGCGACGTTTATCGCGAGTTGCGCATTGATTAGGCGGGCTTGGGAACTCTTTCTCAGGCGAGCGCGTTGTGTGACGGGAACGTTTGCGAGGAAAAACCCCTATGTACAAAGCAATTTCGGCGGCTGCGCTTGCGGCCGTGTTGGTGGCGGGCTGCGCTTATGACGGCGACCGGTATGGCGACCGCGGCGGTCCTCCGCCGGACGGACGCTATGCGGGCGGTGGCGATTACCGCTATGACGGCTGCCGCGACGATGCAGCGGCCGGCACGGTTATCGGCGGGGTCGCGGGCGGCGTCATCGGCAATCAGTTCGGCTCGGGCGGCGGACGCGCGGCGGCGACTGTCGGCGGCGTGATTCTGGGCGCCATCGCGGGCAACGCGATCGCGCGGGATGCGTGCCGCAACGACCGGGCGGACGCGTATTACTACAACCAGTCCTATTACGACGCGTTCGAGCAGCCGCGTTACGGGCAGCGCTATGAATGGCGCAACCGGTATAACGGCAATTACGGCTACATCACGCCGCGTCGCGGCTTCCGCGATCGTCGCGGCGAATGCCGTG
The DNA here is from genome assembly GCA_034440355.1 of Alphaproteobacteria bacterium. Classification (GTDB taxonomy): domain Bacteria; phylum Pseudomonadota; class Alphaproteobacteria; order Micropepsales; family Micropepsaceae; genus SZUA-430. The sequence continues at coordinate 5,696 of JAWXBY010000068.1, forward strand.
AGTTTACGCAGCAGATTTATGTGGACGGCTATCGCACCGAAGAAGCGGTGGGCGTGGCCTGCCGTCAGCGCGACGGGTCGTGGCGCATCGTCGACTGATTCGACCGGAATGCCGTTGCGAGGCGACTGATAGAAGGCTAAGCCCGCGGACATGCACTCGATGCGGTCCGCGGGCGAATTTTTGGCGGCAGCCGATACGCTGATGACGGCGCGCCGGCCGCGGCGCGCGCTGGATGCGGTTGATCGCGCGCTGGCGCTCGAGCCCCGGAACGTGGCGGCGCATCTGCGGCGGGCGC
>JAWXBY010000069.1:0-6338 GCA_034440355.1 Alphaproteobacteria bacterium
AGGCGGCGCGCCGCCTGCAAGTTGCGATGCAGAGAATCGACCGACTTGACAAACGAGAGAGCGCGGACGATATCGAGTGTCATGTGTGATGTAGCGACATTGCTGAAGACGCTTGTTCGTCGAAAGATGCTAATCGCGGGCGCGTAGCCCCTGGTTCGGACGCACTCGTGCCCGAGCCCGGGGCGCGATCACACACAAACTCTCTTTTTCACCTTCACCGACCACACGGTTAATCCCGTGTGATCGTGTTTGCACAGCAGGTTTCCAAATGCGCAAGAACATTAGCAATCGCGACATGCCGGCTATCACTGTCAGCAACACAGATCGGGATCAGCTTCGTCGACTGGCGGTGTCCGCTATGGACCGGATGCCTGAGGTCGCGAATGAACTGCTGACGGAAATTGAGCGAGCTACCATAGTTGCCAGTCCTGCCGTACCGCCGAATGTGATCCAGATGGGTTCAACTGCGGAAATCGTGGCCGGAGGCGATGGGCGCCGGCGTGTGACCTTGGTCTTTCCAAGCGACGCAGACATTTCCAGCGGCAAGGTCTCGATCTTGACGCCGATTGGTGCTGCGCTGATCGGTTTGTCTGAGGGCCAGTCCATCATTTGGTCAACACGCGACGGCCGGGAGCAGCAGATGACTGTCTTGGCTGTCGAGCCGATGACAGTAGGCGCCTAGCGCCCGGCGGCGCAGCGCCCTCGCATGGTCGCTCTGACGCCCAGTGCGGTCCATGGAATTCAAGCCTCAGGTTCTTTGGATCGCTGCGCCATAGCGTCGAGCAAGTGGCGGACCGCTCGATATTGGCGAGGCATGTGGCAACGAGACAGTGATGAGGGGCCGCAATATCCCCTCGCCACGAGCTGGACCGGTCGAATCGGGGTTACTTGACGGCGGCAGCGTCCGGAAGGAGGGAATACCGGATCGATTGGAAAGTCCGCGATAAGTCCTACGTTGGCTCGGGTTTGTCCAGTGCGACGGGCCGGGAGCCCCATGATAATTTCGGGATCCCGGTCCATCGCGTCCAGGTATCTATGAGTTTTCGCCTGCGCCCTCAGAATTTTGCAGGAAATTGCTTTGCGAGTCCGTCGGCGAGAGCGTCGGCGATTATGTCCATATGCGCAGTCATCGCTTTCCAAGTGTCCGCTTCAGACTTGGCGTCCTTGGCGATTAATTGTTGGATTTGACCGATGTGATGACCGCCGTGGGCCAACAGAAGCTCGTTGAGCGCATCCTTCGACCAATTCGGATTGGCGCCGCTTAAGAGCGTTGCGATAGCTTCGGCGTTGACGGTGATTTGGTCGGTCGCGGCGCTTTCCCTTTTTGCGTCCTTGGCGAGCGACGCTTCGAGGTAGGCCTTCACGGCTCCGTAGTGGCCGGCCAAAAGCGTGAACAATTGGTCGCGCGCGGCGGCGCCGTAATATGGCTCGATCGTACCCGCGATGGCGTGCGCATTGCTCACGGCTTCGGCTTCCGCCTTCGTTTGGGCGGCGGCGTCTTTGGCGATCGCGGCCACCACGACTTTACGCACGGCAACGACGTGGCCCTTCCACAGGCCGCGTAAGGCGTCGCGCGTGGCGACCACTTTTGCCGATGACGGCGCCGTGGCGGCTGCGGCAGCAGCGTGTGCCTCATGCGATGCGGCAACTTGAGTTGATGCGGTGAAGCCGCCAACGAGAGCGGCCGTCAAAAGCAGTGTCAGGCGCATGGTGGTCTCCATTCGTGAGGAAGTGTTCGGTGAAGGGATCAAGCCGTCACGTCTCTAGGCGGCCTTCAGTCGCCAATCGCGTGAGGACCGCGTCGGTGATTCGTTCGCAGCGCGCGCCGAGGAACGGGAACGCTCCCGTCATGGTGTTCGCTAGTTTTTCGTCCAGTGCCTGGCGCAGAAGCCGGCGTGCGCGGTGCAGCCTGGTTTTCACCGTCTCGGGCTTTAGCTCGAGGCTCGCGGCCGTTTCCTCGATGTTGCATTCTTGGACGTCGCGCATGATGAAGACGACGCGAAACGCCTCGGGCAATTCGTCGACGGCGTGTTCGATCAGTTTGCGAATCTGCACGCGCGCGGCGTCGACTTCCGGGCCGTCGGCGCCGAATGAATTCGGGAAGGGTATCACCTGCGCCCCCTTGTCTTGTGCGGCTTCCAATTCGTCGAGTCCGACCATCGGCTTGCGCCGTCGCAACCGGCCGCGGGCCTCGTTCAGTGCGATGCGCGTCAGCCAGGTCATGATGCCAGCCTCGCCACGGAAATCGCCGAGTGCGGCGAAGGCGCGCGCGTAAGACTCCTGCACGACGTCCTCGGCTTCGGAATCGTCGCGCACGATGCTGCGGGCGACGCGGAACAGTCGCTGATTGCCGCGTTGCATGATGACGCGGAAGGCGTCACGCTCACCGGCTTGCGCCAGGCGAACAAGTTCTGCCTCTTCGAGGGCGTCGTGGTCCGTCCGCTTGGGCTTTTGCATTTCGATCTCCGGCCTTCGTAACCGTTTGATGCGCGAAGGGGACATAAGGTTCCCGGGGTCACGATTTCAATGCCGCAAGCACCTCGCGCCGCGCACCTTCCTGCGTGAAAACCCCGCGGAATTGGCGGGTAACCAACGACGCACCGTGCTTGCGCACGCCGCGCGACGACATGCATTCGTGGGTGGCGTCGATGATCACGGCGACGCCGCGGGGTTGTAGCGCCTGCTCCAACGCACTTGCGATTTCGGCGGTCAATCGTTCTTGAATTTGGAGGCGACGGCCAAACGCCCCTACGAGCCGCGCCAACTTGGAGATACCCACCACCCGCTCGTTCGGCAAATAGGCTAGGTGCGCGACGCCGCGGATCGCGGCCATATGGTGTTCGCAGGTCGATTCAAGCGGTATGTCGCGCAGCAGAACGATCTCGTCATAGCCCGCCACTTCGCCGAAGGTTCGCTCGAGAATATCGGCGGGATTGTGGTCGTAGCCGGCGAACCATTCTTCGTAAGCGCGTATCACGCGCGCGGGGGTTTCCCGCAAGCCTTCGCGGTGGGGATCGTCGCCGGCCCAGCCGATCAGCGTGCGGACGGCCGCTTCCGCGCTTCGGCGCGGGAGGGACGCCGTCGCCGCGCAGGCACGAGCAGCGGGCGATCTTCTACGGCGGTTGCTTGGGCGTTCGCGAGCATCGGCGTTCCTTGGTGTTGCGATGCCACGTTTGATGCAGGGCCGCCGACGAGGTTCCCGATTTTATTCGGGAACCTTAGACCGCTTCGCGCATCGAATGGATATGCACGGCAGGCGTGCTCTACGGAGGTTGCTATGACAAAACCTAGCTCTGGACATGATTTGTCGGCCACGCGCCGCAACGTGTTCGAAATTGCGGGCTCAACACTTGTGGCGACGGCATTGCTCGGAACGCAAGGCGCGGCGTCCGCGGCCGTCAAAGCGGAAGCCACCCTCTACGAACGGATCGGCGGCGCGTTCGCAATCGCAGCGGTGGTGGACCACTTCAGCGACGCGGTCGTGAAGAACCCCATCGTCGGCCAGAAGTCGGCGAACCCCGCTCTACGAGAATGGCACACCCGGAATTTGGGCCGGCTTCCGGGCCTCAAATTCATGCGCACGCTGTGGGTCTGCAACGTCTCAGGCGGGCCGTTTCAATACACGCCGACCGTGCCGGGCCAAACGAACGTCGGCTTGGAGGAAGCGCATCGCAAACTGAAGATTTCACCTGCGGAGTTCGATGAGGTCGCGGCCGAACTTGCGCGAACACTCGACGTCTTCAAGGTGCCCGAGCGGGAGAAGAAGGAAATGCTCGGTGCTTTTGCTGCGCACAAAGGCGAGGTAACCGAAGGATACCGCGCCGCCAATACGGGTCGTTGAACTTGAAATGGGGGCAGGCTCCGCCCCCATACATCGACAGACCGTGAAACGAGGCACGACGACGGCCTTGGCTTTGTACTTGCTCTTCAGCTCGACGACGTTCTTCTCCAGTACATTAAACGGAAGGCGCTCGCGGAATACATCGATAGGTAGAGCTTCTTTTCGACGACGGCCACGTCGTGCAGACCGAGTACTCAATGGGGGGCTCCGGTTTCGATGGCCGTGTCCCACGACTGAAAGACAGCTTCGATCAAGCTCGGCTCCAACGGCGGATCGAAGCTTCGAAACCACTTGAGGCGAAGCATGTGACCGTCGGCAGGCGTCCCTCGTTGGTTGGGCTGCGCCTCGTAGTTTGCTGTGCCGAGCGCTTTGCGCGCCGCGACAAGCTCGTCGACTCGATCGCGAATGATAATTGGCAGTTATCATCCATAGCGCGAGGCGTACATGCGTCTCAACTGCCAGGAGAATATCGCTTGCCAAGTTGGTTGCCTGATCCGACCCATCACATATCGTTCGATCATTAAACACGTCATGGCGGCACCGGCGACGGTGCCGACGTTCGTGTACACCATCGCGCTTCACGCCGACGGGATTACAAGTCTGCGGGACTGGGGGTCGCAGGTTCAAATCCTGTCGCTCCGATCAATCAAATCAAGATCTTAAGTGTGCCGGGTGCGTGAGCAAGGGCGGGCGCGATACAAGAGCGATACAGCCCAGCCGGATTTCACGAGCGGAAAGACACGCGCGCTGTCGCACACATCGCAGCTCGATCGAGGGCTACTGGCGCGCAACGCACTCAGCTCAGAAGCCGCTGTGCAATCAGATTGCGGTGGGTCTCGTTTGTTCCTGAGTAGATGCTGGCGGCGCGGGTCGCCAGATACTTGCGGCTCGCGAAGGCGCCGACCTCCGTCCATGGACTTGGCGTCGCGCCGGATACCGCCGCGGCTATGCCTGCCGCGTTGAGCAAATGCACGGCAAGCTTCTGGTGCAGCTCGGTAGCGAGCGTCTTCAGCATCGAAGCCTCTACCGAGCCGACCCCGTCATAATGTCTGCGGCTCAGCACGCGTAGCTCGAGCATTTCGAACGCCGTCAGCTCGCACGTCAGTGAATGCAACTCCTGGCGCAGCTGCGCGCGCGCGGTGCCACCGTGGCTGTCGATGGTCTGCGCGGTCTTGCGGTGCGCCCGCCACAGCAACCCCGACGTGGTGTTGTTGCCGCGGGCCAGGCGCATGAGGTGCTTGGCGACCGACCAGCCGTCGCTCTCTTCGCCGACGCGGTTCGCGAACGGTACGCGCACGTTGTCGAAAATAACCTCGTTGAATTCGAAGTCGCCCGACAGCGTTCGGATGGGCTTCACCGTAATGCCTTCGCTCGCCATATCAATCAGCAAGAACGTGATGCCGAATTGCGGCTTTGTCCCGCGCGCCGTGCGCACCAGGCAGAACATGCGGTTAGCGATGTGCGCGCCGGTGGTCCAGATCTTAGAGCCGCTCACGACGTAGTGACCGTTTGCCACGACGGCGCGGGTTTGCAGCGCCGCCAAGTCCGATCCCGCGCCGGTTTCGGAGAACCCCTGACACCACAGATCGCTTCCGTCCAAGATGGCGGGGAGATAACGCCGCTGCTGCTCGGGCGTGCCGGCTGCGATCAAGAGCGGACCGAGGCTGCGCACGCCGCCCGCGAACAAGACCGGCGCGTCGTTCGCGGCGCATTCGCGCTCGAAGATCAGGCGCTGCGCCGGGCTCCAGTTCGTGCCGCCAAACGCCACCGGCCACGCCGGCGCGATCCAGCCCCGCTCGTACAAGCGTCGGTGCCACACACGGCAAGCGCCAATCTCGGAATGAACGCCCGTCGTGTCGCGTCCCGCTTGGCGCAAGTCCGTCGTCAACGCCACCGCAAAGAATTCACGCAACGCGCGCACGAAGGCCGCGTCGTCCATAACTGGGACGGAACTGTGCGCGATCATGGCCGGACACGACATGCGCCAGAATGCGAGGCAGAAGGGCTGCGCCGCCTTGACCTATCTCAAGCGGTCGATGCGAAAGAGCGCATAACGCCCAGCGCGGCGCGATCGCCGACCTCAGCCATAAGCCGGTCCGCGAGGTCTTTGCCTCGCTCGGTTTCGTCGTTGATGAAATGAAAATACGATACCAACATCAAGACGTCGGGCGTCTCGCCGTCGTTGGCCAAAGGCGCATGAAATGTCTCGCTGACGTAGAAGCGCTGGTCTGCAAACTCGACCCGGCCGACGGTGCGCGTTGGAACGCGCGCCTCCAGCGCCGGCGTCCACAGGGCGACCCACTTGTCGACGAACCGCTTCGGCACAGCCTCGTCGAGAAACCGCCCGGTCATCGCACCGCCCATGAACTTGTCGACATCGCTGCCCATCAGCTTGGCCTTGAACCGCGTTCGCGCGCCATCTCGCACAATGCTCAGAAACGCAAGATTGGGCAGGACCATCTTGAGGTCGGACATCGTCAGGTCGCCGCGCGCAGGC
>JAWXBY010000070.1:0-9556 GCA_034440355.1 Alphaproteobacteria bacterium
GCCTGCGCGCGGCGACCTGACGATGTCCGACCTCAAGATGGTCCTGCCCAATCTTGCGTTTCTGAGCATTGTGCGAGATGGCGCGCGAACGCGGTTCAAAGCCAAGCTGATGGGCAGCGATGTCGACAAGTTCATGGGCGGTGCGATGACCGGGCGGTTTCTCGACGAGGCCGTGCCGAAGCGGTTCGTCGACAAGTGGGTCGCCCTGTGGACGCCGGCGCTGGAGGCGCGCGTTCCAACGCGCACCGTCGGCCGGGTCGAGTTCGCAGACCAGCGCTTCTACGTCAGCGACACGTTTCATGCGCCTTTAGCCAACGACGGCGAGACGCCCGACGTCTTGATGTTGGTATCGTATTTTCATTTCATCAACGACGAAGCCGAACGAGGCAAAGACCTCGCGGATCGGCTTATGGCTGAGGTCGGCGATTCGCGACAAGGGCATCCATTGATTGGCGCGTCCGGTGCGCGGCAGCCTACAGGGATATTGACGGCATCAGGGATGTGACCCAGGTCGCCGATAAATTCGTCGGGCTCGCGAACATCGACGACGGTCAGCTTGTCGGCGCGCTGCGGCGCGGCCGAGAGCTCGGTCACGTCTATCCGGCGGCCGTCCGTGTCGCTCTCCGGTCGCATACGTCTGACGCTGCCACTTATTTGTTGTATGAATAGCAATTATCTGCTAGCACGTTGCCGAGCGATATCGGCGACCCGGTCCAACGCCCCGTTAACGGAGGCAAGCGCATGACCGGCCCAAAGTCGAACTACGACGTGATCATCATCGGCGGCGGCGTAAACGGGCTCGCCGCCGGCGCCTATCTGCAAAAGGCGGGACTCAGCACCGCGATCTTCGAACGCCGCGACGAGTCGGGCACGTTCTGCTCAACCGAGGAAGTGCTTGAGCCGGGCGTGAAGCTCAACGTCCACGCTTCCCTGCTCATGCCGCACTACGGTCCGGCGTTTGTCGACCTTGAGCTTGAGCGCTTTGGGCTCGAGCTCCTGGCCCCGCCCGGCGCGAAGTACGCTTATTTCTATCCCTTCCTCGACGGCAACGCAGTTCTGTTCTCGCGCCGGAGCGCGCGCGAGACCTACGAGGCGTGGCAGCGCGTTTCGCCGAAGGACGCCGAGACATATCGCAAGATCGCCAACTTCTTCGGTCCGATGATGCCGCTCATGGCGCATCAGGGCTATGTCACGCCGCACACCGACCAAGGCTTTCTCGATTTTCTGGCAAGCCAGGGAGACGTGCCCGTCCTGCCGAAGGACTGGCTATGGATGACCGGCTTTCAACTGGTCGACGCCTTGTTCGAGAGCGAACAGATCAAGCTCGCGGTCCTGAGCTACGCTGGCACCTCGGGTCTCGATGTCATCAGCAGTCGACTATCAGGTCCGCTCGCGGTGCTGAACTTCTTGACAATCTTCACGGCCGACGGCGGCTACACGGCGCGCGGCGGCAGCCACGATTTGGTCCATGCGCTCGTCCGCTGCTTCGTCCACCACGGCGGCAAGATCTTCTACAACTGCCCGGTCGAAAAGGTGCTCATCGAGTCCGGCGAGGCGCGGGGCGTCGTGCTCACCAGCCAAGCGACCTATCCCGACGCCGAGTTCAAGGCCACCAAGGCGGTGGTGAGCGACGTCAGCGCCAAGCCAACCTTCTTCAACCTGATCGGCGAGCAGCACCTCCCCGTCTCCGCGAGAGTCGCGCTGCACCGCTTCGACTACCGCGGCGCAAGTCTCTTCACGAACTACTACGTTCTGAGCGAACGCCCGAACTTCGCTTGTGCCAAAAAATTCCCCGAAGCCAACAACACTTATGTCTACAACTTCGGTGCGGAGACCATCGCCGACGCCGAGCGCCTGGTCAGTTCGTGCATGGTACGCGACATCCCGCTGGAGCCGCCGATCGTGTGGGGCGCGGCGTTCAACTACTGCATCGCCGACCGTACGCAGGCGCCGCCTGGCCAATACACGATCTTGACCTGGGCCAACGTGCCTTATGAGCTGAGATCGCTCGGCGGCCCTGCGAAGTGGGACGAGCTGCGCGAATCCTATGCCGACAAGGTCGAGGATGTGCTTGTGCAGTATCTGCCGAACCTTAAGTCCGCGAAGATCGCGCGCTATGTGAACACGCCGCACGACTATGTGCGGCGCAACCCGCACTGCGGCGGCAACATGCACCCGAGCGGCGCGATGACCGAAGCACAGATGTGGAGCTGGAAACCGTTCGCCGGCTGTAACGCGCCGCGTACGCCGATCGGCCAGTTCTACATTTGTCAGTCCGGCGGTACGGCGAACTACACGAATCTCGGCGCCGGCACGCTCGCCGCCAACGTCATCATGGGTGATCTCAACCGCGACAAGCCGGATTGGTGGAACGGCGTTGCGTTTCAGGGCGCGGCCGAGCTGCTGCGCCGCGAAGGCGTCACCCAACGCTTCACGGTGGATTGAGAGAGGCCCAACATGGCTGAGCACAAGCAATATGACGTGGTCGTGGTTGGCGCAGGCCACAACGGCCTCACGACCGCGGCCTATCTTGCGCGCGCGGGCGCCAAGGTTCTAGTGGTCGAGCGTCGTCACGAGACAGGCGGCGCGCTGGTTACCGAGGAGTTCTCCGGCTACCGCTTCAATCTCCACGCCAACTACATGCTGATGCTTGACGTCGCGCCGCCCTACCGCGACCTAGGGCTGGAGGAAGACGGTTGCGTCTACATCCGCCCTGAGGCGGAGGCGTCCCTTCTGAAGAAGAACGGCGATGCCATCACGCTCTATTCGGACCTTGAGCGAACGGTAGAATCGATTCGCCGCTTCTCAAACAAGGACGCGGAGCGTTACCGCGAGATCTACCTCGCCTACAAAGAGATCGCCGACGAATACCTCATCCCCTCGACCTACGGCCAGCCGGTCGGATCGGCGCAACTCGCCGCCACTTACATGGAAAGCGATCTCGGGCGGAAGATCCTGAAAGTGTCCGAGATGACGCCAGCGGAGATTTGCGAGAGTTGGGGCTTCGAGACACCGGAGCTCAGCGCGCTCTTGCTCTACCTGATCTGCATGTGGGGCATCGACCCGAAGGAATCGAACTCGAGCTATCTGGTGCCGCTCTACTTCAACCGCATGCTGAACGCGACGCTGGTCAAAGGCGGCTCCCACCGCTTGTCCTCGACCTTGCAAAAGGCAGGCATCCTCGCCGGCATGGAGGTGTGCGAGAACCACGAAGTCAAGCGCTTCATCGTCGAGGATGGCGTCGCCAAGGCCGTCGAAATCGCGCCCACCGGCTGCGACGAACCGATCACGCGCATCGACGCCCGGGCTATCGTCACATCGACCGATCCGGTCACGACCTTCGGCCAATTCATCCCAGAGCACGAGGTGGCGAAGCGCTCGAAGCTCTGCCTCAACACGGCGCGCAATTGGGAGTGGGAGCAGAGCTCGCTCTTCCTCTGCCATCTGGCCTTGCGCAAGAAGCCGCGCTTCAAGGCCGAGGACGTCGATCCGGGCGTGGCGACATCCTTCATCCGCGTCTTCGGCGTCGAGACGCCCGAGGACGTGGTCCGCCACATCAGTGAGGTGATGGACCGATGCCTGCTGCACGATATCGGCCACGTCACGTTCACGACCGATGTCGACCCGGCAATGGCGCCGCGGGAGACCGATCCCGAAGGCGCCGTTTGCCGCATCGAGGCATGCGTGCCGTATGAGCCGACCGCCGGCGACTGGACCAAGATCGCAAGCGAATACGGCGACCGGTTGATCGCGGCGCTCGCGAGTTACACCACCGGCTTCGATCCAGCGGACATCGTTCGGCGCTACGACTACACGCCCGTTCACATCGAAAAGAAGATTCCGCAGATGAAGCGCGGGTCGTTTAAACACGGCGCCTACATCATGACACAGATGGGTTATTCGCGGCCGAACGTCCAATGCTCGTCGTACAAGACGCCCATCGACAATCTCTACGTCTGCGGCGCCAGCACTTTCCCCGGCGGGATGATCACGTTCGGGGGCGGCTACAATGCGGCGAAGGTAGTCGCGCAGGACCTTGGGCTCAAGATCTGGTGGCGCGAGCCGCCGTCGGTAACCGCGGCCCGTGAGAAGGGGTTCCTGCTGTGATCGTGTGGTCCCGCGGCCTCGGCAAGTTGCGGCTCCCGCTCGAACTTCCGGCGGCGACGCTGCACGTGAAGCCGGACATGCTAACTATGGAAGGCGTCATAGAGCCTGTGTGCTGGCGTTACGCGATCAAGCTCGGCCCGGCCGACCTCGCCGACTTCCTCAAAATCCTGGCCCGGCCGGACACGGCGCGATTCTTGGCCGCGCGCGGCGGTCTGCTGGTCCCCTTCATCCTGGGCCTGCTCCTGCGCGCACCGGGCGTGATCCTGTCCCTTCTCTTCCGCAAGAGCGCCGTCGAGGGAGGCAAAGATGCGTTTCTGGTCTGAAGGCCTGGGCGACCGTCAACTCGTCATGAACCTCGGCAAGGCCGACATCAAACAACAAAACGAGGTTATGCTATTGAGCGGCGTGGTGGACTCTCCCGCGCCCTGGGAATACGAGGTCAAGATTAAGCGCGAAGACTGGGCGAAGATTCTGCAAACGGCGGTCAGCAAGGAGGCTTGCGGCTTCATCGCCAAGCGCACCACTTTCACCCAGCTTTTCGGTATGGCGCGGTCGATCATCGTGTTCGTGGTTCTGCTCGCCTGGTACAGGACGGCCCGCCTGCTCGGCCATCAGCAAGGCCGCGCCGTCCCCGCCGCAACTGGCGAGCCGACCCCTGCTACAGCGCCGATGCCGAAGAAGAAGTGAGAAGCGTTCGCCGTGCGGGCAGGTCGACCGATATTCACGACGATGCGGCTTCATCGTGCTATCCGGTCTGCAAATGAGCTAGGTTTCGCCATGGTGCAGACAAAGCGACCGCCCCGCCGGCCGGCCCGTCGCCGCTCACAGGCCGAGCGCCGGGACGAGTCCGAGCGCCTCCTGCTCGAAGCGACGCTCAAGATCGTGGCGGAGCGCGGCGTTAGCGCCGCCACGTTCGAGGAGATTGGCAAAGAGGCCGGCTTGAGCCGCGGGTTGGCGACGCAACGTTTCGGCTCCAAACGAGGCTTGATCGAGGCGGTGATCGCCTACCTGCACCGCAAGCGAGAAGCGATCATGCGAGCCGATCACGTCGACCGGATGCCGGCTTTCGACGCGATCGCGCACTACGTCGACGACCATTTGCACGCGCAAGCGGAAGAACACGACGGGCCCGCGTACTTCATGCTGCTCGCCTCGACCGTGGCGGATGCGACCACGCTGCGCGAACTCTTCGCCGCTTCGCACGAGCGCGTACGCGTCCACCTTCGCGCCTTGCTCAAGCAAGGCCAGGCGCGAGGCGAGATTCGCCGCAACGTGAATGCCGACGCCTGCGCCCTGACGATCGGCAGCCTGCTCCTGGGGGCCAGCATGCAGCGGCTCGTTGACCCCGCGACCGATCTCCAGCCCATTCGCATGGCGGCGATCACCATCCTGCGGCAGGCGCTCACCACTCCCTCGACGCGGCGTTGACGGCTACGTCTGTCTCCCGCTTTCGAAGCGCGGAAAGAGGACGTTGTTCTCGAGATGGATGTGCTCCATCAGATCACCGACGAGCTTCGACGTGCCGGAATAGAGCGCCTGCCAGGAACGGCACGCACCTTCCGGCAACGTGAAGTCGCGGGTAAGCATCTCGATTCGCCGCAGCTGGGTGCCGTGATCGTCGTGGTCGTAACGCATCTGGGAAATCGGCATGTCGAGCATGCCTTTGACCGCGCGCGCCATCGCGGGAAAGAGGATGAGCTCCTCCTTCTTCATGTGCACTTCGAGTTCACCGACCATCTTCTGCAGCGTGTCGGCAAGACCACGCGGCGCCGCTGGATGCTCCGCATGCACGGACTCAACCTTACGCGCGAGCTTGACGAGCTCGGGCAATTCGCGCCTGTGCACCTCGTGATAATGCGTGAGGATGTATTTGATCAGCGCTGCGGTGTCTTCAGGCGCCGATCTGGGAACGGAAGATTGCGCAAGCGCGGCAAGCTCACTTTCGATCGCGGCCAGATCAGCCCCGCGACGTTCGGCCGATTCTCTCAATGCCGTGTTGCCACCGCAGCAGAAGTCGAGCTTGTGACGGCGAAACACGGCGGTGGCGCCAGGCAATGTCGCAGCGACCTCGCCTACCGTGCGCTCTCTGAACGGTGATTCTCCAACTGACATATTTATCCTCGATTTCATTGTGCAACAACGACACCGAGAGCGATAGAGGCGCGCGAGACAACGGCCTTTGATCTGCATCAACTCACCGATCGAACGCCGCGGGCATGATGCACCTTGTAGAAAAAAGACGGCGTCGATCTGATGGGCAGTGTCAATACACGCACATGGACCGAGAAAGAAACCGTACCGCTTATCCGGGCTTTGATGAGGGCCCTGAAGAGCCACGGTGCCCGCGCGATATTCGGGATCCCTGGCGACTATGCGCTGCCGATGTTCCGCGCGATGGAGAGTGATGGTGCGCTGCCGCTCTTCACGCTCAGCCACGAACCGGCCGTGGGCTTCGCCGCAGATGCAGCCGCGCGCTATAGTGGCGGGCTGGGAGTCGCGGCTGCGACCTACGGTGCCGGCGCGCTCAATCTCCTCAATGCTGTCGCTGGCGCCTATGCGGAGCGTTCGCCCTTGGTCGTTCTCTCCGGTGCGCCCGCGCAGAGCGAGCGCGGCGGGATCTTGGGCCTTCATCACCAAGTGCGTTCGCTCGAAAGTCAGCGCCGCATCTTCGATGAAGTGACTTGCGCGCAAGCGGTTCTTGACGACGCCGACAAGGCGCCTGCGGAGATCGCGCGCGTTCTACACGCTTGCGCGACGCAATCGGCGCCGGTCTATCTCGAGATCCCGATGGACATGAGCGCACGACCGATCGCGCCGGTCCCGCCGGCGACAACGGCCAAGCGCGATCCCGAGGCGGCGGAAGCGTGCGCCGCCGAAATCGCGGCGCTGGTGCGGACTGCGCGCCGGCCCGTGCTGATGATCGGCATCGAAGTGCGCCGCTTCGGTCTCGAGGCCGCCGTGAGCGAGCTTGCCGACATCGTCAATATTCCAGTGGTGAGCAGCTTCTTGGGCCGCGGTGTGGCGGCCCAAGGGCCTGCGCAAATCCGCGGCACCTATTTCGGTCTGGCCGGTGATCCGGACATCAGCGCGCTCGTCGAAGATTCCGACGCGCTCATCATGCTCGGTGTCATCTTGTCCGACACCGATCTCGGCGTGCCGGCAAAGCGGCTCGACCTGCGCAATGCCATCCACGCCGCCGGCGGGCAGGTGCGCATCGGCCATCACGTTTATCCCGATGTGCCTCTCGCCGAACTCGTGACGGCGCTCGCCCGGCACGCCCCGCCGCGCGGTCAGGGCTTGGCTGTAGAACCGGCGCCAGCGCCGAAGCCGGCGCGGCCGTTCGTCGCCAACGGCGGACAAGTCCACCCGTCCGATATCGCAACAGCCATTAATCTCCTCTTCGCCCGCCACGGGGCGATGCCGTTGGCGAGCGACGTCGGCGACTCCTTGTTCGTCTCGCTCGAAACCGACTACGTCGATCTGGTCGCGCAGGCCTACTACGCGTCGATGGGCTTTGGCGTCCCCGCCGCACTTGGGATTCAAGCCGCGTCGGGCAAGCGCCCGTTGGTGCTGGTCGGCGACGGCGCGTTCCAGATGACGGGATGGGAGCTCGGCAACTGCCAGCGTTACCGCTGGGATCCGATCGTGGTCGTACTCAACAATCAGAGCTGGGAGATGTTGCGCGCCTTCGAGCCTTGGGCGCGCTTCAACGACCTGAGCGATTGGCACTTCAGCGAGATCGCTGATCCGCTGGGCGGCGTTGGCCACCGCGTCCGCACGCGCGCCGAACTCGCCCAAGCGCTCGAGAGTGCCTACACGACTCCCGGCCGCTTTCACCTGATCGAGGTGATGCTGGAGCGCGGCACCACATCCGACACGCTTCACCGCTTCGTCACCGCGATCAAAGATAGGCGCGAGCGGGCGCGCGTCGAGCGATGATCGCGAAGAACGTCTTCGGTATCGTCGGCTGGCAGAACAGCGGCAAGACCACACTCATCGAGGCGCTGCTTGCCGAATTCACCGCGCGCGGGCTTCGCATATCGACAATCAAGCATGCTCATCACGCCTTCGACATCGACATCCCCGGCAAGGACAGCCATCGCCACAGGACGGCCGGCGCGCATGAAGTGCTCGTCGCATCGGGCGCACGTTGGGCAATCATGCATGAGCTGCGCAGCACGCCGGAGCCGTCTCTTGAAGACCTGCTCCAACGGCTCGCCCCCTGCGATCTGATCCTGGTCGAGGGCTTCAAGAACGGTACCCATCCGAAGATTGAGGTTATCCGCCACGCGAGCGCCGAGCTGCGGCTTGCCGACACGAACCCGACCGTGCGCGCCATCGCCACCGACGATCCGCTCCTGGCCGGGCGGCACCGCGCCCTGCCCTTGCATGATATTCGTAAGATCGCGCGCTTCATTTGCACCACGTGCGACGTCGCCGCGCCGCGTTTTGACTCAGATCAATGACCCTCGCTCCGCCCCGTGCGCCTCTCCCGATATATTGCACAGCGTCGAGTTTCGAATGGCCACGATCGGCAATGTCCTGCCACCCACGTCGCAACTGTGGCAGAGCACCAGCCGCGCATTCGTCCGCCTGCCTCTACCGCTGCTGAGGCTCGGGCTAAGGGCGGTCGCGCGCCGGCTGGCGCGTTCGCGCCCCGAACTGTTCGCTCGGATGGGCGCTCACGCGAGCAAGAGATTCTTGATCGACCCCGTCGATCTGCCGCTCGTCTTCTTGATGGTGCCCGATACGACAGCTCCTCAGCTCGGCGCCTACGCGCGGGACGACTGCCCTGCCCACGACGGTGCGATCTCCGGGCGCTTCCTCGACCTCCTCGATCTCATCGACGGAGAGCAGGACGGCGATGCGTTGTTCTTCAATCGCGTGCTCAGTGTCACGGGCGATGTCGAGGCCGTTGTCGCGATGCGCAACGCACTCGACGATTTCGACGGCGACCTCGTTCGCGAGATTCTCGGCGTCTTCGGACCGCTCGCCGGCGCGGGCGCCGCGGCGCTCAGCTTCGTGCGAAACCGGCGCGGTCCGGTGCGCTCATGAGCGCCGTGGTCAGCGAAGTTCGCCCGTTGCGCCGCCCTGAGCTCGTCTGTCCCGCCGGAACGCCCGCGGGTTTGCGCACCGCCGTCGAGGCGGGAGCCGACGCCGTCTACTGCGGCCTTCAGAACGCAACCAATGCCCGCAACTTCCCCGGCCTGAACTTCACGGTGAGCGAGCTGCGCGAGTGCGTGCGCCTTGCGCATGCCGGGGACGCCAAGGTTCTGCTTGCGGTCAACACGTTTCCGCCGGCCGGCGGCTTCGCGTTGTGGCGCGGGGCGATCGACACCGCCATCGACGTCGGCGTCGACGCCGTGATCGTGGCCGATATGGGCGTCGCCGACTATGCGGCGCGCACGTATCCCAATTTGCGCTTGCACCTGTCGGTCCAAGCGGGCGC
>JAWXBY010000071.1:0-41739 GCA_034440355.1 Alphaproteobacteria bacterium
GTGGCTCGTCTGGGTCCTGTCGCAACAGGTCGATCCCGAAGGCCTCTTCCGCGTGATGCTGGGCCTCATCTTCATCGCGCTCGCCGCCTGGGCCTTCGGCGTCGTGCAAGCCCGCGCCGCACAGTCGCAACGCATCATCCTCTCAAGCGTCATCTTCCTCATGGCGCTGGGTGCGTCGGTGGCGCTTATCGCGATGCCGTTCGCCACGCGCAGCGCCGACGGCGCAACCGCCGAAGGCGAAGGCGCACAGATGCCGAAGATCGCCTACACGGCCGCCCGTCTCGCGGAACTGCGTGGCGAAGGCCGCGCCGTTCTCGTGAACCTAACGGCGGCGTGGTGCGTCAGCTGCCTCTACAACGAGCGCGTGGCCCTCTCGTCGAAAGCGGTCGCTGATACGTTCAAAGCCACGAACACGGCCTACGTCGTGGGCGATTGGACGAACCAGAACGCCGAAATCGGCAAACTGCTCAAGGAACATGGCCGCGAAGGCGTTCCGCTCTACCTGTACTATCCGGCCGGAGGGGGAGAGCCTCAAGTCCTGCCGCAAATCCTGACCGAAACCCTGATCTTGGAAACACTGGGAGCTTCCAAATGAAGTCGATCACCTTGGGCGCCGTCGCCCTCGCGCTCAGCGCCACCGCCGCCATCGCCGCACCGACGATCGGCGAACCCGCGCCGGCGTTCTCGGCCATCGACACGGCCGGTAAGACGCGCTCGCTCAGCGAGTTCAAAGGCAAGACCGTCGTCCTCGAATGGACGAACGACGGCTGCCCCTACGTGAAGAAACACTACGGCGCCGGCAACATGCAAAAGCTCCAACAGGAAGCGACTGCAGGCGGCTCCGTCTGGCTGACGATCATCTCGTCCGCACCGGGCAAGCAAGGCCACGTCGACGCCGCCGGCGCCAACCAGCTCACGACCTCGCGCGGCGCGAAGCCGTCGGCGGTGCTGCTCGACCCCAAGGGCGACGTCGGCCGCGCCTACGAAGCGCAAACCACACCGCATATGTTCGTGATCGATAAGGCGGGAACGCTGCGCTACATGGG
Organism: Alphaproteobacteria bacterium; assembly: GCA_034440355.1. Classification (GTDB taxonomy): domain Bacteria; phylum Pseudomonadota; class Alphaproteobacteria; order Micropepsales; family Micropepsaceae; genus SZUA-430. Next base: position 1,047 of record JAWXBY010000071.1, read on the forward strand.
CGCCATCGACGATCAGCCGACGACCGAAGCGGACTCGATCCCAAAGGCGCGCAACTACGTGCGTGAAGCGCTCGCGGCGGTGGGCTCGGGCGGCAAGGTCGCCCAAACCGCAACCGACCCCTACGGCTGCAGCGTGAAGTACTAAGCGGCGCTGCGCGCGGCCGCTTCAGGCACCGCGGCGCCCGGCAACGTCACCCGAACGGTCGTGCCTTTTCCAGGCTCGCTCTCGATGTGGAGCAAGCCTTTCATCATATCGAGATAACGCTTCACCAGATAAAGACCGACGCCCATGCCCTCGTGCTTGCGCGTAAAACTCTTGTCCGGCTGGTAGAACAATTCGGTGAGATGCGGCATCAGCGATTGCTCGATGCCGACGCCGTCGTCGCTGACCTCGAACACGAACGCGTCGCCCTCGCTCCACGCCGAAACCGAAACGTTGCCGTGGTCGCCCGTGAACTTGACCGCGTTGGCGAGCAGATTGAACAACACCTGCCGCACCAACCGTTGATCCGCCTTCACGACCGGCGGTCCGCTCAGATGCGCGATGATCGTATGGTGCCGGTGATCGCGTAAACGCCGCGCCAACGAAACGCACGACTCCATGCACTCTCTGAAGTCGAATTCCCCGACCTCCATCGATTCCGGATTGTCGTCGATGCGCGAAATCTCAAGCACGTTGTTGATCAGCGTCAGAAGATGGTGGCCGCTCTTGACCACCAGGTCCGAGAACTCGACATACTTCGGCTGCCCCGCCGGTCCCAGCGTCTCGTTCGCGATCATCTCGGAAAAGCCGATGATCGCGTTCAGCGGCGTGCGCAGCTCGTGGCTCATATTGGCGATGAAGTTGCTCTTCGCGCGCTCGGTGGTAAGGCGATCGGCCTGCGCCTGCCGCTCGGCCGCAAGCGCACGCCGCTTCGCCGTCACATCGCGCAGTGTGTACACGTCAAGCCGCGGGTCGTGCCCGCCGACGCCGTGCGAAACATGAAGCGCAAGCCGGCGCGCTCTGACTTCAAGCGTGATCGGCTCGTCATCGCAATCGACGGTGAGATCGGTGTGCCGCTGCGTATCGTCCGCATCGCCCGACGGCGGCATGCTGTCGAACGAGGGTAGATGGGCCGCGGCGTTGCGGCCCAGCAGAGCCGCGCGCGTGGAGTTCAACAAATGCCCCGCGCGCTCGTTGCACAACTCGATGCGCCCGGCGCGGTTCGCGACGACAACGCCGTCGGAACTCTCCTCGACGATGAGGTTGATCATCGCGCGGCGCATGTTCGCGGCAGAGCGTTCGCGTATGGCGGTGCGCGCGCGCGACGCAAACTCCGTCGAGCCGACATACAAGAAGCAACCGCCCAGCGCGCACAGGGCGGGCGCCGTCTCGACGATCAGCGGCGCCAGCGACAGAACGACGATCGGACCAATGAAGATCGCCGCCGCGCATAACAGGAAGCGCTGCCCGAATCCGTTGAACGACCAATTCGCGCGCGAAGGCCGCACGATCGCCAGAACAAGCCCGACCAAAACCAACGACCCGATCGGCCCCGTCGGCAGCAGCATGCGCCCTTGCCCGATGCTCTCGGCGATCAGCGCCTGCAACTCCACGCCGGCGATCACGCCGTGCCGCGCGACAGGCACCCGGTCGCCCAGTTCGACCGCTGTGGCGCCGATGATCACGCGCTTGCCTTTGACCACCGCCGGATCGAACGTCCCGTTCAACACGTCGACGAACGACAGCCGTTTGAACGTCGACGGATTGACGGCGAAGTCGATGTCGAACTCGCTGATGACGCTTTGCCCGCGCTGCCCGATCAGTCCGGCAAAGGTCGGCCGATAGCGTCCGTCCGGCAAATAGAGGCCGATGCTGCCGCGCCGCGCTTCGCCTTCGGGCGCAAACACGTTCGCGTTGCCGATGAGAGATCCCTCGCGCAGCATCGGCAGCGGATTGGTCTCGATCATCTCCGAACCCGCGCCCGGCGTCGCATGCTGCACGAACGAGGGCAACACGACGTGCCCCGCCGCATCGCCGATCGCTTTGGCAAGCCGCGCATCGTCGGTGGCGCGCGACGGCGAGGAAAAGTCGATATCGACGCCGATGATCTCGGCCCCGGCGGCGGAGAGCTTGTCGATCGCCTCCGCGTGCCGGCTGCGCGGCCACGGCCACGTCTCGACCGCGGCCAAACTCCTCGGATCGATTTGCACGATGACGATATCGCCGGACGCCGTCCGCTCCGTGACCCAGAACATCGCGTCGTCGATCGTGTTCTGCAGACCCGCAAACAGGCCAAACACCGCGCCGGCGGCGACGGTGAGCCAAATAAGAAGCTCCGGGCGCCACGATTGTAGCGCCCGGAGAGACCGGTGCGGGGTCAAAGAGAACACAGAGAAATCCTATTGCGATTTGCGGCGGCGCTTACGAACCGCGACCGCCGCCGAGGCCGAGACCCAAGCCACCGCCGCCGTTGCCGAGGCTAAGACCAAGGCCAACACCGCCGTTCCCCACGCCGATTCCGACGGTAACCCCGCCGCCGCCGGCCCCGACGCCAACGCCAAGAGCGAGACCATTGCCATTTCCATTTCCGCCTCCCACACCGACACCAACCGAAACGCCACCTGAACCAGCCCCAACGTCGACAGTCGCCGCGCCGCCGCCGACATCGACGCCCGCACTCGCGCCACCGGCGCCCGCGCTTACATCGACCGCCGCCGCGCCACCGCCGACATCGACGCCGGCCGACGCACCGCCGGCGCCGGCGGAAACATCGATGCTCGCCACGCCGCCCGCACCGGCACTCGCCGAAGCACCTGCGCCGTCGCTGGAAACGTTCACCGTCGCACCGGATGTCGAAGCGCTGCCGTCGCTCGTCGTGTCGTGCACGACATCGCTCGCGTTCGACACAACGCCCGCCGCAGCCGACGCGACCTTCGTCCCGCCATTTTGCGCCGAGCTATCCGTACCGGTCGCAAGACCGCCCGACACCGACTTCACGTCGAGCGCAACCTCGCCGATGGCCGCCGTGATGACCACGCGCCCTTTGGTGTTCGATGTTTCCCGCTGCAGCTTGGATTTGCCGCCGCCGTCCTTGGGCGACGAGCCGGGAATCGAACCGTCCGTGGTCGGAACAACGACGACCTTGTCGCGCTGACCCTGCTTCACGAAGCCGGTAAAGCCCGGCTGCACGAAGGCAGTGTCCGCGCGGTCCGGCGTCGCCACCTCGACCAGGCCTTCGCTCACGTCGACCGACGCCGCGCCTTCGCTGACGCTGACCGTAAACGTCGTCCCCTTAACGACCGCCGCCAGATAGGGCGTGTCGACCTGAAAGTGCGGCGCCTTCTGTTTGCCGATCTGATAGAGCGCGGTGCCGACCGTCTGCAGAACCTGCGTATTGCCGTTGACGGGCAGGGCAGGCAGCATGACGCGGCTGTTCGGACCGATCGCGATCGTTTCCAGGCCGCGCGCGACCACGAGGCGTCCCGTCGCGGCTGTCTCGACCCACGAATCGGCAGGCAGCGTCTGCTTCGAATTGACGGCGACCGGCATCACGCCCGGCGCGCCGGACTTGACCGCGCCCGTTGACGCGACGATGCGCCACGCTTCAGCCGCGCTCACGCTCTGCGCGCCGGCGGCAAAAAGAAACAGGACCAGGAGAGTACGAATCAAAAGCATCTCGCATTTGTCTCCACTACGGCCGGCCGATGGCGGATTACGGCCCTGGAGACGAGAGATTGGCCGGGTCGCGTTTAACGGGTTCGAAAGAAACGTGGTTGACGCGGGTCCGTAAACTCGATTCGAACCCGCCATCACGTCTTAAGATTGAGAATGCGTTGACACGCGTTCACCGCGGTTAACAGAACGTTAACCGGATCACGGCATCTCTGGACCGGGAGCTATTGGGTCGGTCGTGCGCGTGTTCTGGGCAAAGCTGTGCTTGTTGGCCGTCGCGGCGACCCTGGCGGCGTCGCAGGCGGCGCAGGCCGCTGACGAGTCGCAGCGTCTCGAAGAACGCCTGCCCACGATCGCCAAACCCGGCGACGAGGCGGCGCCACCGCCCGTTCTGGTGCCCGCGACCCAGGCCGACCTCGCCTCGTTCCCCGAATTCACGCTTCAGGCCATCGCCATCGAAGGCGTAACGGCCTTCCCCGTCTCTGACACTTCCGCTTGCACGCAAGGCCTCGCCGGCAAAACCGTCGGCGCGATCGAAATCGTCGAACTCACGCAGTGCCTCACGCGCCTCTATCGCGAACGTGGCTTCTTCCTGTCGCGCGCCATCGTCCCGCCGCAAGAGGTTATCAGCGGCACGCTCAAAGTCCGCGTGATCGAAGGCTACATCGCAGCCGTCGCGCCCACTGGCATCTCGCAAGCCGACGCCGACGGTCAATTCGCCAACGCGTTGAGCGAACGTCCCGGCCGCCTCGCGACATTCGAGCGCGCGCTGCTGCTCCTCGCCGATCGCGCGGGTCACCGCATCGCGACGTCGCAACTCGCACCCGACCCGGGCGACCCCGCACGCTTCACACTCGTCCTCGGCGTCGAGGTTTCGCAAGTCACGTGGCGTCTCTACGGCGACAACAGAGGCACCGAACCGCATGGGCCCGAGCAAGTGCTCGGCTTGGTGGCGTTGAACGGCCTCTTCGGCGGCAGCGATCGCTTGGCGCTCCAGATGTTCACCGCGCCGACCGACACGACGGAGCTTCTCTACGGCGACCTGAACTACGCGCGCGCTTGGGTAGGCGGCGCGTTCTGGACGGAATTTGGCGCGTCCGCATCCCACTCGCGCGACGGCGACGGTCCACCCATTCTGGCGCCGGTCAGCGAGGTTGAGCGCATCTACGGCCGCGTCACCGTGCCGGTGCTGCGCGCCCGCACGCAGTCTTTATGGACCCACCTCGCCTTCGATGTGCGGGGCACAGAACTCTACGATCCGCTCGGCCCCGACAACGACGAGGTGACGAGCATCGTGCGCGGCAGCGCAAACTACAACGTGACCGTCGGCGACACGCGCGGCGACGCCATGATCGAACTCGCGCACGGCCTCGACGTGTTCGGCGCATCGCAAAACGGCGATCCGGCGCTCACACGTGCCGACGCCCGCCCGCAGTTCACGAAAGTGCGCCTGGATGCTTCCGTGCAGCACAAACTCTCCGACCGCTGGGAGTTCGCGCTGACGGCTGCCGGCCAATTCGCCGACGGCGCGCTCGTGGCGGGGGAAGAATTCGGCGGCGGCGGCGCCCGCTTCGGCCGCGCCTACGACTACAGCGAAATCGTCGGCGACGACGGCATCGCCGGCAGCGCCGAACTACGCTGGAATTGGCGCAACGCATTCGAAGACGCGCTCGCGCACCTCCAACTCTATGCCTACGTCGACGCCGTGCGCATCTGGAACATCGGCGCCGACCCCTTCCAACAAGACGACGCCAGCCTCAGCTCGGCCGGCGGCGGCCTCCGCGTCACCCCCGTCGCCGGCGTCCTCGCCACCATCGAAGTGGCAAAACCCTGGTCACGCGATGTAGCCGCCGAAGCCGACCGCTCCCCCCGCATCTTCGTCTCCCTCTCGCTCGGCTGGTAAGCCAGAGCGGCGTCGCCGAGTTCGCAAAACCTCGACCAGCGCTCGCGCGTCGTTGAGCGCAAGGTTGCGGATGCGTAAGCCCCCCGCTTGCCCGCCCGCACTGTCGATGGCGACCGTCGCCAGATCCAGCCGCCGCTGCAAAGGGCCGGTGCCGAACGAAACCGACTGAATGCTCGCAAGCGGCAGCATCCAGTGATCTTGGACGAACCAGCCATGACGGACGTGGAGCACATCGCCCTCCAGCCGCCAGCCATGCGGACGCGCCCTGATCACCTGCACGGTGCCGAGCAGTCCAACGACCGCCAACCCCCACCAAACCGTCGGCGAGAAAAGTCCAGCGGCCAGCACGATGAGAGCCAGCGGTAACACCGCGATCAGCGCGTCGTACCACCGATGAATCGGCGCCACCGGCGCGAAACGCTCCGGCGCGATCCGCTCGAAGCCGCCGGCGATGGCGAGCACGCGCGCCGCCTCGCCCGACGTCGCCAGTGGCGCAAGCTCCTGCACGCCGCCGGACGATGCGCCCGCCATCGTCTGCACGTCCACGCGGCTGAGACCATAGCGGCGCGTCAGCCAATGGGTCGCGGTCCGCGCGCCCTGAATGCGGCGAAGCGGGATGGCGACCTCGCTCCGCGTCAACAACCCGCGCACGCGCCGCAATGTTCGGCCGTCAAGTGACAGTGTGAATCCATAATTGCGCACGAACATCTGGATCACGCCCGCAACGGTGCCCAGCACCATGAAGAGCACGAGCGCCAGCGCGATCGTGACCGGGCTGACGAAGCCCCAGATATCCTCCTCATGCACGCCGATCCATTCTTCGACATCGTCGACCGACCACGGCAGCAGATCCCTGAAATACTGCATCGCACCGACAATGATCGCGAGCCAGATCACCGAGAAATTGAGCAGCCCGGCCTGAAGGATGCGAAGGCTCGTCATCTTGAACACCGGCGGCGCCGCGGCGTCTGCCTCGTGCGGAGAGGCCGAAACCACAATCCCGCGCCGCGCCCTGACCTCGTCGCGCAAGGCCAGCGCGTCGCCAAGCGCAATCGAATCGAGCAGCCCCTCATCGCCGCCCGATCCCCCGGTCTCCAGCTTGACCTTGGCCAGACCAAGAACGCGGGCGAGCGGCCCCCGTTCGATCTCGACATCCTGCACGCGGTCCCACGGAATGCTGCGCCGATTGCGCGAGACGATGCCGCTTTCGATGTACATCTCGTGGGGCAGCAGCGTGTAGGTGAAGCGCCACCACGCCAAAACCCGGATCGCGAAAAAGACCGCCAGCAAACCGCCGACCGCCAGCAGAAGCGTGCCAAGACCTTCATCCCGCGCGAAGGCGACGACGCCGACCATCGGCAACAACATCTCCGGCAATTGCTTGACGAGAGCGATAACCGGGATGATCGGATGAAGCCGCCGCGGCCGGGCAGCAGCGCCGTTCATTCCCGGTCCGCCCGGATGTGCTGGCGAATCTCGTCGCGCAACGCCTCGGCGGTCGCGCGCGAAAGACCGGGCAGCTTGATTTGGCTGTTGAGCGTGCCCGACGTATTCAGCACCAACTCCCAAACCCCGCACAACCGCTCGATCGGCCCCTGCGCGACATCGATATGCTGCACGCGATGAAACGCGACCGACGTCTCGGTATGCACGATGACGCCATGCGCGACATGCAACTCATCCGCCGTCTTCGCATACCCCCAGCGCCGAAACCGTCGCCCCGGCGTAACGAGAGCATAATAGAGCAGCACCAGAGCGGCCGGCACGGTCACGAGGCCCAGCGGCGTTGTCGCCTTCAGGAACAGCCACCCGTCGAGACCAAGAGCAATTGTGAGCCCGATCAGAGCCGAGATGGCCGCACTAATCCGCATCGCCGTCAACTGCCCAGGTTCAAGCGGTGTCCAGGTGATGGCGGGCGCGGTCATGACCCAACCGTGCGCGAAACGCCGTTGCTCGTCCACCTTCATCTCTGATGCCGTTCCGTGACCGCGACGACTGACCACGCACAGCACGTTTCTCCATCCTAAACAGCAGCACCTCTCATCCTCCCTCGCTTTAGCGGGGGAGGGGGACCATCGCGAAGCGATGGTGGAGGGGGAATTCTGACTTGCCAGCGATGCCTAGCCCAACGACACAGGTAGTAAGTATCCTGTTGCCGTATTCTTAGGTGTGCTGACACGCTTTTGCGGGTTTGAATCCGTACAGATTGTCTTGAAATCGAGCGATTCCGTTAGAGTGGAAATGAAGACGAACGCGTAGTCTGGTGGCTGTGCTCGCCCCAGCCTTGATCGGCCGTGACGGCCACACTGCTATGTGCAAAAGGAGCTCAAGGTGGCGGGCAACAACTGGGCGTCGAGCTTAACGCGGCGAACGCTTGTTAAAGCGGGAAGTCTAAGCCCACTGGCAACGTTGTCGGCATGTTATCCGATGCAATCCGCTTGGGCGTTCAAACGCTATTACCGATATACCGTCTTGCTCGAAGTCGATGGGCAATCTTTCGAAGCCTCGAACGGCGGCGTGTTTACGGGCTCACGTGGATGGGCCGGTGGTGGGGGGTACATTCACGACTTCACTATGCCATGGGCCAAGCGGCTCAGTTCCGGCGAAGTGCTGCTTGTGCTGCCTCCACATATTCAGCTTGCCGTTGATCGTGCGCAGCCAAAAGCAAAGCAATACGAATTGATAACCAGTGCGCCGTACCTGGCCCATCAGATACCGTCGATCTTCCTCATTTCCAACGCAAGCGTTCCGCGTAGCGTAGAGGCTTACATCATGCCGGCTGCGCAGACCGGCAATGGCACGCGCGTGAAGGTTCTGTCAGTTGAGAATGAACTCACTCAGGAAGATCAGCGGATGCCCATTGATGATGTGCTGCCGTGGTTCAGGCCGGCCGCCGCGCTGATCGAGGCGCGCTTGCGTCGCGGTGTCGAAGGATACTGGGCCAGCCTGGAAGACATTCGAGCGGAGTATCCTGCTGAAGTCGTGCAGAATGGAGCATTCAAAGGATTGCTGAAGCCGCAGTTATTTGCGTGGATCGCGACGATCACCAGGCGAGTGGAAGCCCGCACCCGGCCTCCGAGCGGCACCACCGGCACAAGACTCGAAGCGGCCGTTGATGCCGTCGGTCGTGATGAGTCAATCCACATACCTTTGATGCGGAGCGGTGCAAAACCAAACGAGCTTCAATGGCCTGAGGATTCTCGAATTGTCGAGTTCGCAACGATCAGCGAAGCTGACGTAGCGTGGGCAGAGGCCGAAAGTTATCCGACACAGCAACGGCCAAGCGGTCCGCTACGCTTCGCGCACCTCTTGTCGCTGTCATTCGCCGCTCCGGCCCTGGGGGCCACAACCTTCGTCAAGCAAGCGGCAAAATCGGCGACGTGGATATCGGCGGATGGAGACCTTGAGTTAGCCGTGAATGCAGCGTGGCTGAATCTTGCGGAAAACAAGGTGCTCGGATACGCAGGCTCAGGGTGTGTCAGTTCACACTGCCTATCAATCTAGAATCGTTTGGAATACGGAAGTTAGTAGGGTCAGCGAAAAGTTTCGGGCCTCACATCGCCCACGGACTAACCACCGTTACGCCACGCCCTGCGAAGTCGTGCACATTCCGCGTCGCAGCGTCGCGGCGTGTGCCCGCGCGATTGCCGCGATCTGCGCGTCGAATTCGCCGATGGGGCGGTCGGCTTGACGGCGCGCCGCAGCGATCTCGCCGAAAGCGCGTGCGGCTGTGCTATCGAACGACAGAATTCGGTCGGCGAACTTGGTCTCGAACATCGCACGCGTTGCGGATTCCAGTGCCGCACGCCGCTTGCCGGCAGGCAAGAGGGCGACGCCATAGACGATTTCTGCCTCACAGACCGCTGTTGTGTAGACATCCAGCGAGGGCTGCGATCGCAACCACGCGGTCACGCTCTCGTGAGGGGTTGGCGCTAGCCCTGGGACCGCGGGCGTCCCCGCCCGCATGCATGCACCTGAGCAAAGAGAAGGCGCACGCTCAGACTGGATAGGCCAAACCCCGCCGACGCCAGGACGCGGCAGGCCGCCCGCGCCTCTCCCCGATGGTCATGTTAGAATGGCCCATGGACTACGACCAAACCAACATGCCCGAAACCTACGACCGTGGCCGCAAGCCCGTTGAAGGCATACTGGAGATGTGGATGGACCGCTTGGCGGCTCTCCTCGCCGGTCACGAGATCGCAGCGGTTATCGATCTCGGCTGCGGCACCGGGCGCTTCACGCAAGCCCTGGCGCAAACATTCGACGCCAGTGTCATCGGCATCGATCCGTCCGAGAAGATGTTGGAGCAAGCGAGGGCCAAGCCGGCGGCCCCGCGTGTAAGCTTCGCAAACGGCGCCGGCGAGCACATATCCTGCGCCGACGCGAGCGCCGATCTCATCTTCGCTTCCATGGCCTTCCACCACTTCTCCTCGCCCGATCGGGCGGCGAAGGAATGCCGCCGCGTGCTGCGCAAAGGTGGCGCCGTTTGCATCCGCAACAGCACGTGCGAACGCTCGTCCCCCTACGAAGCCTTCTTCCCGAATTATCGCGCCACGCTCGATAAATTGCCCGCCACTTGCGAGATTGTCGACGTATTCGTCCGCAACGGCTTTGCCTTGCGTCATCACGAAGCGGTCCCTCACGTGATGGCCAAGGACGTAAGCGACCTCGCCGACAAGGCCGCATTCCGCGCCGACACAACCCTGCTGCGGTTATCGGATCAGGACTTCTGGGCAGGCATGGCCAACATGCGCGCCGCCGCCCATGCCCGTCGTGAACCCCAGATCATCGATATCGACCTGTTCGTCTTCGCAAGGACGGGCGGCACTTAGGATAGCGAAGATAGGATAACGTCAAACGATGGGGAGCAGGTATCATGTCCCCGTATTCCAAGGGAAATGTGCCCTAGCCCCCAATTTCCCCTAAGGCTCGCGCTGGCCTTGCCTTCCATCGATATGTCCCTTGCCCAGATACCAAGTGACGTTTCGTGCAGCGATTTCGGTGGTCAGCGCATCGTGGATGCCGCGCTCGACCGACTTCATCTGCGCCAAACGGCTGTCGCGCGTCGAGTTGAACCAGCCGACATCGTCCAGGAGCACATCGGCAAACCAGCGTTGCGGTTTTGAAAGCTGGTTGGGTGAGACACCAAACAGTATCTCGTGACGACCGAAGTCTATTGAGAAGCCCCAAAGGTCGGTCGAGGAACCGATCAGTTCTCCAACGGCAAAGCCGCGCTTGCGCATCGCGTCTCGCAGCTTGGCTGCGACGCTCTTGAGATCCGCCTCGCTTATCTTCTGTCCCCGATGATCGGAGGGAAGATCGAAATAGACCGTACTATCGACCATCGGACTCCCCCGGCCCGCCGTAGGCCCGGCGCGTCGTGCCGCATTGTACCGCAGGTACAAAAGTTCTAGTTTTGTTCCATCGCGCTCACTCGTTTGGGATGTGACGGCAGGCTCGGCGATGTGATGGCAACGTGACGGCAATGTGATGGCAGAAACGGCAGAATTCCGCGGATGTGACGGTGTGACGGCAAGGATTGCATGCATTTTTGTCTGGTGGGCGAGACCCCACGCCATACCAAATCTAGCGGCGAATTAAGGAGCAGCTAGGTGGTTGAAATATAAGGGAAAATAGCTGTGGAAGAAATTATCTTTCTTCGCGGGCTTGACGGTCCTTAGCGCAATCCTTAAATGCTCGGCCGCGCCTTAGCACTCACGCGATTTGAGTGCTAGCAGCACCCGTTTCTACCTATCCATTCGAACGCAAAAACCAGGAGTGAACCTCATGAAGTTCCGTCCGCTCGGTGACCGCGTGGTCGTAAAGCGCGTCCAAGAGGACACGAAGACCGCCGGCGGCATCATCATCCCCGACACGGTCCAAGAGAAGCCGCAAGAAGGTGAAGTCCTTTCCGTGGGCCCCGGCGCCCGCGACGAAAAGGGCGACCGTATTGCCCCGGAAGTCAAAGCCGGCGACCGCATCCTGTTCGGCAAGTGGTCCGGCACGGAAGTGAAGATCGACGGTCAAGACCTGTTGATCATGAAAGAGTCCGACATCATGGGCGTGCTCGAAGGCTCCAAGAACTCGACGAAGAAAGCGGCTTAAGAACCTAACGGTTCGGCCGCTTTTTTTGTTGGTTCAGGCAAAGCCTGCACACCCTAATCGAGAGAGAAAATTCAAATGGCAGCGAAGGAAGTAAAATTTCACGCCGATGCGCGCGCGCGCTTGTTGCGCGGCGTCGACATCCTGGCCGACGCGGTGAAGGTCACCCTCGGTCCGAAGGGCCGTAACGTCGTCATCGACAAGTCGTTCGGCGCCCCGCGCTCGACGAAAGACGGCGTGACGGTCGCCAAGGAAATCGAACTCGCCGACAAGTTCGAAAACATGGGCGCGCAGATGGTGCGTGAAGTTGCCCAGAAGACGAACGACACGGCCGGCGACGGCACGACGACGGCGACCGTTCTGACCCAAGCGATCGTTCGCGAAGGCATGAAGTCGGTGGCCGCCGGCATGAACCCGATGGACCTGAAGCGCGGCGTTATGCTCGCGGTCGAAACGGTCGTCGCGGATCTGAAGAAGCGCTCCAAGAAGGTGAAGTCGAACGAAGAGATCGTCCAGGTCGGCACGATTTCGGCGAACGGCGACGTCTGGGTCGGCAAGAAGCTCGCGGAAGCGATGGCCAAGGTCGGCAACGAAGGCGTCATCACGGTTGAAGAAGCAAAGTCCCTCGACAGCGAACTCGAAGTCGTCGAAGGCATGCAGTTCGACCGCGGCTACATCTCGCCGTACTTCATTACCAACGCCGACAAGATGGTGGCCGAACTCGAAGATCCGTACATCCTGATCCACGAGAAGAAGCTGTCGAGCCTGCAGCCGATGCTGCCGATCCTGGAATCGATCATCCAGACTGGCCGTCCGCTGCTCATCATCGCGGAAGAAGTCGAAGGCGAAGCCTTGGCGACCCTCGTCGTCAACAAGCTGCGTGGCGGCTTGAAGGTCGCGGCCGTGAAGGCCCCGGGCTTCGGCGATCGTCGCAAGGCGATGCTCGAAGACATCGCGATCGTCACGAACGGCGACGTGATCTCCGAAGAACTCGGCATCAAGCTCGAGAACGTGAAGATCAACCAGCTTGGCCAGGCCAAGAAGGTGCGCATCACGAAGGACGACACGACCATCATCGACGGCTCGGGCAAGAAGACCGAGATCCAGGCCCGCGTTTCGCAGATCAAAGCTCAGATCGAAGAAACGACGTCGGACTACGACAAGGAAAAGCTGCAAGAACGTCTGGCCAAGCTCGCCGGCGGCGTTGCGGTCATCCGCGTCGGCGGTGCGACCGAAGTCGAAGTGAAGGAACGCAAGGACCGCGTCGACGACGCGCTGAACGCGACGCGTGCAGCCGTTGAAGAAGGCATCGTCCCGGGCGGCGGCACGGCGTTGCTGTACGCGACGAAGGCGTTGGCTGGCCTCAAGGGCGACAACGACGATCAGACGGCCGGCGTCAACATCGTCCGCAAGGCGATCCAGTCCCCGATCCGTCAGATCCTCGAGAACGCCGGCGTCGAAGCGTCGCCGGTCGTCAACAAGCTGCTCGAAGGCAAGTCGTCGACGGCAGGCTTTGACGCTCAGAAGGAAGAGTACTGCGACCTGATCGAAGCCGGCATCATCGACCCGACGAAGGTCGTGCGCACGGCGCTCCAGGACGCGGCCTCGGTCGCCGGTCTCCTGATCACGACCGAAGCCATGATCGCCGAAAAGCCCGAGTCCAAGAAGGGCGGCGGCATGCCCGGCGGCATGGGCGGCATGGGCGGCATGGACATGGACATGTAAGGCTAACGCCTTACCCAGAACCGAAAGGCCCCGGCGAAATCCGGGGCCTTTTGCTTAGGTTTTCTGGCCGGATGAAACGTATCGCCCGCTCCCGCGTTTTAGCTCCCGACGAAGTGTGGGGCTTCAAAACCGACGATGCGAAACGCCTTGCTGATCTGGCTGATGGTTAACCTCGCGCTAGCGATGCCAGCGTGGGCCGACAACGTGGACGCTGCGCCGTACACGGTGCCGAACACGCAAGTCCGCGCCGTGCATTCGGAAGAGACGGGCGCCGACTACCAACTCTTCATCGCCACGCCGCCCGACTACAAAACGTCCGGCAAGACCTACCCGGTCGTCTACATGCTCGACGCCGACTACTCCTTCGCGCTCACGCGCAACATCGTCCAGCACTACGTCGAGCGCAAGCAACTGCCCGAGATGATCCTCGTCGCCATCGCCTATCCCGGCGCGGCCGAAAGCCTCGAGGTCTATCGCGAGAATCGCAAACGCGACTACACGCCAAGCCTGATCCCGGCAGCGAAGGCGAGCGACGCCGGCGCGGCCGAGCCTGTCGCTCAAGGCGGCGCGATCCGCTTCCGCAACTTCATCGCCAACGAAGTCGTCCCCTTCATGGCGAACAATTTCCCCACCTCCGCCGATCGCACGTTCATCGGTCATTCCTACGGCGGCCTCTTCGGCACCTACGTCCTGCTGACCGAACCCGAACTCTTCAAGCGCTACGTGATCGTAAGCCCCTCACTCTGGTACGGCGACCGCCTGATCTTCAGCGTCGAGCACACCACGGCCGCCGCCCGCCGCGACATCGACCGCACGATCGAACGCCACGCCTTCTTCGCCATTGGCGGCGCCGAGACGCGCGAGGCCATGGGCGCGCCGATGGTCGAGCAGCTGAAACAGTTCTATCGCAGCCTGGAGCAACGCCACGACCCCTCGCTGACCTTGGCGTTGCGGGTTTACCCGGAAGACACCCACGCCAGCGTCTTCCCGGGCGCCGTCGCCCGCGGCCTGCTCGCGGTATTTCCCCAACCCAAGTCCTAGCGCCCGAGACGCACGACGGGATAATCTCCCCCGACGTTTCAGGGACGCCGCATGCAGCACTTCATTTGGATCGCAGCCGTAACGATCTGGCTCGCCATGGGCGTGGCGCACGCCGAGCCTTACACGGTGCCGAACTCGCAGATCATCCAGCTCAGCTCGAAGCAAACCGGCGCCGACTACGAACTCTTCGTCGCGCTCCCGCTCGACTACGCGAAATCGAACAAGAGCTATCCCGTCGTCTACATGCTCGACGCCGACTATTCGTTCGCCCTGACGCGCAACGTCGTTCAGCATTTCGTCGAACGCGAAGACCTGCCGCCGATGATCCTCGTCGCGATCGGCTATCCGGGTGCCGCGACCAATCGCGAGACCTACAAGAAGAACCGCACCCGCGACTACACGCCCGCCTACGCGCCAAGCGGCGGCTACGGAACGGAGTACCAAAAGGTCTCCGGCGGCGGCCCGAAATTCCGCGCCTTCATCGCCAGCGAACTGATCCCGCTGATCGAGCGCAAGTTCCGCACCACGAACGACCGCACGATCATCGGCCACTCCTACGGCGGCCTCTTCGCGACCTATGTTTTGCTCACCGAGCCCAACCTCTTCAAACGCTACATCATCGTCAGCCCGTCGATCTGGTATGCGAACCGCGTCGCGCTGACGATGGAAGAGACGGCCGCGCAGTCCGGCATCCGCCCCGACGCGCGCGTCTTCTTCGGCGTCGGGTCGCTCGAAAGCTCGGTGATGTCGGACGACCTAACGGAGATGTACCGCCGCCTGCGCAGCCGCAACAACCCGCGCCTGCAGATGACGTTGCGCATCTTCGACGCCGAACGCCACAACAGCGTCTTCCCCGCCGCCGTCACGCGCGGTCTCCTCACCGTGTTCGACAGACAGGGCACGTCGCCGCCGCCGATCGAACCCGACGCCGAAAGCGAATAGCCTCAAGCCGCGAGGCCGCGCACCTTAAGCCCCTCGCGGTAGCGCTCAAACAAACCGTCGAGCGCGCTCACGTCCTCGTCGGCGACGCCCGTCGCAGCCGCAAGCTGCGCCTCGATGCGCGCGCAGCACTGAGAAATAGCAGCCGCGCCCGCGAGCGCGCTCGTGCTCTTCAACGTATGCGCAAGCCTCTGCGCCTCGCCGCCCGCCGCCCCGGATCGCACAAGGGTCGAAAGCCTCGTGAGCTTCGCGGCCGTCTCGGCCAAATAGGTATCGATCAGAATTCGAAGCAACTCCTCCCCCGAATCCGAACGAAACCGCTCGATCGCGTCCCAATCCAGAACCTCGTTCGACGCCACGACATCGGCATCCCGCGCACCGAACGTCGCCCGCCCGCACACCGCGGCGCCCAGTACAAGGAGAAGCTCCTCTTTGCGGAACGGCTTGCCCAAATGCGCGTCCATTCCCACAGACCGGCAGCGCTCGATATCGTCCGGAAACGCGTTCGCGGTCAGCGCCACGATCGGCACGCGTGCCGCCGCGCCGGGCAACGCCCGAATCGCCCGAGTGGCCTCGAACCCGTCCATCTCGGGCATATGCAAATCCATCAGCACGACGTCATAGCGCGCACGCTGCACCGCGGCGAGCGCCTCCCGGCCGTCCGCCGCAACCTCGTGCGCAATGCCGTACTGACTGAGGAAGGACGTCGCAACCAGCCGGTTCGTTGCGTTGTCTTCGACGATCAAAACACGCGCATCGTGGTCCAATGCTCTGATCGCGGCCAGCGCCTCATCGACGGCGGCCGTGTCGATCGCCCGGACCACGAGTTCGTCGCTCTGTGCGACATCGAAAGGAATGTCGAACCAGAACGTGGAGCCGTTGCCGTTTTCGCTTTCGACGCCGATCTTCCCGCCCATGCGCTCAACAAGTTTACGCGAAATCGCAAGTCCAAGCCCCGTGCCCCCAAAGCGGCGCGAGATGGAGGCGTCGGCCTGTTCAAAACTCTGGAACAAGCGGCCGATACGGTCGCGAGCGATGCCGATTCCTGTATCGGCGACCTGCACGCTGAGCACGTGCCGCCCCTCAGCCTCGCGCGCGCTGACCTGCACGGCGACGAAGCCCGCTTCCGTGAATTTCACCGCATTGCCCGCAAGATTGAGCAACACCTGGCGTATCCGCCCTGCATCCGCACGCACGAACTGCGGCACGCCGGGATCGATTACAACGTCGAACGCGATGCTCTTCGCCAGAGCCTTCGGGACCAATATCTCCGCGGCTTGGTGGAACAGCGCGTGCAAATCGAACGCCTTCGCCTCGATCGTCATCGCCTCAGCGTCGAGCTTCGAGAAATCGAGCACGTCGTTGATGATGCGCAAGAGCCCTTCTGCCGACTCGCGGATCGTCGTCGCGTAACGCTCTTGGGCCGGCGTAAGGCCTGAATCGAGAAGCACGCTCGTCATGCCCAAGACGCCGTTCATAGGCGTCCGGATTTCGTGCGTCATCATCGCCAAGAACTCGGATTTGGCGCGGTTCCCCGCTTCGGCGGCATCACGCGCGGTTGCGATCGCAACCTCAGCCTCCTTGCGCGCCGAAATGTCGATCGAAAAGCCTTCGACGATCGTCGGCTCGCCGCTCGGTTGGAACTCCGTCGCCAACCCGCGCTCCAAGATCCAGATCGTGCGCCCGTCCGGCAGCACCATGCGGAACTCGACCTCGTAGCTCCGTCGCGCCGCCAGCGCCGCATTCACGGTTTGAAAGTAACGCCGCCTGTCTTCGGTGTGCATTAGGCGGATACCGACGGACGGCTTGCCGATCAGGTCGCCGGCGGGGATACCGACCTGCTTCTCGATGCCGGGGCTGTAATACTCGATGATGGCGGGCCGCCCGGTGCGCGCGCGGAACATCACGCCGTCGATGTTGGCGGCCAAGGTCGCGAATTGACGTTCGCGCGTGCTGAGTTCCTCCGTCAAACGGTGGCGTTCTGTGACGTCGAACATAAAGCCGTCGATGACGAGTGGGCTGCCGTCCTCGGCGTAGGCGCTGGCCATGCCACGCTCCAGGATCCAGCGGATCGTGCCGTCGGCGAGCTTCAGCCGATGCTGGGATTCGTAGGGCCGCCGCTCGTAAAGGGCGCGCTTCACCGTGTCCAGATACTCGGCGTAATCGTCGGGGTGACGGAGGTTCAGCGTCTCGGGCGCCTTGCCGATGACCTGGTCCGCATCGAGGCCCGTAATTTTCTTGATCCCGGGGCTGATATACTCGATCGCCGGAGCAGCGCCACGGCGCACACGGAACATGGCGCCCTCGAGGTTGGTCGCAAGGGCCGAGATCAGTTTCTCGCGCACCTCTAATTCTTCGCGCATCCGCCGCTGCGACGTGACGTCGATGACGAGGCAGTCGACAAACTGGGCGATCCCGTGCGCGTCCGGTTCTGCGGGCATGCCGCGTTCCAGCATCCAGCGCTCGCGGCCCTCGTCGTCCGCGATTCTGAACTCGATCTCGTACGGTCGCATCGCGCGGCAAGCATCGGCTATTTCGCGCACATAGCGGTCGAGATCGGCCTTGTGGATGGAATCGAGCGGCGGCGGCCGGCGTCCGAAACAGCTGACAAGTGCGAACGGCGCCACGCGGCCGCGATAGATCGAACCATCGAGATTCCGCGCCAGCCTCTCCAAATACTGGTTGCGCGCGTTGACCTCGGCCTCAAGCCGTTTCATCTCCGTGATGTCCGAGACGAAGCCCGAAACAAGCCGCGCGCCGGCATCATCGACCCCTGCCGGACGGCCGCGCGCGAACACCCAGCGAGTCTCGCCGGACTTCGTGATCATGCGGAAAGTATTCTCGGCCGGTCGATCTGTCTGGGCGACGGTCGACGCTACGATACGCGCCTGGTCATCCGGATGAATGAGGTCGGCGAGCGAGAACGCCGGGTCGTTCAGCGCTTCCGCAATGGTGTGGCCCGTCATCCGTTCGAACGCAGGGCTCAGATAAACGAAGCGGGGCTCCCCGCTTTTATCGATGCGGTAGGTGAAGAACAGTTCGCCGACGTTTTCGATCACGGCTTGCGCGCGCGCCTCGGCCTGCGCGAGTTTTGCCTCTGTCGCCTTGCGCGCCGTGATGTCCAGCATGATGCCGTCGATGAAGCGCGGCTTGCCGTCGCGGTCGAAGTTGGCAGCCGCTCCGCGGTCGTAGATCCAGCGCAACTCGCCGCTCTTGGTGCGGATACGATACTCGCACTCGAAAACGCCCGTGCCCAGGCGCACCGACTCGAACACCGCTTTGACGCGCGCGCTGTCGTCGGGATGGATGATCTCGCTGAACATCATCTCGTTTGGGCGGGTCAGTTCGTCGGGCGTATATCCGATCAGCCGCTCGACGCTGGGGCTGTAATAGAGATCCTGAAACGGTTCGTGCGCCTGCGCGCGATAGAGAATGGCGTCGACCTGCCGGCTCAAGCTTTCGAACCGATGCTCGCTCTCCTCAAGGGCCTGGCGCGTCTCGACTTGGCGCGTGATGTCGACCATCAGCGTGTCCAGCCTGTCAGGTCCGCCCGTCGGGTCGCTTAATACATGCCCGCGTTCAAGTACCCAGCGATACCCGCCCGTGGGTTCGCGCACCCGGTATTCGATCTCAAGCGAGCCGCGCTCCGCGACCACGGCTTCAACTGTCGCACGATAGCGTTCCAGATCCTGAGGATGGATACCGAACCGCCAGACGTCCTTGGCGTTGAGCCCTATCATTTGCGCCGATGAGATGCCGAACATCTCTTCGTTCTTGGGACTGATATACTCGATCGTCCAAACATCGCCGATCTGCACGCGCACAACGATGCCGTCGATCGAATCTGCGAGACTGCGGTGCAGGGCGTCGCTGGCGCGCAAAGCCTCCTGCGCGGCGATGAGCGCGGTGACCTCGCGCGACGTCCCTAGATAACCGGTAAAGCGTCCTTTCGCGTCGTGCTGGGGCTCACCGCTGACGGCAATCCGCACGACTTTGCCCCCTCGCGCGCGAAACGCGACGATCCGGTCGCGGAACGGTTCGCCCCGTACCATCGTCTCGCGCAGGGAGGCGTCGCTTGGCGCCTCGTTGACGAACGCCGTGAAGGCGTCCAGTCCGATCAGCGGCGCCGGATCGACCCAGCGCGAAGCGTTGTCGGAAACGCACAACAAGCGGTGATCGGCGTCGGTCTCCCACCACCAGTCGGAAGCGATTTCGGCGAACGCCTTGAACCGCGCCGCCACGGTACGCGGCTGCACTCGCGGGCGTCGGCGCGCGACCTTGCGCGTCATGCTCTTGTCGGTGTCGCGCATGGTCGGAGCGCCGCAGCTCCTCTACGCGCGCGTTGCTTTGACGGCATGAGCGCGAGCCGCAATCGCCTGATCGACGGCGTCGCACAGCGCCGACATTTGGAATGGCTTCTTGATCGTGACATCGGCGCCCAGCATTTCGACGACCTTGAGAACGTCAAAGCCCACCCCATTGTCGAAGCCGCCCGAGACGGCGACGATCCCGAGATCGGCCCGCGCGCGTCGCATATGTTGTAT
This sequence comes from Alphaproteobacteria bacterium, assembly GCA_034440355.1. Classification (GTDB taxonomy): domain Bacteria; phylum Pseudomonadota; class Alphaproteobacteria; order Micropepsales; family Micropepsaceae; genus SZUA-430. The sequence goes on from JAWXBY010000071.1 coordinate 20,956, forward strand.
GGTCTCGACGCCTTCCTTCTCGGGCATCACGATATCGCAGACGACCGCGTCGAAATGCGTCTCGTCGAACGCGCGCGCGCCCGCATCGCCGTCATGCGCAAACGCGACCTGGTGGCCGCGGCGCGACAGAGCATGAACCATGAGCTTGACGAGCAGTTCGTCATCGTCGATGACCAGTACGTGCGCCATGCGAGATCTCGCTCGTGCAGTGGGCCGGATGGACACCCTCGCACCCTCGCCTTTAGGCCGCGTAAACGGTAATCTGCGCAGCCGTTGTTTAGATACAAATCGAACGCGCCGTGGTGCGCAAGGTAACCATGATTCTTGAGCCAGGCCTGTTCGCGGCATATCTCGTCGCAGCAACCGCCCTAGCGCTTTCGCCAGGACCCGACACGATGTTCGTCCTCGCGTCGTCTGCATCGGGGGGACAGCGTGCCGGCGTCGCCGCGACGTTCGGTATCGCGACCGGCGGTCTCGTGCATGCGGCGCTCGCCGCGCTCGGCGTCTCCGCCCTCATCGCGGCGTCGCCGGAGGCCTTCGATGCGCTGCGCATCGCCGGCGCGATTTATCTCATTTGGATGGGCTTCACCGCCTTCCGCGCTTTCATCGCGGGACTGCGCGGCCAAGCAGCGCCGCCGTCTGACGCGGGCGAGAACGTTTCGTGGATCGCCTACCGGCGCGGCCTAGCGACGAACCTGCTCAACCCGAAGGTCATCGTCTTCTACATCGCCTTTCTTCCGCAATTCGCGAGCCCCGCGCTCGGCCACGTGCCGCTGCAAATCTTCCTCTTGGGCGCGGTGCATAACCTCATCGGGGTCGTATGGCTCACCGGACTCGCGGTCGTTTCAGGCCGCACGGCCCAGGCGATCGCCGGAAATCCGCGTGTCCGCGCCTGGCTCGACGGCGCGGCGGGCACAGTCTACATCTTGCTGGCTCTCCGCATGCTCTTCCTCGAACGCCGCGCGGCGTGAGTGAGGCCTTCCCATGGACTACGCGAACTACCTGAAACTGCGCGAACTCCTCTCGCTGCAGGAGATGGAAAGCACCAAGAAGGGCAAGGTCGCGCATGACGAGATGCTCTTCATCATCATCCACCAGACCTACGAACTCTGGTTCAAGCAGATCCACCACGAGCTCGATCTGATCCAATCGATCTTCGGTGGCGCGTCCGTCGACGACGCCCAACTCGGCCGCGCCGTCCACGCCGCCGAGCGCATCGTCAAGATCGAGCAGTTGTTGGTCGGACAGATCGACATCCTCGAGACCATGACGCCGATGGATTTCTTGGAGTTCCGCGATCTCCTGATCCCGGCCTCCGGCTTCCAGAGCGAACAATTCCGCCTGCTCGAAATCCGCTTAGGGCTCACGCGCGAAGCGCGCCTGCCGTTCAACGAACAAAGCTACGACGCCAACCTGTTGCCGGAAGCGCGCAAGAACGTCGTCGCCGCCGAAGCCAAACCGTCGCTGCGCACGCAAGTGAACGCCTGGCTGGAACGCACGCCCTTCGTCACCCGCGACGGCTTTCACTTCGGCGAGACGTTCCGCAAAGCACTCGACGACATGCTCTCGCGCGACATGGCGCAAATCGAAAAACACCCCCATCTGTCGCAAACCGAAAAGGACGTGCAGCTCGCCTCGCTCCGCCAATCGCGCGCCATGTTCGACGGCCTCCTCGACGACGCACGCTACGCCGAACTCCGCGCGCAAGGCGCCTGGACATTCTCGCGCCACGCGCTGCAGGCCGCACTCTTCCTTTTCCTCTACCGCGACGAACCGGCAGCCCACGCAGGCTTCAGCATGCTGAAGGCGTTGATGGACATCGATGAAACGCTGGCCGTTTGGCGCTTGCGTCACGCGCTGATGGTCTCGCGCATGCTCGGCCGCAAGGTCGGCACCGGCGGCTCATCCGGCTTTGAGTATCTGCGCGCGACAGCCGACAAGCACCGCGCCTACAACGACCTCTTCTCGATCGCGACGTTCTTGATCCCGCGCTCCGCCCTGCCGCCGTTGCCAGACAACGTGCGCAAGGCGATGCGCTACCGGTACGAGGACTAACGTGGCGAGCTTCAAATCCCACTTCGCGCAGTCGATCGGCCGCCCCGGCGCACCGCTGCACTTCGCCGCCCACAGCCATCATCCCTGGCCCGACATCACGTTCGCCGCTCAGCAGCAATACTGGCAGGACGCATCCCAACTGCTCGACCGCAAATGGGGCAAAGTCTTCGGCGAGGTCATTCCGCGCGCGCAAGCTCACGTCGCGCGTCACCTCAACCTCTCCGACCCGCGCACCGTGGTCTTCGCACCGAACACGCACAGTCTGTTGGTCCGCTTGCTGTCGGCGACGCACGGTCTGCCGAAGCACAACGTGCTGTCGACCGACGGCGAATTCCATTCCTTCACGCGGCAGATGAACCGCCTCGCCGAAGACGAACTCGTCAACATCGTGCGCGTTGCGGTCGAGCCGCTGGCGACGTTCAAAGACCGCTTCATCGCCGAACTGAAGCAGCGCGACGATTGGGACATGGTCTGGTTCAGCCACGTCTTCTTCAATTCCGGCCTCGTGCTCTCGCTGGACGACGTGAAGGAAATCCTGGCCGCGATCGAATGGCGCGGCACCTTCGCCGTGATCGACGGCTACCACGCCTTCATGGCGCGCCCGACCGACCTGTCGGCGATCGCGTCCCGCGTCTTCTACATCGCCGGCGGCTACAAATACGCGATGGCGGGCGAGGGCGCCTGCTTCATGCATTGCCCGCCCGGCTACGGCGAGCGCCCCCGCGACACCGGCTGGTACGCAGAGTTTGGCGCACTCGAACAAACGCGCGGCGACACAGTCGCCTACGGCACCGACGCCAGCCGCTTCTCCGGCGCCACGTTCGATCCCTCGGGCCTGTACCGCTTCAACGCCGTGATGGACTGGCTCCAAACATTGAATCTCGACGTCGCGGCGATGGACGACATCTGCACCGGCCTCCAACACACGTTCATCAAAAAGCTCGATGGCGCACGCACCAAACTCGGCGCCGACCAACTCGTGGTGAAAGATCCGGTGCAATGTGGCCGCTTCCTCACCTTTGAAACCAAGGACGCCGCGCAGATCGATGAGGCGCTCGCCGCGCGCAACGTCCTGGTCGATCACCGCGGCGACCGTCTGCGCATCGGCTTCGGCATCTATCAAGACGAAGGTGACGTGGACCGCTTGCTCGACGCGCTCAAGACAGTGAGCTGACTAGAGCCGCGCCAGCCGCCGGGGCGGCACGCCCAGGAAATAGAGCGCGAGCGCCAGGAAATTGCGCAGCGGCCGCAACACATACCCGCCGTGCCGATAAGGATCCGCGGATGTCGTGGCTGTCGCCGGCAACTCGACCAGGTTCGCCTTGCCGATGCGCCGCACAATGTCGACATCTTCCATGACCGGCAGATCCAGATAGCCGACCAGCGACGCATACTTCGTGCGCGATAGGAACAGCCCTTGACCGCCCTGCGGCAGCCCAAACTTCCGCGCGCGCCAATTGGCCAAGTCTTCCACGCGCCGCGCCGCATTCGAAGCGTCGTCCAGCGCAAACGTGAAATACGCGGCCTTCAGCACATTGCCCTTCGCGCGCATGAACGACGTGGTCGTGGTGCTCCAGAACGGCTCCAACGTCGTGTCCGCATGCAGAAAAAGAAGCCAGCGTCCCGACGCTTCCTTGGCGCCCGCGCTGAGCTGCCCGGCACGTCCGCGCGGCGCTTCGATCACCGTCGCGCCCGCCGCCACCGCCCGTGCCCGCGTGTCGTCGCTCGATCCGCCGTCCACGACGATAAGTTCGACCGAAAGCGTCTCGCGCACTTCTTCCAGGGCATCGATCGTGGCGCTAAGCCTCGCGCCCGCGTCAAAAGTCGGAATGATGATGCTGATGTCGACCGCCCGCACGGTCTTCGCAGGCGCGTTCTCGGCCACGGTCACAAGTGGTGAGCCACCAACCGGACGCGGCAACGCAAACGATACTTTCGACGCCAAACCCATGCGAATCACTAACTCCGTCTCCCTTATCGCCGCGAAACGCCGTGCTGTGGAGACTGCATTTGCGGGGACAACGGAGTTCCAGCCGCTTGTGATCCGATTGCCACCCGCCCAAAAGAGTCGGCGACACGACGATTCGATGGAGGTTTCCCATGCGCCGCGCCGCCCACTGTCTCGCCGCCGCTGCACTGCTCGCCGCCGCACCGCTCGTGGCGGTTGCCGCACCGGATCCGGCCTACGTCAAAGTTGCCGAGACCGACGCCCCGAAGGCCTCCGACAGTCCGTTAACGGGCCGCTATGAAGGCGCCCACGTACTTGGCCAAACGGTCAAGGCCTTCGACGAATTGACGCTGCCTGCAGGTCCCGCCGAAGGCGAGACCTACGACAGCAAGAAGAAATTCACGAAGACGGTGGCGGCCGAAGGCAAGGTGACGCGCACCGCCTACGTCGCGCCGCTCGGCCGCTCATCTCTCGAGGTCTTCCGCAACTACAAAGACGCGTTAGTCGCCAAGGGCTTCACGCCGGCCTTCGAATGCGTGAAGGAGGCGTGCGGCCCGTCCTTCGCGGTCTTGAAATATCGCTGGGATCGCAAAGAAACCCATGTGGCTGGCGCCGGATACGACGACATCCGCGGCCATCTCATCAACGCGGTGTTCGACGAGGTGAAGGACGTCCGCTACGCGCTGATGAAGAAAACGGACACGTCCGGCGACACCTACGTCGCGGTCTACGCGGGCGTGCACGTTGGTGGCAGCTTCGGTTCGTTCAGCGAGGTTCTGCGCGATCGCACCGGCGTGCTCGTCGAGATCGTCGAGCCCAAAGGCATGGAAACGAAGATGGTCGTGCTGAAGGCCGAAGCCATCTCGGGCGACATCGCAACCCAAGGCCGCGCGGTTTTCTACGGGATCCACTTCGACTTCGACAAAGCCGACATCAAACCCGAGTCCGAGCCGCAACTCGAAGAAATGGCCAAGGTTATGAAGGCGAACGCGAAGCTCAACGTCCTCATCGTCGGCCACACGGACAATCAGGGGAAGCTCGACTACAACACCGGCCTCTCGCAACGCCGCGCCGAAGCGGTGGTGAAGGCGCTCAGCAGCAAATACGGCATCGACGCCAAGCGCATGACCGCACGCGGAATCGCCTCGCTCTCCCCCGTGACCACCAACCGGACGGACGACGGCCGCGCTAAGAACCGGCGGGTCGAAATGGTGGAGCAATAGGTCCGCCGGCCAAACACCACTTGCCATACTAAGAACTTCGTACTATTTACCTGTCACTAGCCGCAATATGCGGCTTTGAGGAGGGACAAATGGGCGAATTGCTAGGCGGTTTGATCGCGCTCCTGGTGTGGCTGCTCATCATTCCAATCATCCTGCTGGCCGTGGTCTTCGGGCTCGCCGCGGCAGGCGTAGGGATCGCGATTGCGATCGTTGCGACGGTACTCAGCATCGCTTTCAGCTTGATCTGGTCGGCCTTGCCGCTCCTGCTGGTCCTGGGCGTGCTCTACCTGATCTTCCGCCCGTCGCGCGGCCGCGACGTCGCGCGCCAATAGACCTCTTTCATTCCAGAGGCGCATGATTAGGGTGTCCCCGCTTTCGAGGGGCACCCGATGAATTTCATAAGCGACAATGCCGCCGGCGCGGCGCCCGAAATCTTGGCGGCCATCACGCGCGCCAACGAAGGCACGGCGGCAAGCTACGGCAGCGACGACATTACGCGCCGCATCACCGAAAAACTCTCGAAGCTGTTTGAGAAAGATGTCGCTGTGTTTCCCGTCGCGACGGGTACGGCCGCGAACGCGCTCGCGCTCGCAACGCTGACGCCGCATTACGGCGCCGTCGTCTGCCACGAAGGCGCGCACATCCAGGTCGACGAATGCGGCGCGCCGGAATTTTTCTCGCAAGGCGCAAAACTCGTGCCCGTGAAAGGTCCGCACGGCAAGCTGACGCCCGAGAACATCAAGCTCGCGCTCGCACGCTTCCAGAAAGGCGACGTCCACCACGTTCAACCCGCAACCATTTCGATCTCGCAAGCCACCGAACTCGGCACGACCTACACACCTAAAGAAGTCCAGGCGCTCGCGAGCCTAGCCAAAGCCGAAGGCATGGCGCTCCACATGGACGGCGCGCGCCTAGCGAACGCACTCGCGCATCTCAAATGCGCACCCGCCGACGTGACGTGGAAAGCAGGCGTCGACGTCCTGTCCTTCGGCCTCACCAAGAACGGGGCGATTGCCGCCGAAGCCGTGATCTTCTTCGACCCCAAACGCGCGGCCGACATCGCCTACCGGCGCAAGCGCGGCGGCCACCTGTTCTCGAAGATGCGCTTCGTCTCCGCGCAAATCGAAGCGATGCTCGACGACGGCCTGTGGCTCAAGCTCGCCGGCCACGCCAACGCGATGGCGCAGCGCTTGAGCGACGGCCTGAAAACACTGCCGGGCTTCACCGTGCCGGGCCCCGTGGAAGCCAACGAAGTCTTCGTCAAACTGCCGTCCGAAGACGCGATGAAAACGCTCAAGTCCGCCGGCGCACGCTTCTATCAATGGGAGCCCACAACCGACGGCCGCCCGCTCATCCGCCTCGTCTGCTCGTGGGCGACGCGTGAGGCCGAGGTCGACCAATTCCTCGCCGCTGCGAAAAAATCCGTCTGAGGCTTATGCGATAGCAGGCGCAGGCGTCGCCTGGCGCCGCGCGGCGTCCAGCGTCAGGATCGTGTAGAGGCATAAGAACGCGCCGCCCGACAGGAACATGTGCCACAGGAAATGCGTGCCCAATCCGATGCTTTCGCACGCCATCGAGTCGATGGAGCGGAAGGTCAGCGCCGTGAGCGCTGAGAGAACCGCCGCCGTACCGGTCAATGCCGCCGCTCGCGATACCGCATAGCTGCGCGCGATCAGCAACAGCGCGAGCGCCACGATCACAAACGCCACCACGCCGAAGCGCAGCGGAAAACGCGAGCCCAACTCAAGAAACTGCACGGCCACAGGCGCAAGCACCAACGCGCCGCCGATGGCTGCGACTTGCCACCACGGCCCGACGCGCCGCGCCCAGATCAGCGCAACGAGCAGCACGAACACCACCGCGGGCAGCACGTCGAATGTCAGCGCCCAACGCGTGCGCAAACCGTGCCACAAAATGCTGCCGAGCCCGTTGAGCATCAAAAGCGCGCACGCCACATAGAGTTCGATCGCCCGCGGGCTGCGCTGGATGACGAGGATCAGCGCCACGATGCCGAACAACACGATGACGCCGCTCGATATCGCATTCGCCGGTTCGACCGGAAAGATCCCGGTGATCGTTGCAGGCGTTTCGCAGTACTGCGGTCCAAACCGTTCCATGCGCCATCCCCGCCGCGTCGACTACCGGTGACGTGGCTATAAAGCGAAAAGGATCGTGCGAAAAGCCACCAGTGGGAAAGGCCACACATCGCTGGAACTGTGCCGACCCATAGTGCGTCGGCGCCTCGGCCATGCCCAAGTGTTGGGATTTACCGCCGCGGTTGTGTTTGGCGCCGGGCTAATATGGGGACACAGATTGACGCGCGGCGGCCTTAGGCCTAGCCTTTATGCATGGCTCGACTGGCAAGAGCGGTGGTGCCCGGAGCACCTCATCACGTGCTGCAACGCGGCAACGCGGCTCAGCGCATTTTTCAATCGAACGAAGACTACCGCGAGTACATCGAACTCGTCTCAGCCGGCTGCAAACGCGCGCGTGTGACGGTGCTCGGCTATTGCCTGCTGCCGAAACAGGTTCAACTCATCCTCGTGCCGCCGAACGCAAAGGCGCTACGCAACGCGTTGGGTGAAGCCCATCGGCGCTTCACGCGTTCGGTCAACATGCGCCGCGCTCGCAAGGGCGGTTTGTTCCGTGGCCGCTTTGCGTCTTTCCCGATGGACAAGCCGTCGTTGCCGCTCGTGATGCGCTTCGTGGAGCAATCGGCCGTGCGCAGCCGCGCGTCGAAGAACGCGCGCGATTGGCGCTGGTCCAGCGCGGCCGCCCACCTCAAAGGCAAGGCCGACGGCTTCATCGACGTAAAGCCGCTCGCCAAACTCGCGAAGACCTGGAAGGACGCATTGGCAAAGCCGTTGACAAGCGCTGAGTTGAAATCGATCGCCGCCAGCGAAAACACCGGCCGCCCGTTCGGCTCGGCGACATTCATTGCGAGCGTGGAAGATAAATTGGGCCGCACGCTCGCGCGCCAACGCCCCGGGCCGAAGCCCAAGGCGAAAAGTAAACGCAAATCCTGATTACTGCGCCGCGCGGCGCAACATCACTTCCGGCGTGCGCGCCTTGATGAAGGCGGCCGCGCGCGTGATCGAGACCTTGGATTCCGACAGTTCCGGCAAGCCCTGGAACAGATGCGGCATCCCTTCATAGACCTCGACGTTGACGTTCACATTGGCCGCCGCCGCACGCTCGCCGATCCGGCTGCCGTCGTCGCGCAGAACTTCCAGGCTGCCAGCATGGATCATCATCGGCGGTAGCCCTTTGAAGTCGCCATAGATGGGCGAGGCAAACGGATCCGCCGGCGAGGCGCCCTTCAGATAGTGTCGAGCACAGGTCGCCAGCAGCTCCCAGCTCAAGGCGTCGTCCGTCGGCCGGTTCTTCAGCATCGACCAGCCCGACAACGTCATATCCGCCCACGGCGAGAACGCGACCGTCGCGGCCGGCAAGGGCAGGCCTGCATTGCGCAGCGCCAACAGCGTCGCCAGCGCCAAGCCGCCGCCCGACCCGTCGCCCGCAAAAATGATATTGTTCGGCGTAATCCCCTGCGTCAGCAACCAGCGATACGCATCGGCGGCATCACGCAACGCAGCCGGGAAGGGGAATTCCGGGGACAGTCGATACTGCGGCACCAGCGCCCGCGCGCTCGCCGCATGCGCCAGCCGCGACACCAGCGGCCGATGCGTCTCCGGCGATCCGGCGATAAAGCCGCCGCCGTGGAAATAAAGGATCACGCGCCGGCCGGTCGCCGATTCAGGAACGACCCACTCGCCCCGAATGGCGCTGATCAGCACCGGTTGGACGTCGACGCCTTTGATTTGCGGACCGAACCCAACCCAGAATTGCTGTATCTGATCGCGCAACTCTTCGATGGTGGCATTCGGGTCAAACGATGTTTGACGCCGCACCAAGGTCGGTCGACGATTAAACGTACGCGGCCAATTCATCATACTGGAGCTGCCCCGAACAGCGAACGCGACGACGGCTCCCCCCGTGCGAGATACCGCTGCCCCCATCGCAACGCCCCCACACAACGCACAATGTACATCACGTCATCGCGGTTGAGAATCATTTTTTCAACAGCGGGTGGAAAAAATGCAAGCGCGCTCGAACATGCACGCGCACGGCTCTTGTGGAGAAACTGAACCTGTGAACGGACCTGTGGACGACCTGACGATAAGCATTTTACAGGTTGTTCCGCCGCGTCCGCACACCTCGCTCGATCGGCGGCGCTTTCGTGCTAGAGCCCGCACCCGTTAACCGGGCTCGTGGAGCAACGACATGTCCGTCCGCAATCTGAACTCGTTCTTTGCCCCCAAGAGCGTCGCGCTGATCGGCGCCAGCCGCACACCCTCGGCCGTCGGCGGCGTCGTCGCCCACAACCTGGTCGACGCCGGTTTCAAGGGCGAGATCACGTTCGTGAACCCACATGCGGGTGAACTCCTGGGCCGCCAAGTGTTCGAGAATGTGGCGGCCCTGCCCAGCGCGCCCGAACTCGCCATCATCGCCACCCCGCCCGCGCCGATCCCCGACCTCATCGCCGAACTGGGCGCACGCGGCACCAAAGCGGTCATCGTTCTGACAGCGGGCTTTGCAGAAATGGGCGAGGCCGGCCGCGCCGTCCAACAGCGCATGCTCGAACTGGCCCAGCCCCACGTGATGCGCATCGTCGGCCCGAACTGCATCGGCGTCCTGTCGCCGGCGAACAGTCTGAACGCAAGCTTCGCCCACCGCATGCCGACCGCGGGCCGCACCGCCTTCGTCACGCAGTCGGGTGCGATGCTGACCGCGGTCATCGATTGGGCCGTCGGCCGCGAGATCGGCTTCTCGCATCTGGTCTCGATGGGCGGCATGTGCGATGTCGACTTCGGCGACATGCTCGACTTCCTCGCCGCCGACAGCGCGACAGGCGCCGTGCTTCTCTACGTCGAGAGCATCACCGACGCGCGCAAGTTCATGTCGGCCGCCCGCCGCTGCGCGCGCCTCAAGCCTGTGATTGTCGTCAAGTCCGGGCGCCACGAAGAAGGCGCCCGCGCCGCGCGTTCGCATACCGGCGCACTCGCAGGCTCCGATGCCGTCTACGACGCGGCCTTCCGTCGCGCCGGTTTGCTCCGCGTGCTGACGATCGACGACTTGTTCGATGCCCTCGAAGCGGTGTCTGGCGGCCCGCGCATGTCGGGCGACCGCATTGCCATTGTCACCAACGGCGGCGGCGCCGGCGTGCTCGCGACCGATCATTTGATCGACGAAGGCGGCAAGCTCGCGCAGCTCACGGCCACGACGATCGCAACCCTGAACGCCGCCCTGCCGCCGAACTGGAGCCACGCCAATCCCGTGGACATCATCGGCGACGCCGGCCCTGACCGCTACCGTGCCGCGTTGGAAGCCTTGCTCGCCGACGACAACACGGATGCAGTCCTGGTGCTGAACTGCCCGGTCGCCGTCGCAAACCCGACGGCAGCCGCGGACGCCGCCATCTCGGTCGTCGCCGCCGCGCGCGAGGCCGGCAACACCAAGCCCGTCTTCGCCTCGTGGCTCGGCGACGCCGCCGCAGCTGAAGGCCGCAAGCATCTGGACGCTGCCGGCATGCCCGTCTTCGCGACGCCGGAGCGCGCGGTCACTGCGATGATGCAACTCGTCCACCGCAAGCAAGCGCAGGATCTGCTGATGCAGATCCCGCCGGCGCTTGCCAGCTCCGGCGGACGCGACGTAAAGCCGGCGCGCGAGGCGATCGACGCGGCGCTCGCTGCCGGCCGCAAATGGCTGACGGCCGTCGAGGCGAACACGGTGCTCCAAGCCTACGGCATTCCGACGGTCGACATCCGCGTCGCTAAGACGCCGGAAGAAGCGCACCGCACGGCGGTCGCGATGGGCTTCCCCGTCGCACTGAAGGTTCTCTCGACCGACATCGTGCACAAGTCCGACATCGGCGCCGTGATGCTGAACCTGAAGGACGGCCCGTCGGTCGCGCGCGCTGCCGCGACAATGCTTCTGCGCATCGGCGAAGCCGAACCCGACGCGCACGTCGACGGCTTCATCGTCCAGCCGATGGCGACGCGACCCGGCGCGCATGAACTCATCGTCGGTATCTCGGAAGACAAGCTGTTCGGCCCAGTCGTCCTCTTCGGCCAAGGTGGCACGTCCGTGGAAGTCGTGAACGACCGCGCGTTGGGCCTACCGCCCCTCAACGCATTGCTCGCGCGCGACATGATCGACCGCACCCGCGTCGCCCGACTGCTCAAGGGCTATCGCAACCGCCCCGCCTCGAACATGGACGCGATCATCAAGGTGATCCTCGCGCTGCAGGACATCGCCATCGATCTGCCGGAGGTGAAGGAGCTCGACATCAATCCCTTGTGGGCTGACGATCAAGGCGTTCTCGCGCTCGACGCGCGCGTGCGCGTCGCCAAGGAAGATCGCCCCGGCACCGAGCGCTTCGCGATCAAGCCTTATCCGACAGAACTCACCCACGAAGTGACCGATCGCAGCGGCCGCCCCTATATCCTGCGCCCGATCAAGCCAGAGGACGCCGTCGGCATCCAAGCTGCGATCGCCTCCAGCGACCCCGAGGACGTGCGCATGCGCTTCTTCTCCGGTTTGCGCCAACTGCCTGACGCGCTGGCCATGCGCCTGACGCAGATCGACTACGACCGCGAAATGGCGTTCACCTTGGTCGAAAACGTCAATGGCCGCGAAGTCGGCATCGCGGTCGTCCGCCTCGCGCTCGACCCCGACCGTACGCGCGGCGAATACGCCGTCATGGTGCGCAGCGACCGGATCGGCACAGGCTTAGGTCTGCGCCTGATGGAAGAAATCATCGCCTACGCGCGCAGCATCGGTCTCAAACAGATATTCGGCGACGTGCTGGCCGAGAACACGCGCATGCTCGACATGTGCGCCAAACTCGGCTTCAACCGCAGCGGCTCGCCGGAGCCTGGCGTCGTCGAGGTGACACTCGATCTCTGACTCCTGCCAAGCTGCTGACACAATGCTGTCAGCAGCCGTGGCGCATCGTCTTGGCCATCAACCCGCAAGGAGGCAAGACCGATGGACACGAAAGCAGTCGCGAAGATTTTCACCGACCTGTGCGCAAAGGGCGAATTCGACGCCGCCGGACAAAAATTCTGGTCCGACGATGTCGTGAGTCTCGAACCCGGCGCCGGCGACATGGCCCGCGCCGAAGGTCGCAAGGCCGTGCTGGGCAAAGGCGAATGGTGGTACGCCAACCACACCGTTCACGACAGCAAAGTCGAAGGCCCGTACGTCCACGGCAATCAGTTCGCCGTGCGCTTCAAGTTCGACCTCACGCCCAAGGGCGGCCAACGCACGCAGATGGACGAAGTGGCGATCTACACCGTCGCCAACGGCAAGATCGTCGAAGAGCGCTACTTCTACGGCGAGTAAGAAAAGCGAACGGCGCCGAGATCGCTCTCGGCGCCGTCGCCATTTTCATTCAGGCCCTAAGCCGCGTCGGCGACTTTGGACTCGACGATCTTCGGCTGCTCCGGCCCTTTGCCGATCGAAATCTTGCGCGCCTTCTTCTCTTCCGGAATCACGCGCGCGATGTCGACGTGGAGCAAGCCGTGCTCAAGCCGCGCCCCGCGAACCTCCATATGGTCCGCCAGCTGGAAGCGGCGTTCGAAGCCGCGGCCGGCGATGCCCTGGTGGAGGAAGCGCGTCTTCGGCTCCTCGCCGCCGTCACGCTTGCCGGTGATCGCAAGCACGCCTTCCTTCACCTCGATCGAAAGCTCTTTGTCCGAGAATCCGGCGACCGCCATCGAGATGCGATAGTCGTTCTCGGCCAACTGTTCGATGTTGTAGGGCGGATAGCTCGTCGTCGACGGATCGAACTGCGTGACGGTCTCAAGCAAATTGGCAAGACGGTCGAAGCCGACGGTCGAACGATAGAGCGGGCTAAAATCAAAACTACGCATGGCTGTTCATCCTCTCAAGCGATGATCTCAAGAATCCGCCGAAACGGCCGGATTCGGGTTCCAAAATTGCCCGTTCCGGGACCCCAAAAGGGCGTCCCCAGGCGACTTTTGAGATGGGGATAGGGCCCCACGGCGTCAAGACCGCTCACGCCCCGAACGTGCTACATGTTAACCCACCGATTCTGGCGGCCCGCCGTCGAAATCGCCCGTTCCACGCACTCGAGAGTGACCCATGTCCCAGCCCCCGTCTCCGCGCCTCCCCGGCCTCGGCACGCCGATGCAGCAACGCGGCGGCACGGCCGGCTGGAACTACCCCGTCAATCCGTTCGAGCTGCAAAAGCAGCTGGAGCAGGGGATCGAGCACCACAAAGCCGGCCGCGGCGAAGAAGCGGAAAAAGTCTACCGCGCCGTCCTCGCCAAAGTGCCGAACCAGCCCGATGCGCTGAACCTTCTCGGCGTGCTGGCGATGGAAGCGGGCAGCCACGAAGCGGCGTTCGATTTTCTGGAGCGCGCCGTCAGCGCACGGCCGAAGGATCCGGCGATCCTCAACAACTACGGCAACGCGCTCTCGCTCGTGCGCCGCTTCGAAGACGCGATCAAGCATCTCGAACGCGCGCTCGCCATCAAACCGGATATGGCGGATGCTTGGCTCAATCTCGGCCGAACGCTGAATCTGGCGGGGCAGGGTGAGCGCGCGCTCAAATGCTTCGATCGCCTTCTCAAACTGCGTCCCGAGAGTCACACGGCGAAGGCGGGCATCAGTCGCGCCTATCTCAGCTTGGGCCGCACGAAAGAATCCGAGGACACGGCGCGCGAACTCATCGCCGCCGCGCCCACGACATCGACGGGCTACGTGAACCTCACCAACGCCGTAAAGTTCAAGCCGGGCGCGCCTGAGATCGAACAGGTCGAGGCGCTGATAGCCAGCAAGGACACCAATTCCAAGGAATTGCGCGGTCTGCAGTTCGCCGCCGCCAAAATGTACGACGACGTCGGCCGCTACGACGACGCCTTCCGCTATTTCGATCTCGCCAACAAGGCGGCCGCCGGCAAATACGACGCCAAGGCCATTGAAACGTCGTACGCCGAGATCAAGAAAACCTACACGCGCAAGTTCTTCGAAGAACGCGGCGCCAGCGGCCTCGACAGCGAACGGCCTGTCTTCATCGTCGGCATGCCACGCTCAGGCACGACGCTGACCGAGACGATCATCGGCGCTCATCCGCTGGCGCACGCCGCCGGCGAACTCGAAACGATCAAGCGCTGCGAACGCGAGATGGCTGACCTCGTCTTCCGCGACGAAGGCGTGCAGAAGAATGCGCGCACGCTGTCGTGGGTCGGCGTCGAAGTGTTGGCGCAACGCTATCTCGACGCCATCGACGCCAAGACGCGCAACGCCGGCGCGACGCGCATCACCGACAAGATGCCCCACAACTTCCAAGCCGTGGGATTCATCGCGACGCTGTTCCCCAAGGCGCGCATCATTCACACCAAACGCAGCCCCTTCGACACCTGCTTGTCGATCTGGCAGCAGAACTTCAACGACGCGCACTCCTATGCGCGCAATCTCGCCGACCTGGGCCACCACTACGCGCACTATCTGCAACTGATGCAGCATTGGCGCGAGGTGCTTCCCGGCCGCCTGCTCGAGATCGAGTACGAAGACCTGGTCGAAAACCAGGAAGAGGTCTCGCGCAAGCTGATCGACTTCGTGGGCCTGCCCTGGGATGAGGCCTGCTTGCGTCCGCAGGACGTCAAACGCACGGTTCTGACCGCCAGCGTCTGGCAGGTACGCCAACCCGTCTACAAACGCTCGGCCGGCCGCTGGAAGAACTACGAGCGGCATCTGGCACCCCTTCGGGATGCCCTCAAAGCGGCTGGCGCAGACGTCTAGACCTGTCGAAACCGCTCGCACCCATGTGACTCGAAAGCCACGATCTCGCGATGAACCGCGAGATTACGCACAATCCATTGTGTCACTGGAGTTGCGGTTCCCTATATTCGGCCGCGGTTAACCAAAAGATTCGCGTAGTAAACGCGTTGTTAACCACGCGGGGTGTCCTTCTGAGGGCGGACGTGCGGAACGGGAAGTTCTGCGCCTACGGCTAGTTTCAGGAGGGATTAATGCAGTTCAAATCTATCGCGCTGGCGACGTCGTCGCTTGTGGCGGCGTACCTGGCCGTGGCGCCGGCAAACGCTGCAAGCAGCATGATGGGCGACGTTAGCCTCGGCTTCGCGGCCAATTGGGAAGAAAACGACTTCGGCGGCGAAGGAACGTTAGACAACGACTATCAGTCTGTCTTCGGCAGCGGTCGCGTCAACATTCCCTACAGCGACACGGTCAACGTGCAGCTGGACGCTTTGGGTCGTACCTCGTTGGACACCAACGACGACGTCTTTGGCGGCAAGTCGATCGGCTTCGGCCACTTCGGCCTTGGCGGCCACATCAACTATCGTGACGAACAGGGCTTGCTCGGCGTGTTCGGGGCGACCGGTCGCGTGCACGACTTCTTCAGCAGCGCCGTGTTCATGGCGGGCATCGAAGGTCAGTACTACTGCGGTCCGTGGACGTTCCGCGGCCAGCTCGCGTATCTCGACTCCGATAGCAACGACTGGTTCTTGTTGAAGAACGCAGGCGTGGCGCGCGCCGGCCTCAACTACTACATGGGCAAGCAGTGGAAGTTCACGGGCGATCTTGCCTACATCGACGGCGAAGAAGGCTTCTTCGGCGAAGACGCCAGCCAATGGGCCTGGGGCCTCGGTGCTCACTATTGGTTTGGCAAGTCGGTCCCGGTCTCGGCGTTTGTCGAGTACCGCGGACGTCACGCAGAAGTTGCTGACTTTGGCGATCCCGACAACGAAATCGACACGCACTCGGTGAACTTGGGCCTGACGTTCCACTTCGGTGGCGACGGCTTCGAGGACGCAGACCGCAACGGCGCGTCGACCGACCTTCCGGACATGGAATGGTACCGCCTGCCGAGCTTCGGCGTGCTCTAGCTTCAAGCAGACAAGAGGCCGGTCCTGAGCGGGCCTGCCTTCCTGGCTCAGACGACAAAAAACGAAAAGCCAGTAAGTGGGATGTCAGATCTGAAGAAGGCCCAAGTCTGCAGCTTGGAACAAGCAAATCGAGTCAGGAGGCATGCATGCGATTGAAAAGATTATTGCTGGCGTCATCGGCGCTGGCGCTGTTCGCGGGGGCCGGCACGGCTCAAGCGGACGGTCTGTACATCAGCGTCTTCGGTGGCGCGAATTGGGCCGAGGATTCTTCAGCTTCGTTCTTCACCAGAGATGAAACGGACGATGCGACGGGCTACAACTGGAGCACCGACGCCGACACCGGCTTTGTGATCGGCGGCGTGGTCGGAACGCATCTCGACAAGTGGGTGCAAGGCCTGCGCGTCGAGCTCGAAGCGTCCTACCGGCGCAACGACGTTGGCGGCGTTTGGAACGCAAGCGACTTCGATACGGGTCCGACCGTTGACTTCACCACCGGCGGCACGATCGACGCGAACCTGTCGACCTTCGCGGTCATGGCGAACGTCTGGTACGAGCACGACATGGGCTGGAAGGTCCGTCCGTATGTCGGCGGCGGCGTCGGCTGGGGGCGCACGAAGTTCGACGGCGCGTTGTTGACGACGACGACGTTTGACACGACGTTCGATCGCGAGAACGACGGCTTTGCGTGGCAGTTGGGCGTTGGCTTTAACTACGAAGCCGCGCCGGGCGTCGACGTGGGTCTCGGCTATCGCTACTTCAACGGTCCGGACATCAACGAGCCGTTCGGCATCGATCCGTTCTTCGGCGGCAAGCAGTTCTTCGGCAAGGTCGAGAACGACAATCACTCGGTGATGGTCAACCTCACCATCGACGTCAACTAACGCCGCTTGAAACGTTCAGTGCAGTTACGGGCTCCTCGCGGGGCCCGTTTCTGTTTCTATGCGGCCCTCGGCCCTCTCATCAGAACAACGCTTGCGCCACACGTCGCGCGTCAGCCGAAAATGCAAAATGTCCGCAAACCCCGCGCCGGTCGCCGAGGGCTTGCGAACCGTGCCCTCATGCGCCCATCGCTGGCGCTTGAGGAACGCGATCATCTGCTCGTTCCGAGCGCTCGCCGAGCAGCGCGCGGTCTCGAGACCGACGTCCTCGAAGAAATACGGGTAGAGCAGGTCCCGCGATTCCTTGAGCGCGCTCTGATCGCGATCGTCCGCGGAACCGACCAGCACGTTGAGTGAAAACTCGCTGCGCTCGGCATTCACATAGATCGACCAGAAGCCGATCAGCTGGCCGGTCTCGCGCCGCCAGATTCCGAGAAGATAGTTCGACCGGGAATCGAATTTGGCGATGTAGGCGCGCCGCTCCTCGACCGACATCTCGCGCGGCACGGCGTTGAGCAGCCGGGCCGTGGTCGGATTGGCCGTCCAGCGGCCCCAATCGAGGCTCGCGTCCGCGTCCTCCATCGTTTTGAGAATATAGCTGGCCGACTCGAGTCGGAGAATTTGACCGCCCAAGGTGCACCTCAAGCATGACCGGCCGCCGTCGAGCATGCCGTAGGGCAAATCCCGCCAGCGACTCAAGGGATAGGATAGACTGTACGCTGAAAGGGCCAGCTGGCGCGACGCTCGCCCAGGGGATGCATCCACGAGGCCGGGCTGCTATATACCCCACCGCCGGTGGGTGCGCGCTTTACGGGCGTCGCCTTGGCCATTATGAGTCCGCCCGGTTCCGATCAATTCCAGGAAGGAAACTCCCCATGGACGCAGACGTCGCCGCTTTCACCGCTGGTTTGAAGAACGCCATCGGCACGAGCTCAGGTTTGAATTCGACCCTGAAGTTCGACTTCGAAGGCAAAGGTCATATTTTTGTCGACGGCAAGTCGACGCCGAACTCGGTGTCGAACGAAGACAAGCCCGCCGATTGCACGATCACGGTCTCGACCGACACGTTCAAGAAGATGGTCGCCCGTGAACTCGACGGCACGACCGCCTTCATGCAGGGCAAGCTGAAAGTCGCCGGCGACATGAGCGTCGCGATGAAGCTTGGCCCGATCCTCGCCAAAGCCGGCTAAGACTGACGTGGCCCGCCTCGGGCCGCAGGCTGACTTGGTGGCGGTGCCGGGTTATCCGGCGCCTCCCGGCGCTGTTGCGGAATGGCTGACGCTGGCCGACGGCGTCAATCTGCGCACGGCGCGCTGGATTCTGCCGGCCAGTGAAGCGCACGGCACCGTGGTCCTGATCCAGGGCCGCACCGAATTCATCGAAAAGTACTTCGAGGTCGTGGGCGAGCTTCTCGCCCGCGGCCTCTCGGTGATCACCTTCGACTGGCGCGGCCAAGGCCTGTCGACGCGCGCGTTCCCCGAAACGCTCAAAGGTCACGTGGCGGACTTCTCGGAGTTCGACGCCGACCTCGCCGCCGTGATGAGCAAGATCGTGCATGAGCACGGCACGAAGCCGTATCACGCGCTCGCGCACTCGATGGGCGGCAACGTCTTGCTGCGTTATCTGCACGACAACCCGCACGAATTCGAACGCGCGGTGCTCACCGCGCCGATGCTGGCGATCAAGACGGCGCCATATCCCGAATGGGTCGCCCGTTCGTTGGCTGTAGGCTCGGCGATGGCCGGCGGGCGCAACGCGTTCGTGTTCGGCGGCGCAGCCCAAAGCCCGCTCGAGCTGACGTTCGAAACCAACGGCGTAACCAGCGACGTACGCCGCTTCGAACGCTTCATGTCCTGCCTCAAGGCGGAACCGAAGCTCGCACTCGGCGCGCCGACCTTCGGTTGGCTGGAGGCCGCGTTCCGCTCGATGCATCTCGTCGCCAGTGAGGACTTTGCGCAGGCTATCGAAACGCCTGTGCTCCTGATCGGCGCGGCCCACGATCAGATCGTCGTCCCCGGCGCCGACCTGATGCTCGTCAAGCGCATCAAGCGCGGCATGTATGTGATGCTCAAGGCCGAGCACGAAATTATGATGGAATCGGACGAAATTCGCCGCGCCTTCTGGGCCTGCTTCGATCCGTTCGTGGGCCTGACCAACTCGGCCTACCGCACGGCGCCCAAAGCCTCCAGCACCGCCGCGTGAAGCGTGGCGTCACCGCACGCCACCACCCGCCCGCCATTCTGCGCCGGCCCCCCGGTCCAAGTCGTGATCAAGCCGCCCGCATTCTCGACGATCGGAATCAGCGCCTGGACATCCCAAGGCTGCAGCGACGACTCGACGATCAGGTCGATGAACCCCATCGCAAGCAGTCCGTACGCATAGCAATCGCCGCCAAATCGGGTCAGCCGCGCTTGCCCTGACAAGGCCCAAAAAGCCTTCTGCTCCACGTCGCTGAAGTAGCCGACCGGCGACGTCGTCGACATCACCGCGGCCTTCAGCGAAGGGCAGGGCCGCGTCTTCAGTTCGCTCTCGCGTCCGCTCCCGTCGCGAAACGACGAACGCCCTCCGCAAGCCACCCACCGCTCACGCGTATAGGGCTGATCGAGAATTCCGATCACCGGCCGCTGCCCGTCATTGAGTGCAATCAGCGTGCCCCATTGCGCCATGCCGCACATAAACGCGCGCGTGCCGTCGATGGGATCGATCACCCACGTCAGCGGCGATGAACCGCGCTCCGCACCGTGCTCCTCACCCATCACGCCATGCGTGGGATAGCGCTGCTTGATCCGCGCGCGGATGACATCCTCGGCCGCGCGATCGGCCTCGGTCACGGGATCGAATCCCGCGTCGCCCAACTTGTTGTGAACGGCAATGCGCTCGCGAAAATGCGGCAGGATCGTCTTGCCGCTCAAGTCGGCAAGCTCCTCCGCAAATTGCGTCAATTCGGAAAGGTCGGCGGCGCTGGGTGTCGCGGTCATCCGCGAAAGTCGCGGACCGCGGCACCCAGTGTCAATTGCGCCGAATTAGGAACGCGGTTCCGAACCGCTCAGAGCCTTGGCGAGGTCCAGAAGCCGGCGACGCGGGCCTTCATCCAGCCCGTAATAGGCGCGGATGAGATCCATCGTTTCCTTGTTCTGCAACAAGCCGTCGTCCGTCGCGCCTTGGCCGTCCTTGCCCGCACCCAGTCCTTCGAAGAAGAACGAGATCGGCATATCCAGCGCACGCGCTAGGTCCCAAAGGCGGGAGGCCGAAATTCGGTTCGCCCCGCTCTCGTATTTTTGAATCTGCTGGAAACGGATACCCACCGCCTGAGCCAGCTGTTGCTGAGTCATTCCCAGAAGCCAACGACGATGACGCACGCGTTGACCGATATGTAGATCTATTGGGTTCTTCACGAGCCTCCCCCGAATGCCACGCGATCCCCAGTTCTTCTCGCACACCCAATGCGAGCGAACCAATCTTGGCGCTCTATCTCCAGGCGATCAACCATCGGTTGGTGCCTGAATGTCACACCAACTTTGCCTCGAAAACCAAGAGAAAGCAAACGCTTATGGACGTAACCTCAGACGACACTCAACCAAAACGGGCGGTTTGGCGAGTGGCCGGAAGTCCACACTGTGGCAAAAACCACGGCTATCCCTCGCCGCTGGCTCGGGCGTAGCGCTTGCGGTCGTTGGGATCGAGCCAGCGCTTGCGCAGGCGGATGGATTTCGGGGTCACCTCGACCAGTTCGTCGTCGCCGA
>JAWXBY010000072.1:0-24184 GCA_034440355.1 Alphaproteobacteria bacterium
CGGCGTGGATCATGCCGCTGCTGGTGCCGATCGAGATCATCTCGTTCTTGTCGCGCCCGATCAGCCTTTCGGTTCGTCTTGCGGCCAACATGTTGGCCGGTCACACGATGCTGAAAGTGTTCGCGGGCTTTGTCGTGACGATGTTGAGCGCGGGCGGCGTGTTGGCCGCCTTGTCGATCGCACCGTTGCTGGCGGGCGTCGCGGTTACGGCGCTTGAGGTTTTGGTGGCCGCCATTCAGGCGTGGGTCTTCGCGCTGTTGACCTGCATCTACCTGAACGAAGCCATTCATTTGCACGATCACTAGTTCTACCGTTCACACACGCATTCACACGAGGAGTTTCCAATGGAAGTCGCAGCAGCAAAGCTCATCGGCGCGGGTCTCGCCGCCATGGCTCTCATCGGCGCCGGTATCGGTGTCGGCAACGTGTTCGGCAGCTATCTGCAGGGCGCGCTGCGCAATCCGTCGGCCGCGGCCGGCCAGCAGACGAACCTGTTGCTCGGCTTCGCGCTTTGCGAAGCGACGGGCCTCTTCGGTCTCGTCGTTGCGTTCATTCTGATGTTCGGCTTCTGAGATCGACATGGCAGCCGAACAGGTGAAACTTGCGGACTTGGCGCCGGAGCACGACGCTCCGGCCACCGACGAGCTGAACACGGGCACCGAGCACGCCGGCGATGCGCATGGCGCAAAGCCCGGCCTGCCCCAGCTCGACATCTCGACGTTCGCGAGCCAGCTGTTCTGGCTGCTCATTTCGTTCGTCATTCTCTACGTGGTTATCTCGCGGGTCGCGGCGCCGAAAATCGGCGGCGTGATCCAGGACCGCGCCAACCGCATCAAGGGCGACCTTGAGACGGCGGCGAAAGCCAAGCGCGACAGCGAAGCGGCCATCGCCGGGTATGACAAGGCGCTGGCCGATGCGCGTGCGCGCGGCCTGAAGATCAGCAACGAATTGCGCACAACGGTTCAGACCGAGATCAACGCCAAGAACGACGTGGCGTCGAAGCAACTCGCCGCCGACACCGCCAAACGGGAAGCCGGCATCGCTTCGATGCGCAAGTCGGCGATGGCGAAGGTGGGCGACGTGGCGCGCGAGTCGGTCGCCGACATCGTGACCAAGCTGACGGGCGAAGCGGCAAACGCGAACGACATCGACACCGCGATCGCCAACGCGCTCAAGCGGGCCTAAGGGAGAAGACCGGTGACGGGCATATTCGCAGATCCGACCTTTTGGGTTGCCGTCGGCACCGCCATCTTCCTTGGCGTCGTCGTGTGGCAGCGCGTGCCGCAGATGGTCGCCAAGATGCTCGACGACCGCGCCGCGGGGATCCAGGCGGAACTGACGGAAGCTAAGCGCCTGCGCGAAGAGGCGGAGGCGATCCTCAAAGAATACCGCGCCAAGACCGCGAACGCCGCGCAGGAAGCGCAGGCGATCATCGACGCGGCCAAACTTTCGGCCGAACGCATGGCCACCGATGCGCGTGCGCAGCTTGCGGTGCAGATCGAGCGCCGGGGCAAGATGGCCGAGCAGAAGATCGCGCAGGCCGAAGCCGAAGCGATCGCCGACGTCCGCGCCGCCGCAACCGCAACCGCCGCCGCGGCCGCCGCCGAAGTCATTGGCAAGCACATGACCGAAACGAAGGGCGACGCGTTGATCGACACCGCGATCCGCGACCTGCGCACGAAGCTGCACTAGGGAAATTCGATCGAAGGGCGACGTGCTGTCCGGCGTGGCGCTGGCCCTGGGAGCGCGGGCGTCCCGCCCGCCCTTTTTCTGATTCTATGAAGCGCTGTGGTTCGTACAGAGTCCGTGAAGAGCGGGCGGGATGCCCGCGCTCGCAGGGCTAGGGCCGTTTTGAACTCGCTTCGCCCTACGTTCGTTTCGGCAGCGGCTGGGGCGGGTGTTTCGGTGCACCGAGAACCTTGGTGACCAGCTCCGTGTCCATGTATTCGGTCACTTCGCGCAGCTTGCCGCCTTCGAGGCGGCAGACCATGCAGTAGGTGTTGCGATACGGCTCGCCCGCCATCGTCATGTTGTCGCCGCGCGCTTCGACGACGACGATGTCGCCCTCGGCGGTGAAGCGATGCGGGATGGTCTTGATGCGACCCTCCATCTCCGCCCGAAGAGAGGCGAAGAGTTCGTTTAGCACGGCGGTCTTGCCCGCATAGACGCCGGACCACGTGGTCGAGCCGAGAGCGATCCAGGTGAAGTCGTCGGCCATCGCTTCGACGTAGGGGGCGGAATTGCCTTTGCCGAGTTCGGCGAAGACATGCTGCATCAAACGTTTGTTTTCGGCGGCGCTCATGGTGAATGGTCCTTCGGTGTCGCACTGCGCCAATAATCGCGCGCCGCATGCCATTCTTCCAATCGATGCTTGGTATGATCTATATTCAGTGGATGAATTTGTCATCGCTGGATTTGAACCTGTTGGTGGCGCTCGACGCCTTGCTCGGCGAGGCGAGCGTCAGCCGTGCGGCGCAGCGCATCGGGCTATCGCAGCCGGCGACAAGCCATGCGCTTGCCCGGTTGCGGGAGGTCGTCGGCGATCCGCTGCTGGTGCGCGTCGGCGCGCGCATGGAGTTGACGCCGCGGGCGCAGAGTTTGCGCGCGCCGCTGGGCGAGACGCTGGAGCAGGTGCGAACGCTCTTCGTTTCCGAAGGGTTCGATCCGGCGACGAGCACGCGGCGCTTCGCGCTCATGATCCCGGACATTGTGGTCGATCTGCTGATGATGCCAGTGGTCGAGCGCGTCGCGGCAGCCGCGCCGCATGTGCGGCTCGACATCGTGCCATGGCTTGCGCCGGACATGGTCACGGCGGAGCGGGCGCGGGAGGTCGATCTTGTGCTGTCGTGCCGGGGCGATGCCTATCCCGGCTTTCACCGGCAAAAGCTCTACACCGACAAGGACGCGCTCGCGGTGCGGCGCGGACATCCCGTCGGGCGGCGGCTGAAGCAATTGCCGGCGTTTCTGGACGCGCGGCACGTTGCGGTGATCAGCCAGGGTCAGCGGCTCGACATGATCGACGAATGGTTGCTGGATGCGGGCGTCGAACGGCGGATTGCGCTGGCGGTGCCGAGCTATCTTCAGGCGGCGCGGCTTGCGGCGCGCACGGATCTCGTCGCGTTCGTGCCGCGGCGGTTGATCGCGTCGCTGAGCGGGCCGCTCGGATTGATGACCGTCGACCCGCCGCTCGATCCCGGCGTCGACGAGCAGTTCATGTTCTACCCGACGCGCGCGCAGAACGATCCGGGGTCTGCGTGGCTGCGCGGTCTGGTGCTCGACGTCGGGCGCGCGCTTGAGCGGGATAAGGCCCGCTAAGCCGACAGCGCCTCCCACGTCGCCATGGCGAGGCCGAAGGCGCGCATGTCGCCGGTCGTCGTGCCGAGCATCCTGTTCATCACGAAGGACATCGTCGTCCGCGCTTCCATATCGATGATGGCGAGCGAACCGCCGTAGCCGCCCCAGAACATCGAACTCGCGTTCGGCAACGGCAGCATGCTGCCTTGCAGACCGAAGCCCAGGCCGAAGCGCACGTTCTGGGCCAGCACGAGGTCTGTGCCTTCGACCTGCAACTCCAGCGCTTTACGGCAGCCGGCTTCGGACATGAAGCGCTTGCCATTCGCGACGCCGCCGTTCGCGAGGATGGTGTGGATCTCGGCGACGGCGCGCGCGTTGCCCGTGCCGCCGGCCGCCGGGATTTCGGCGCCGCGCCAGGCGCGCGTCCGCGTCTCCGACACGTCGATGCCGGGATTGCGCGACATGTTCGCCTGCAGCTCGTTCT
This sequence comes from Alphaproteobacteria bacterium, assembly GCA_034440355.1. Taxonomy (GTDB): domain Bacteria; phylum Pseudomonadota; class Alphaproteobacteria; order Micropepsales; family Micropepsaceae; genus SZUA-430. Next base: position 3,779 of record JAWXBY010000072.1, read on the forward strand.
GGTTGCCCGCATCGATGGCGTCGGCGGCGGGCGGCGGGATGAGGTCGGCGACGCGCGCGTCTTCGGACGCCGGCAGGCCGATCCAGAAATCGGCGCCAAGCGGTTCGGCGATCTCCTCGCGGAAGACGGTGCCGAGCGACTTGCCGGTGACGCGGCGGATCACTTCGCCGACGAGGTAGCCTTGCGACAGTGCGTGGTAGCCGGATGCGGTGCCCGGCTCCCAGTACGGCGCCTGCGCGGCGAGCAGCGAGGTCATCTTCTCCCAGTCATAGACGTCCTGCGTTTTCAGCGGCTCCTTCCAACCCGAGAGGCCGGCACTGTGGCTCATCAGGTGGCTGACTTTGATCCGGCTCTTTCCGTTGGCGGCGAACTCAGGCCAATAGCGCGCGACCGGCGCGTCGAAGTCGAGCTGCCCACGGTCGGCGATCAGCAGCGCGGTCAGCGCCGTCATCGTCTTGGTCGTGGAATAGACGTTGATGATGGTGTCGCGTTGCCAGGGGCGCGTGCGCGCTTCGTCGGCGAAGCCACCCCAGATGTCGACCACCGTCTCGCCGTTCAGCGTGACGCAGAAGGATGCGCCGACGTCTTGGCCGCTCGCGAGGTTGGCCTCGAATTGCTCGCGCACGGGCGCGAATTTGTCTTTCACACTTCCGTCGGCACGGCCCATGGCTCTTGCTCCCAATGTCGTTCGGCCGAACCTAGATGCGAATTGCGCGTGACGCCAGTTCGGCGCGCGCTTGCCGGTACGGCGCCTAGAGATCGATCCGCCAACGCAACGCTTCCTTGCCGCCGTAGGCCGCAGCTTTTGTGAAGCGTTCGATCAGCACGCCGCCGTTCGACGTGATCACCTTCTGCGAGGGAATGTTATCGGGGTCCGTCGTCAGTTCGACGTAGGTGAGGCCGTGCGCCCGGCATTCGGGCAATAGCCGTTTCAGCGCCTCCGTTGCGTAGCCCCTGCCCTGTTTCCACGGCACGACCGCATAGCCGATGTGGCCGAGGATGTGCGGCGGCAGCGCCGATGTCCCACGCTGCCAGCGCAAATTGATCGTGCCGCAAAACTCACCGTCCCAGAGCCAGCGATTGAAGCCGGGGAGCCGCGGGATCAGCGTGCCGTCGGGCGCGGCAAACGGCGGACCCTTTGCCTCGGGATCGTCGAGGCTTGCGACGAACGCGGCCGCGTCGTCCTTGATGCGGCGCAGATGATCGTCGGCGGTCGCCTTGCCGCGCACGTTGTCGGGCGACCAGCCGCGTCCGAGCGCGTCGGCGTAGGCCGGCAGTTCGACGAGCGTGGGCTTGCGAAGTTCGATCATGCGCGGCGTCCGGCGTGGCGTGCCTCATGATCGATCAGCCATTGTTTGCGCTCAAGTCCCCCGCCGTAATGGACGAGCGAGCCGCTGGCGCCGATCAGACGATGGCAGGGGACTACGATGGAGATCGGATTCAGGCCGTTGGTGCGGCCGATCGCGCGCGCGGCTGCAGGTTTGCCGAGCAGCGCCGCTTGTTCGCCGTAGCCGCGGGTTCGGCCGGGCGGAATGCGGCGGAGTTCTGCCCAGGCACGTTGTTGGAATTCGGTGCCGAGTTGGGCGACCGGGAGTTTGTCGATCGCCCTTACCTCGCCTTTGAAATAGCGCGCGAGCGCGGCGGCGAATTTCGATGGTGTGCGCAGTTTTTCGAACGTCGCGTTGGGGAAATGGCGCGTGAGTTCTTCTCGCCGCCGGTCTTCGCGGTCTTCGAATTCGAGATTGCAGAGGCGCTTGCCGTCGTGGGTGACGAGTGCTGCGCCGATCGGGGTTTTCACGCGTTCGACGAGAAGGCGCATGGCGTCGTTCCTGTTGCCGGGCGAGCGTGCCTCACACCGCCGGCCCCTGCTTCCCGAAAGCAGTTCTCTTAGTCGCCTGCGACGAACGACGTTATGACCCAACGGCCCTTTTGCTTCACGAACAGGGCGCGGTAGTCGAGCGGGCTGCGGACGTCGCGGTCCAGGACGAAACCTTGCACGCCTTTGGCGTCTTTCACTTCGCTCCAATCATTCGGGCCTGCTTCGTGCTGCGGCTTGCTGGCGCTTTTGACGATCGTGAGGATGTCGAGGTCGAGTTTGCGCACGACCGGGGCGTCCGCGTTGGGTGCGGCGCGCATGACGGCGTCCTCGGCGGTGACGACCAAATGCTCGAAGGCGTCGAGGTCGCTTGGAAAGGCGCTTGAGACGTAGGGCGCGCTGAATTGAACGGGCGCGTCGAAATTGCCGCCGCCTTCGACCACGAGCGACAGCGCGGCCCAGACTTTGCTGTCCTTATCGTATGGCTTCCACATCTTATGAAATTCGGGGCCGCCGCCGAAGTCGATCTTGATGTCGGACGCGAGGACCGCGAACAGCGCTGAGGCGTCTTTGCGCGCGATGACGTCTTTCAGGTTGTTGCGGAACTTGAGGAAGGACGCGTCTTGCGGGCCTTCGTCCCATCGCTTCAGGCGCTCGTTCAATTCGGACGCGCCTGCCGGCGCGAACGCCATCGTCAGCGAGACAACGGCGGCGGACATCAAACGGACGATCATGCGGCTTCCCCGGGTGCAAAACGCAACGACGGCCAGTCTCGCATGTAGCGCTCCGCCTTTGCCAGGTACTCCGCTCGCGGCGGGCTTTGCCAGAGCGGGTTCGGGCGGATGACGCGGTCGAAGATGTCGTCGACGCCTAGGGGCGCGAAGAGGTCGAGACCCTCGGGCGTGGGGCGGATTGCGACCATGCATGCCGGCATCAGGAATTGGCGGACGCCGTCGCACGATGAGTGCAGTTGCGGATACGGGATGCCGAATTTCTTCGGGTACCAGAGATGGACTCGAGCCTGGTTGCGCAGTTGGACTTCGCGTGGGGAGAAAGCGAAATGCGTTTTGGCGCGTTTGATCCAGCGGTCTTCGGCTTCCTCCGACGTGTCTTCGTCGAAATAGAAGAGGTCGCAGTCTTGGATACCGTGGCCGCGCGGCAGGCCGTCGAGCGCATTCCACACGGTTTGGAATAGAGCGCCGCTGACGAGCCAGAGGTCGGGCGCCCAGAACGTCGACATCGCGGCGATGATGGCCGCGATGTCGGGATCGTTCTGAGCGAGCGCCAGGAATTCGCGCTCGCGCGCGTGCATCGCCCTACTCCGCCGCGTGCGCTTTCGTTGCTGTCGCGGGCGGCGTCCAGCGCAGTACCGGTTTGCGCGCGGCGGCGGTTTCGTCGAGGCGGCGGCGCGGTGCGTAGTGCGGAGCGCCTTCGAAGCGGGCTTTGTTGCCGGCTTTCGCCTCTTCGGTCAGGCCGCGCATCACGCGGATGAACTCGTCGAGCGCGTGTTTCGATTCCGTCTCGGTCGGTTCGATCAGCATTGCGCCGTGGACGACGAGCGGGAAGTACATCGTCATCGGGTGGTAGCCCTCGTCGATCAAGGCCTTCGCGATGTCGAGGGTGGTGACGCCGGTGTCCTTCAGGAAGCTGTCGTCGAAGAGCGCTTCGTGCATGCACGGGCCTTGGCCGAAGGGGGCGGAGATGATGTCCTTCAGCGAGGCCAGCACGTAGTTCGCGTTCAGTACCGCGTCGCCCGCGACTTGGGCGAGGCCGTCGGCGCCGTGGCTTAGCATGTACGACATTGCGCGCGTGAACATGCCCATTTGGCCGTGGAAGGCGCTCATGCGGCCGAAGGGTTGGGCGTCGTGCGCTTTCGCTGCGCCTTCGTCTTCGATGAGTTCGAAGCCCTTTTCGCCGTGGACGATCAGCGGCAATGGTGCGAAGGGCGCCAGTGCTTCCGACAGCACGACCGGGCCTGCGCCGGGGCCGCCGCCGCCGTGCGGAGTCGAGAACGTCTTGTGCAGGTTGATGTGCATGGCGTCGATACCGAGGTCGCCTGGACGCACGCGACCGACGATGGCGTTGAAGTTGGCGCCGTCGCAGTAGAAATATGCGCCCGCGGCGTGAACGGCGGCCGATATCTCCAGCATGTCGTTCTCGAACAGGCCGCAAGTGTTCGGGTTGGTCAGCATGATCGCGGCGACGTGGGGGCCGAGCTTCGACTTCAGCGCCTCGAGATCGACGCGGCCGCGTTCGTTCGCCGGGACCTCTTCGACGGTGTAGCCGACGAGCGCCGCGGTCGCGGGGTTCGTGCCGTGCGCGGATTCGGGGACGAGCACGACGTTGCGCTTTTGGCCGTGCGCTTCGTGCGCGGCCTTGATCGCCATCAGGCCGCAGAGTTCGCCGTGCGCGCCGGCCTTCGGGCTCATCGCGACGGCCGGCATGTTGGTGAGCAGCTTCAGCCAGTGCGCCAGATGATCGATGAGGCTCAGCGCGCCTTGGATCGTGGAGATCGGCTGCAGCGGGTGGATGTCGGCGAAGCCCGGGAGGCGCGCCAGTTTTTCGTTGAGGCGCGGGTTGTGCTTCATCGTGCAGGAGCCGAGCGGATAGAGCCCCGAGTCGATCGCGTAGTTCTTGCGGCTGAGGCGCACGTAGTGGCGCACAACTTCCGGCTCGCTGAGGCCCGGCAGGCCGATCGTGCCGCGGCGGCGCAGGCCACCCAGACGATCGTGCTTTAGTTCGGGTTCGGGCAGATCGACGCCGCATTTGCCGAGGCGGCCGAGTTCGAAGATCAACGGTTCTTCGTGATCGAGACCGCGATCGCCGGAGATGGTTTTCAGTTCGGCGTGTTCGACGCCTGCGCCCGTCGTCGGGCGGCCTTGCTTGTTCATCATGACAGCACCTTGGTCAGCGCGGCGGCGAAGGCGTCGATATCGGCGGGGGTCGTCGTTTCGGTGACCGCCACCAGGAGAAGATTCGTCGCCGCTTTGTCGTGCGGTTTGAGGCGCGAGACGGGGACGCCGGCGATGATTTCTTCCTCCGCCAACGCGTCGACGATGGGCGCGGCGGCCTTGGGCAGGCGCAGCGTGAATTCGTTGAAGAAGGTCGGCGTGACCAACTCGACGCCTTTAACCCGCGTGAGCTTGTCGGCGGCCATCAGCGCGCGGTCGTGGTTGAGCGCGGCCAGTTTGTGGAAGCCCTCTTCGCCCAAGAGCGACAGGTGGATCGTGAACGCCAGCACGCAGAGGCCCGAGTTGGTGCAGATGTTGCTGGTCGCCTTTTCGCGGCGGATGTGCTGTTCGCGCGTCGAGAGCGTCAGTACGTAACCGCGGCGGCCTTCAACGTCGGTCGTTTCGCCGGCGAGGCGGCCCGGCATTTGACGCACGAATTTCTGGCGCGTCGCGAAGATGCCGATATAGGGGCCGCCGAAGTTGAGGGCGTTGCCGATGGACTGGCCCTCGCCGACCACAATGTCGGCGCCCATTTCGCCGGGCGGCGTGATGGCGCCGAGCGAGACGATCTCCGTCACCACCGCGACGAGCAGCGCGCCCTTCGCGTGGGCTGCGTCGGACAACGGCGTCAGGTCGCGGATCGAGCCGTAGAAGTCCGGGTTCTGGACGACGAAGCAGGCGGTCTTTTCGTCGAGGGCGGTGTCGCCGCCTTCGATGATCTCAAGGCCCGCCGATTCCGCCGTCGTGCGCACAGTTTCGGCGTAATGCGGATGCAGGTTCGGCGAGAGAACGATGCGCTTGCGGCCGGTCACGCGCGAGGCCATGAGCACGGCTTCGGCGGTCGCGGTTGATCCGTCGTACATCGACGCGTTGGCGACATCCATGCCGGTCAGCATGGCGACCTGGGTTTGGAATTCGAACAGGTATTGCAGCGTGCCCTGCGCGATTTCCGGCTGGTACGGCGTGTAGCTGGTCAGGAATTCCGAACGCTGGATCAAATGGTCGACCGATGCGGGGACATGGTGGCGGTAGGCCCCTGCCCCGCAGAAGAACGGCACGCTGCCGGCCGAGACGTTGCGGGCGGCTAGTTTCGAGAGTTGGCGTTCGACCTCGATCTCGCCCGCGTGCATCGGCAGGTCGACGAGGGTCGTCAGGTAGGCGGCGCGCGGGACGTCGCGGAACAGGTCGTCCACCGACTTCGCGCCGATGACGTTCAGCATCGCGCGGCGGTCGGCGTCGGCTAAGGGCAAATAACGCATGCTTAGAGGCCTTTCACATAGTCGCGGTATTCGGCGTCGGTCATCAGGTCCTTCAGCTCGGCCGGGTTCTTCACCTTGAGCTTGATGAACCAGCCGGCGCCGGTCGCGTCGGCGTTGACGGTGGCGGGTTCGCCTTCCAGCGCCGCGTTCACTTCGACGACTTCGCCGGAGATCGGTGCGTAGACTTCGGAGGCGGCCTTGACGCTTTCGACGACGGCGGCCTCACCGCCCTTCTCGACCGCTTTGCCGACCTGGGGCAGTTCGACGAAGACGACGTCGCCGAGTTGTTCGGCCGCGTAAGCCGTGATGCCGACGGTCGCGACGGCGCCTTCGACGCGGACCCATTCGTGATCTTTGGTGTAGCGAGTTTCGGTCATCGGTGATCTCAAGGTTTGTGGAAGCGTTTTTGAACGAAGGGCAGCGGCACGACGCGCGCCGGCAGTTTTTGGCCGCGGACCATGAGGCCGAGTTCCGTTCCGTCGGCGGCGTATTTCGGGGACACGTAACCCATGGCGACGGGGCCATTGACGCTGGGGCCGAAGCCGCCGGAGGTAACGCGGCCGACGACGGCGCCCGTGGCATCCACGATTTCGCTGCCTTCGCGGGCCGGGGCGCGGCCTTCGGGTTTTAGCCCCACGCGCAGGCGTTTCGCGCCGTTGAACAGCTGATCCATGATGCGGGCGTCGCCGGGGAAGCCTTTTTCCATTTTGCGGCGCTTGCCGATGGCCCAGGTCAGGCTCGCCTCGACCGGCGTCGTCGTTTCGTCGATGTCGTGGCCGTAGAGGCAGAGGCCGGCCTCGAGCCGCAGGCTGTCGCGCGCGCCGAGGCCGATGGGGGCGACGTTCGCGTCGCTGAGCAGGACGCGCGCGAAGGCGGTCGCCATGTCGGCGGGCACGGAGATTTCGTAGCCGTCCTCACCCGTATAGCCGGAGCGCGAGATGAAGAGCGGCGCTCGCTCCCACGTAAACGGCGCCATGGTCATGAAGCCCATTGCGGCGACGCCGGGCACAATGCGCTCCAGCACTTCGACCGCCTTCGGCCCCTGCAGTGCGATGAGCGCGCGGTCGTCGAGGCGTTCGAGGCGCGCCTTGCCCTTCAACTTTGCCGCGATGTGCGCGAAGTCGGCGTCCTTGGTGCCGGCGTTGACGACGAGGAACAGTGTCCCCGCATTGGCCGGATCGCGCGGACGGGTGACCATCAGGTCGTCGCGGATGCCGCCTTCGTCGTTGAGCAGCAGCGTGTAGCGGATCTGGCCGGGCTTCAGGGCTTTGATCTCGCCGGGGGTCAGCGTTTCGATCAGCACCGCGATCGCGTCATGCGAGGGCGCGCCGCCTTCGAGATGCAGGATCGCCTGCCCCATATGCGACACGTCGAAGAGGCCGGCGGCCGCGCGCGTGTGCAGATGCTCCTTCAAAATGCCGGACAGAAATTGCACCGGCATCTCGTAGCCGGCGAACGGCACGATCTTGCCGCCGAGTTCGACGTTGAGGGCGTAGAGCGCGGTGCGCTTCAGGTCTTGTTGGTGGGCCGGTTCGGCCATGCGTCAGGTTTCCGCCAGATCAGGGTTCTGTTGCGCCTTCTCAGATGCGCGCGAACCGCACACACCCAAGGACGCCCCTGTCTGTCATTGAAACCTGAGAGATTTCGCGGACGCGATCAGATCGCGCCGCCTACCCCGTCGGTGGACGCGCGGCCTTCGCCGTCACGTCGCTTTCCAGACTGTCATCGCCTTCGCGGTCCCGGGTGCCTGAGAGATTCCAGGGCGGTTGCTCCTTCGGCGGCGGGGCATAACCCGCTCTCTTCCGCAAAGGGTCGAATGGTTGGCCGCCTCAGGCGCGCCTCACGGCGGGTCTGGACGTCGCAAAGATCGTGGCGGGCGTGGGAGCCCAAGTCAACGCGGCGTCCGGTTTCAGGTGGGGGAAATGGTCGTTCTCCGGCCGTTTCGTGGCGTTTTTCGCGGAGTCCTGTGGTTTGGCTGGGGCGGACGGATTGTGCCGTCGTGGAACGCTTCGCACAGGCTGGTGCAGTCAACCTTGCAAACTACAGCGGCATGTCCTACCCAACGGCGGACTTCAGAACCGGTTGAGTTCAACCGGTTGTCATCGATAAGGGTTCTTTCGCGTGAAAACCGGCACTGTTAAATTTTATAATACTCAAAAGGGCTTCGGCTTTATCCAGCCGGATGACGGCAGCAAGGACGTGTTCGTCCATGCCACGGCGCTGGAGCGCGCTGGGCTGCGTGGGTTGAATGAAGGGCAGAAGGTGTCCTTCGATACCCAGGAAGATCGCGGCAAGATCGCGGTCAACAATATCCGGGCTGCGTAAGCTTTACGGCTTACATGCGTTCGGGCACCTCGATGCCGAGGTGCCCCAAGACGATCTCCAGCTGAAACAGAACGAGGCGGCACACCGCGAGGCGTGACGCCCGTAAACTTGCGTCCTGTTCCGTCAGGATGTGATGGGCCGCGTAGAAGCGGCTGAAGCCTTGCGCGAGTTCGAAGGCGAACGCCGACAGCACGTTGGGCGCGCGCTTGGCCAGCGCGACGTCGAGCGCGGTGGGCAGGCGGTCGGTGGCCAGCACCAGGTCGCGTTCGGCGGCGTCTTCGATGCGGATGGCGCCGCTCTTGAAGTTTTGCTCTTCGGCTTTCTTCAGCAGGCTTTTGATGCGCACGGCGGCGTATTGCAGGTAGGGGCCGGTTTCGCCTTCGAACCTGGTGAAGCGCGCGAGGTCGAAGATGTAGTTCGTCAGGCGGTGGTTCGAGAGGTCGGCGAATTTGATCGCAGCCAGGCCCACCATGCGCGCGATGTCTTCGCGTTCTTCTGCGGGATAGTCTTGCGCGAGGTTGAATTCGTTCAGGCGTGCTTGGGCTTCCTGCTTTGCCTGTTCGATGAGGTCGAAGAGTTTGACCGTGCCGCCGGCGCGCGTGCGGAAGGGTTTGCCGTCGGGGCCGTTGACGGTGCCGAAGCCGACATGTTCGAGCGTGGCGTTGCCGTTGAGGCCGGCCTTGCGCGCGCCGCGGAAAACTTTTTCGAAATGGTCGTGCTGGGGTTGGCCCACCACATAGAGAATGAGGTCGGGGTTCGCGGTTCTCACCCGGTCGATGATCGTCGCCAGGTCCGTCGTTTCGTAGAGCGCGGCGCCGTCCGATTTTTGGACGATCAGCGGCGGCAGTTCTTTCTTGTCGCCTGGTTCGTTGATTTGGATGACGAGGGCGCCTTGGCTTTCTTCGGCCAGGCCGCGTTTGCGCAGATCCTCCACCATCGGCGCAACGATGGCGTCGACGTCGCTTTCGCCCTTCCACCAGTCGAAGTGGACGCCGAGCGCGCTGAATTCGCGGCGGACGCCTTCGAAGGAGACGCCGCGGAAGTGTTGCCACAGCGCGCGATAGCCGGGGCGGCCGGCTTGAAGTTCTTTCGTCGCCTTGCGGGCTTCTTCCAGGCGTTCCGGGGACGCTTTGCAGGCGGCGCTGGCGCGAGGGTAGAGGACCTCCAGGTCGTCCATCGTCACCGGTGATTGGTTCGGGTATGGGCCTTTGAAGGTCTCGTCGAAATACGGCAGGCCGGGGCGTTCGTGTTTCAGTTCGGTGATGAGCTGGCCCATCTGCAGGCCCCAATCGCCGAAGTGGACGTCGGTGATCACCTTGTCGCCGACGAAGCGGAACATGCGCGCCAGCGCGTCGCCGATGACGAGCGAGCGCAGGTGGCCGGCGTGCATGGTCTTGGCGATGTTCGGGCCGCCGTAGTCGACGATGATCGTCTGCGGGTGTTCGCGCTTCGGCACGCCGCAGCGCGGGTCGTCGCGCAGCTTTTCGATGTGGGCGGAGAGCGCCTCGTCGGTGAGCGTCAGGTTGATGAAGCCGGGGCCTGCGATTTCGATTTTCTGGAAGCGCGGGTCGGTTTGCAGGCGGGCTGCGATCTTTTCGGCGATGGCGCGCGGGTTCGCCTTGGCGGCCTTCGCGGCGGCGAGGGCGCCGTTGCATTGGAACTGCGCGAGGTCGGGGCGGTCCGAGGTTGCGACCGTACCGTGCGCGGGATCGAGGCCCTCGGCCTTGAAGGCGTCGGCGACGAGGGTGGTGAGGATTTGCGTCAGAGTTGCCATGGTGGGCGGGGTTTAGCGTGGATAGCGCCCGTGCGGCAACCTGCGGTGTGAAGCTGTGTGCGATGGCAGCGCACACTAAAGCAGGACAACTGGACTCTCGTTTAGCAGGTTGTATGTGCCGAGCGCGAGCAGTGCTACCGCAAATCCGTTGATCCCAACAAGTGTCCAGTATTCGGCTGGCGACTCCTTTCGCCTTACCAATGTAAATGGACGGAAGCTGAGCGTTGTTCCGCTTATAAGAGAGATAACCAAGTAACCAAGCGCAACGAAGGTTAGGGTGGCGACAATGTACAGATTTGGTATTTCCATCAGCAGATTTGGTATGTCCGTCATGGAAGATTACTTTCTTAGTTAGGCGGTGATGTCGGACGACCGCGCCGCAACATCGGCCGTGATTGAGTGCACCGCAAGTATTGAGCAAGCTGCGAAACTTAGCCCCTCAAGAAGCGGCGAGTTAGTACACGCGCAGTTGCTTGTTTCGTCGTGCGTTCGCGTTTGCTAGAACTGGGCAGAGTGGCAGGATAATAACCTTGTGCTGACGTGCGCAATGTGCGCGCTCGGCGAGTCAGCGGACCCCTCACCCATTTTTCGCGGAACGCGAAAAATGATCCTCTCCCGCAAGGGGAGAGGGGGGCGAACTGGCGAGGCGTTGGAGCAGCCCTCTACCCCTCTCCCCTTGCGGGAGAGGACGCGAGGCGTGAGCCGAGCGGGTGAGGGGTCGCGGCGCTAACGCTGCGCGGCGTTAGCGGCTGGCGGTTCTGTTGTAGTTGACCTGCTCGGGCGTGAGCTGGAAGCCGATGGTGACTGAGTAGTCTTCCGGGGTGCGGCCGTGGGCGACGGGGATGTCTATGCGGGCGATCTTTTCCTTCACCATCAGCTTGCGGTCGTTGGCGAAGGGCAGCGCCAGTTGGAAGACTTCTTTGCCGATGACTTCGCCGTCGACGATGATGGCGACGAAATAGGGGACGGTGCGGGCGGCGATGTCGGCGTTCGGCGCGATGGCGCTTTTCACCCAGAAGCTCAGTTTCGATTTTGCTTTGCCGCCGGCGACGCTGCAGGCGATGGCGGGTTCTCGGATCTCGGCTTTGAGGTCGGCCTTGCCGTTCGACATCTGCGTGATGCGTACCGCGTCGGGCAGCACGTTGACCGAGGGGCACTCTGCCCCCTTCGCGCGGGCTTGGCTCTTGGCGGCAGCGAGGCCGGTGGTGAGGGCCATAGCGGCGACGATGCCAACGATTACGAGTCTGTTCATTTGAGGGGCTCCACGCTCTTTACCGAGAACTTGCCGGAGAGCGGGCATTATGGCGCGAGGCTTTGACGCGCTTATCTGTGCGCTAGCCCACGTGCCTTTCATCCCCAGACCCCCTATGTTCCTTGCGTTCAGCGTTAGGCGACGGGCCCAATATTGTCAAAACAAAGGCTGACTATACTTCTGGCTGCACCGCGCGGGTTCTGCGCCGGTGTCGACCGTGCGATCCAAATCGTGGAGCGCGCGCTGACGAAGTATGGCGCGCCGGTTTATGTGCGTCATGAAATTGTCCACAACCGCTTTGTCGTTGAAGGGCTTGAGAAAAAAGGCGCGGTGTTCGTGAAGGAGCTCGACGCGGTGCCGGAAGGCGCGCCCGTCGTTTTCTCTGCGCATGGCGTGCCGAAATCGGTGCCGGCGAATGCGCGCGAGCGGAATCTTCTGGCGCTCGATGCAACTTGCCCGTTGGTGTCGAAAGTGCACGTGGAAGCAGAACGGCACCATGATTCGCAGCGCGAGATCATCCTGATCGGGCATGCCGGACATCCGGAAGTGATCGGGACGATGGGGCAATTGCCCTCCGGCGCGGTGAAGCTGATCGAGACGGTCGACGATGCGGAAGTGTTCACGCCGGTGGATGCGACGAAGCTTGCCTACATTACTCAGACCACTTTGTCCGTGGACGATACGGCGGCGATTGTCGCGGTGCTGCGGCGGCGGTTTCCGCTGATTGCCGGGCCGCACAAGGAAGACATTTGCTACGCCACCACGAACCGTCAGGAAGCGGTGAAGGCGATTGCCCCGCGTTCCGACGTGGTGCTGGTCATCGGGGCGCCGAATTCGTCGAATTCCATGCGACTAGTCGAGGTGGCCGCGCGCGCGGGGGCTCGGGCTTCGGCGCTGGTGCAGCGGGCGAGCGATATCGACTGGGACATGATTAAGGACGCGAAGGTGGTGGGTTTGACCGCGGGGGCGTCGGCGCCAGACGTTCTTATCGCCGAGGTGCTGGACGCGTTCCGCGCCCGGTACGACGTCACGGTTGAAGAGGCGGAGACCGCACGCGAGACGGTGCAGTTCAGATTGCCGCGACAGCTTGCCTGAACGTTAAATCCGTGTGACCGGGGACACAAAGAATTGGCGCCCGGCGTATATACGCCTTAACTTCGTCGTGATTGTCTTTCATGCCTTATGCGAGGTGTAAGGACCGACCGCGCCGATGACGTCCCCCCCGTCTACGCTCAGCCTCGCGCCCGCCCCTGCCGCGGCGCGCACCGACATTCCCACCCGGTTTTCGGGCGCGGTGTTTCGCGCCAAAGTTTTCGCGTTTCAGGTCCGGCGCAGCGTCGTGGAGTTGGGCAGTGCCTGGCGCGCGTGCCCGAAGAGCGACGGCGCCGGTTTCAACGTCGCGGCCGGCGAATCGCGTACGCGGCTGTGGTCGGACGAGCGGTACGCGGAACGTCATTATCAGTTGGGCAAGGTCGCGAACTTGCGGCGCGCGGTTCGCGCGCTCGACCACATCATAATCACGCCGGACGCGCCGTTCAGTTTCTGGGCGCAGATCGGTAAGCCGACGCGACGCCGCGGTTTCGTCGAAGGTCGTATGCTGCAACAAGGTTGCCTCGTGCCGGCGACCGGCGGCGGGCTGTGTCAGTTGTCGAACGCGCTCTATGACATCGCGCTGCAGAGCGGCGCGGAGATCGTCGAGCGGCATGCGCATTCGCGGATCGTGCCGGGATCGGCGGCGGCGGTTGGGCGCGATGCCACCGTTGCTTGGAACTACGTCGACCTGCGGTTTCGGCCGCAGACGCCGATGCTCTTGGAAGCGCGCGTCGAGCGTGACGAGTTGGTGCTGCGTTTGCGGCGGCAGCCGGATGATGCCGTTGAGGTCGGCGATCCGACGCGTGCGCCGGGCTTGCGCGTGCGGACGGTGTTGCGCACGCCGGCGGCGCGCGCGGCGCATACGTGCGGGACGTGCAGCGAGACGACGTGTTTTCGCCACGAGGGCCTTGCCGAAGACGACTGCGGCACCAAGACGGCGGGGCGGACGGCTTATCTCGTCGATGAGACTTGGGGCGAGTTCAAGGACTACATCGTGCGCACGCGCACGGGCGACGACGTGCTGGGTTTGCCGATCGACGGCGGACGCTGGCGGCTCGCGCGTTATCGCTTCGACACCAAGGGTTTTGCGCGCGTCGGTTCGGCGACGACCGCCGCGCTGCATCGCATGATTGCTTTGCGCACCACCGGCCAAGGTGCGCGGCGACGTCAGGCGGAGATGGACGGCGCGGAGCGCGTTGCGCTCGGCCTGTCGCGCTTGTTGGCGGAGGACGTAGAGCGCGTGTGTGTTGCGCAGTCGCTTCTGCCGTTCCTGTGGCGCAACGGCGATTTGGGCGGGCGCGAGGTCAGCGTGTTGATGACGCGTCTGCCGATGATGGCGTTGCAGGCGCGGCTCGACGCCGCGTTTGCGCAGCATCCGGAGCGCAAGACACTCGGCGACTTCCGTGCGCCGGCTTGGCTGGTGAAGGCGGAGCGTGAGGCGCTGGCCTATGCGTCGCGGATCATCACGCCGCATGCAGAGATTGCGCGCATGTATCCGGGCAAGGCGGTGCTGATCGATTGGCAGATGCCGCGCGTGGCGCGTGTCGAGCGCAGCGGCCCTGCCCCGCGGCGCATCGCTTTCCCCGGACCTACCATCGCGCGCAAGGGTGCGCATGAGGTGCGTGAGGCGGCGCGCGTGCTGGACCTTGAGGTCGTGCTGCTGGGCAGCGATCTCGAAGGCGGCGAGTTTTGGAGAGGCGTCAAGACCGTGCAACCCGGCGCGAAGGATGGCGCGCATGCGTGGCTGCGCGATGTCGGCGCGGTGGTGCAGCCGGCCGTCGTCGAGGAGCGGCCGCGTCATTTGCTGGCGGCGCTTGGCGCCGGTGTGCCGGTGATTGCGACGCGGGCTTGCGGACTTGGCGATGGGGACGGCGTCACTACGGTTGCGCCGGGCGACAGCCAAGCGTTGATCGCGGCGTTGCGTGAGGTGTTGAAGCTTTCCTGATGCGGTTTGCGTTCGCGCGCGAATCCGCATTATCTCCGCCCCATGGCCGTTTACACTGAAGTCAGCGATGCGGAGCTTGGCGCTTTCCTAAGCGCGTTCGAGCTTGGCCGCGTGCTGTCGTTCAAGGGTATCGCTGAGGGCGTCGAGAACTCGAACTTCTTCCTGTCGACGGAGCGCGGCGCGTACATTCTGACACTGTATGAGAAGCGCGTCCGCGAAGAGGACTTGCCGTTCTTTCTGGGTCTGCTGGAGCATCTTGCCGCGAAGGGTCTGCCGTCGTCCCTGCCCGTTCGTGCACGCGACGGGCGGATGTGGCGGACGCTGAACGGGCGGCCCGCGGCGTTGATGACGTTCTTGACCGGGCTCTCGCCGCGCAAGCCGGATGCGGCGCAGTGCGCGGAGTTGGGCGCCGCGTTGGCGCGGCTCCATTTGGCGAGCGCCGACTACACGCTCACGCGCGCCAATGCGTTGTCGATCGACGGGTGGAAGACGCTGGTCAAACAATGTGAGCCGAAAGCGAACGGCGTGCGCATGGGGCTTGCGACGCTGATCGGTTCGGAATTGCGTTGGCTGGAGCAGCATTGGCCGAGCGGGTTGCCGTCCGGCGTCATTCACGCCGATCTCTTTCCGGACAACGTGTTCTTCAGCGAAGGCAAGCTGACGGGGCTTATCGATTTCTATTTCGCGTGCAATGACGCCTATGCCTATGACGTCGCGGTGTGTTTGAACGCGTGGTGCTTTGAGGGCGACGGGGCGTTCAACATCACCAAGGGGCGCACGCTTTTGAGCGCCTATCGCGCGATCAGGCCATTCACGGCGGCGGAGGTCGCCGCCCTGCCCGTTCTGGCACGCGGCGCGGCGCTGCGGTTTTTGCTGACGCGGCTTTACGACTGGATCAACAGGGACGATACGGCTTTGGTGAAAGTAAAAGACCCGCTCGAGTACGCTACGAAACTTCGCTTTCACCAGTCGGCAGCCCACGCGCAGGCCTATGGATGGCCGGCATGAACCATGTCGAGATCTATACCGACGGCGCGTGTTCGGGGAATCCGGGGCCTGGCGGTTGGGGCGCCATTCTGCTGTTCAAGACCGAGCGGCGAGAGCTTTCGGGCGGCGAGACGCTGACCACCAACAACCGCATGGAGCTGATGGCCGCGATCGGCGCGTTGGAGGCGTTGAAGCGCGCCTGCGACGTTCATCTGCACACGGACAGCATGTATCTGAAGGACGGCATCACGAAATGGGTGCATGGCTGGAAGAAGAACGGCTGGAAGACTGCCGACAAGAAGCCGGTGAAGAACGTCGATCTGTGGCAACGGCTCGAAGAGGCGGCGGCCAAGCACAAGATTTCGTGGCGGTGGGTTCGCGGGCATGACGGGCACGAACTGAACGAAGCCGCAGACGCGCTTGCACGAGCCGCGATACCGGGTGCGTAAAGCGATCAGTCCCCGGTGCTAAGTTAGCGGTCCGTCACCTGATTCGGTGCGGCTTGAGGGAACTCGCGTCATGCCTCCAGCGCCGCCCCCGCCACGCTTTCTGTTCGTTCAAGTGAACAAGCGCTGCAATCTGCGTTGCCAGCACTGCGATTTCTGGATGCTGGATGACGCCGACAAGCCCAACTACCTGCCTTGGGCGCGCAAGCGTCAGATCTTGGCTGAGTTTGCGCAACTGAGCCCGGGCGGCGCCGTCGTCATTTGCGGCGGCGAGAGCATGCTGGACATCGACGACTATTTCTCGATCACGACGACGTGCCGGACGCTGGGCTTGAAGAGCCTCTCCGTCGTAAACGGCACGCGCATTCGCGATGCGCGGATGGCCGATCGGATGATTGTCGATGGGCCGGACGAAGTGACTGTCTCGTTGAACAGCCATCGCGAAGCCCTGCACGATGAAACGCGCGGCGTGAAGGGTGCGTTCAAGAAAGCGGTCGGCGCGTTGCGTCTGCTGCTCGACGCGCGCAAGCGTCATCCCGATCGGGCAAGCAAGATTTACGCGATGGGGTTGATCTTCGATCAGAACTATCGCGAACTCGACGCGTTTTACGATTTCGTGTTGAACGACATCGGCGCAGACAAGTTGAAACTCAATTTCATTCAACCGTCTTTCGGCCACGGCGGCGAGGACAAATTCTTCGCCGCGCATTACGACGTCGATCCGGACGAGGTCGCCCGGCAGATCGCGCATTGCAACGAGAAGTACGGACTGAACCTCAACCCGGTTTGGGCGGCGCAAGTACGGATGTATTTCCGCTCGCTGCGCGCCAGCAAGAACATCGCCAAGGGTTGGGGGGACGAGACGGGCACGCAGGATCACATCTGCAATACATACGAGCGCAACATCATGCTCGACCACTACGGCATGGCACGGCTGTGCTTTTCGACGCGCTTTCCGGGTAAGCGCTTGGTCTTGCCCGGCGACCTTACCCGTTTCTGGAACGGCGCCGATCCGATCCGCGCGCGCATGCGCTCGTGCAACGCCTATTGCGGGATCAGCCACTCGGTGCGGCGCGAGCACAGCACGCTGCGTCCCGCGCCTGACGCTTTGCCCGATATCGGGATAGCGGCGAAGAGCGCTGTTTTCGAAGCGGCGCAGGCGTTCGAGCGGGCACGGTGATGCGCTTGATGCGCTCGCTTACGGCTCTTTCGGGTCCCGCTTAGGGGTCGGCCCCTCGATCGTCGTCCTGACCGTGCCGGGCGCGCCTGGAGTCAGCAATGCGGGGCCCGTGGTGACCAGCGTGTCGCCATCCCGCCAGGTCGCCGTTTCGCAGGTGGTCAGCTCCGGTTCGGGCGGTGGGGGCTCGACGCGCTTTTCGCCTTTGCCCAGCGGCATCCGCCCCGGACGGCATTGCGTGCGTTGCCAAACCCAATCGGGGTACGTCGAGACGATCGTGCCGCTGATCGATTTCGCGTCGGCCTTTGCGAGCGTAATCGTCATGGTCGGGATTGGACGCGGCGGTTGCGGCGCCGGGCGCGGTTTGGCGCCTTCGGGCACGGGCGGCGGTGGCGGCCGATCATGGCCCATCGAGCGGCGAAATCCAGGCGATCCCAAGAACGGATGCTCGATCACGATGCCGGCTATTTCCGTGCGCGCGACTTCGATCTGCTTTTCATAGACGGGCGCCGGTGAGTCCGCGCTGCGCGCGATGACCGTCAATTTCACTACGTCGCCTTTGACGCCTTCGTAGCGCAGTTCGATGAGCGCTTCCTTGCCGGCATCGGGATAGTAGGTCCGCGTCACGTAACGCACCGGCGTCATCTTTTCCGCTTCGTTGCGGATGGTCAGATAGCCCATACCCATGGGGCTGAAGCCCACGCCGTTGACGAATGAATCGAAGGTTTGGTCTTGATCGGTGTCGACCAGACAGACGGTCGGATAACCCTCGATGCGTGCGGCGATCTTGGCGAAGTCGCCGTATTTGTCCGGGCAGTACAGGTCGACCTTTTGTTGCTTGTTCCCCCAAAATGAGCGATCGGTCAGCGACGACGAGATTTTGCTCAGCCTGTCGTCCGGCTCGATCGTGATCGGCCAGCCCTCCGCTCGCGCCGTTTGCTCGACGAACACGCCCGGCCTTCCGGCAGACTTTTCGCTATAGAACACGTCGCCCTTGGTGGCGGAAAACACCGCGCTCGACGGAACACTGCGCTCTATGTTGAACGGATAAGGCGGCCGGTCGGCCGCAGCTGTCGCACTCACAGCTGCAAGTCCAAAGAAAGCGGCGATCGCACTCGTCTTCATCACTGCTCCTGCCCCGCCGCGCTTTGCTTTTGGCGATGCTTGGTTCATATCACGCCTGACCGACTTCAACTAGAACCTGCACGTTCGGTGGGTGTGTGACTTTCTTCACGAGGCTATAAAGCGAGCCTCACGATTGGAGATACGATGCTTCGTTTCGGCCTGTGCATTGCGTTCGCCATCGCCGCGGCCGTCGGCGACGCGAGAGCCGGCGAGGTGGTTCTCATTACCGGCGGCGCGATCACCATCAACGCCAAAGGCGAAACGGCCGAAGCGATCGTGGCGACGGATGGACGGATCACCTTCGTCGGCGCGGCAGCGGATGCAAGGGCGCTGGCGAAGGAGGCGCGCACGGTCGATCTCAACGGTGGGTTTGCATATCCCGGCTTTGTGGATTCGCATGCGCACCTTCTCGGGATCGGTTTGCGCGAGGTGACGCTTGACCTCGCCGGCGTTGGATCGCTGAAAGCACTTCAGGCATCGGTCGCGGCCTACGCGGCGGCCCATCCTGCCGGACCGATCAGCGGGCGTGGTTGGATCGAGACGCATTGGCCGGAGAAGCGGATTCCGACGCGCGCGGATATCGATGCCGTCGTCTCCGACAGACCGGTGTTTTTGGCGCGCGCGGACGGGCATGCGGCTGTCGCGAACACGGCGGCGCTGAAACTTGGCGGCATCGGGCGGGCGACGCCCAATCCGGCCGGCGGACGGATCGAGCGCGACGCCAAGGGCGAGGCGACGGGGATGCTCATCGACAGCGCGATGAGTTTGGTCGAAGACGAGATGCCGGAGCCCACGCCGGCCTTCAAGCGCGAAGCGCTGAAGCGCGGCGTCGCGCGCGTCGCGTCGATGGGCTGGACGGGCGTGCATAATATGAGCGTCGCCGCCGATGAGCTTGCGATGCTCGACGCGATGGCGACGGCGGGCGAGCTTCCGATCAGGGTCGACAATTACCTGGACGCGGAGAGCGGCACACGGGTGCTGAAGTCAGGCCCGTATCAAGACGCGACGGGGCGTGTGCGCGTGCGCGGCGTCAAGCTTTACGTCGACGGTGCGCTGGGGTCGCGTGGCGCGGCGCTGCTTGCGCCATACAGCGATGCCAAAAGCAGCGGGCTCATTCTACTGCCGCAAAAAGACATGATGGGGTATCTCAAGCGCGCCAAGACTGCGGGCGCGCAGATCGCGGTTCATGCGATCGGAGATCGCGGCAATCGCTTGGTGCTCGACGCTTTTGCGACGACGTTCGGCGCGAAGGGCGGTCGTGATTTGCGGTGGCGGATCGAGCATGCCCAGGTGGTCGCACCTGCCGACTTGCCTCGGTTTGCCAAGCTTGGCGTGATTGCGTCGATGCAGCCGTCGCATGCGATCAGTGACTTGTTATTTGCGCCGGCGCGGTTGGGCGCCGCGCGTCTGAAAGGTGCGTATGCGTGGAAGTCGCTGCTGACGTCCGGCGCGACGATTGCCGGCGGCTCGGACGCGCCGGTCGAAAAGGGCGAGGCGCTCGAAGAGTTCTATGCCGCCGTCTATCGGCACGACCGCAAAGGGTTTGCGGGCAATGATTGGCACCTTGAAGAGGCGGTCGATCGGAACCAAGCACTGGCGATGTTCACGTCAGCGCCCGCCTACGCGGTGTTTCATGAGCGCGAACTTGGATCGCTGGCGGTCGGCAAGCGGGCGGACATTTCCGTGTTCTCGGCCGACCTGTTGAAGGCTGCGCCTGCGGAGATCATCGCCGGGCGCCCGGTCATGACTATGGTCGACGGCAAAGTGGCCTATTCGGCCGAACCGTGAACGGTTCGCCTGCTGGGCGAATATCTGTGCGCCGTAAAGGACACAGCGCCTCGTCCGTACGCGGAAACGCCTAATTTTCGGGCGCTGGCGTGTCTTGCTTCAGGCGAAGAGGTGACGTGACACTGTCACATCGAGGTGGGGGCCTTGATGGGGATGGCGGTGGCAGAACATGTCGGCAGTTTGGCGACCGCGCTTGCGCACGCCAGACGCCTCACTGCGCATGATCCCGCGCTCGCGGTCGAACAGCTTCTCGAAATTCTGAAAGTGATGCCGGGCCAGGCCGACGCGCAGCGTCTGCTGGGCGGCGCGTATCGTGCGCTGGGCGATCAGTTGACGGTCACCGGTAAAGTCGAGGCGGCCGATCAGGCTTATGCGCGCGCGATCCGGGCGTCGACGAACGATCCGCGGTTGATCGAGGCGGCGGGCGCGCTGTGCGACAACAAGCTGGCGATCGCCGAGCGGCTGTTGC
>JAWXBY010000073.1:0-52387 GCA_034440355.1 Alphaproteobacteria bacterium
CTTCGGACCACTCAGATCTACGACCAACTAAACCGACCGCTTCACCATCATCTGCTTGATCTCGCCGATCGCTTCCGCGGGGTTCAGCCCCTTCGGACACACGCTCGCGCAGTTCATGATCGTGTGGCAGCGATAGAGCCGGAACGGATCTTCGAGATTGTCGAGCCGCTCGCCCTTCGCCTCGTCGCGGCTGTCCGCCAGCCAGCGATACGACTGCAGCAACACGGCCGGCCCCAAATACCGGTCCTGATTCCACCAATAGCTCGGGCACGAGGTCGAGCAGCACGCGCACATGATGCACTCGTACAAACCGTCGAGCTTCGCCCGGTCCTCCGGCGACTGCTTCCACTCCGTCTGCGGCGTCGGCGTCTTCGTCTTCAGCCACGGCTCGATCGACGCATACTGCGCGTAGAAATGCGTCATATCCGGCACGAGATCTTTGACGATGTTCATCGCCGGCAGCGGATAGATCGCAACCGCCGCCCCTTTGATCTCGTCCGTCGCCTTCGTGCAGGCGAGCGTGTTCGACCCGTCCACGTTCATCGCGCACGACCCGCACACGCCCTCGCGGCACGACCGGCGGAACGTCAGCGTCGGATCGATCTCGTTCTTGATCTTGATCAGCGCGTCCAGAACCATCGGCCCGCAATTGTCGATATCCACAAAGTAGGTATCGAGCCGCGGATTTTCCCCGTCGTCGGGATTCCAGCGATAGACCTTGAACGTCCGCAGGTTCGTCGCCCCTTCGGGCGCAGGCCAAGTCTTGCCCGGTTTGACCTTACTGTTCCGGGGCAATGTCAGTTCGGCCATGGGTGGTGAGCTCGCGAGTGGCGGTAAAGTCTCTGAATCTTGATCTATCGCGGCGCGGCCCGCGCGTCCACCCGGTACACAAGACGCCTTCCGCCCCTTAATGTCGCGGCACGAAGGTCTCGAGGACTCCGCATGCGCCGAACCACACGCTTCGTCATCGCCTGTCTGCTCGCCACGACGAGTCTAGCTGCGTGTGACTCGCAAACACCGCCGTCGCCGCCGGAAGGCGCGCCGCGCGTCGTCACCGATCCCGGCGCGCCGCTCGGTCAACTGCCGACCGACGTGGCGCCGCTGCACTACACGATCGACCTCAAGATCCTGCCGGAGGAAAAGGGCTACGACGGCACGGTCGCCATCGATCTCGACCTCAAGACGGCCAAGCGCGAAATCTATCTGCACGGCCAAGACCTCGACGTGACGCAAGTGATCGCGCGCCGCGCCGGCGGCGAAGAGGTCAAGGGCGTCTACACGCAAGTCCACGACAGCGGCGTCGCCAAACTGACCTTCGAAGAGGAACTGCCCGCCGGAAAAGTCACGGTGAGCATGCCGTTCAAGACCACATTCAACCCCGAACCCGACGCGCTGACGTCGATGACCGACAGCGGCGACAAATACGCCTGGACCCAGTTCGAAGCCAACTCCGCCCGCCGCGCCTTCCCCTCCTTCGACGAACCGCGCTTCAAAACGCCCTTCGACATCACGCTCACCGCAAAGGAAGCGGACGCCGTCGTCACGAACACGCTGCCCGTCAAGGAAGAGAAACTCGAAGGCGGCCTGAAGAAGATCACCTTCGCCACAACTGAACCCCTGCCCACCTACCTCATCGCCTTCGCCGTCGGCCCCTACGACGTCACCGAGGGCCCGACCGTGCCCGCCTTCAAAGGCCGCCCCCCGGTGCCGTTGCGCGGCCTCACGGTGAAAGGCAAAGGCGACCGCGTGATCTACGCGCTGCGCCACACGCCGCCGCTCATGCGCTGGCTCGAAGATTATTTCGCAGCCCCCTTCCCCTATCCGAAGCTCGACGTCATCGCCCCGCCCAACTTCCTGGCCGGCGGCATGGAGAACGCGGGCGCCATCACCTACACCGAGCGCGGCATTCTGCTCGACGACGCCTCCTCCATCCGCCAGAAGCGCTACTTCATGCTGCTGCACGCGCACGAGGTCGCGCACCAATGGTTCGGCGATCTCGTCACGCCGAAATGGTGGAACGACATCTGGCTGAACGAAGCCTTCGCGACCTGGATGGGCGACAAGGCCTCGCTCGCCGTCTGGCCGCAAGGCGAGTTCGCGCGCGAAACGATCCACGACGCGCTCGACGTGATGGACACCGACTCCCTTTCCAGCGCCCGCGCCATCCGCCAGCCGATCGAAACCAACGACGACATCGCCAACGCTTTCGACGGCCTGACGTACCAAAAGGGCGGCGGCGTCCTCTCGATGTTCGAAAGCTACCTCGGCCAAGACGCCTTCCGCGAAGGCGTGCGCACCCACATGCGCCGCTTCGCCCACGGCACCGCCGACGTCCGCGATTTCATGGACTCGCTCGCCCAAGGCTCCGGCAAACCCGAAATCGTCCCCGCCTTCGAGACCTTCCTGAACCAACCCGGCGTCCCGCTGGTGCGCGTCAAATCCACGTGCAGCGACCGCGACCTCATCGTCGAACTATCGCAAACGCCCTTCGGCGCACCGAACGTCGAAGACAAACGCAGCTGGTCGATCCCCGTCTGCATGCGCGACGTCGCGAAAGGCAGGCCACTCGCCTGCACAATGCTCAGCGAACGCACGGCGACGACGACCCTGCCCGGCCAGTGCGGCGCGACGCTGCTGCCGAACACCAACGGCGCAGGCTACTACCGCTTCTCCATGGCGCGCGACGAGTGGCAAAAGCTCACCGCCGCGACGGCGCGCATGACGCCCGCCGAACACATGGCGCTGCTGCATAGCCTGCGCGCCGCCTTCCGCACCGGCGACACCGACGCGGCGACCTACGTCACCACGCTGAAAACCATCGCGCAGAACGCGCCGTGGGACGTGCTGCAAACGATCCAGCAATTCCTGACCGAGATGCGCGGCAACCTGCTGACCCGCGCCGACCTCCCGCTGTTCGAACAAAAGACGCGCGCCTGGATCACCCCAGCGCTCACGAAAGTCGGTCTCGAACCACGACGCGGCGAGCCGGCGGCAACCACTCTCGCCCGCGCAACGCTCGCCGAAATCATGGTCATGGTCGGCCGCGATCCCTCGACGCTCTCGGCCATGGCCGGCAAAGGCGCGGCGCACCTGCGCGCCGTCGCAGGGTCGCAGCCCAACCCCGGCACGCCACCCGAACTCGTCCCCGTCTCGCTGTGGGCCGCCGTCTTCACCGGCGGCGAACCGGTGGCGCGCGACGCCCTCGCCGCCATCAAAGCCTCGTCCGAAGCCGAATTCCGCCTCGCCGCCATCACGGCGCTCACCGCCGCGCGCGACCCGAAGGCCATCGCCGTCATCGAAGAATTCGTCGCCTCCGGCTCGCTGCGCGTGCGCGAGACGCGAACCTACCTGCGCGAACTCTTCGCCGACGCCGAGCGCCGCGCCGGCGCGTGGGCATGGCTGCGCAAGGACTTCGAGCGCCTGACAGCACCGGTGCCGAAAGACGGCCGCTCCCGCTTCATCGGCCTCACCGGCCAGCTCTGCACGGACGCAGCCCACGCCGAGATCGAGTGGTTCTTCAAACCGATGGTCGCCGACATGATTGGCGCCCCGCGCACCTTCGCCAACGCGCTGGAGACAGTCGACCGCTGCGTCGCCTGGCGCAAAGCCAAAGGCAGCGAACTCGCCGCCGCCTGGCGCGCACTGCCTTAAGAGGCCAAGGGGCGGCAAGCGCCGCCGCCCCTCACACGCATCTTCACTGCGGACTGGCGACCGCCTTGGGCGAGCCGTACCAATCGACATTGCGCGTGACATACATGGTCAGCGCGATCGCTGCGAACGCGGCACAGGCGCCGATCACAAGCGCGTGGTCTTCCTGTTTCAGCAGCATGAACAACAGCGTGTAGAGCACGCTCAACACGCCGAACACGATCCCGCCGCTCGTCCAACTCTTAAGCGCCGAGAGACCATAGGCCGAGATCAAAAGCACCGCGGCGCTCGCCGCAATGAGATAGGCCACGTCAAACCCCGCCTGCTCGGCGAACGACAGCAGCAGAAGATAGAACACGACCTGCGCGCCGCCGATGAGCAGATACTGCACGCCGTGAATCCGCGCCCCTGACAGCGTCTCGATCAGAAAGAACGACAGAAACACCGAGCCGATGAACATCATCGCGTATTTCAGCGCCCGCTCGACCAGCAGATAGAAATTGACCGGCTGCACGAACGACACGCCGAAGCTGGCCGCTTCCAAGCCTTGCGCGAGCACATCCGTGTTGCGCGACGCCTGCGGCAGATTCCGCGCCAGATGCGGCACCCGCCAACTCGCTTTGAACCCCTGCGCCGTGATCTCGTGCGAGGCAGGCAGGAAACTGCCCTGAAAGCTCGGATGGGGCCAGTTGCCGCGAGCGTTGACGATCGTTTCGCCGGCGGTCGCGGCCAGCATCAACTGCCGCGTACCGCGCAACTTCACCGTCACGTCGAAAGGAATATCGCCCGTCTCCGCGCTCAGCGGAACGCGCGCGCTGATCCCCGAGAGCGGCATGATTGTAAGTCCCGGGCTGAACTCGACCGCACGCCGCGCCGCGTCCCAGCGCATCGTGACGTTCTCGCTCAACCCATGCAGATCGCCGATCGGCATCAAGGTCGTCGCTTGATCCCAAGCGATCGCCGTCGGCGCGATCCCCAGCTTCGCAAAATCGGGCCGCTGGAAAATGCCCTTCATACCGACCGTCGCCGTGTAGACGTTCACGTCGAAGATGCCGCGCGCCCGCGCTTTGGCCGTGCTGTCGATGTCGGCGGTCAACGTCTTCGGCAGAAAGATCGCGACGTGCCGGGCATCGATCGTCGACCCGGTGCCGTCGGTCGCAAACGTCGTCGAACTCAGCGAATACGGCACGGCGAGCAGCGGCCCCGCCAATTTCTGCGGGCCGCCCCACCCGCGTTCGATATCGGCGGCCGCCGTAAGCGCATACTCTTGGCGGTCGGTGAGGATGGTGACGATGAAGTAAAGCGGCAGCGCCATCACCAATGTGATGGCGGCGACGAGCAGGAACTTAAGTCCCGGCCCGCGCGCTGCGGCGTCAGGCAAGAAGACCATGTGAGTCTCTCCGTACGTTAGGGTGAGCACTCACAAAGGGCGCGGATTATGGCGACAAGGTGAGATGCGCCTGTAGCGCTGGTCACCGATTGCAACGCCTACGGACGTTTACGATACCGAACGTGACGGACGAGCGTTAGCGCGGCTGCCCAGGCCCCGGCGCGCGCACCAACCCGTGCGCGAGGCGAAGCGACACGCGCGTCAGCGCAAACAGAATGCGCGAGGTGCGGTTCGGGATGATGTGAAGCCCGCCCCGGCCAGCACGCGCCCACGCCGTGCGCGCAACGTCTTCCGGGCTCATCACGCCGCCCGCCTGCTCGGCTTTACGAACCGAGCGCGGCTTCGTCTCATTCTCGCGGTCGAAGCCGGGCGTCTGCGTCGCCGGCGGACACAGCGCCTGCACGCTCACGCCGAACGGTTTCAGCTCGTTGCGTAACGACGATGCAAACCCGACGACGGCATGCTTGGTCGCCGCGTAGACGGACCATCCGAACAAACCGATGAAGCCTAGATCCGACGATGTCAGCACGATCGCACCGGACTTGCGCGCGGCCATCGCCGGCGCAATCGCGCGCGCCACATAGATCGAGCCCATCGCGTTCACGGCGAACATCATCTCGACATCGTTGTCGGCGACATCGTCAAGAAACGCGGCGACCGCAAAACCCGCACACTGAAACAAACGATCCGGCGGACCGTGCGCGAGATATTTCTCCGCCGCCGTCCGCACATCGAGTGGATCCGAAACGTCGACGCGCCGCCAATGCGCCGCATTCACCCGGATCGCATTCAGCTTCGCGCACGCCGCCTTGAGTTTGTCCTCCTGCCGCGCCCATATCTCGACGTCTGCGCCGGCCCTGACCGCTTCAGCGGCCACGGCAAAGCCGATGCCCTCGGATCCGCCGGTGACGAGAACGCGCACGACAGCCACCTCATGAAAGACGCGGGCGAGTAGACTACGCCGCCAAAACCCTGTCGAGAGTCTCGACCTTGTCGTTGAATGCTTCGATGGCTTCGATAAGCTGACGCGCCCGCGCCTGCCCCAGCGCCGCGTCGTCCTCTTTCGGAAGATAGTTCAACTCGCCCTGCATCGTGCGCAGCAACTCGAGCTTCTGCTTGCGGACCAGCAGCAGGAAATTCGAATCCGCCAGCGCCAAGGGCAAACCCGCCTGCTCGACGGCGGCGGCAACGCGCTGCAACGACGGATCGACCGCCCACCCATCGTCGTTGAAGGCCTGCAACACCGGCCGCCACTCGTACTCCTGGACGCGCGTCCCATCACGCATACGTTTCAGCTGATCGAGAACGCCCGGTGCGCCGAAGCGTATGGCGCGCAAATCGCGCCGCACAACGTCCCTGAACTGGGCGCGGGCTTGCGCCTGCATACCGGCGGCGAGTTCGCCGAGAAGGTCGACAAAATTGCCGGCACCGCCAACCAGGGCGATAACGTCCATCAGACCCTCCTCGTCAAACGCTCCTCAGTAGACGCGCGCTTTCGGCGCGATGTACTCGATGTCGTTCGACATCGTGTAGGTATGCACCGGACGGTAGTCGAGCTTGACCGCACCGGTTTTCGCGTCGAACCACGACAGCGTGTGCTTCATCCACTTGGCGTCGTCGCGGTTTGGGAAGTCTTCGCGCGCATGACCGCCGCGGCTTTCCTCACGCGCCAGCGCGCCCGCCGCGGTGACGTTCGCCTGCGAAATCAGATTGTCGTATTCCAGCGTCTCGACGAGGTCGGAGTTCCAGATCATCGAGCGATCCTTGATCTCGATCGAAGGCGAGTCCTTGTAGACCTGCGCCACGGCATCGACGCCCTTGGCGAGTTCGCCGCCGGTGCGGAACACCGGACAATAATTCTGCATCGCGCGCTGCATGCGCAGGCGCAGCTGCGCCGTCGGCGTGCCGCCCTTGGCGTTGCGGAAACGATCGAGCCGCGCCAGCGCCTCGTCGCCCGCGCCCTTCGCCCACTCCGGCTGGCGCTCGTTCGGCTTCACGTCGGCCGCACACTTCATGCCCGCCGACCGTCCGAACACGACAAGATCGATGAGCGAGTTCGAACCCAAACGATTGGCGCCGTGCACCGACACGCAGGCCGCCTCGCCGATCGCCATCAAGCCCGGCACCACGGCATCGGGATCGCCGTCCTTCGGGTTCACGACTTCGCCGTGATAGTTCGTCGGAATGCCGCCCATGTTGTAGTGCACGGTCGGCAACACCGGGATCGGCTGCTTGGTCACGTCGACGCCGGCGAAGATGCGCGCCGATTCCGAAATGCCGGGCAACCGCTCGTGAATGATCTTCGGATCAAGATGGCTCAGATGCAGATGGATATGATCCTTGTGCGGACCGACGCCGCGGCCTTCGCGGATCTCGACCGTCATCGCGCGGCTGACCACGTCGCGTGACGCCAGATCTTTTACGCTCGGCGCATAGCGTTCCATGAACCGCTCGCCGCTGGCGTTGGTCAGATACCCGCCTTCGCCGCGCACGCCTTCGGTGATCAGAACGCCGGCGCCATAAACGCCGGTCGGATGAAACTGCACGAACTCCATGTCCTGAAGCGGCAAGCCGGCGCGCAGCACCATGCCGTTGCCGTCGCCCGTCTGCGTGTGCGCGCCGGTGCAGGTGTAATAGGCACGGCCATACCCGCCCGTCGCCAAGATCACCTTGCTCGCGCGGAAGCGGTGGATCGACCCATCGTCGAGCGACCACGCCATCAACCCACGACAGCGGCCTTCTTCCATGATGAGATCGAGCGCGAAGTACTCGATGAAGAACTCCGCGTCGTAACGCAGGCTCTGCCCGTAAAGCGTGTGCAGCATCGCGTGACCGGTACGGTCGGCAGCGGCCGCCGTGCGCTGGATCGGCGCCTTGCCGTAATCCTTCGTCATGCCGCCGAACGCGCGCTGATAGATCTTGCCTTCTTCGGTGCGGCTGAACGGCACGCCGAAATGCTCAAGCTCGTACACGGCTTCCGGCGCGTGCCGGCACAGATATTCGATCGCGTCCTGATCGCCCAGCCAGTCCGACCCCTTCACGGTGTCGTACATGTGCCAGCGCCAATCGTCCGGCTCCATGTTGCCCAGCGCCGCCGAGATGCCGCCTTGCGCCGCGACGGTGTGGCTGCGCGTCGGAAACACCTTGGTGATGTTCGCGACCCTCAACCCATGCTTCGCCGCTTCCAGCGTCGCGCGCAACCCCGCGCCGCCCGCCCCCACGACGACGACATCGAAGGTGTGATCCGTGATGGGATAGGCAACCATGGTGTGAACTTCCGAAAGTTAGACGGCGATACGCAGAACGGCGATCACGCAGATCATGCCGACCGCGAACGCGGCGAAATTGGTGAACAACAAGAGCGCAAGCTTCGTGCTCTCGCGATGAATGTAGTCCTCGATTACGACCTGGACACCCAGAACCATGTGATAAAGGCCCGCGAGCACGAACAACAGCATCGCCCCCGCATTGAACGGATTGTGCAGGAACTCCAACACCTCGGCATAAGGCGCACCGGCATAGCGCGCGATCGACCACACAAACCAAATCGTCAGCGGCAGCAGCGCCACCGCCGTCACCCGCTGATGCCAGAAATGCGTAGTGCCCGATTTGGCGGAGCCCAGGCCGCGCACGCGGCCAAGCGGCGTCTGAATGGTCATCAGATCACCCCCATCGAACGATACGCGACCAGCCAAACGATAAGGGTGAGCGCGACAGTCACGACATAGGCGACGATGCCCGACGTGTTCGCGGTGTGCATCTTGAAGCCCCGGCCCACATCCCAGAACAAATGCCTTACGCCGTTCACCGCGTGATAGATCAGCGCGACGGTAAATCCGAACAGCACCAGTTGCCCGAACCAATGCCCGGCAACGCGCGCAAACGTGTCATAGCTCTCCGGCCCCATCGAAGCCGCCACCAGCCACCAGGCAACGAGCAACGTCCCGAACGCGAGCCCGACGCCGGTCACACGGTGCAGGATCGACGTCCCCATCGTGATCGGCCAGCGATAGATCCCCAGATGCGGCGAACGCGGCCTAGCCGACTGCCCACCGGAACGCGCCTCAGCCATGGGTCTTAGGTCCTCGTAATGTCGGTCATGAGGGGAGAATAGGATCGCGGCGAAACTTTCATAAGGGACATACGGCCGCAAGGGCGACGCCACAATCCGTGGTGGACCCGTCGCCGAGTCCCGCGCGACGGAGATTCAGCTTCACCACCAAGACACCAAGGCACCAAGAGGCTCAGGCCACCGTCCACCGCCCGCGCCACATCCACCCCCGTGTGTCATGGTCCGCGAAGGCGGACCACCCACGACTTTCTTCAGCGCCGCGGTGCTCAGATGCTGTTTGTTTCACGCCAAGACGCCAAGACGCCAAGGCGCCAAGAGTCAAAGAAACCTTCGGCGCCGTAGGCGCCATTCGGACCTGTGATTGGCGCTGCGCGCCGAAGGGTGAACTCTCTTGGCGTCTTGGCGTCTTGGCGTGAAACGATAAACGCATCCGCTACGCAAACGCTGAAAGTCGTGGGTGGTCCGCCTTCGCGGACCATGACACCCATATTGTATTGCAGCCATGGGGCGGGGTGGATGTGGCGGCGGGTGGTGGCCTGAGCCTCTTGGTGCCTTGGTGTCTTGGTGGTGAAGCTGAATCACCGCCGCACCGCCCTACAAACCCACGCACCTTGAGCGCACAACGCGCGCCGTGCCAAACTCGCGCGCAGTACACGGAGGTTCTCTTGTTCGAAGCGGTCATCTTCGATTTCGGCGGTGTTATCACCGAAAGTCCGTTTGAGGCGTTCAACCGTCTGGAGGTCGAGCGCGGCATCCCGAAGGACACCATCCGCCGCATCAACGCGACCAACCCGCACGAGAACGCGTGGGCGCGCTTCGAACGGTCCGACATCGACCTCGCCGCCTTCGACGTCGCCTTCGCCACCGAAGCCCGCGCCCTAGGCCACGATCTCCCCGGCCGCGACGTGCTGGCCTGCCTCTACGGCGCGGTACGCCCGTCGATGCTCAAAGCGCTGAAGCTCATTTCGGCAAAGCACAAAACCGGCTGCATCACCAACAATGTCAAATCCGACGGCGGCGCCGAGAACACCTGGCGCAACAAGGCCGTCGATGAAGCGATGGCCCTGTTCCACCACGTCATCGAGTCCTCGAAGGTCGGCGTGCGCAAGCCCGACCCGCGCATCTACAAAATGATGCTCGACGAATTGAAGGTCGATCCGAAGAAATCGATCTATCTGGACGACCTCGGAATCAACCTGAAACCGGCCCGCGAATTGGGCATGACGACCATCAAGGTCGAAGCCGCCGAACCCGCCCTGCAGGCGCTGGAGCACCACCTGGGGATAACTCTTCGTTAACCCTAATCTGGTATTAAGGAACCCGCTGTTCGTTAAGTTTTCGCAAAGACCATTCGGTCATCCGCGAAGGCCTTGAATTCTAAGGCGTTGCCCGACGGGTCCCTTACGAACATCGTTAATTGCTCACCGGGAAGTCCTTGAAATCGCGTCTGCGGTTCGATCAGAAATTGCGCCTGCGCGGCCTGCAGTTTTTCGGCGATTTCCCTGAATTTTGAAGGGGTTAGTATGACACCGAAATGCCTCACCGGCACTTGTTCGTCGTCAACGATGTTTGTCTCTTCCATTGCCCTCGGGAAGGGGCTCAGATGGGCAACGATTTGATGCCCGAAAAAGTCAAAGTCGACCCAATCGGGAGCAGATCGACCTTCAGGACAACCGAGCACACCGCCGTAGAAGGCGCGAGCCTCGAGCAGGTCATGGACGGGAAAGGCCAAGTGAAAACGCGGTCGGTCCGACATGATTTGAACTCTGGGAAACGGGTGAGGAGTCCATTGGGAAGCGTGTTGGGGACCGAGTGTAACGAGTTTTGAGCGAGGGTTCTAAGGACGTGGAAAAGCGGGCGCGGCAAGAGACGATGAGAATTGGGGGCAAGTCCGTATCCGTGAAGGTGCGCTTGAACCCCAGAGCTCGCCGTCTGATCGTCAAAGTGCACCCCTCGACGGGTGAAGTGGCCGTCGTGGCCCCCAGCGAACGTTCGGTCCAAAAGGCCCTGGACTTCGCGCGGCAGGAGGGCGACTGGATCGCCGGCCGCCTCGATCGCGTGCCGGATCCGGTTTATCTGGAACCGGGCGACACCGTCCTCTTCAAAGGCAACCTCTACGTCCTGCGCCTGAGCCCCGACCGCGGCAGCGTCTGGATCGACAACGACGCCACCCGCCCGACCATCCGCGTCACCGGCAAACGCGAACACGCCCCGCGCCGCGTCGAAGACTGGTTGAAGAAACAAGCCCGCACGGCCATCACCCGCCGCATCAACGCGCTCGCCGAAGAACTCGGCGTAAACGTCACGCGTATCACGGTGCGCGACGCGACCAGCCGCTGGGGTTCATGCTCCACCAGCGGCGCGATCTCGCTGAGCTGGCGCCTGATCATGGCCCCGAACTCGGTGCTCAACTACGTGGCCGCCCACGAAGTCGCCCACTTGCGCGAAATGAACCACGGCACCCGCTTCTGGCGCATCGTGGATAAGCTTGTCGGCCAAGACGAAGCCGAAACCGCCCAAGCCTGGCTCCGCGAATTCGGCAGCGAACTCCACCGCTACAACGCCCAAAAACCAAAGCGCCGGCGGGGCTAGACAGCCTCTTCAACGTCATGGCCGGGCTTGACCCGGCCACCCAGTGGCCGCGCGTCTGCGCGGCCGTAACGCGCGACTTCGTAGGATTTAGGTGAGTCTCAGGCGCGCACGGACGTGCGCGCACTGGGTGGCCGGGTCGAGCCCGGCCATGACGAAATTTTGGGAGCGCTAATTCGTCGTGGCCGCTTCCGGCTTCGACTCCGCGAACAACCCCGCCAGCAACTCGTCGAACGCCGACGCATCGTCACCATCGGCCGGCGCGTCGACCACATCGCTGCCGGGCAGCGGCATGATCGGTTGGCCGTCCATCGCGCGCACCATGAAAGACTTCCACATCGTGGCCGGCAGCGTGCCGCCGCGGATTTCTTTGCCCATCGGTTGGTTCGCGTCGTTGCCGACCCAAACGCCGGCGACGAGTTGGCGCGTGTAGCCGACGAACCAAGCGTCCTTGAAATCCTGTGACGTGCCGGTCTTGCCCGCCGTCGGACGTCCGTCGAGCGCCGCCGCTTTACCTGTGCCCGTCCGCACCGCCTGCATCAGCATACGATTGATCGCGCCGGCGGCCTCCGCCGTCGTCACGTTGCCGAGCCCCGACCCCGCGCGCTCATACAAAACGTCGCCGTTGATCGACGTCACGCGCGTGATGCCGTGCGGAATGGCGCCGCGCCCGCCCGTCGCGAACGGCACATACCCGTTGACGAGTTCAAGCAGCGAAACCTCCGACGTGCCCAACGCCAGCGACGGCACCGCCGCAAGGTCCGACACGATCCCAAGACGCCGCGCCGTCTGCGCCACCGTCTCAGGCCCCAGCTCCAAGCACAGCTTCACCGCCACCGTGTTCACCGAACGCGACAGCGCATCGGCGAGCGTCATGTCGCCTTCATAGGTCCCGGAATAATTCGCAGGCGTCCACCCGCGATACGTCACCTGCGCGTCGACCATATGCGACGCGGGCGAGCGGCCCGCTTCCATCGCCGCCAGATAGACGAACGGCTTGAACGCCGAGCCCGGCTGACGCTTGGCCTGCGTTGCGCGATTGAACTCCGACATCATGTACGAGCGCCCGCCGACCATCGCCTTGACCGACCCGTCCGTCGCCATCGCAACCAACGCGCCTTGCGCGTTCGGCGAAGCCTTCTGGCGCAACGTCTTCACGACCGCGTCTTCCGCCGCCCGCTGCAGCTCAAGATCGAGCGTCGTCTCGACCACGATGTCGGTATCCGGCCGCCCGACGAGGCCCGGCAACTGCTCCATCACCCAATCGGCAAAATACTGATTGCCTTGCACCGACTGACCGGTCGCAAGCTTCGGCCGCGTATGAAGCGCTTCGTCGCGATCGGCCTTGCCGATGTAGCCGACGTCAACCATCGACTGCAGCACGACGCTGGCCCGGCTTTGCGCAAGCTCGATCCCGTTCACCGGCGAATACCGCGTGGGCGCCTTCAAAAGCCCGGCGAGGATCGCCGCCTCAACCAGCGTCAACCGCGAAGCGGGCTTGTTGAAATAGCGCCGCGACGCCGCGTCGATGCCGTAAGCCCCCGCGCCGAAATAAACGCGGTTCAAATAGATCGCGAGAATCTCGTCCTTCGAAAACGACATCTCGAGATAGACGGCAAGCAGCGCCTCCTGAATCTTGCGCCCATACGTCCGCTCAGGCTTCAGAAACAAGTTCTTGGCAAGCTGCTGCGTAATGGTGGAGCCGCCCTGCACCACGCGCCCGGCCTCCATGTTGACCCACGCCGCGCGGCCCAAGCCCCAAAAATCTAAACCGAAATGCGAATAGAACCGGCGGTCTTCACTGGCGAGCACGGCTTGCGCGACATGCGGCGGCAGATCCTTCAACGTCACCGGCAATCCGGAATCAATCCCGCGCCTGGAGATCGCGCGCCCGCCCGCATCGAGCAGCGTCACCGCCTGCGTCCGCTCCTGCCGCCACAATCCCTCCGTAGACGGAAGATCGGCGGCGAAATAAGCGAGAGTGCCGGCAACGATAACGCCGACCCACACCGCGGCCACGGCGACGCCATGGAGAAGGCTCCAGCGCTTCCCGCCGCCTTCGTCTTCGTCGTCGAAGGCTTCCGGACGCGCCTTTCGGGCGGACGAGCGCCGCGGCGACCGCCGCTTGCCGTTACCTTTGCCCATCGTCGCGTCGAAATCCCGTGAAACCAGCTCCAGAACCTAAAGAGGGCCCCTTAACGTCGGCTAAATCCTGGCAAATTTGCTTTGTGGATAGTCCCGCTTTCCATCGCCCGAAGGAGGGCTATTATCGCCGCCGAACGGGTCTTGAGGGCGGCAACAGCGGAACGATGACATGACACGCGCACGCAGTCTTTGGACGTTGATCGCCTTGGCCGCCCTCTCATGGACCCTGCCCGCGCAGGCGAGCCCCATCGACGACCTCTTCGGCGATGCCCCGATCGTACGCGCCGCCCGCGAAGGTTCCGTCAAAGACATGAACGCGGCTATGGTGGCGGGCGAACCTGCAACCAAGCGCGCGGCCGACGGCACGCCGGTTCTCATCATCGCGGTCGGCGCCCGCAGCCTGGACGTCGTCAAAATCTTGATCGAAAACGGCGCACGCCCGGACGACAAATCCCGCGACGAAACCACCGCGTTAACGCTCGCCGCCAGCAACGGCGACTACGACATCGCCGAATATCTCCTCGACCACAAAGCCGACGTGAACCTGCCCGGCGCATTGCGCGAAGCACCGCTGATCAAAGCCTCCCGGGCCCGTCATGCGAGCATCGTGCGCCTTCTGATCGAACGCGGCGCCGACCTCGACGACACGGACTCCTCCGGCGCGACCGCCCTCGACATCGCCAAAGCCAACAACCAAGCCGCGATCGTCGCCCTGCTAACGAAAGCGAGCAAAAAATAGTCGCCGAACCGCTCCCCCAAGCGAGACGACCCAACCTCCTCGCGGCGCTCCTGCCGGCCGACATCCTGGCCGTCGCCAATCCGTCCAGCGGCGCGAGCGTCCGTCTCCGCACGCTGGTCTTCGTCCGTTCGCTCGGCATCATCGGCCAGATCGTGGCGATCTTCATCGTCTTCTTCGGCCTGAAGTATCAGATGCCGATCGGCCAGTGTCTGATGGTGATCGCCGTCGCCATCGCCTTCAACGCCGTGATGCTGTTCCTCTACCCCAGCATCCATATGCTGAGCGAACGCGAAGCGAGCGCCCACCTCGCTTTCGACATCATGCAGCTGACCGCGATGCTGGCCCTAACCGGCGGCATCGAGAACCCTTTCGCGATCCTCTACCTCGCGCCCGTCGTCATCTCGGCGACGAACTTGAGCCTCACCTCGACCCTGCGCCTCGCGCTCCTCGCCTTCATCAGCATCTCGGTCATCGCGTTCCTGCACTGGCCCCTGCCCTGGGACCCGCAGAACCCGCTGCTCCTGCCGCCGCTCTACATCGCCGGTGTCTGGATCGCGCTCACCCTCGGCATCGGCTTCTGCCTGATCTACGCCTGGCGCACCGCCGAAGAAGCGCGCCTCATGCAAACCGCGCTTGCGGCGACGCAGTCCGCGCTGGAACGTGAGCAGCGCCTCTCCGACCTCGGCGCGCTGGCCGCCGCCGCCGCGCACGAACTTGGCACGCCGCTGGGCACGATTGCCGTCGTCGCCCGCGAGCTCGAACGCGATATGCCCGCGGGTAGCGCCTGGTCCGAAGACGTCAAACTCTTGCGCAGCCAAGCCGAACGCTGCCGCGAAATCCTGACGCGCTTGTCGCAGCAGGGCACGGGCGCCGACGAAAACACGGTCGCCCAGCGCCTCCCGTTGGCGGCCCTCATCGACGAAATCGCTGAGCCGCATCGCGGCTTCGGTATCGACGTCAACGTGCACGCCAACGGCACCGGCGCCCTCGTCGTCGTTCGCAATCCGGAAGTCGTCCACGGCATCGGCAACTTGATCGAGAACGCTGTCGACTTCGCCAACACCCGCGTCGACATTGAAGCCGTCTGGACCGACGAAAAGGTCGACATGACGATCAGCGACGACGGCACAGGCTTCAACGCCGAAATCCTAGCGAGGCTGGGCGAGCCCTACGTCACCTCGCGCGCAGGCCTCGAGTCCAACCGCAAGGAAGGCGCGCCGGCCAACCTTCACGCCGATGGCCACGCCGGCATGGGCCTCGGCTTCTTCATCGCCAAAACCCTGATCGAACGCATCGGCGGCACGATCTCGTTCGGCAACAAACCAAAGGGCGGGGCCATCGTCCGCATGAGCCTGCCGCGCAAGAACCTTGAGAGCCCTGCAAATTCAAGAGGATAACGCGCAACCTCGGACTGGCTTCGCGCACCGTTCGCACCTATATTCCGACCCGCTCATTGAGGGGAAACACCCGTGGCCCTGTCCGCCGAAGGCCTGCCCGACAAATCGCTGCTGATCGTCGATGACGACGCGCCGTTTCGCCAGCGCCTCGCCCGCGCCATGGAAGCGCGCGGCTTCCTGGTCACCGCCGCCGAGACCGCTGAAGAAGCGGTCGCCTTCGCGCGCAAATCGCCGCCGGCTTTCGCGGTCGTTGACCTGCGCATCGGCCAATCCGGCAACGGCCTCGACGTCGTCGAAGTCCTGCACCAAGCCCGCCCCGACGCCCGCGTCGTGATGCTCACCGGCTACGGCAACATCGCCACCGCCGTCGCCGCCGTAAAGCACGGCGCCATCGACTACCTCTCGAAACCAGCCGAAGCCGACGACGTAGCGAACGCGTTGCTGTCGTCACCGGGCGCGAAACCCGCCCCGCCGGAAAATCCGATGTCGGCCGACCGCGTACGCTGGGAACACATCCAACGCGTCTACGAACTCTGCGGCCAAAACGTGTCCGAGACGGCGCGCCGCCTCAACATGCACCGCCGCACCCTGCAGCGCATCCTGGCGAAGCGTTCGCCGAAGTAATCAGCCGGGTTGGCCGGTCGACGAGAAGCGCTTGCGATAGGCGCTGGGTGCGATGCGAAAGCGTCGCTCGAACGCACGGCGAAATGCATCCGCGCTGGCATAGCCGACCGACGCCGCCACGCTCTCAACCGTCTGATGCGGACTCGGCAAGCGCCGCCGCGCTTCGTCCAATCGCAGACGCTCGACATATTCTGCCGGCGACACGCCGAACGTCGCCTTGAAGCGGCGGCTGAAGTGCCGCTCACCCAGCCCCGCGCGCTTGGCCAGCGCCTCGTTCGACAGGTCCTTGCGCATATGTCCGATCATCCAATGCGCAAGATCGGCGAAGCGGTCGACGGCCCGCGTCTGAAACTGCAACGGCTCTGAGAACTGCAGCTGTCCGCCCGGGCGCTTCAGATAGACGACGAGCTCGCGCGCCGCCGCCAGCGCCACGCGTTCGCCGAAGTCCTCCTCGACCAGCGACAATGCCAGATCGATCCCCGCGGTAATGCCGGCTGATGTGTAGTAGGCGCCGTCACGGATGAAGAGCGCATCGACCTCAAGCTGTATTGCGGGAAAGCGGCGCGCCACGTCGCTCGCAAAACGCCAATGCGTCGTCGCCCGCCTGCCGTCCAACAAGCCCGTTTCGCCCAAGGCATAGATGCCGGTGCAAATGGAAACCATCCGCCGCGTCCGCGCCGCGCGCGAGCGCAGCCATCGCACGATCGGCGCGCAGATCTTCGGCTCCCGCAGACCCTCGCCGCCGGGGACAATGATCGTATCCAGCGCTGGCGCCGCGTCGAGAGCGCCTTGCGCCAGCATTGTCAAACCGGATTCCGCCACAAACCGTCGCGCTCCCGGGCTCAACACGACGGTCTTGTATCCACCGTCGCCGCCGGCGATCGCGCGGTTCGCGGCGTCGAACACCTCCATCGGGCCGATGATGTCGAGCGCCGTGACCTGGTCGTATCCCACAATACCGATGTTCATCCGGCGCATTGCAACGCCTATAGCATCCATGTCGCATCTTGGAAATCGCTTATGTCCGAAATTGTCGGATACTCGTCATATGGCACATGGCCCAGAGTGCGTAATCTGCCCGCATTCGATGCGGAGGCCTCCATGCTGCGCTTGCTGTCTACCCTGCTCTTCGTTGTGACGCTGCTTGCACCGCAGGCAGGCGCCGCGCCGAAGCTTCCTGTGCCGGCAAACGGCCAGATCTTGGTCGCCTTCGTCGTCACCGACGGCGCCAACGTCATGGATATCGCAGGACCCTGGGAGGCTTTCCAAGACACCCACATTCCCTCCACGAGTTTCCTTCCCCTGGGCGATGAGATGCCGTTCCGGCTCATCGTCGTCTCCGATCGCAAGGCGCCGGTGCGTTTGACTGGCGGCATGACGATCGTCCCCGACTACACATTCGACGACGCGCCCGCACCCGACATCGTCATCGTCGGCGCGCAACGCGGCGCGGACAAGCTCGTCCCTTGGCTTCGTGAGCGCCACGCGAAGGGAAGCGTCATCGTCTCGATCTGCACCGGCGCCTTTAAACTTGCGGCGACCGGCTTACTCGACGGCAAGCGCGCGACCACGCACCACGAATTCACCCGCGATTTCGTGGCCAAATTTCCCAAGGTGACGCTCGTTCCCGGAAACCGCTTCGTACAAAGCGACGCGCGGATCTTCACCGCCGGCGGCCTGACGTCGGGCATCGACCTCGCGCTACATATCGTCAGCCTGTACTTCGGCGCGGATGTCGCCGCCAAAACGGCAACCTACATGGAATACACCGGCGCCGGCTGGCGACACCCTGAGGGCGCGAGCCCGGTCGCCCGCTAACCTCAGCGACCCTTCGCGCCGTCCATCCGCTGGATCAAGCCAGTGGTACTCTGCCCCGGCACCAGATCGACGAGCACGACGCGCCCGCCATGCTTCTGCACGAAGTCGGCGCCGACCACGCGATCGATCGTATAGTCCGCGCCCTTCACCAAAACATCCGGCTTGACCGCCTCGATCAGTTTCAGCGGCGTCTCTTCTGCAAACAAAACGACGGCATCGACCGTCTCCAGCGCCGCCAACACCACCGCGCGCGCCATCTCCGAATTCACCGGCCGCCCATCGCCTTTGAGGCCGCGAACCGAAGCATCCGTATTCAGCCCGACGATTAACCGGTCGCACGCTTTGCGCGCTTGGCTGAGCAGCGACACGTGCCCGGGATGCAAAAGATCGAAGCAGCCATTGGTGAAGCCGACGCTCAAACCCTGCGCGCGCCACGCCGCGACACGCTCCACCGCCGCATCGAGCGAGACAATCTTATCCTGCGCGCCCTTCATCTCCGACGAACGCAGAACGCGCGTGAGTTCGTCCGGATAAACGACCGCCGTACCGGCTTTGCCGACAACGATACCGGCCGCCGCATTCGCCAACGTCGCCGCATCACGCAAACTCGCGCCAGCACCAAGCGCCAAAGCCAACACCGCAAGCACCGTGTCACCGGCACCAGAGACGTCGAATACCTCGCGCGCTTCCGTCGCCAACTGCACGCCGGCGCGACCACGCTCGATAACGGTCATGCCCCGCTCGGCCCGCGTCACGACAATGCCGCCAAGATCAAACGCCGTGACGAGGTGCAGTCCCGCCGCCGCAACCTCATCGTCGCTGCCCGCCGGCATCCGTGACGCAAGACCCAGCTCGCGCGCGTTCGGTGTCAGCAAACTCGCGCCGCGAAACGCCGCGAGATCGACCGCCTTCGTATCGACGATCACCGGCTTACCGGCGACGCGCGCAACCTTCACCGCATGCGCAGCCACGGCCGCGCTCACGACGCCCTTGCCGTAGTCCGAAATCACGACCACGCCGGCATCGCCGATCTCGCCGTCGATCGCATCCATCAACCGTCGCTCGACATCGGCCCCCAACGCAGCGACGTCCTCGCGATCCGCGCGCAGCAACTGCTGGGAATGCGCGACATAGCGCATCTTCACCGTCGTCGGCCGCTCGGCCGTCACCGCCAGCCGCGCAACCACATCACCGTGCCCCGCGATCAGCGCTTGAATATCGGCCCCCGCGCTGTCGTCCCCGACGACGCCGATCAGCGACACGCGCGCGCCTAGCGCTGTCGCATTCCGCGCGACGTTGCCCGCGCCGCCCAACATCCGCGCCTCGCGCGAAACCTTCAGCACCGGGATCGGCGCTTCGGGCGAAATGCGATCGACCGAGCCATAGATGAAATGGTCGAGCATCACGTCGCCGACGCATAGCACTTTGACGCGAGCCATCGGCTCGACGTGACGGGTCAATGACGCGCGTTCGCTCATGTTCGATGTTGAGCATGCTGGCCCCCGCCGATCAACGCCGCAGGCCCGTTCCGGTTAAGCGTTAAGGTGCAAAAGGATCGGCGCTGCGCGCGAACCGCTCCGCCGCGACCCGCGCAAAGCGGATCAGCAGCGCCTTGCGCCGCGCCGCCACGATTGGTGAATGCGGCGCCTCCCGCACGATCGCCGCCCCGAACCGGTCGGCCACGATCAGCCCATGGTCGTTAGGCAAGATCTCATGCGGAAACCCCTCCGGCACCGCGAAATAATAGCGATCGCAGAAATCGAGGTACTCGTTCCACTTCACGTCGGCGCGAAAGTCGCTGAGGCTGACCTTAATCTCGACCGCGGCGATCTCGCCCGAATCCGAAATGGCCGCGACGTCGATCCGCCGCCCGCTCGGCAATGTGAACTCATAAAGCGGCGACCAGCCGCGTTCGAGCAGACAGCGGCTGACGCCGCGCGCGACATCGCTCGTGATCCCGAAAACGCCTCTGCCTGCGTCACCCATGCGAATCTCGCAATTCCGTGAGTGGCTGTAAATTGCACCTTGACCTATCACATGTGAACCGGCCACGCAGAACAAGAGCCGCAGCACTGGGGGAACCGCGTGTCCACGAAAAAAATCCAAGGATTTGCCTGCATCGCGCTGACAATCGCGGCGTTGCTGGCCGCCGCGAACGCCCACGCCGACGCCGTCACGGAGGGCCAACAACGCGCCGCCGAAGCGATCAAGGCCGATGAGGCCGGCGATCACGCCAAAGCGGCCGACATCTTTGCACAAGCACTGGCCTTACGGCCCAATCATCCGGGACTGACTTTGCGCCTCGCCCGCGCCAGCGCGCGCGCCGGCCGCGAAGAAGAGGCGTTGCGCGCGCTCGAAGACTACGCCGCGATGGGCCTGAAAACCGACGCAGGCCATCCCGATTTCGTCTCGCTGGCCGCAAGTCCGCGCATGGCAGCCGTTCGCGAAAAGCTGGTACAGA
The DNA here is from genome assembly GCA_034440355.1 of Alphaproteobacteria bacterium. GTDB lineage: Bacteria > Pseudomonadota > Alphaproteobacteria > Micropepsales > Micropepsaceae > SZUA-430. The sequence continues at coordinate 20,884 of JAWXBY010000073.1, forward strand.
ACGCGTTGGCGACCGGCGAGGTCACCGTCGCGGCGACGCTCGACGAACCGCGCCTTCTTGCCGAAGGCATTGCGGTCGATCCGGAGACGAACCGCATCTTCATCGGCGACGTGCACAACCGACGAATTCTCGCAATCGACGCAGCCGGCAACAAATCGACGCTGGTGGCGTCCGGCGTGCACGGCCTGCTGGGCGCGTTCGGCATGTCGTGGACCGGCGGCCGGCTTTGGATCGCAAGCAGCGGCATGCTGCAAACCGCAGATCTCAAGACCGGTGAGAAAGGCCGCGCCGGCATCTTTGCCGTCGACGCCGAGGGGCGGCTGTTGAAACGCGCCATTCTCCAGGCCCCAAAGGAAGAATTCAATCTGGGCGATCTGACCGTCGCGCGAACCGGCGACGTCTACGCATCGGACTCGATCAGCGGCCGCATCTATCGCTTGGCGCCCGGCGCCAGCACGTTGCATGCGCTGATCGAAAGCGAAGAGTTCCACTCCCCGCAAGGCCTCGCGCTATCAGGCGATGAAACAACAATGGCGATCGCCGATTATTCGAACGGCATCCACATCGTCAGCCGCGACGGCAAAACGCACAACATTCTGCCGATGCCTCCGCAAACCACATTGCACGGCATCGACGCGCTCGTGCGCCACGGCCGCGATCTGATCGGCGTCCAGAACGGCATCGACCCGCAGCGTGTGATCCTAGTTCGCATGGCGCCGGGTTGGACCGCCGTCGAGGGCGTCGACGTCCTCGCCGCGAACCTGCCCGACATGAGCGAACCCACACTGGCGACCATCATCGGCGAAGATCTCGTCTTCATCGGCAACGGCCAATGGTCCCGCTTCGGCGAAGACGGAATGATCAAAGGCGCAGATCCCTTCGCCCCAACCAAAATCCTGCGCCGCAAACTCCCGGCCGCGCGAAACTAGCGCGGCGCAGTCTGGGAGCGCGGGCGTCCCGCCCGCTCGTTCTGGATCGACGCCTTGCGGCGGACGTGCTGCAGAGTGGGCGGGACGCCCGCGCTCCCAGACAAAAAAGGGCGGCCAACGCGGCCGCCCTCAAGAACACTAGCAAAAATCTAGCTTATTCAGCGGCCGCCAACAGCGCCGAACCCGAACGCTTCATGCCGAAATTCACCGTCTGGAGGTATTTAATGCCCTCTTCCGCGATGTCGTCGCCGATCATGTGATCGCCTTCGGCGCGCAGTTCATCCATGTCGACATACATCGAGTAGAACGACTTCGTGCGGTCCGTGATGATGCCCGCCTTGAGCAGCGTCTTGATCAGCACGCGGAAGATGTCCGTGCCTTCGCGCATGCGCTCGCGGCGATGCTCGTCCGTGATCGCTTCCAGCAGCGACTCGTGCGCCGCCTTCCAGTCGATGCCGACGGACTCATAGACCGATTTCATCTGCTCCGGATTGATCAGGTTGAACAGCAGCGTCTGGAAGCAGCTCGCCGCCCAATCCTCGACGATGTCCTGCTCTTGCTTGGTGAGCTTCGGGATCGTGCGGTCGGCCCAGATCTTGCCGAACTTATGGTGGAACGCCTCGTCCGTCATGACGAGCTGCGTCAGGCGGACCAGCAGCGGATCGCGCGCCTTCGTATAGAGCGTCGCGAACGCGCCCATGGCGAGGCCCTCGACCAGCATCTGCATGCCGACGATCTTCTTGTAAACTTCAGGCGCCAGCACGAGGTCGGTCAACAGCGCGCCCAGCGTCGGACCAACCGGCAGCGGCTTGCCCCAACGCGCCTGGACGTAACGCGAGAAACCCGTGACGTGACGCGCTTCCTCGCGCGTCTGGTTCGCGGCGTATTCCTGGGCACCCGGATCGCGCAAGATGTGACAGAGCGAAGCCGAGAGCGACAGCGCACCCTGTTCGCCGTGCAGGATCGACGACAGAATCCAGCGCGCGGACTCATTCGCGAACTTCACCTTCTGCTTCGCCGTCAGCTGCTCGCCGAACTTCGTCTGGAAGATCGGGAAGAATTCGTCCGGCAGGATCTGGTCGTTCTCGATGTCGAACTTCTCGGAGAAGTCGATGTACTTCTTGTCCAGCGGATCCCAGAAGTGGTCGTGGGTCGCGGAAATGATCTTGTCGAACGCGGTGGACCGCGCGTTGTAACGGTCGACTTCCATCATCGCGGGGAAGTCTGTGGGGTCGAGCGCGTCGTACGCGTTGTCCTTCGTAATCTGCATCGCGGTCATAGGCGGTACACTCCCGGGAAGAAATTCCTCAAGATCCAAGCTACACAAAGATGACGCTAGCGTCAATTTGAGAATGACGGAGCCGTCAAGTTTGACGCTACCGCAGCCGTGTTAGAGCAGCCTTAAGGGCGCGCGTGTTATTGTAAATGCAACCATAGATAGAATCGGCGGGGGAGAAGGGCGAACCGGCACTGAGGCTTAGGCCCCACACCTGACGCGGGTAATGAACTAGCGGAAAGGTGGCAGGTTCGCGCAATGTCATGAGTGTGTTAGAGCAATTCCAAGGGACCGGAAGCTGCCCATCAGAGGCCGCAGGTCCCAACGCGGAACGACCCACTCGGGGGAGTGCGGGCGGCCGTCGAAGTGTTGTGATGGGGGAAGGGACGCAAAGTGAACTGTCGAATTGCGCCTCGTTGCGCCCCGAATCAAGTTCCAACAGTCGCCATTGAAGCAACCAGAACGCATGGCCTCGACGCCGCGCGCAGGGAGTAGACGAGTCACATGATCCGCTTTCTTGAAACGATCTTCTTCCGCGGCCGCGTGCTCGTCCTCGCGTTGATTGCGATCATCACCATCGTCCTTGGCTACGAAGCGACGAAGCTGCGCATGGATGCCGGCTTCTACAAAGGCCTGCCGACAGGTCACGAATACATCGCGACGTTCCTCGAATACCAAGACCGGCTCTTCGGCGCGAACCGCGTCATCATCGTGGTGCGCAACACCAAGGGCGACATCTGGAACAAGCAATTCCTGCAGCGCCTGAACGACGTCACGCAAGACGTGTTCTACCTGCCCGGCGTCGACCGCCGCACGGTGACCAGCCTCTGGACGCCCAACACCCGCATCCTTGAAATCACTGAAGACGGCATCTCCGCACGCGACGTCATCCCGGGCACCATCACGCCCGAGAAGATGGAAGGTCCGGCGATCAAGCAGCTGAAGAACGACGTGCTGAAAGGCAATCTCGTCGGGCGCTTGGTCTCGAACGACTTCACCGCCTCGCTGATCGTCACCGAGCTTCTGGAATACGACCCTGCGACGCAAACCAAGCTCGATTACATCGACCTCGGCGAACAGCTCGAAGAGAAAATCCGGCAAAAGTTCGAGAAGGACGGCCTCGAGATCCACATTATCGGGTTCGCCAAGAACATCTCGGACATCGCCAAGGGCGGCCTTGAATCGACCCCGATGTTCTTCGGCGGCGCCTTCCTGCTTACGATCTTCGCCGTCTACTTCTATTGTCGCGAATGGAAGCTGACGTGGCTCACCGTGGGCTGTTCGCTCACCACGGTCATCTGGCAATTCGGCCTGCTGACGGTGATGGGTTACGGCCTCGATCCGTTGGCGATTTTGGTGCCCTTTTTGGTGTTCGCCATCGGCACCAGTCACGGCGTCCAGCAGCTCAACATGATCACCTCCGAGCTCTCGCACGGACTGACACCCGAGGCCGCCGCACGGTCGAGCTTCCGCGGCTTGTTGATCCCGGGCTCTCTGTCACTGATCACCGCCGTGGTCGGCTTCGCCGCTCTCTACGTCGTGCCGATCCCACAGATTCAAGAACTCGCGGTCACCGCCTCAATCGGCACCGGCCTCAAGCTGATCTCGAACCTGATCATGCTTCCCGTCATCGCCTCGTACTTCACGTTCCACGAAAGTTACCGCGAGCGCATCACCAAGGCGCGCAACACGCGTCTGAAGTTCATGAAGCTCTTGGGCGTATTCGGCACACCCGCGGTCGCCTTCCCGCTGACCTTTGTGTTCCTGCTGCTCTTCGGCGGCGCCATCTGGGCGAGTAAAGACCGCCACGTCGGCGACTTGCATCCGGGCTCGCCTGAACTGCGCCCCGATGCGCGCTACAACATCGACGCCCGCGTGATTTCCGAGAAATTCTCCGTCGGTCTGGACCTCTTGACGATCGTCGTCGAGACCCCGCCGCAGGCCTGTATCAACTACGCCTCGATGAACTATCTGAACGAGTTCAGCTGGTACATGCGCAACGTCGAAGGCGTGCGCGAGGTGCAAAGCGCACCGTTCACCGCCAAACAGATCGCTGCCGGCTGGAACGAAGGCAACCTGAAATGGCGCGCCCTGCCGCGCAACCAATACGCCCTCGTTCAAGCCGTGGGTCCGATCCCGTCATCGTCGGGCCTCATCGACATCGACTGCACGCTGTTGCCGCTGCAGGTCTTCCTTGTCGACGGCAAGGCGACGACGATCCATCACGTTGTCGATGCGGTGAAGGAATGGATGGCCGCGCGCGGCTTTGCGCACGTCCTGTCCGCCGGCCGCAACAACGGCGACCGCATCATGCCGCCGGAGTTCCTGGCCGACGGCAAACCGCGCCGCGAACCCGCCAACCCGACGTCGACCTGGACGCTGACCAAGGAACAGGCCGCAGGTCTGACCTATAGCGCGCCAGAACAGATCAAGGATCAGAAACAGATCTTCAGCGTCACCGGCTATCTCCCGCCGCCGGCAGGCAGCGACTTGGAACTGCTGGGTCTGCCCGGCGAAGCCGTCAAAGGCGCCGTGGGTCAAATCGAGGTCACGCCGGACAAGGACGGCAAAGCCAAGGTCGACCTGACGTCCGTCATCAACAAGCCTGAGTTCAAGGGCGTATCTCTATACGTGCTGGGCAGCGTCCCCGACTCGTTCACGATCCGCCTCGCCTCGGGCAACTCCGGCGTCACCGCCGCGGTCAACGAAACGATCGAGTTCTACGAACAGCCCTCGACGTTGATCGTGTACGCGATGGTGTTGTTCCTGACCTACATCACCTACTTCGACTGGCGCGCCGCGGTCGGCTGTATGCTGCCGCTCTTGTTCTCGACCTTCTTCGGCTACTTCTTCATGCTGGAGCTGGACATCGGCTTGAAGGTCTCGACGCTGCCCGTGATCGTCTTGGTGGTCGGTGTCGGTGTCGACTACGCGTACTACATCTACAACCGGCTGCAGTACCATCTGTCGACCGGCGCCAACATCACCGAGTCCTATCAGGAGACGATCCTGGAGACCGGCAACGGCGTCTTCTTCACCGCCTTGAACTTCGCCCTCGGCGTCTCGACCTGGTCGTTCTCGCCGCTGAAGTTCCAGGCCGACATGGGCACGCTGCTGACGTTCATGTTCTTGACCAACATGATCATGGCCCTCACCGCCCTGCCCGGCATTGCCGTGGTGCTCGACACCCTGCTGCCGCGCAAGAAACTGCCCTACCCGGGTCCGGAGCCGGGCGGCCACTGGCATTAACGCTGACCCGCGGAAGACGCGGAATCAAAGGGCCGGAGGCAACTCCGGCCCTTTGCCTTTTCGGGCCCATCTGTCAGACTCCGCCCTCACCCTTTTCGCCCGCGGAGCAGTTTCGACATGTTCGACAAGATCGTCTCCTATCTGGAAAAACGGATGGAGCAGAACGCGATCAACCCCGATCCGTTCGAGCGCCGCCAAGTCGCCGTCGCCTCGCTGCTGATTGAGGCCTCGCGCCTCGACGGCCACTACGACGCCGTCGAACAAGGCACGGTCGTACGCCTGCTGCGCGAGACGCTGAAACTCCCGGCCGACCAAGCCCGCGACCTCTTAGGGCTCGCCGAAGCGCGCCAAGCCAACACCTACGACGATTGGGTCTTCTGCGAAGCGATCAAGAAGGGCTACTCGATGCCCGAACGCATCGATATCGTGAAGCACCTCTGGGAAGTCGCCCTCGTCGACGGCCAGCTCCACCGCATGGAGACGCTGATGATCGATCGCGTCGCCACCGAACTGGAACTGACGCCGGCCCAAGCCGCCGCCGCCAAAGAAGCCGCGCAAACGAAGAAATAGCGCTTACACGCCGACGAACGTCACGAACTCATCCAACGGCGCACGCTCCGTCCGCAGCGCGTTGATCGGGTGCGTCTCGTCCATCGTCCCGATCCCCATCCCGCAAAACAGCATCAGCTCCGGCGGAATGGACAAAAACTCGCCCAACGTCTTGTGCCAAATCGCCCAGGCCTCCTGCGGACAGGTATGCAGACCATGCTCGCGCGCGAGCAGCATGATCGACTGCATGAACATGCCAAGATCCGCCCACTGCCCTTCCTGCATCGTCCGGTCGATCGCGAAGAAGAACGCCGCCGGCGCACCGAAGAATTCGAAGTTGCGCGCAAAATTCATCAGCCGCCCGAACTTGTCCTCACGCGGCACGTTGATCGTCGCATACATGTCCTCGCCGCACTTGAACCGCCGCGCTTTGTAAGGCTCCTTCAGATCGGGCGGATAAATCTGATACTCCGTCCCCTCCCCGCGCGGCTGGCTCGGCATCTTCTCTTTGATGAGCGCCTTAAAGCGCACCATCTCCTCCCCGCCCAAAACCCAAACATGCCAAGGCTGAAGGTTGCCACCCGAAGGCGCCCGCTTTGCCGCCTCCAGAATCTCCCGCAGCACCTCACCCGGCACCGGCTTGTCGAGAAACGCCCGCGTCGTAATGCGCGAGGTAATGGCTTCTGAAACGTTCATGAGAATGTTTCCTGCAACTGAATGGCGGACAGCTCGCAGAGTACCCATTTTGATCGGGTCACAAAGGGCAGTTATGCTGGGAGCCAAGGGTCTGAGGGCGCCATGCATCGATTGCGAACCGCTGTCGTAGCGGCAGCTTTGCTTCTTTCGTCGGCTTACGTGCATGCCGCCGGCGACCGCCGTTAGGCATGGGCCCCATCCGCCTCGGCATGTCGACCGATCAGATTCGCGCGGCCCTACCGGGTGCAACATGGACGGACAGAGGCCCCGAGCACATCTCGGCCATGCGCGCGCTGAAGATCGGCGGTGAAGAGTTCGACATCGTCTATACCGACTACGGCTGGGATCGCTATCGCATGACGGTGCGCCGGCCTGACCCTGGGCCTGTGTCGGCCGATGACTGCCGAGCTCGCATCGTGCGCTTCCTCGAAACCATCGAGAATGCCAATGGCGCACTCACAGCGCCCGCGCCGCTGCCGAAATTCAACGGCGCGCAGGAACCGATGCGCATCGGACGGTCGTCGCAAGCTCTATCGCGCGCCGCCGCCGATCAAAGCGTCGAGATCGCGGTCGAGCGAACGCAACGCTTCGCTAGCTTGAAGGCCCGCGGCACGATGACCACGTCGAAGAATGGCGCCGCCGACTGCGTGCTCGAAGCATTGTTCGAGCAAGAGCCGCCGCGACCGCCACAAGGCGTCATCGCGTTCGAAGCGCTCGAGATCGCGCCGATGCCCACGATCGGCGTTATTCATCACAGCCTCGACGCCGCGCCGCCCCCACCGCCGCAAGGCGTCGACGTGCCGCTCAGCTGCACGATCGGCGGCGTTCTGAATTGCAGGGAGGGAGCCGGCGTACCGAACGCGGTGCGTCCCTTTGTTGGCGCCGCGATCGCGCGCACAGCGAAAATGCGCGTTCCCCGCCGCTTGCGCGACGGTCGTTGGACCACCGGCGAATTGACGATGCCGCGCATCCGCATCATGCCGGGCGATCGCCGCACCGTTGGGCCGATTGATGTGTCGAAATCGAGCTTGCTGCGCTGGATCGGCGAACCGCGGTTTGGAATGCCGAAGATTGCCGACCACCTGCCGGACGGTTTCGTCGCAAAAGTCAGCGCCCGCTGCGTGGTGCAGACCGACGGCTCGTTGATCTGCCCCGAAATCGTCGCGTTGACCGAGCCTCACGCGGAAGAATTCCGCGCGGCCGCCTTGTCCTCGCTGCTGAACCTGCAGTCCGAGCCACGCCTAACCAACGGCGAACCGTCGGCAGGCACCGGCTACAACATAGAGATCGAATATCGAGTGAACTGATGCGGCCCGAGAGCCGACTCAGACGTCCAAATTCGCCACCGCCAGTGCGTTGTCCTGGATGAACTCGCGCCGCGGTTCGACGACGTCGCCCATCAGCTTCGAGAAGATGTCGTCCGCCGTGTCGCCGTGCGAGATGCGCACTTGCAGCAGCGAGCGCACGTTGTCGTCCAGCGTTGTTTCCCAAAGCTGCTCCGGATTCATCTCGCCCAGTCCCTTGTAACGCTGCAGCGTCAAACCCTTCTGGCCCCAGCCCAAGATCGCGTCGACCAGTTCGCTCGGACCCCAGATCGCCTTCGTGTCGTCGCCGCGCGTGATCGTGGCGGCCTGCCCGAACGTCGCGTGCAGCTCGGCCGACCATTTGTCCAAGCGCCGCGCATCTGCCGAACCGACGACCGCCGAGTCGAACACGAACTCCTCCGCCACGCCGCGCACCATGCGCCGCAGCAGCAGACCGTTCGGGATCACCTCGCCCGTCCACCCGCGCTCAAGCTCGTTCGAAACGAGATCAAGCCGCGTCGCCACCAACCGCGCCGCGTCCGCCGCCTTCTGCGGATCGGACAGTGTGTCGGGATTGAGCGCGCCCACGATCGCCGCCTGCTCGATCACGAAGGTCGGATACTTCGTTGCCAAGCTGGTCAGCGCGCCTTTCACCGTGCGCGCAAACTCGGCCAGCGCACCGAGGTCCGGCCCCGCCACCTGCTCGCCGTTGGCAAGCTTCAGCACCGCATCGCGCACGCCTTCGGCCATCACGAAAATTTCGAACTCGCGCTGATCCTTCAGATAACGCTCGGACTTCCCGCGCGTCACTTTGTAAAGCGGCGGCTGGGCGATGTAGATGTGCCCGCGCTCGATCAACTCGGGCATCTGCCGGTAGAAGAACGTCAGCAACAGCGTACGGATATGCGCGCCGTCGACGTCGGCGTCGGTCATGATGATGATCTTGTGATACCGCACCTTGTCCGGCGAAAATTCTTCGCGCCCGATCCCGGTGCCCAACGCGGTAATCAGCGTCGCGATTTCGCCCGACGACAGCATCTTGTCGAAGCGCGCCCGCTCCACGTTCAAGATCTTGCCGCGCAACGGCAGCACCGCCTGGTTCAACCGGTTGCGCCCCTGCTTCGCCGAACCACCGGCCGAGTCACCCTCGACGATGAAGATTTCGGACTTCGCCGGATCGCGCTCCTGACAATCCGCCAGCTTGCCCGGCAATGACGACATGTCGAACGCACTCTTGCGCCGCGTCAGCTCGCGCGCCTTGCGCGCTGCCTCGCGGGCCGCAGCGGCCTCAACCACCTTCGCGACCAAAGCCTTCGCCTCGGCCGGATGTTCCTCAAGCCACGTCGACATCTGCTCGTTGACGACGCCTTCGACGATCGGCCGCACTTCCGACGAGACAAGCTTGTCCTTCGTTTGCGACGAGAATTTCGGATCCGGCACCTTCACCGACAGCACGCAGGTCAACCCTTCGCGGCAGTCGTCGCCGGTCAGCGCCACCTTTTCCTTCTTCGCCAACCCGCTCTCGCTGGCATAGCCGTTGACGACGCGCGTCAGCGCGCCGCGGAAGCCGGCCAAATGCGTGCCCCCGTCGCGCTGCGGAATGTTGTTCGTGAAGCACAGCATGTTCTCGTGATAGCTGTCGTTCCACCACAGTGCGACTTCGACCGTGATGCCTTCGCGCTCGGCCTTGAACACCACCGGCTTCGAAATCAGCGGATTCTTGGTGCGATCCAGATAGCGCACGAACGCCTCGACGCCGCCGTCATAGTGCAGCGTCACTTCCTTACGCTCGACCCCGCGCTGGTCGACGAATTTAATCGTGACGCCCGAATTCAGGAACGCGAGCTCGCGCAGGCGATGCTCGAGCGTCGCGAAATCGAACTCCGTCTTCGTGAACGTACCGGTCGACGGCAGGAACGTGACTTCCGTCCCGCGCTTGCCTTTCGCGTCACCGACAACCTTCAGCGGCGCTTCCGGATCGCCATGACGGAAACGGACATGATGCTCCTTCCCGTCGCGCCAAATGCGCAGATCGAGCCATTCGGACAGCGCGTTGACGACGGACACGCCCACGCCGTGCAAACCGCCCGACACCTTGTACGAATTCTGATCGAACTTACCGCCGGCGTGCAGCTGGGTCATGATGACCTCGGCCGCCGACACGCCTTCCGACGTGTGAATGTCCGTCGGAATGCCGCGTCCGTTGTCATAGACGGTGCAAGACCCGTCGGCGTTCAGCGCGACGTAAACCTCGCTCGCATGCCCCGCCAGCGCTTCGTCGATCGCATTGTCGACGACCTCGTAGACCATGTGATGCAGACCCGACCCATCGTCGGTGTCGCCGATATACATGCCGGGACGTTTGCGCACGGCGTCCAAACCCTTCAGCACCTTGATGCTGTCCGCGCCGTAGTCGTCGCCGTTCTTCGGAACTTCTTTTTCGTCAACCATCTGTCGAGATCCAATATGTCGAAACGTCAAACCGGCCGGATGTGGCCTTCGCTCACGCGCTGAAACTGCGCGGAGCCGTCGAGTGCGGAAAATGCGGATTGATCGGTGCCCGTCATCCAGGCCTGAACGCCGAGCGCGTCGATCTCATCGAACAACGCGCGCCGGCGCCCTTCATCGAGATGCGCCGCCACTTCGTCGAGCAGCAACACCGGCGTCTCCAACCCGCCCGGCGCCGGCAAAGCCGCACCGGCAAGCGTCAAGCGAATAAGCAAGGCCTTCTGCTCGCCCGTCGAACAAGCGCGCGCCTCGCGGCCCTTCTCGCGATGCCGCACGACGAAGTCCGTCAGATGCGGCCCCACGCTGGTGCGCCCGGCGTCGAGATCGTTCGACCGGGCGGCAGCGAGTTGCCCCACGAAGTGATCCTCCACCTCGACCGCAGCCATCCGCGTCAGCAAATCCTCGATCGATCCGGCAACGGCGATGTCGGCCCGCGGAAACGTCGACGCGCGCTGCGTCTCCATCACCCGCTCCAACTGACGAAGCCCCGCCAACCGCGACGCGACCAGCGCCACGCCGGCCTCAGCCATCGTCCGCTCCAGCGCATTCAGCCAAGCCGTCTGCGCATTGGCACGCAGCGCGCCGATCCGCTCACGCATCGCGCCTTCATAAGAAGCCCAAAGCCGCGCATGCGCCGGATCGAACCCGGAAATCAGCCGGTCCAAAAACCGCCGCCGCTCCGACGTGCCCTCGACGAACAGCCCGTCCATCGACGGCGTCAGCCAGATCAACCGCACGCGTTCCGCCAACGCCGCCGGATTGCCGGCAGGCACGCCGTCGATCCGCACAGCGCGCTTCGCAACACCGGCATCTTCGCCACCCGGCATGTAACCGACGCCAAGCTGCGTATCGAACCCGCCGCTGGCCACCGTCGCCGACACCGCCCACGGCCGGCCCGCGGCCTCACCCGGTGCGGCCCGCGCCAACTCGCTGAGTTTCACGCCGCGCAAACCGCGACCCGGCGCCAGCATCGACAGCGCCTCAAGCACGTTGGTCTTGCCTGCCCCGTTCGGCCCGACAAGCACCACGTGCCCCGGCTCAATCCGCAGATCGAGCATCCCGTACGAACGGAAATTGGTGAGCATCAGGCGCGTGATCGCCACGCGCGCCGTCGCGCGAGCCGACACTTCAGCCTTGGGCTCCCCGAAACTCATAACCGTTTGGAACCTGCGATGCTCAAACGCGCATCGGCATCAGAACGTAAAGCGCGGCCTCGCCTTCGGCCTCGCGAACCAAGGTCGGCGATCCCGCGTCCGAGAACAGGAAGACCGCCTTCGCCCCGTCGATACGCTCCAGAATGTCCATGATGTAGCGCGCGTTGAACCCGATCTCGATCGGCGCCGCCTTGTACTCGATCAGCAACTCTTCCGTCGCCGTCCCGGCTTCCGGGCTCACGACGCTCAGCGTCAACTTGCCCTTCTCGAGGTTGAGCTTCACGGCCCGCGATTTCTCGGTCGACACCGTCGACACGCGGTCGATCGCTTCCTTCAATTCGTCGCGCACGACCTCGAGCACCTTATCGTTGCCCTGCGGGATCACGCGCTGATACTCGGGGAACGTGCCGTCGATCAGCTTCGAGGTCAGCGTCACCGACCCGATGTTAAATTTGATCTTCGTCTCCGACACCGAGATATCGACCGCGTCGTCGATATCTTCGAGCAGCTTGCGCACCTCGTTGACCGTCTTACGCGGCACGATGATCCCCGGAATCTCCGCCGCACCTTTCGGCGCCTGCGCCTCATAGCGCGCCAGACGATGCCCGTCCGTCGCCACCGCGCGAAGGAAGGTCTTGCCCTTCTCCTGAAGCGCGTGGAGGTAAATGCCGTTCAGATAATACCGCGTCTCTTCCGTAGACACCGCAAAGCGCGTCTTGTCGATCAACTCGGCGAGATCGCGCGAACCCAGCGAAAACTTGTGCGGCAACGTGCCCGCCGCCATGGTCGGGAAATCCTCCCGCGGCAGCGCCTGCAACTGAAAGCGCGAGCGTCCGGCCGACAGCGTCAACCGCCCGTCGCCTTCGCCGAACTCCAGTTGCACCTGCGCGCCGTCAGGCAATTTGCGCACGATGTCGTAAAGCGTGTGGGCCGAAGCGGTCGTCGCACCGCCGCGCATCACGTCGGCCGACACCGACTCCACGACCTCGATGTCGAGATCGGTCGCGGTCAGATGCAGCGTTCCCTTGTCCGCGTTCAGAAGAACGTTGGACAGGATGGGAATCGTGTTGCGCCGTTCGACGACGCTCTGCACGTGGTTCAACGCTTTGAGAAGGCTAGCCCGTTCGATTGTGATCCGCATCCGACGTCCGAAGGAAGCATGGGGGTGAAGACGAAAACGCCGCGCCTTTTGCGCAGCGCTCAAGCCCATGGCCGTGAACGCCGCAATGCGCGGAATCTGTAGGGGCTGAATATAACGGCATACGGCGCCCCAAGGGAACAAAATTCGCCCCGGGACGCCGTCAAAATTGACCCTATAAGCCTTTGAGTCTTAAGGGAAATTTCTGCTCAAACTTGCGGCTGAGATTCCTCGGTCGCCGCACCCGGCCGAACGTTCCCCTGAGGGCCTTCCACCGGCCAATTCCGGATCGACAAACGCAGCTGCTCGACCTCTTCCGCGAACGACGAGTCCAACGACGTGAGACGCGTAATCGTCTCCACCGCATGCATGACGGTCGTGTGGTCTCGGTTCCCGAACCGGCGTCCGATCTCCGGATACGAGCGCGGCGTGAGCAAACGTCCGAGATACATCGCAATTTGGCGCGGACGCACGATAGAGCGCGACCGGTTCGGTGATTCAAGGTCGGCGGTCTTCAGCGAGTAATGCTCGGCCACCTTCTTCTTGATCTCTTCGATCGTCACACGGCGGTCGTACGCACGCAGGAAATCGGCGAGCCAGACGTTCAGGTTCTCAAGCGTGATCGGACGCGCACCGTCGCCGCTCTGCATGACGACGCGGTTCAACGCGCCTTCAAGCTCACGCGTGTTGGTGTTGATGCGCTGCGCCATGAAATGCGCCGCCTCGGTGTTGAGCGTGAAGCCCGGCCGCTCGCGCGACACGGTCCGCGCCTTCGACTCCAAGATCGCGAGACGAAGCTCGAAATCCGTGGCACCGATTTCAACCGAAGCGCCCTTCAGCAGGCGCGAACGCGCACGGTCCGAAATATTCTCGAACAGCGACGGCGAGCGATCGGCCGACAGAATGATCTGCTTCTGGTTGTCGCTGAGCCAATCGAGCGCCGCGAGCAGCTCTTCCTGCGTCGCTTCCTTGCCCAAGATGAAGTGCACGTCGTCGACCAAGATCAAATCGACGTTACGCATCTGGCTCTTGAACGCCAGCGTGTCGTTGGACTTGATCGCCGTGACGAACATGCGCATGAACGTTTCTGCGGTGATCAGCAGAACGCGCAAATTCGGATTGCGCTGCAGCTTGCGCCACGCAATCGCGTGCATCAGGTGGGTCTTACCCAGGCCCGTCGAACCGTAGAAGAACAGTGGGTTGCTGACCGGCACATCGCTGTCGGCGGTACGCTTGGCTTCCTGCAGGGCGATCTGGTTCGAACGACCCGTGACGAAACTATCGAACGAATAGGCGCGATTAAGCGGGATCGATCCTTGCGCAAGCACGGGTTCGACCGGCGGCGCGCCGAGACTGTCGAGCGTGGTCGCACGCGAACTCACGGCGGCCGGCGCAACGACGCGCGGGCGCGAGTCCACGATGAAATCGACCGCGCCGTATTCCGGCGCCAGCTCCGCGATCAGGTTCGCGATGTGCTCGCCCTGCGTTTCGACGACTTTGTCGCGTTCGAAACGGCTGGTGCAGGCGATCACGACGCGGCCGTCTTCGGCCGACACGACGCGGAGCGGTTCTACCCAATACTGAAACCGCTGGGCGCCCAATTCCAATCTCAAACGCTCGCGAATGCGCGCCCAGATCCCATCAAATTTTTCGTTGGTAAGTGTTTTGTTTTCTTGTGAGGTCACTTCGTTTTCCCTTCTGCCTTGCCTTGCCCCAATCACTTCCGCTCGCCGACAATCGTCACACGGTCCGGAAGCACTGCTGCACTTACACGCGTCACTCATTGGGCAATGACCCCCTGTTTCGGCCGCCATAAGCGCCCGAGCCCAACGTCTCCTAAAGAATCCTCGGGAAGGTTCGACGCAAGTCCTTTTTGGACTCTGCGCGAGAAACCGACGCCCCGGCCCTACTGCACTGCTATTCCGTTCAGATCCCCCTCAGAACCCGAACTCATGCTTGAACCCACGGAAGGCCGTCGACCTTCCAACCGTTGGCGTGGCCCCGATGCTTCGAGGCGTCGAGATCGCCTTCGAAGCCGGCGACCACGTTGAAACACTTTCCAAACCCGGCCGCCGTCATCGCCGCAGCAGCCGCCTGGCTGCGCGCGCCCGAGCGGCACAGGAAGAAGACCGGGCTCGCCTCCGTCGCACCGGCGGCCTTCAGCCGCTCCGCCACCGCGGCCTCGAATTTCGGATTACGCTCCATCGACGGATAGACCTGCCACTCCACGCGCACCACAGCGCGGTTGAGCGAGGTAAGGTCCGGAACGCCGACGAACGACCACTCCGCCGCCGTGCGCACGTCAACGAGTTGGGCCTTAGGGTCGCCCTTCAGGAGGTCCCACGCCTCGCGCGCGCTGATGTTGCCGGCATATGTCATGGCTGAGCGCACCCCAATTTGCGCAAGAAAACCCTGTCGCCGCCGCCCCTAAAGCATCGGCTCAAGTATTCTATCAGAGTTATGAAAGAAGAGGACCTGTCATCCAGGTCAGATTATTTAGAAGGCGGTATGCGAAGACTCGCCAACTACAGGACGCACCGTTATCGATCTGCAGGCAGTGTTCTTATTCATTGTCGCCGTCCTGATTTTCATCTTGCGTTTACCATATCGGCCACAGGGACCAGAGGCAAGGCAACTAAGCGAGAACTCATCCAAAATAATTCGCACAGCGTGCGCATCTTGAAGAATTTGTGACTGACTTTACGAACGGGGGAACGGGCGCACGACGCGCGCACTGCAGCGAGAAAAGGTAGGTAATTGCTTGCTGCCGTGATGACGCTACCACCATCGCGAAACCCGTCAATGTGGCAGTTTCATCAATGGTCTGTAGACGGACGACTCCACGCTCGTGAAACACGCGAATCCCTCTGAAGCGCACGCCGTGCGCCTTGCATGTCGTCGAAAAATTAAAAGGAGTTTAAGTCCAGATTCAACGCGGAGACGCTTACTTGGACAGGGCCTTAACGCGGCGCGTAAGACGCGACACTTTGCGCGCGGCGGCGCGCTTATGCAGGACGCGCTTATTGGCGCCCCGGATGATCTCGGGCTGAGCGGCCTTCAGGGCTTCCTGGGCGGCCTTGGCGTCGCCTTTGACGATGGCCTCTTCGACCTGGCGGACAAAGGTGCGAACACGGCTCTTCCGCGCGGTATTGATGGCCTCGCGGCGCTTTGCTTTGCGCGCTGCTTTGGCTGCCGAGCGGATATTCGCCATTGAGGATCGTCCTATAGAAAGGCTTGCGGTGTGCCCTAAGGGTCGCGGGTTATACGCACCGACCTAGGGAGCGTCAACCTGGAATTGTTGTCGCAACCCTCAGCGGTTTTCGAACTTCGGCTTTCGCTTCTCGATGAAGGCCGCCATGCCTTCCTTCTGGTCTGCCGTGGCAAACATGGAATGGAACACGCGGCGCTCGAAACGAACGCCTTCCGCCAGCGTCGTTTCGTACGCGCGATTGATCGTTTCTTTCGTCATCATGGCGATCGGCATCGACATGCTGGCGATCTTGTCCGCAGCTTTCATCGCTTCGTTCACCAATTCGGCGAGCGGAACCACGCGGCTCACAAGCCCAGAGCGTTCGGCTTCCGCCGCATCCATCATGCGGCCGGTCAAGCACATTTCCATCGCTTTCGATTTGCCGACAAAGCGCGTGAGGCGCTGCGTGCCGCCAATTCCGGGCATCACGGCGAGCGTGATCTCGGGCTGACCGAACTTCGCGTTGTCGGCCGCGATGATGAAGTCGCACATCATCGCAAGCTCGCACCCGCCGCCCAGCGCGAACCCCGCAACGGCGGCAATCACCGGTTTGCGACACGTCGCCACGCGCTCGTGGCTGCGCGTGATGAAGTCGTCGCCGAACGCCTCCATATAGGTCTTCGGCTGCATCTCCTTGATGTCGGCGCCGGCAGCGAAGGCTTTCTCGGATCCGGTGATCACGATGCAGCCGACGCCTTTGTCGCTCTCCGCCGCATCGAGCGCCCGCGTCAGCTCTTCCATGAGCTGCGTGTTCAACGCATTCAACGCCTGCGGCCGATTGAGCGTGATGAGAGTCACCGCGCCACGTGTTTCGGTTTTGATCGTCTCAAAGCTCATGGGGGAAGCGCCTTTCAAATTCAGGCGCACGGTTTAGCGCACGCTTGGAAGCCGCGCCAGTCTGGGAGCGCGGGCGTCCCGCCCGCTCTTCTCTTCAACGCGGCAAGAGCGGGCAAGATGCCCGCGCTCCCAGACTACCGCTGACACGTCGCGCAATAAAACGTCGAACGCCCCGATTGCACGATGCGTTTCACGACGCCGGTGCAGCCTTTGGTGACACAAGGATGTTCCTCGCGGTCATAGACCTGGAACGTGTGCTGGAAGTAACCGAGTTCCCCGTCTGTGTGTTTGTAGTCGCGCAACGTGGACCCACCGGCCTTAATCGCATCGCGCAGCACAGCCTTGATCGCATCAACAAGTTTTTTAAGCCGCGCACCCTGAATCGTAGCGGCAAGACGCACTGGCGAAATCCCGGCGCGATAAAGCGCCTCGCACACATAGATGTTGCCGAGCCCCGCAACGACACGCTGGTCGAGCAACGCCGCCTTGATCGGCGTGCGCTTGCCCTCAAGCGCCTTACTCAACGAAGCCGCCGAAAACGCCGCCGACAAAGGTTCCGGCCCAAGCCCCGCGAGCAACTTGTGCGCATCTTGCTCGGACGTCTTGAGCAGCGTCATCAGGCCAAAGCGGCGATGGTCGGTATAGACGACGCGCTGACCCGCATCCGTGTCGAACACAATGTGGTCGTGCGCACCCAACCCATTCTCGGCGTCGACGGCGCGATGCACGAACGATCCGACGGCTTTGCCATGCACCGTGAAACGCCCCGACATGCCCAGATGCACCAGCAGGATCTCGTCGCCGTCGAGATGCACGAGCATATATTTCGCCCGCCGCGTCAGCTTAACGACCCGACGCCCTGTTAACCGTTTGGCAAACCCTTGCGGCAAAGGGATGCGCAAATCCGGCCGCCGCGCGGTGACTTTGGCAAGCACCCGCCCTTCGAGCACCGGGACAAGCCCCAACCGCACGGTTTCGACTTCAGGAAGCTCAGGCATGGGACGCTGTGTAACGTAGCTCAAGGAATTTGCGAGCACTATGTTCCCGAGGCTAGCCCCATGACCGACGAAAAACCCACCGTCTCCTTCGGCTTCCGCGACGTCGCGGAGGAGGAGAAATCGCGCCTCGTCGGTCGCGTGTTCACGAACGTCGCGCGCCGCTACGACGTCATGAACGACCTGATGTCGATGGGCATCCACCGCGTGTGGAAGCAGGCGATGATCGACTGGCTCTCGCCCGCACCCGGCACACAATTGCTGGACGTCGCCGGCGGCACGGGCGACATCAGCTTCCGCTTCCTCGATCGTTTGGGCACGAAAGCGGGCGATGCGCGCGCCACCGTCTGCGACATCAATCACGAAATGTTGTCCGTCGGCCGCGAACGCGCGCGTGAGCAAGGCTATGCTGAGCGCGTGGCTTTTGCCTGCGGCGACGCCGAACGCCTGCCCTACGCCGACGAAACCTTCGACGCCTACACAATCGCCTTCGGCATCCGCAACGTCACGCATATCGACAAAGCGCTGAGCGAAGCCTACCGCGTGCTGAAACCCGGTGGCCGCTTCCTCTGCCTCGAATTCTCCAAAGTCGACAACGCGCTACTCTCGACGCTCTACGACGCCTGGTCCTTCAACGTCATCCCCGCGATCGGCCAAGTCGTCACCAACGACCGCGCGTCGTATCAGTACCTGGTCGAGAGCATCCGCCGCTTCCCGCCGCAGAAAAAATTCGCCGACATGATCGAAGCCGCGCGCTTCACCCAAGTGAAGTGGCGCGACCTCTCCGCCGGCATTGCCGCCATGCACTCCGGCTGGAAGTTCTGATGGCCAGCCCGATCTCCAAGATCCGCCGCCTGCTCCGCGCCGCCCGCGTGCTGGGCCATCACGGCGTCTTGCCGCCGGCCGAATGGGCAGCGATGGCGCCACCGGAAGCGCGCTTCCTAGGCTTCATCTTCCGCAAGAGAAAAGCCAACATGCACGGCCGCACGGGCGAGCGCCTCGCCCGCGCCCTCACCGATCTCGGCCCCGCCTACATCAAAGCCGGCCAATTCCTCGCCACACGCCCCGACATCATCGGCAGCGAAATCGCGCGCGACTTGTCCGAGTTGCAAGATCGCATGCCGCCCTTCCCGCGCGCCGAAGCCGAACGCATCCTCCGCGAAGAACTCGACGCCGCGCAGATCGCGCGCCTCGGCAACATCGGCGAAGCCGTCGCCGCCGCCTCAATCGCGCAAGTTCACAAAGTGACGCTGAAGCCCGCCAAAGAAGGCGACGCACCGCAATACCGCGCGCTAAAAATTCTGCGCCCCGGCGTCGAAATCGAATTCGCCCGGGAACTCGAAGCCCACGCCTGGGCCGCGCGCATGGCCGAACGCACCGGCGGCGACATGCGCCGCATGAAGCCGACTGCCCTCGTCGACACGCTCGCCCGCTCCGTCGCCATCGAGATGGATCTGCGCCTGGAAGCAGCAGCCGCCGCCGAACTCGCCGCCAACACCGCCCGCGACGACGACTTCCGCGTGCCGATGGTCGACTGGGATTTCACCACCCGCCGCGTCCTTGCCACCGAATGGATGGACGCAACGCCGCTCAAAGATATCGACGCACTGCGCGCGCAAGGCCACGACCTGAAGCGCCTGGCGACCAGTGTCATCCAAAACTTCCTGAAGCACGCATTGCGCGATGGCTTCTTCCACGCCGACATGCATCCGGGAAATCTCTTCGTCGACAGCCAAGGCCGCCTGGTCGCGGTCGACTTCGGCATCATGGGCCGCCTCGACGCCATCTCGCGCCGCTTCATGGCCGAAACGCTCGCCGGCTTCCTCGCGCGTGACTACCGCCGCGTTGCCGACATCCATCTGCAAATCGGCTTCGTCCCGCCGCGCCACCACGTCGACGACTTCGCGCAAGCCCTGCGCGCGATCGGCGAACCGATCTTCGGCCGCCCCGCCAGCAACATGTCGATGGCGCGCCTGCTCACGCAGCTCTTCGAAGTCACGCGCCTCTTCGACATGGAGATGCAGCCCCAACTCGTGATGCTGCAAAAAACGATGGTCGTCGTCGAAGGCGTCGCCCGCCAACTCGATCCCGAACACTCGATCTGGGAATCCGCCCGCCCTGTCGTCGAACAATGGATGATCGACTCCATCGGCCCCCAAGCGCGCATCAAGGAAGCGTCCGAAGGCCTCTCCACCCTGGGCCGCGCCATTGCCGCCTTGCCCGAAGTCCTGCGCAACGCCGAACAGATCGCGGCCCAGCTCTCCACCGGCGGCATCAAGCTCCACCCGGATTCCACACAAGCCATCGCCGAGGCCGAGGTCCGCCGCACCGCCCACGTCCGCTGGGCCATCTGGATCGGCGCCGCAGCCCTCGCCGCCATCGCGATCGCGCAGTTCTAGTCTGGGAGCGCGGGCGTCCCGCCCGCACTTTGCGACACTTCCAACTGCGCGGTGCGGGAAGAGAGGAAGAGCGGGCGGGACGCCCGCGCTCCCAGCAGAATCAAAGTCTTAGCCGTTCCGTCACCATCACATAAAGTTTCTACACCCCTTGTCGGGGATTAGTGTAATTTCCATTTGTAGGAAGGGATTGGAGCAGTCCGTGCTGGCTGGGAAACGAATTCTGCTCGTCATTGGCGGTGGTATCGCCGCCTACAAGAGCCTGGAACTGATCCGCCGTCTGCGCGACCGCGGCGCCTCCGTGCGCGCCATCTTGACCAACGCCGGAACGCATTTCGTCACCCCGCTCTCCGTCGCCAGCCTCTCGGGCGAGAAGGTCTTCCAAGACCTCTTCAGCCTCACCGATGAGGCCGAGATGGGCCACATCCAACTCTCCCGCGACGCCGACCTCTTGGTCGTAGCGCCGGCGACAGCGGACCTGATGGCCAAAATGGTCCATGGCCGCGCCGACGACCTCGCCTCGACCGCATTGCTCGCCACCGACAAACGCGTCCTCATCGCCCCGGCGATGAACGTGCGCATGTGGCAGCACGCAGCAACCCAACGAAACCTCGCGCAGCTGAAAGCCGACGGCATCGGCGTCGTCGGCCCGAACGACGGCGACATGGCGTGCGGTGAGTTCGGCCCCGGCCGCATGGCCGAGCCCGCCGAAATCATCGCCGCCATCGAAAAGATGCTGGCGCTGCCCCGCACCCTCGAAGGCATCAACGCGCTCGTCACGGCCGGCCCGACACTCGAACCCATCGACCCGGTGCGCTTCATCTCGAACCGCTCCTCCGGCAAGCAAGGCTACGCCATCGCAAGCGCCCTCGCCGACCTCGGTGCGAACACCACACTTGTCTCCGGTCCAACCGGCATCGCCGCGCCGCGCGGCGTAAAGCTTGTCGCCGTCGAAACCGCTCATCAAATGCTCGCCGCCTGCGAAAGCGCTTTGCCCGCCGACGTCGCGATCTGTGCCGCGGCCGTCGCCGACTGGCGCGTCGACCACGCCGCCAATCAGAAAATCAAGAAAGCGGCTGGCGGCCTGCCGAGCCTGAATCTGATCGAGAACCCCGACATTCTGCACACGCTCTCAACACTGAAGACGAAGCGCCCCGGCCTCGTCGTCGGCTTCGCCGCCGAAACGGAAAAGGTCATCGAGCACGCGCAAGCCAAACGCCAACGCAAAGGCTGCGACTGGATCGTCGCCAACGACGTCTCGCCGGCGACCGGCGTGATGGGCGGCGACGACAACATGGTCCACCTCGTCACCGCATCCGGCGTCGAGAACTGGCCGCTGATGAAGAAAAAAGACGTGGCCACGCGCCTCGCCCAAAAAATTGCCGAACACCTGAAAGGAGCCGCCGCGTGAGCCAAGCGCGCGTGCAAATTCTAACTCTGCCCCACGGCCGCGGCCTCAACCTACCGACGCACGCGACAGCGGGTGCGGCAGGCGCCGACATCGTCTCCGCCGAAGACACGACGATCCAACCGGGCGGCATCCACGCCGTCGCCACCGGCATCGCGCTCGCAATTCCCGAAGGTTACGAGGGTCAAGTCCGCCCGCGCTCCGGCCTCGCGCTCAAGCACGGTGTCACCGTATTGAACGCACCGGGCACTATCGACGCCGACTACCGCGGCGAGGTGAAGGTCATCCTGATCAATCACGGCCCCGAACCGTTCCGCGTCGCGCGCGGCGACCGCGTCGCGCAGCTGGTCGTCGCGGCCGTCGCACCCGTCACCTTCGAACGCGTCGACGTGCTGCCGGACACGGCGCGCGGCGCCGGCGGCTTCGGCTCGACGGGCGTGAAGGGGGCTTGACCGATATGCTGCGTCTATCGAGAAAAGCGATCTTGGCGCTGGAGGCGGTTGTCGACATCGCCTGCAACTCCCGCCCCGAACCCGTGCAGTCGAAGGAAATCACGCGCCGCCAAGGCGTGCCCCACCGTTACCTCGAACAGGTGATGCAAGCCCTCGTGCGCGCCGGCGTCCTCAAAGGCGTGCGCGGCCCCCGCGGCGGCTATCGCTTGGCCAAGGAACGCCGCCGCATCACGGCCGGCGAAATCGTCCGCATCGTGGCTGAGCTTGAAGCCGCCGACGAACCCCCGTTGAATGGCTCATCCCCCATCGGCGAACGCATCGTCCGCCCGATGGTGGAAGAAATCCACGGTGGATTGATGCGCCAACTGGACGAGATTTCGGTTGAAGATCTCTGCCGCCGGGCCGAAGAACGCGGCCTTGCCGAACCCATCGGCGAACGCGCCGATTTCGCGATCTGAAGAACCTCAGAGAAGGACCACGCCGATGAGCGACTCCGCACGCAAGAAAGCCGACCCGAACCACGCCCCCGGCCGCGGTCGCGTCTATGACTCCATCACGCAAACGATCGGCGACACGCCCCTCGTCCGCCTGAATCGCATGGCGAAAGAAGCCGGCGCAGTGGGCGAAGTCCTCCTCAAACTCGAATTCTTCAACCCGCTTTCGAGTGTCAAGGACCGCATCGGCGTCTCGATGATCGAAGATCTCGAAGCCCGCGGCATCATCAAACCCAACACCACGCTCATCGAACCGACGTCCGGCAACACCGGCATCGCACTAGCGTTCGTCGCTGCGGCTAAAGGCTACCCACTCATCCTTGTGATGCCGGAATCGATGTCGATCGAACGCCGCAAGATGCTCCTTCTGCTCGGTGCGAAACTCGAACTGACGCCGGCCGCCCAAGGGATGAAAGGCGCCGTCGCCCGCGCCACCGAACTCGCCAAGGAAATCCCGAACGCCGTCATCCCGCAGCAATTCGAAAACCCCGCGAACCCTGCCGTCCACCGCCGCACGACCGCCGAAGAAATCTGGAACGACACCGCAGGCAAAGTGGACGTGGTCATCTCCGGCGTCGGCACCGGCGGCACGATCACCGGCGTCGGCTCGGTGCTGAAGCAACGCAAACCCTCGGTCCGCATGGTCGCCGTCGAACCGGAAGACAGCGCCATCCTCTCCGGCCGCCAACCCGGCCCGCACAAAATTCAAGGCATCGGCGCAGGCTTCATCCCCGGCATCCTGGACCGCAGCCTCATCGACGAAGTCATCACCATCGGCAACGAGACAGCGTTCTCCACGGCTCGCAAGCTTGCAAAGATGGAAGGCATCCCGGGCGGCATCTCAAGCGGCGCGGCCGTCGCCGCCGCCCTCGAAGTCGCCACCCGCAAAGACATGGCCGGCAAAACCATCGTCGCCATCATCCCCTCCTTCGCGGAACGCTACCTTTCGACGGCCTTGTTCGACGGACTCTAACCAGCCACCGCCGCGCAAAACAAAATCCGTGTCCGGTTCGCGCTCATCGTCATGGCCGGGCTTGACGACATAGGGTGTGCCATCGAAAGCGAACCATGACACCGATGTGGGCAGGAGATTCTACTTCACCGTCTCGTGCTCGTAGACACCCCACAGCCGATCCCGCGCGACGAACCCGTCATAGCCGCGCGAAGAAATCTCGCACCATTCCCCCGCACACGCGACCAATTTCGCGACCAGCCCCGGCTCCGCAAACGCCACCGCTTCCGCATCAGCCTTCGGTTCACCGAGGATCGCCGTGTTCACGCGCCCCGTCACCACCACGTTCCGCCGCCCGTCCAGCATCGCGCCTTTGACCCAACCGGTGACGCCGTCGACATCGCGGATTCGCCGCCACGCGTCGTACTCGGCGATCACCTCGACCGGCGTGCCCGGTTTCACATAAGTCCACAGCACATCCTGATCGAGCGACGGCCCACGCCGGACGTTCACCCGCTCCGCCTTCACCGTCACCCATCGCGGCACGGGCATGCCGGTCGCGACGATCGATGGGGTCGCCGGCACGGGGACGAGCGCCGCTTCCAGCATCGGCTTCGGGCGCGGCATGGGCACGCCCTCACGCGTTGGCGAGGCGGCGGCGAACGTCGCGGCGGCAAGGACCAGGCAGCAGGCAGTCAGGGCAGTCCAAATGTTCATCGATCCGAGCCTTGGCGCATGGCCATCGGTGGGGGTTCTGGCGGCGAGAAATGATGTGCAATATCAGCAGGGTCGCGCTTAATTTTGGGTTATCACGCGAAGAAAGAGAGACGATTTGTTAGACCCTAGGAAGTTCCGCCCTCCCTTGCTAAGGAAGGGGTGAAGAGCCACACCGAACCGATGCCCGCCAAGAAACCTCTCGTCATAGTCACCCGCAAGCTGCCCGACGCGATCGAAACGCGGATGCGCGAGCTGTTTGAGACGCGCCTCAACGTCGACGACACGCCGATGTCGCGCGAACAGCTGATCGAGGCGGTGCAGACCGCCGACATCCTGGTGCCGACGGTGACGGACCGTCTGGATGCGCGCATCCTGACGCGCTCGGGCGAACGGCTGAAGCTCATCGCCAACTTCGGCGCCGGCGTCGACAACATCGACCTGGAAACAGCCCGCGCGCGCGGCATCACGATCACGAACACGCCGGGTGTGCTGACCGACGATACCGCCGACATCACGATGGCGCTGATCTTGGCGGTGCCGCGCCGCATCGTCGACGGTGCCGACATCCTGCGAAAGGGTGACTTCAGAGGTTGGTCGCCGACCTGGATGCTGGGTCACCGCATCACGGGCAAACGCCTCGGCATCATCGGCATGGGCCGCATCGGTCAAGCGGTCGCGCGCCGCGCCAAGGCCTTCGGCCTGCAGATCCACTATCACAACCGCAAACCCGTGCCGCAGCCGGTCGAAACCGAACTGGAAGCGACATACTGGGACAGCCTGGATCAAATGTTGGCGCGCATGGACATCGTGTCGGTCAATTGTCCGCACACGCCCGCCACGTATCACTTGCTGTCGGCGCGCCGCCTGAAGCTGATGAAGCCGACAGCCTTCATCGTCAACACCGCGCGCGGTGAAGTGATCGACGAAAACGCGCTTGCCCGCATGTTGGAAGCCGGCGAACTCGCGGGCGCCGGCCTCGACGTGTTCGAACACGAACCCGCGGTGAATCCGAAACTTCTGAAGCTCAAGAACGTCGTTCTGTTGCCGCACATGGGCTCGGCCACCATCGAAGGCCGCGTCGACATGGGCGAAAAGGTCATCATCAACATCAAGACCTTCGCCGACGGTCACCGTCCGCCCGACCGCGTCCTCGCGGCGATGCTGTGAACGCACGCCCGAAGCTTCGCTTCCTTCCCAAACATGGCACCCGCGTAAAGGCGGGATCGCCGTGGGCGTATTCGAACGAAGTCGTCATGGATAAGGCGATGAAGGCGCTAGCCCCCGGCACGCTGGTCGACGTCGTCGACGGCAACGGCATCGGTGTCGCCACCGCCTATTTCAGCCCGCACAGCCTGATCGCCGCACGCATCCTGGCGTCCTATCCCGGCGCCAAGATCGACACCGACTTCTTCCGCGAGCGTTTCGAACGTGCCGCCGCCCTCCGCCGCAAAGTGATCGGCGGCAACCATTACCGCCTCATTCACGCCGAAGCGGATCTTTGCCCGGGCCTCATCGTCGATCGCTTCGATGACGTGTTCGTGGTGCAATCCGGCACGGCCGGCATGGACGCGCTCGGCGAGTTTTGGCTGCAAGCACTGAAAGACGAATTCAAACCGCGCGCGATCATCGTGAAAAGCAACGCACCCGCGCGCGCCCACGAAGGCATAAAGGACGACGTCCGCGTCGCGCACGGCGAAGCCTCCATCGTCGAAGTTGAAGAAGCCGGCATCCGCCACCGCGTCGATCCGGTGGGCGGCCAGAAGACCGGCTGGTTCTTCGACCAGCGCGACAACCGCGCCTTCCTGATCGGGCTGGCCAAAGGCGCGAGCTTGCTCGACGCCTATTCCTATGTCGGCCCACTCGCACTGGGTGCGCTCAAAGCCGGCGCGAAATCGGCTGTTTTGCTGGATTCCTCGCAAGCCGCTCTCGACACCGCCGCCGCAACCGCGAAGGCCCACAACCTCGCCGATCGCTGCGAAATGCGCCGCTGCGACGCGCTTGAGGAACTGGAAGAACTAGGCCCCTCCGACGAACGCTTCGACATTGTCTCCTGCGATCCGCCGCCCTTCGTGCGCTCCAAGAAAGACCTTGAGTCCGGCGCGCGCGGCTACCGCAAGTTGGCGCGCCTCGCCGCCCCGCTCGTCACACACGGCGGATTTTTGTGCCTGGCCTCGTGCAGCCACGCGATAGACATGGATCGTTTTCAGCTAGAGTGCGCGCAAGGCCTCGCGCGCGCGGGACGCACCGCAAGGTTGATCCGCGCAAGCGGCGCCGCCTGCGATCATCCCGTTCACCCGATGTTACCGGAAACGGCCTATTTGAAATCTCTGGTCTATCAACTCGATTGAGTTTGCAGATGTTGAGAGTGCGCACGTTCTTCGCGATTGCCGCCGCGTTACTGATGTCGGCGTGCGCATCGACACCGGACGAGCCGCCGCCGCCGCCGGCAACGCCGCCGAACATGCTGCCGCCGACGGCCAGCGTCACCGTGGGCATCGAGCAATACATGCAGCAGCGCGCGCAGGTCGAACGCGTGGGCTTCCGCTTGCGCCACTCCGCAGCGCAAACTTGCGCCAAGGACGGCAACGTCAGATTGGACCTCGGCGTCATCGTCTGGTCGCTGGCCAACTTCTCGAACGACGAAGACCGCGCACGCCTGCAACGATCCTTCGGACTGACCAACGCCGTCACCGTAGCGCTCGCCGTCCAAGACGCACCGGCCGCGCGTTCGGGCTTGAAGGCCGGCATCATCGTTACCCACGTCAACGAAGAGCCGCTTGGCGAAGGCAAAGGCGCGACCGAACGTTTCATCCAACTGTCGAACGCCGCATCGAAAAAAGGCGCGGTGCGCTTCCGCCTGTCAAACGGTCAAACGTTGACCGCGCTGCCGCAGATCGTGTGCGAATTCCCGACGCTTCTCGTGCGCAGTCCGGAGATCAACGCCGCCGCCGACGGCCGCGTCCTTGCCATCACCAGCGGCCTCTTCGAACTGACGCGCTCGGACGACGAACTGGCGCTGATCTTGGGACACGAACTCGCGCACAACATGCTGGGCCATTTGAAGAAGGCCCCCGCGCCGAAGGAATCCGGCAGTCTGCTCGACGCCTTCGTGCGCGCGACCATCGGCACGGCGGTCGCCAAAACCGTGACGCCGCCCTATTCGATCGAGAACGAGAAACAGGCGGACTATGTCGGCCTCTATCTCATGGCGCGCGCCGGCTACAACATCACGGCCGCCGAAGCCTTCTGGCGCCGCCTCAACGAAACGACGCGCGCCAAAGCCGTCACCGCCACGCACCCGTCCGGCGAAGACCGCCTGCATGCGCTGCAAGGCGCCATCGCCGAGATCAAAGCCAAACAAAAGGCAAAACAGCCGCTGGAGCCGAACCTCAAGCCGCGGCAATAAACCCGCCGACCTGCCGGTTCCAAAGCTGCGCATAAGGCCCGCCGCGCGCGATCAGCTCTGCGTGATTGCCCTGCTCAACAATACGCCCGTTCTCAAGATAAACGATCCGGTCCATGCCCACGATCGTCGACAACCGGTGCGCAATCGCGATCACCGTGCGCCCGCGCATCAACTCGAACAGCGCCTCTTGGATCAAATGCTCGCTCTCGGAATCGAGCGACGACGTCGCCTCGTCGAGCACCAAAATCTTAGCGTCCTTCACCAAAGCGCGCGCGATCGCCACGCGCTGACGCTCGCCGCCCGACAGCTTGATCCCCTGCTCGCCGACAATCGTGTCGTAGCCGGCCTCGCGGTTGGTGATGAAGTCATGCGCATGCGCTTCCTTAGCCGCACCGACGACAACGTGATCTTCGGCTTCGGGCCGCGAATAGCGAATGTTGTCACGCACCGGCCGGTGAAACACGCCGGGCATCTGCTGCACCTCGGCGATCGCCTCGTTGACGGAATCCCACGTCACATCCGCAACGTCCTGCCCGTCGATCAAGATGCGTCCGCCCTGCGGCTCGAACTGACGCCTGAGCAGCTTCACCAGCGTGGACTTGCCCGCCCCCGACTTGCCGACCAGCCCGACCTTCTCGCCGGCCTTGATGCGCAGATTGAGCCCCTGAAACACCGGATGCCCGTCCGAGTGCGAGAACGAGATATTCTCGAACACGATCTCGCCCTGCTTCACGACTGCAGGTCGCGCGTCTGGCTTGTCCTGAATCTCATGCATCTGCGTCACGAGTTCGAGCGCTTCGGCCAGCGTCCCCAATTGCTCGAAGAAATCGAGCATCCGGTACGACAATTCCTGCACCGACCGCGCGATCATCGTGCCGAGGAAAAAGATCATCGTGAACGCGCCGACCGTAATCGCGCCCGACAGCGTATCGCCGATCGCAACGACGACGAGCCCCATCAGCAGCACCAGCATCGCCGTCGACATAAAGAGCCGCATAACGATCAGAAACCAGCGCAACGACTGCGAGGCGTTCATCTCATCGGCCAGAAACCGCGACAGGAACTGCCGCTCGAACGCCGCCTGCGCAAACGCGCGAACAAGATCCGAATTCGAAATCGCGTCGATCAAACGCCCGGTCGAAGTCGACACTTCATCCGAAAACGCCTTCGACAGCACGACGCACCGCCGCGCCAGCCACGTCACGACGGCCAGATAAACGGCAGCCCACCCGAACAAGAACGCGGCATAGGTACCGCTCTGCATAGCGAGCAACACGCCGCCGACCGCCAGCAGCACAATGATGCGCACGCTGTCGAACGCCAGCATGCTCAAGAGCGACACCGTCGCCTGCCCCGCCTGCTTGATCTTCTGACCCAGCTTGCCGGCGAAGTTCTCTTGGAAATAACGCGGGCTGTGCCCCAGCATGTAGGCGAACAAATACTTCTGCGCCAACGCGCGCATACGCGGACTCATGTAGATGTCGATCGCCTCAGCCCCGCGCACGATCAACGCCGGCAAGTACCAAACCGCCGCAAACATCGCGACGAAGAGACTGACGCCGCTCCAATCGTGCGACCCGCTCTTCGCCGCTGCCGTCAGCGCGTCGATCAGCTGCTTCAGCACGTAGGGCATCATCGCTTCAACCACCGTCGCCGCCGCAACGAATGCGATGAACACCGCCAAGCGAGCCCGATAATGCCGCGACACGAGGAAGCCCAAGAACGCGAACGGCGTCCCCGGCACGCGCACGCCTTTGCCGACTTCAGGCAAGGCTTCGCTGTCCGGCTCCTGCCTCAACAGGCTCGCCGCGAATCGTTGCTTCTTATGGCGGCCCTGCGGGGACACAGCCATGACATGGCACTCGGGTTCGGTGATTGGGCCGGGAGGAATACGCCCGCCGCCCGCCCGTTTCTAGGGGGGAGAAGCGGCCTGCGTGGCCTCATGGTGAGATAGGTCACGCATTGTGGCCTCAGGTCCGCACAGGGCGCACGCGGGATCGGGCTTCACCCGAACGGTCCGGAAAGCCGCGGAAAGCCCGTCGTAAAGCATCAACCGCCCGCCCATGGTCTCGCCGATGCCCAGGATTTCCTTGATCGCCTCCAACGCCTGCAGCGACCCCATGACGCCGGTCAGCGCCCCCAATATCCCCGCCTCCGAACACGACGGCACGGTCCCCGCCGGCGGCGCCTCCGGAAACAAACAGCGATAGCAGGGGAAGGTGCGTTCGCCCTCGACATGCACATGCGCCTTGAACACCGCAAGCTGCCCATCGAACTGCCCGACAGCGGCCGACACCAGCGTGCGCTGCCCCAGGAAGCAAGCATCGTTCACAAGAAACCGCGTCGCAAAATTATCCGATCCATCGAGCACGACATCGTAATTGCGCACGAGCTCAAGCGCGTTATGCGCATTGATCCGCGTCGCATGCCGATTGATATGCGTATCCGGATTGATCGCCCGCGCGCTCTCCGACGCACTCTCAACCTTCAACCGCCCGACATCCTGCGTCCGATGCGCGATCTGCCGCTGAAGGTTCGACAGCGAAACGTCGTCGTCATCGACAAGCCCAATCGTCCCCACACCCGCCGCCGAAAGATAAAGCAGCGCCGGCGACCCAAGCCCACCCGCGCCAATGATCAACACGCGAGCGCTCGCCAACCGCGCCTGCCCCGCACCACCCACCTCACGAAGGATGATGTGCCGCGCGTACCGTTCCAGCTGGTCGTCGGAAAGAGCCATAGAGGGATACTAGGCTCTCAGCGCTCTAAAATCACTGTCATCCCGGAAGTTAGGCGAGCGCGTTGCGAAGCAACGCTCTTGCGAGCTTTACTATCCGAGACCCAGGAGACCGGGCGGTGACTCTCAGCCCAGTCTCCTGGGTCCCGGGTCGCGTTCGCTCCGCTCACTTGCCCGGGATGACAAGTTGGGGAGTTACGCCAAGTCCTTCGCAAGTTCCACGCGTGAAGTCGGCTGGATCAGCGCGATATGCCCATAGTTCGCGTGGGTGAATCCGACCATGACAGTCGTCGCCGCATCGCGAAAGCGCGCGACCTGGGCGGGCGACAGCGCGAACTTCAGAAAATGCACCGACGACGTCTTGCCGTCTTCCGCCGTGCGGTCGACGTCCGTCTCGAACGACGCCTTCACGCGCTCGCCGCCGACATCCACGAACGCCGTCTCTTCGATCGCCGTCAGCTGCCTGAGCACCCGCGCGCGCACGCCCGGATCGTCGATCTCGAACATCAACGTCGCGACCAGCTCGCCCTTTTGCGGAATGAGCGGATTATAGGCGCGCAACTCGTCTTCGATCTGCTCGTCGCCGCCGCGCTCGATAAAGAGCATCTCGTGCACTTGAAGCCACATCGTGTCGTAGCTCTCGAAGTAGAACGTCGCGTGCGGCCCCACCTCGACGCGGCGCAGCTTCTTGATCGGGAGCAAGGCCTTGCGCCGCTCCGCGCGCTCCTTGCCGTACTGCGTCATCGAGATGATATCGCCGCGCGTGATGCGCCGTTGATCAGCGGGCATGTGTCACTCCACCAGCCCGTAGGCCTTGGCCATCAATTCGATCGGATGCGTCGCTTCCGACGGCGTCGGACCGTCGCCGTCCATCCCGCGCATCACCTGCTTCAGATGCTTCGCCGCCAGCGGACAATCCGAGACGACATGCGCATGCCCCTGCCCCGCAGCCGTGCGCGCGGCCGGCCGCCCGACCTTCAGCGCCACGTCATGCGTCGGCTTCAGCACGCCGAACGTCCCGCCATGGCCCGAACACCGCTCGACCACATCGATCTTC
>JAWXBY010000074.1:0-37109 GCA_034440355.1 Alphaproteobacteria bacterium
CGCGGCGCCGATCTGGCCGTTCAGTTGTCCGATGATGAGGAGACGCATGGGGTTTTCTTTCGAGTGTTCCGTTTACGACCGGTCGCCTTTGACGATTTCAGTCATCGTGATGCCGAGGCGATCCTCGACCAGCACGACTTCACCGCGCGCGACGAGGCGGTCGTTGACGTAGATGTCGATGGCTTCGCCGATCTTGCGATCGAGTTCGACGACGGCGCCGCGGCCGAGCTTCAGGAGGGCGCTGACCTCCATCGTCGCCTTGCCGAGGACCGCCGACACGTTGACGTTGACGTCGAAGACGGCTTCGAGGTCGGTCGCGGTGCGTTTGATTTCCTGCTCCTGCGGCTGATCGGGCGTGTCGGTCGCCGTGGTCTGCAGGTCGGGCAGGTTGACGTCCGTTGTCGTTGACATCGTTAGCTCTCTTCGGTCGGATTGGAGGAGCGCCAGCGTTCGGCGCCCTGTTCAATGGCGGAAAATGTGGTGGCCAAATCGCGCTCCACACCGCCGTCCGCCCATTCGATGCGGCAGTCGGATCCGGTGAGCGCGGGTTCGGCGATGATGACGATGCGGCCGGCGAAGGCGTGCTGATGGCACAGTGCGTCGATGTCGGCGCGCAATGCTTCGGCATTGTCAGGCGCGAGGCGTACGACGATGCGTGGTTCGCGGTGCAGCTTGTGCAGGCAGTCGGCGAGCAGCATTTCGACTTCCTTGAGCGGGAAGGCGTCGAGCGCGACCTCGGCGAGTTTGCGGCCGACTTCGATGGCGATCGCGGCGCTATCTTGGCGCATGGCTTTCACGACGGCGTCGAACTCACCGATCATGCGCATCAGACTTTCGGCGATCGCCGCGAGCGTTGCCGCGCGTGCTGCGGCGGCCTGTGCCTCGGTATCGGCCTTGCCGAGGGCGAAGGTTTCGCTGCGGATGGCTTCGACTTCGTCGGACGAGTAGGTGCTGCGCACGTGCGACGTCGCGGGCGAGCCGTTGGTGCCGAACACGGTGTCGAAGTTGAACTTGGTGGGGCGGTTCGGTTGCATGTTCTCGCGCGCCATCAGTAGACCAGTTCGTCTTCGTTGTTGCCCTTGGAGATCATGATCTCTCCCTTGGCAGCGAGGTCTTTGGCGACGTTGACCATCGCCATTTGCGACTCGTCGACGTCCTTCAGGCGAACGGGGCCCATCGATTCCATGTCGTCGCGCAGGATCTTGCCGGCGCGTTCGGACATGTTCGAGAAGAAGAGATCGCGCAACGCTGCCGATGCGCCCTTGAGCGCGATGCCGAGCTTGTCCTTGTCGACGGCGCGCAGCAGCGTCTGGATCGAACCGGAGTCCAGCTTGCCGAGGTCTTCGAAGGTGAACATCAAGGCTTTGATGCGCTCGGCCGCTTCACGGTTGCGCTCTTCCAGCGCCGTGATGAAGCGGGATTCGGTCTGGCGGTCGAAGTTGTTGAAGATTTCGGCGATCAACTCGTGCGCGTCGCGCTTGGCGGTGCGGGCGAGGTTGGTCATGAACTCCTGACGCAGGGTCTGTTCGACCTTGTCCAGGATGTCCTTTTGCACGGACTCGAGACGCAGCATGCGGCCGACGCATTCCAACGCGAAGTCTTCGGGCAGGGCGCCCAGAACGCGCGAGGCATGTTCAGGCTTGATCTTCGTTAGAACGACGGCGACGGTTTGCGGGTACTCGTTCTTGAGGTAGTTCGCGAGAACCGACTCGTTCACGTTCGACAGCTTGTCCCACATCGTGCGGCCGGCGGGGCCGCGGATTTCTTCCATGACCGTGCTGACGCGGTCTTTGGGCAGGAACTTCTGCAGCAGCCGTTCCGTCGTGTCGTAGGAGCCCATGACGGAGCCCGTCGAGGAAATCTGCGACACGAAATCGACGAGCAGGCGTTCGATCAGCGACGCGGAGATGGTGCCGAGGTTCGACATGACCTGGGACACTTCTTTGACTTCGTCGTCGTCGAGGGATTTCCAGATGCTGGCGCCGTGTTCCTCGCCGAGGGCGAGCAGCAGCACTGCGGCCCTCTCGGGTCCGGTCAGCGCCTTGACGTCATCGCGCGTGATAGCTTTGGCGGGTTTGGCCATGGGTTATGCCGACTCGTGAAGCCACTGACGAAGGATCGACGTTGCTTCGTCCGGATGCTTGCCGACGATTTCGCCCACCTTGCGCACCGATGACTCCTTCACCTGGCCTTCGACTTGCGCGATGTCGATCATCGCCTGGACGCCGGACTGCGTCGGTGCGATCAATGTCGGGCCCGGGGATGAGGCGAGTTGCGCCGCGCCGGCGCCGCCTTGAAGCGCGCTGGGCGCGCCGGCGGGGCCGCCGAGTTGCTGCGATGCAAGCTGCTGGTTCGGCATCGGCGAGACCAGCGCTTTGATCAGCGGGCGCATGACGAAGAAGATGAGCAGGAGCGCGATCATGCCGAGACCACCGAATTGGGCGATGCGCCAGTAATCGTCCTTGACGAGACCGAGCAGCGGCTCTTCGGCGGGCGGCAGGGCTTCGATCTCGGGCTGCGAGAAGCGCAGGTTCACGACCTTCAGCTGATCACCGCGCTTTTCGTCGAAGCCGATGGCCGAGCGCACGATCTGTTCGATCTGCTGCATCTCGTCGGTCGCGCGGGCTTCGTAGGTGCGGACGCCCTTGTCGTCGGTCTTGTAGTTGCCGTCGACGGCGACGGCGACCGACAGGCGCTTGATCTTGCCGCCTTCTTGGACCTCGATGGATTTCGTCTGCGACACTTCGTAGTTGATCGTTTCGTCGGTGCGGTCTTCGTTCGACGACGAGCCGCCGCCTGAACCGCCGCTGCCGTCGGCGGCGCCGGCGGGAAGGGAGTTCGTGACCGTCACGCCTTGGGCGCTGCCGCCGTCGGAGTTGTTGGCTTTGGTGTTGCTGGTCTGCTGCGAGATCACGACCTGGCCGTCGGGGTCGAAGGTTTTGCTTTCCTTCGTGATGCGGTTGTAGTCGACCTCGGCGGTCACCTGGACGCGGGCGCGGCCGGGGCCGACGACGCTGGAGACCAGGTCTTCGACTTGCGAGCGGATGCGGTCTTCGAGCGAGGCCGTGCGTTCGTCGGCGCGGATGGAGGCGTTGCCGCCTTGCGCCGTGCCGCCGCCCAGCATGTTGCCCTTCTCGTCGATCACGGTGACCGAACCGGCCTGCATGCCGGGGACGGCGGAGGCGACGAGGTTCTGGATGGATTGGACCTGCGCCGGGGACACGGTGCCGCGCGAGCGGAGCACGACCGATGCCGTCGGCTCAGGCTGCTTCTCGGCGAAGAGTTCGCGCTTGGGGATGTTCAGATGGACGCGGGCGTTGGCGATCGACGACAGGGAGCGCACGGTGCGGCCGAGTTCGCCTTCGAGGGCGCGGATGAGGTTGACGTTCTGGACGAAGCTCGTCTGGCCGAAGGAATCGCTGCGATCGAAGATCTCGTAACCGACGGAGCCGCCCGCGGGCAGACCTTCGCCGGCGAGCTGCATGCGCAGGCGCAGCGCTTGGTCGGAGGGAACAAGGATCGTCGAGCCGTCGCCTTCGACGGAGTAGGGGACTTTCAACGCGTCGAGACGGCCGACGATTTCAGCGGAGTCGCGAGGGTCGAGGCCCGAGAACAACAGCGCCTTCGGCGCGTCGGTCATCGCGCCCATGATGTACATGAAGAAGCCGGCGACGGCGATGGTGAGGCCCATGGCCGCCCCCAGTCGCGCAAGGCTCATCGATTTCAACATGCCCGGCAAAGCGAAGACTCCCGCACCCTGGTTTTTCTTCCTGCACCAAATCCGCACACCAACTCGGGCGCGTGATCTCGTGTAGGCAAAAATTACCCATGGTGCGGTAAAGCCGCGGTTTACAAGAGTTCAAGAAAGCATGAAGGCCGACCGCGGGAAACCCGCAGCCGGCCTCAATTCTCTAATAGTCCGTTGACGGACTAATTCGTTAGTTGCGGTATTGCTGGACCCGCGTCGTGCGCAGACCCGCCAAACCGTACTTGTCGATCGCGCGCTGCCAGGCGAGGAATTCCTCGACCGTCAACGTGTAACGGGTGCAGGCCTCTTCGAGGCTCAACAGACCACCGCGTACCGCGGCCACGACTTCCGCCTTGCGACGGATGACCCACCGCTTTGTGTTCGGCGGCGGCAAGTCGGCAATCGTCAACGGGCTCCCATCGGGACCGATGACGTATGTAACACGCCCTTGCCTCTCTTCGCTCATCACCATACGCGCTCCTGCACCCAACATCCCACCATTGCCGCGAAGCCTACGCGCTGGGCTCCTAAAGCGAGCCCAAGAAACACGATTAACGCGGCGTTGCAGAGAACAACGCAAACTGCATGCCAGCCGAAGCGGGACATTCACATGTGTGAACGTCCTACGCGGCGATTAGCGCTTCAGCCGCGTCAGCTCCTCTAACATTTCGTCCGCAGTTGTAATGATCTTCGACGCAGCGGTGTACGCGCGCTGAATCACGATCATGTTCGAGAACTCTTTGGCCATATCTACGGTCGACTGTTCGAGCGCCAGATTGGCGATGGAACCGGCGCCGCCGACGTCGGCGTTCTTAAAGCTCGCGCCGCCCGACTCGACGGTCGCGCGATACGAGTTGCCGTTCAGCGGCCCCAAGCCATCGGCGTTCAAGAAGGTCGCGACCGGAAGCTTGTACATGCGCTTCTCGACGCCGTTGTTGAACAAGGCGATGACGTAGCCCTGTTCGTCGACGCGAACGCCGGTCAGACCGCCGAACAGCGTGCCGTTCACATCCGACGAGTAGAGCGTCGAGGTCGTGTCGAACTGCGTGAAGCCGTCGGCTTGGCCGGCGGTGCCGAAGTTCATTTCGATCGGTTGCGCGGCGAGGCCGGACGCGGCGACGAAGGGAATCGTGATCGTCGGCGGCGTGGTCGGCGTTGCGACCGTGCCGTCGGTGTTGAACGTGATCGAACCGGTCGAGATCGGGTTCGCCGTCGGGCCGCCGATATCGGCCGCGTTGCCGTCATAGATCACTTCGTACTGCCAGGTGTTCGCGGCCGTCTTGACGAACGCGAGGCGCAGAGGGCGCGCGCCGCCTTGGCTGTCGTAAAACTCGATCGACGTTTCGAACTGGGGCGAGATCGTGCCGTCGGCGAGGTCGCCGGCCGTGTAGCCCGCGGTCACCGCCGTGCTCGACTGCAGGTTGGCGCGCAGGGCGGCCGTGGTGGTCGGCAATGCCGTACCCGTCACCTGGCCCAAACTCACCAGCGTCATGTCATTGGCGTTGGTCGGAATGTTGCCGTTCGCGTCGAGCGCCCAGCCTTGCAGGTAATAGCCGCCGGCGTTCTTCAGGTTGCCGTTCGCGTCT
Organism: Alphaproteobacteria bacterium; assembly: GCA_034440355.1. Lineage (GTDB taxonomy): Bacteria > Pseudomonadota > Alphaproteobacteria > Micropepsales > Micropepsaceae > SZUA-430. The sequence goes on from JAWXBY010000074.1 coordinate 5,335, forward strand.
TTCGTGAAGGCGCCGGCGCGCGTGTAGAGCAATTCGCTGACGTTCGGGTTCTGAACCGCCGTGTTGGTCACGACGAAGAAGCCCTGGCCCGAGATCGCGAGATCGGTCGACGATGTCGTCTGCGCTAGGTCGCCTTGCGAAGTGACCTGCGGCAGCGCCACGGCTTTCACGCCGCCGTTCGCGCCCGTGCCGAGCGAGGCGGTCGAGGCGAGCAGGGTCGAGAACTCGTTCTTGGTCGTCTTGTAGCCGACCGTGTTGACGTTCGCGATGTTGGTGGAGGTCGTCGCCATCGCGCGGCTGTTCGCGGCGAGGCCGGCGACGCCGGTGTAAAGGGCACCATAGAGACTCATGACTTCATTCCCCGTTGTCTAACTTGGAACCGTGCGTGCCCTTCGAACCCGCTGTTCCGTTTGTCCGTTGGCGACGCTTTGCGCCGCGTGCGCATTCCTTAATCGTCAATTCACAAAGCTCAGGACATCGGTCAGCGAGACGCCGCGGTTACCGATGGTGAGCATCGGGCTTGCGCCCGACATGTCGATTTCCTTGATGAGGCCGATGCCGCCGACCGTGGAGTCGATGGCCGTGCCGTCCGTCTTTTTCGCCGTGACCGTCAGCGTGTAAGTGCCGGCCGCCTGGTCGACGCCCGCGTCGTTCTTGCCGTCCCAGGTGAACTCATGCATGCCGACGTTCTTGTCGCCGGTCATGGTGCGCACCGTCTTGCCGCTTGAATCCTTGATGGTCATCTGGAGCGTGTTCGCGTCAGAGGTCAGCGCGTAACGCCATTTGGCAGCGCCGCCTTCGAGGGCCGTCGCCGACCCTGCCGTCAACACGGTCTTGCCGAGATACGTTACCGCGTTGGCGCCGATCGCCGACTTGTTCAGCGCGATGAGCGATTCCAGGTTGGCGTTGGTGTTGATCTGTTGTTCGACCTGCGAGTACGAGACCAGCTGTTCGGTGAACTTGGTCGCGTCCATCGGCTCGAGCGGATCTTGGTTCTGCAGCTGCGTGGTCAGCAGCTTCAGGAACGTGTCGAAGTTGCCGCTCAGCGATGTGCGCGCTGTGGTCTGGGCTGCGTTATTGGCGACGGCACCGACGTCCATGGGTCTTACTTTCCGTTAAACGCGAATATCGAGGCCGTCGGGATTCCGAACGGCGATGTAGGCTTTGGCGGCGTCTTGCTTGGCGGCGCCAGCGGCGTCTTGCGCGTCGGCGAACGCCGGCCAGCCCGCGAAGGGTGCGTGGCGTTGCTGTCCGTTACCTCCGGACAGAGAGAAACTAAGTGCGTTCGAACCGACTTCAAGGCCGGCTTGGCGCAACTGCGTTTCGAGCGAACGGGCGTCGCGCTGCAGGAGGTCCAGCGTTTCCGGACGTTCCGCGCGCATCATGGCGTGGACATGGCCGTCGTCGCCGACGCTGAGCGAGATGTCGACTTTTCCGAGGTCGGCGGGGTGCAGGCTGATTTCGAATTGGCTGAGACCGGCTTCGAACCTGCGGGCGATCTGTACGGCGAGGGCTTCGAGCGGGACCGGCGCTTGCGGCGCGGCCGAGACAGTCACGCTCATCTGCTGTGCGTCGATCAGGGTCGGCAGGACGGGGGCGGGCGTGGCGGCGAGCGACGTCATCGTCGTCGGCGCAGCGCCGTCGGGTTTCGCCTGCGTGGGTGCGTTAGCCGGCAGCTGCGAGCCGTCGGCTTGCGGTTGCGTGCTGGCGCCGAGCGTCGGTGCGTCGGACGGCTTGCCCGCCGACGGCGTGTTCTGCGTTTGGGTTGCGGCTGCGGCATCGGCGGGCGCGCCTTGGGCTTTGCGCTTCGCGGCGTCGGACACGGTCTTGGCGGGCTGCGTTTGCTGCGGCTGTGTTTCGTTCTTCGGACGCGCCATTCCGTTCGGCGCGAGCAACGCGGCGGCGGCGTTCTCGGCGGCCTTGGCGTTTGCCGTCGTTTCCGGCTGCGCGGGTTGTTGAACGGGCGGTTGTTCGGTGGCGGGGATCGTACCGCGCAGGCCGAGGTCCGTCGGCGCAACCGGCGGGGTGGCCACTGGCGGCGTTGCGCCGTGGGTCGCCGTTGCCGTTGCGTCTGTCGCTGTCTGCGTCGGCTGCGCAGTTGTGCTCTGCGTCTGGAGCTGCAGCGCGGCCAGCATTGCGGCGACCGACGTATCTGCGTTCGTGTCTGGTGCGGCCGGTTTGCCGGGTTGCGCTTTGCCGCCGGTGTTCGCCGGATTGAGAAGCGCGAGGAGGGCGTCGATCTGCGGCGTGTTCTCGCCGGCCGGTGCGCCGGTCAGCGCCTGAAGTTGGGCGGCGAGTTCTTCGGTCGACAGCGTCTTCGCAGATTGAAAAAGGCTCGGCGGCAGCTGGGACAGGATCTGCGCTGCTTGCTGCGTGGGGTCGATCGGCAGAGCGTTCTCGGCCGTCAGCGCGTTTTGAAGTTGCGCAAGGATGCTTGCGAAGTCGCCGCCTTGCGCTCCGTTCTGCGCGCGCACGGCCGCGCCTGCCGCATTGGGCAGCGCCGTCGGGGCGAAGAAGGAAACAAGTTGGTTCATCTCACACGCAATCGTTCGGCACGCATGCCGTCGGGGTTTTGTTAGCAAGGCTCTTGCCAAGCGATTTGCGGCGGTTTCGTGCGGACAGCGGCGTCGCGCAACGCGTTCCAAGCGGCAGAGTTTGCAGCTTGGACGGCAGTTTCGTCCTTCGGCATGGCGCTTTGATGACGTGGCATCGGCGTTGCACTCATGACCGCGAGGCAACAGGTCAGCGAGGGCCAGCTATGTCGAGTGCATCGTCAGATCGCCAATGTTTTGGCGGGTTTTCTGTCGTCGCCCGTCGTGGCGGCCAGACCCTCGCGGGCAGAATTTGCGGCGCGTCCCGGCAAAAGCTGCCGGTTCGCCGCCGTATTTAGGAGTCGTTCATGTCGCTCAATGCCATCTTGAATACGGCGACAAGCGGTCTGCAGACCAATCAGGCTGCGCTTCGGATCACGTCGAACAATATCGCGAACGTCAACACACCGGGCTATCACCGCCGGGTCGTGGATTTCGGGCCGCGGTTGACGGGCGGCGTGTTGAACGGCGTCAACATCGATGAAGTGCGGCGCATCGCGGACTCCTACCTGGCGGGCGAAGCCACGACGGCCATCGGCGCGCTGGGCGGCGCCGAAGTTATGGCGACCTATCTCGACCGCGTGCAGGATCTGATCGGCTCGCTGGACGGCAACTCGTCGTTGGGCGCGCGTATTTCGACTGCGATGACGGCGTTGACGCAGTTGAGCGTCGATCCGTCTTCGGCGGCGCGGCGCAACTCGGCGATCTCGTCGGTAACGGCGGCGTTGAATGCGATCTCGGGCATGGCCGCGAACGTTCAGTCGCTGCGCCAGGACGCGAACACGCAGCTGACGACGAATGTTTCGACCGTCAACACCCTGATGTCGCGCATCTATGAGTTGAACACGAAGATCAAGCTTGCGGTGGCTGGCGGCGACACGTCGACCGGTTTGCTGGACCAGCGAGACACGGCGATCGCCGAACTGTCCAAGTTCATGGACGTGCGGACCTATGACCAGACGGACGGACGCGTGTTCGTTTCGCTGTCGGACGGGACGACGCTGATCTCGGATTTGAGTTCGGAGCTGCGGTATTCGGGTCCGACGGCGGTGACGGCCGGGACCTCGTTCCCGCCTTTGAACCTGCAGCGCGTCGATCCGGAGGGTGATTCCGACATCGGTCAGCCCGTGGCTCTCGAAGGCCGCATCGCGGGCGGTGAGATTCGCGGCTTGATCGACATGCGCGACAAGGCGCTGCCGGATTTGGCCGAGCAGTTGGGCCTCGTCGGTTCGGCGCTGGCCGAGCAGCTGAACGCCATTCACAACGACAGTTCTTCGGTGCCGCCGCCGACCACGCTGACCGGGCGCAATATCGGGTTGCTGTCGACGGATCCGCTGAACTTCACCGGCAATGCGACCATTGCGATCGTCGATCAGCAAGGCGCGCTGGTGCAGCGGCTCGACCTCAATCTCTCGAGCATCGCGACCGTCGGCGACTTGGTGACGGCGATCAATGCGGGCCTCGGGGGCAACGGCACGGCGAGCTTCACCAACGGCGTCCTTTCGATCACGGCGAACGGCGGCAACGGCGTTGCGATGCAGCAGGACGCGACGACGCCGTCGGCGCGCGGCGGGCGCGGGCTGTCGCAGTTCTTCGGCTTGAACGATTTGGTCACCGCGGCGAGCCCGTCGAGCTTTGCCACAGGCGTCGCGGCAGGCAATACACACGGTTTCAGCGCGGGGACGGCGGAGTTCTCGTTGCGCGCGACCGACGGTTCGATCCTGCGGACGTTCAGCGTGGCGGTCGGCGGATCGACGTTCTCGGACATCGTCACAAGCTTGAACAGCGCAGCTGCGGGCTCCGCGACGTTTGCGCTCGACGCCAACGGCACGCTGACGATGACGCCCACGTCGCCCGGCGCGCGGCTTGAGGTGAAGAACGACACCACCACGCGCGGCGCGACGGGCGTGAGCCTCACCCAGTTCTTCGGTATGGGATCGGCCGCCCGTCAGAATCAGGCGGCGTCACTTGCTATTCGCAGCGACGTCGCGGCGAACAGTTCGAAGATGGCGTTGGCGCAGCTCGATCTCTCGTCCACCACCGTTGTCGGCGACACCGTGCTCGGCGTCAGCGACAACCGCGGCGCGTTGCGGCTGGCTGCGATCGCGAACAGCAGCGTGACGTGGCCGGCGACCGGTGGTCTTGCTTCGGGCACGATGTCTCTGGGCGATTATATCGCTCAGATCATGGGCGGGCAGTCGGATCTCAAGAATGCGGCCGACGCCGAGGTCTCGTATCGCAGCGACGTCAGCGAAGAGGTTGAGTCCCGCCGCAGCGCGGTCGAGGGCGTCAACATGGACGAAGAACTCGCCAACATGATGATTTTTCAACAGGCCTATAACGCGGCGGCGCGGCTGCTGACGACGGTTCAACAGATGTACGACACGCTTCTCGATGTCGTTTGAGATTAGGAACATGCCATGCTTGATCGTGTGAGCACTTTTTCGTTCGGCCAGTCGTTGGTCAACGAGTATTCGCGCATTCAGGGGCGCACGGTTACGACGCAGAATCAGATCGCAACCGGCAAGGTCGGCGATCAGTACGCCGACGCAAAGGACAAAGCGGGCGTTCTGGCGGCGGCCAAGATGAAGTCTTCCGACGTCGAAGCGTTCACCTCGACGACGAAAGAGGTGTTGAACAAGCTGAACCTGCAGGACCTTCATTTGCAGCAGTTGAGCGACATCAGCGCCCGGTTGCGTTCCGCCATCGGCGATGCGTTGGCGGCGGGTCGGGCGCCGGCGCTGATGGAAGACGTCAAGAATCTCTACAACGAGGCGGTGTCGCTGCTGAATTCGCGCGTCGACGGCAAGTATATCTACGGCGGCTCGCGTACGGATCAGCCGCCGGTGAACGCGACGGACTTGACGGCGCTGGTCGCGGCGACGACGGTCGACGACATCTTCGACAACAGCGATCTGAAGCAGACGCAGCGCATCGACGAGAACGAGACCTTAGAGACCGCGCTGACGGCGAGCGATATCGCGACCGGTCTGATGCAGACGTTCAAGGATATCGCGACGTTCGATGCGGGCGTTAATGGGCCGTTCGGCATGGACACGACGGCGGCGCAGACGACGTTCCTCACGGCGCAGCATGTGGCGCTGCCCGACGTGCAGAAGGACATCAATACCATCGCCGCCATCAACGGGACGCGGCATGAGCAGGCGACGATCGCTCTCGACAGGCACGAGGGGTTGGCGGCCTATTTCACGAAGTTCATCGGCGACATCGAGGACGTGGATTTGGCAGAAGCGATCGCACGCCTTAACCAGGATCAGGTCGCCGCGGAGGCCGCCGGGCGCATGATTGCCCAGGTGAACCAGCTTTCGCTGTTGAATTTCCTGCCGTTGTCCTAGGCCGGAAGCGTCGCAGCCCTTGCGGCTTGCGCGGCGGCGGTGCGTGCCTATATTCGCGCCGCCATGATGAGCATCGACGATATTCGCGAATTGATGAGCCTGCCGGGGGAACCCGGGCGGACGCGCGTCGTCGCGGCTATGTCGGGCGGCGTCGACAGCGCCGTCGCCGCGGCGCTGGCCAAGCGCGCCGGCTATGACGTCGTCGGCGTGACGCTGCAGCTCTATGCGTCGGACGGGCAGCCGAAGCGCAAGGGGTCGTGCTGCGCGGGACAGGACATCTATGACGCGAAGGCGGCGGCCGATCGGATCGGCATTCCGCACTACACGCTCGATTATGTGGAGCGGTTCCGCAGTTCGGTGATGGAAGACTTCGCCGCCTCGTATGCGCGCGGGGAGACGCCGATCCCGTGCGTGCGGTGCAATGAGACGGTGAAGTTTCGCGATCTGCTGAACGCGTCGAAGGATATGGGTGCGGCGGCGCTCATCACCGGGCACTACATTCGCCGTGTCGATGGCGCCAGCGGGCCGGAGTTGCATCGGGCGGCCGATGCGTCGCGCGATCAGAGCTATTTCCTGTTTGCCACCACGCGCGAGCAGTTGGAATTCGTGCGCTTTCCGCTCGGCGGTTTGCCGAAGAGCGAGACCCGGGCGCTGGCGGCGGAACTTGGGCTTGAACTTGCGGCGAAACCAGATAGCCAGGACATCTGCTTTGTGCCGAACGGGCGCTATAGCGACGTCGTGCAGCGGCTGAAGCCCGGCGCGATCGAAGCGGGTGAGATCGTGGATCTGTCGGGGCGCGTGCTGGGGCGGCACGAAGGCGTGATCAACTTCACGGTCGGTCAGCGCAAGGGCCTTGGGCTCGGGCATCACGAGTCGCTGTTCGTGATCCGCATCGATGCGGCGAAGCGGCAGGTGGTCGTGGGGCCGCGCGAGGCGCTGGCCACACGGCGCGTCCTGTTGCGCGATATCAATTGGTTGGACGTGGCGCCGCCGTCGGCTGCTCCGCGTGCCGTGCTGGCGCGCGTGCGGTCGACGCGTGAGCCGGTTCGCGCCGAGGTGCGGGCTTGCGCGGACGGCGTCGAGGTCGAACTTCTGGTGCATGAAGAAGGCGTCGCGCCGGGCCAGGCGTGCGTGCTTTATGACGCGGCCGATCCGGGGCGGATGCTCGGCGGCGGCTGGATCGTGAAGGGCGAAGCGGCGCTTGCGGCATAGGGGCGTGTTTGCCTTGACAGCGCGAAGCCCCACGCCTTACATCCCGCGCTCCGTTTTGGGCTTTGGCAGCGTAGCTCAGTGGTAGAGCAGGGGAATCATAATCCCTTGGTCGGGGGTTCAAATCCCTCCGCTGCTACCAACATACCCCCCGACATTCTTATCTGGGGTGGAAAGGTGCGGTTGCCAGTCAGCTCGGCAAGCCTCCCTCGTATCTCGACGTCAAGTGTCGCGCCCGGTGGCACCTCATAAACGATGACGCTCTCGACCAACGCGCGGAAGTCCCTCACTTCGCTCTGACTCTCTCCGGCCATCAGCTCCTTGTTCACGGCGTTGTTCAATCGCTCGATCTGCGCCAAGTAACGGGCCACGGCCGCGGGATGGAGTGCGATGACCTCCGACTGCGGGGCATCTTCTGCCAATTGTGCCTCAATGGCCTCCTTCTCCGAGGCGAGTTCGGCCATTCGTGGCTTGATGATTGCTTTTACGCCGGTTCCGTCCTCTATCGAATCGACGATGCGGTTTAGTGCCTGCGTGACCTCGCCAAGGCGGCGTTCAAGTCGAGCGCGTGTGGCCGATCGTTCAGCTCCCAAGCGGAGCATGTCCAACCGGTACGTATTCTGCGATCAGTCGCGGATTGCGAAGGCGCGTGGTCAAGCCGTCCAACACGCGAACCTCGATCGCACCCAGTTGATAGGTCCGCTTGTGTTTGCAGTCACCGGCCTCTTTGTAGCGCGAGCATTTCACGCGGGCGTAGCCACGCGTCCGATCGCAGATTGACATCCCCGCACCGCAACTGCCGCATCGGAGCAAACCCGAAAGCAGTCGCTTAGGTCGCCGATACGAGTTGCTGGGCTGCGCGCGGCCCGCTGTTCGTGCTTGCACGGCCTGCCAGCCCGCCTCATCAACCAACTTCCATGCCGGGGTCTCGACAACGTGCCACTTCTCGCGCGGATTGAGCCGTGACACGCGCTTGCCGGTGTCCGGGTCCTTGATCATGCATAGCCTGTTCCAAACAAGTCGGCCCACGTACAGCTCATTGTGCAGGATCCCATTGCCCCGCAGACGCGATCCATTGATTGTCGAGGCCATCCAACGCTTCCCGCGCGGCGGCCTGACTCGATCGGCGTTCAGTGCCGCAGCTATTTGGCGCGGCGTATGGCCTGATCCGTAGGCCTCGAAAACCCGGCGAACGACATTCGCTTCCTCCTCGCAAATGGTCATTTCACCGGGACGTCCCGGCACGAGAGAGAATCCGTATGGACGGCCGCCAGGACGCTTGCCCTCCGAAACCCGCCCGACCATCCCACGCCTAACCTTGTGCGCGAGGTCCTGCAGGTAGAGCGCACCGACCAGGCCGCGGACACCGATCTGAATGGCCGCTCGGGCGTCCTGTCGACGGCGATGAGTTTCCTTGGACTCTACCGCGATCCGACCGTAGCGGCCGTCACCGCGGCCTGCGACTGGCGCATCGCTGATCTCGTGGATGCGAAGCGCCCCGCATCGCTCTACCTCGTCGTGCCGCCATCCGACATCTCGCGCACGAAGCCGCTCGTTCGTCTCGTCCTAAACCAAATCGGCCGCCGTCTGACCGAGAAGCTCGAAGGCGATCCCGGCAAACGCCGCCGGCACCAAGTGCTCATGATGCTGGATGAGTTTCCGGCGCTCGGGCGCCTCGACTTCTTCGAAACAGCGCTGGCGTTCATGGCCGGCTACGGCATCCGGGCATACCTCATCGCGCAATCGCTCAATCAGGTCGCGAAAGCCTACGGCGAAAACAACGCCATCCTCGACAATTGTCACGTCCGCATCGCGTTTTCGTCCAACGACGAGCGCACGGCCAAGCGTATTTCGGATGCGCTCGGTACCGCCACGGAATTGCGCGCGCAACGCAACTACGCCGGCCACCGCCTTGCGCCCTGGCTCGCGCACGTCATGGTCAGTCGCCAGGAAACGGCGCGCCCGCTGCTGACGCCTGGCGAGGTGATGCAGCTGCCGGCGAGCGACGAACTGGTGCTGATATCGGGACTGCCGCCGATCCGCGCCAAGAAATTGCGCTACTTCGAAGACCGCAACTTCACCGGTCGCGTCCTTCCGCCACCGGCTTTCGAAACCCAGACGGCCGCGCCGACAGCGGATGATTGGACGGGCCAGGTCAGAGCAACGGACGCGAGACTCGCCGCGGCACTCGCACGCGAGATCGGCGATCAGGACGGCGAAGAAGAAGGCGGTCTCCACCGTCACCCGGAGCTTGCCGAAGTGGCGACGTGTCCCGCGCGCGTTCCCGCCGACGACCTCGTTCAACTGCTCGACGACGACCTGCAAACGGCCGGCATCGGCAAGCCGATCCGCACGACACCCCTTCAGCGCGCTCACGCCATGAACGGCGATCCGGGCCGCACCGACGACGATTTGGTCCCGAACTTCTGAGAGTGCTGATGAAACCCCGTCTGCATGTCTATCTCGACGATGAGCTCAACGACCGGCTCGACGCGCTCGCGGAAAAGCCGGGCTCGTCGAAGTCGGCGATCGTCGCCGACGCGCTCCGGCACTATCTCACACGCGGTGCGACCGCAGAGATCGATGCGGTCTTGAAGGTGCGGCTCGACAAGGTCGGGCGCCATCTCGCGCGGCTTGAGCGCGACCAGCAGGTGGTGTTGGAGACCCTCGCGCTCTTCATTCGTTTCGAACTCACGGTGACCTCGCCGCTGCCGGAAGGCGATCAGGGCGCTGCGAAGGCGCTCGGCGCCGAGCGCTTCAACAGCTTCGTCGAACAAGTGGGCCGCAGGCTCGCGGGCGGCAAGAGCCTGACGCGCGATGTGCTTGCGTGCATCACGCCCGACGCGGTGGTCGAGAGCGATGGCGAATTGCACGAGGTGCAGCCATGACGTCCTTCGATCCCATGAGCGAGAGCCGGGACCGTCGCCGCGCAATGCTGCGCACAGCGATGGGCCCAACCATCGGCGCCGCGCTTTCGGATCCAGCGGTCATCGAGGTCATGGTCAACCCGGACGGCCGCCTGTGGCTCGACCGCCAAGGGCAGGGCCGTGTCGATACCGGATGCCGCCTCGCGGCAGCTGAGGTCGAGCGCATCATCCGGCTTGTCGCAAGTCATATCCGCTTGGAGGCGCACGCGGGCGCGCCGATCGTCAGCGCGGAGCTGCCCGAGACCGGCGAGCGTTTCGAAGGCTTGCTTCCACCGGTCGCGATGGCGCCGTGCTTCGCGATTCGCAAACCCATCGCTCACGTTCTGACCCTCGAGGACTACGTCGCCGATCAGATTCTGACGCCGCTTCATGCCGCAATTCTGCGCAAGGCGGTGGCCGACCGTCAGACAATCTTGATCGCCGGCGGGACGAGCTCCGGCAAGACGACCCTTGCGAACGCACTCCTTGCGGAGATGGCCGCGGCTGACGAACGCATCGTGCTGATCGAGGACACGCGCGAACTCCAGTGCGCAGCAAAGGACACGGTGGCCCTTCGCACCAAACCTGGCGTCGTGACGCTTGCCGACCTCGTTCGATCGACCATGCGCCTGCGACCCGACCGGATCATCGTCGGTGAAGTGCGAGGCGCCGAAGCGCTCGAAATGCTCAAGGCCTGGAACACGGGTCATCCGGGCGGGATCGCGACCCTGCACGCCAACTCAGCACTCTCCGCGCTCTACCGCCTTGAGCAGCTCATTCAAGAGGCCGTCACCACAGTCCCGCGCCAGCTCATCGCCCAAGCCATTGATCTCATCGTCTTCATCGCCGGCCGCGGTAGCGGCCGTCGGGTCGAGACGGTTGCCGTCGTCGAGGGTCTCGCGGGTGGCGAGTACCGGCTTCGCAACATCGACTCCCATGTCGCCGCACTCACGCTCGCCAAGGAAGCGCCCAAATGACCATATCGACGACCCGCCTTCTTGTTGTCTCGCTGATGGCGACCGTGGTCGCCGTTGCGCTCAGTGCGCCGGCCTTGGCGGCCGGTTCGAACATGCCGTGGGAGGCGCCGCTTCAATCGATCTTGGAATCCATCGAAGGACCCGTCGCGCGTATCGTTGCCGTCATCATCATTATCATCACGGGTCTCTCGCTCGCCTTCGGCGAGACTTCGGGCGGCTTTCGTCGGCTCGTCCAAATCGTGTTCGGCCTCTCGATCGCCTTCGCCGCGACCAGCTTCTTCATGACCTTCTTCTCGTTCGGCGGCGGAGCGCTCGTTTGATGGCGATCCCGGGCTTTGAGGTGCCGCTCCATCGCTCGCTCACCGAGCCAATTCTTTTGGCGGGGGCCCCACGCGCCGTCGCGATCGTCAACGGCACGATCGCGGCGGCGCTGGGGTTGGGCCTGCGGCTGTGGATCGCGGGAATTGCCTTCGGCTTGATCGGTCACGCGGTGGCGGTGTTCGCCGCCAAACGGGATCCGCGCTTCGTCGAGGTCCTGGGCCGTCACCTCCGGCACAAGGCGTATCTCGCATGCTGAACCTGCGCGAGTATCGCCGGACGTCGAAACTGCTTGCGGACTATCTGCCATGGGCGGCTCTGATCGCGCCCGGCATCGTCCTCAACAAGGACGGGAGCTTTCAACGGACGTTTCGTTTTCGCGGGCCGGACCTTGAGAGTGCGACGGAGGCTGAGCTCGTGGCCACCTGCGCCCGGCTGAACAATGTGTTTCGGCGTTTTGGGTCGGGTTGGGCGCTCTTCATCGAAGCCGAGCGTTTCCCCGCGCCGGCTTATCCCTCATCTACCTTTCCGGACCCCCTCTCCGCCCTCGTCGACGAGGAGCGGCGGGCTCTCTTTGAACCCGACGACGGGGAGGACGCGGAAAACCGCCAAAATGCGCGGCCGCACCACGAGAGCGCTTACCACCTCACACTCTTATATATGCCGCCAGAGGACCGGGTGAGCCGGGCAGAGCGGGTCTTGCTCGAACGCGCCGACCACCGGGGCCTGAAGGCGCGTGACTACCTTGCCGCCTTCGCCGCCGAGACCGACCGCATTCACGACCTTCTCTCAGGGCTTATGCCTGAGATGCGGCCGCTCGATGACGGCGAGACGCTGACCTACCTCCACGGAACGATCTCGACCCGCCGGCATCCGGTCGCGGTGCCCGAGACGCCGATGTACCTCGACGCGGTGCTGGTCGATGAGCCGCTGCTCGGCGGTCTCGATCCGATGCTGGGCGATCAGCATCTGCGGACATTGAGCATCAAGGGATTCCCCAATCTCACGCGTCCCGGCCTCCTCGACGAACTCAACGATCTGCACTTTCCGTATCGCTGGGTCACGCGCTTCATTCCGCTCGACAAGACATCGGCTTCGCAGGCGCTCTCGAAGCTCCGGCGCCAGTGGTTCGCCAAGCGCAAGTCTATCCTCGCGATTTTGCGCGAGGTGATGTTCAACGAGCCGACGTCGCTCATTGACTCGGATGCGGACAACAAGGCGGCAGACGCCGATGCAGCGCTGCAGGAACTGGGCGGCGACGACGTCGCGTTCGGCTATCTCACCACGACGGTCACCGTGTCCGACCCCACGTCCGTCGGCGCCGACGAAAAGCTCCGCGCCGTCGAGCGCGTGATCAACAGCCGCGGCTTCACGACAATCCGCGAGACCGTAAACGCGGTGGAGGCATGGCTCGGATCGCTGGCCGGACATGTCTACGCCAACGTGCGTCAGCCGTTGGTCCACACCCTGAATCTCGCGCACTTGATGCCGCTCTCCGCGGTGTGGGCGGGCCCGGTGTCGAACGAACAGCTTGGCGGACCGCCTTTGCTGCTCGCGGCGACCCAGGGCTCAACACCGTTCCGCCTGTCTACGCATGTGGGCGACGTCGGGCACATGTTCATCGTTGGGCCGACGGGCGCCGGCAAGTCCGTGCTTCTCGCACTGATGGCGTTGCAGTTTCGACGCTATGAAGGCTCCCAGGTCTACATTTTCGATAAAGGCCTTTCAGCACGAGCCGCCGTGCTCGGCATGGGTGGCGACCACTTCGCGCTCGGCGCGGCGGGATCGTTGGCGTTCCAACCGTTGCTGCGCATCGATGATCCGGCCGTTCGGAGCTGGGCTGCCGAGTGGATGCAGGCGCTTTTCCTGCACGAGCGGGTCGCACTCACGCCGGAAATCAAGGAGACGCTGTGGTCGGCGCTCACAAACCTCTCAAGCGCGCCGCCGGCAGAGCGAACGCTCACGGGGCTTTCGGTCCTTCTGCAGTCGAACGCGCTCAAGGCGGCGCTCGCGCCTTACACGCTCGAAGGTCCATTCGGACGCCTGTTGGATGCATCTGAAGATCACCTCGCGATCGGCCAGGTGCAGTGCTTCGAGATGGAAGAGCTCATGCACCAGCAGGCCGCCGTCGCACCGGTGCTCACCTATCTGTTTCACCGGCTGGAGGAGCGGTTCGACGGCAAACCGACGCTGCTGCTCATCGACGAAGCTTGGCTCTTTCTCGACGATCCGTTGTTCGCGGGCCGCATGCGTGAGTGGCTCAAGACCTTGCGCAAGAAGAACGTCGCCGTCGTGTTCGCGACGCAGTCCTTGGCGGATATCGCGGACAGCAAGATCGCGCCCGTCCTGATCGAAAGCTGCCCGCAGCGGATCTTTTTGCCCAATGATCGCGCGCTCGAGCCACAGGCGCGCGCCGCTTACGAACGTTTCGGCCTAAACTATCGCCAGATCAATCTGATCGCGGCCTCGATTCCCAAGCGCGACTACTACCTGCAATCGCGCCGCGGGAATCGGCTGTTCGAGCTTGGGGTTGGACCAATCGCCCTCGCCGTGTGCGCCACATCGAGCGCGGCCGACCAAGCCCGCATGGGGCGGGCCATCGAGGAATTCGGCACCGAACGATTTGCCGAGGTCTGGCTCAGGACCAAGGGACTGGAATGGGCGGCGCAGCTCATACGTGACCGCGCCGCTTCCACGCTTCAACCGAGAGAGGATCACACATGAACATTCTAAAGCAGCTTCTTCTTGCGACGACCACGGCGCTGGTGCTTGCAGGCTCGCCGGCACAGGCCATGGTGGTTTTCGATCCCTCGAACTTCGCGGAGAACGTGTTGCAGGCGGCGCGCGCGCTCGAGCAGATCAACAACCAGATCAAGAGCCTGCAGAACGAAGTGGTGATGCTCGAGAACATGGCGAAGCATCTCGAGAAACTCGGGTTCTCGTCGCTGGGCGACATCGAGGCGACGCTCAAGAACATCAACCAGCTGATGGCGAAGGCCAAAGGCATCGCTTTTGACGTGAAGGCGACAGAGAGCGCCTTCAAGCGGCTCTTCCCGGAACAGTACTCCGCCAGTGTCACGTCGGGCGAGCTTGGTCAGGGCGCACTCGAACGCTGGAGCGAGGCGATGAAGGCGCTCGAACATACGATGACGGTGCAAGCGCAAGTCGTCGCCAATGTGGATGCCGACGGCACGATCTTGTCGCGCCTCGTGACCGAGAGCCAGGCCGCGGTCGGCAGTCTTCAGGCGCAGCAAGCATCCAACCAGCTGATCGCTCTGTCCGCGAAGCAGCAGCTGCAGACGCAGGAGCTCATGGCCGCGCAGTACCGGGCCGAGGCGATGGAGCAGGCGCGGCAGGCCCAAGCGCAGGAGCAGGCGAGGGCGCAGTTCAAGCGCTTCGTCGGCGATGGCCAGGTCTACACGCCGAACAACTGATAAAGCCGAAGGCGCCGGTCCCAAGATGAACAACGTCAACGTCATCGATCGCTTCCTCGACACCTTCATCCGGTACATCGATTCCGGATTCGGGTTGCTCGCGGGCGAGGTGGCGTTTCTGACCTCGATCCTGGTCGCGATCGACATCACGCTCGCGGGACTCGCCTGGGCGATGGACGAGGGCTCCAACGTCATCGCCCGGCTGCTTGCCAAAGTGCTCTACATCGGCGTCTTCGCGCTCATTCTGAACAATTGGGCCGCCTTCTCGGTCCTCATATTCCAGTCGTTCTCCGGACTCGGGTTGGAAGCGACGAACAACAACCTGACGCCCCAGGATCTCCTGCGCCCCGGATACGTCGCCGGCACAGGGTTCGCAGCCGCTCATCCCTTGATGGAGCAGGCTGGATCTCTCCTCGGTTTCACGACCTTCTTCGACAACGCTGTCACGATCCTGGTGCTGGTGTTTGCCTGGCTCGTCGTCGTCCTCGCCTTCTTCATCCTCGCCGTCCAACTCTTCATCACCATCATCGAGTTCAAGCTGACGACGCTCGCCGGTTTCGTCCTGGTCCCCTTCGCTCTGTGGGGCAAGACCGCCTTCCTCGCCGAGCGCGTGCTCGGCAATGTCTTCGCGTCGGGGATCAAGGTCATGGTCCTCGCGGTGATCATCGGTATCGGAACCACGCTCTTCAACGAATTCACCACCGCGCTCAATGCGCAGGAGCCCGATCTCGAACAAGCGATGACCTTGGTGCTCGCCGCCATCGCGCTCTTTGGGCTTGGAATCTTTGGTCCAAGTATCGCGACGGGCCTCGTGTCTGGCGCGCCGCAGCTTGGTGCCGGCGCCGCCGTCGGTACGGTTGGCGCGATTGCGGCCGGCACGATGGCGGCGGGCAGCGTCGCCGTGGGTGCCGCACGCGCTGGAGCGTCCGCTGTTTCCGCAGTCCGTGCGGGCGCGATGATTCCCAACACCGGCTCGCCGAACCAGTCAGCACCGGACGCGCCCGCAGGCGGTTCGAGCCCTGCCACAGCTTCAAGCCCAACGGCTTCGGCAACACCGGTCAGGCCGGCAGCGCAACAAGGCGCGACGAGCGGCGCGCGTTCGCTCCCCGCGGCCGGTTCTTCGACGTCGACCGCAGGAGGAGGTGGCGCCCCGACTTGGGCGCGGCGCTTGCGCGCCGAGCAACGCTGGCAGCGACGGGTTCACACCGTGGAGCAAGCGGTGAAGGAGGGCGACAGGCCCGGCGCCTCGGCCAACCCTGACCTGAAGGAAGAGAGATGATGTTTCGACGGCCGCTCAATCGCTATGGCGACACGCCCGAGGCGGAGACGCCTTACCAAAGAGCAAAACAGATGTGGGACGAGCGGATCGGCTCGGCGCGGGCGCAAGCCATGAACTGGCGGCTGATGGCGCTATCTTGCCTTGGTCTTTCGGCAGCGATGGCAGCGGCGCTGATCTGGTTGTCGGCGCAAAGCCGGATCACACCCTACGTGGTCGAGATCGACAAGCAGGGCACGGTGCAAGCCATCGCGCCGGCGACCCAAGTCTACGATCCGACCGACGCACAAATCGCCTCGGCCCTTGCCCGGTTCATCACCGGGGTACGCTCGCTCTCGATCGATCCCATCGTCGTCCGCAAGAACTGGCTTGAAGCCTACGACTTCGCGACGGATCGCGCTGCCGAAACCCTCAACGCCTTTGCCCGCGCGAATGATCCGTTCAAAGCCGTGGGACAGCGTTCGGTGTCGGTGGAAGTCACAAGCGTCGTGCGGGCATCGGAGTCGTCGTTCCAGGTCAAATGGCTCGAACGCAGCTTCGAGAACGGCCGCCCCGCGAAGTCTGAGCGTTGGACGGGAATCCTCACCATCGTCATCCGTCAACCGACCTCCGTCGACATCCTGCGCAAGAACCCGCTCGGGATTTACGTGCACGGACTCGATTGGTCGCGCGAAATCAATCCGGGAGAGACACAATGAGACTGAAGACCGCCGCCCTGAGTGCGTCCGCTCTGCTTCTATGCGCCTGCGCCTCTACCGGTGAGCCTCCGCCGGCAATCGCCTACGACAACGAGGCGTTCAAAGTCGCGGTCGTTGCACCGGAGCCGGCGAAACCGGTCGAGATCGTCACGCTTCCTGAACCCTTGCCATTGCCCGGCCAGCTCAAGCCCCTTCCCCGAAAGTCAGGGCCGATCAAACCCCTTGCTCCGCCGCAAGAACGAGTCGACTCGGCCAATCTGGCGGCGAGCCAAGAACCCACGCGCGATGGCTACGTCAACGCGGTGCAGGTCTATCCCTTCACAACGGGCGCGCTCTATCGGATGTACGCAGCGCCCGAGAAGGTCAGCGACATCACGCTCGAGCCCGGCGAGAAGCTGACGGCCGTGTCGGCCGGCGACACGGTCCGGTGGATCGTCGGCGACACGACGAGCGGCGCCGGCGATAGTGCTCAGGTCCATATTCTGGTGAAGCCGGCGGCGGCTGACCTCAAAACGAATCTCGTGATCACCACAAACAGACGCGTCTATCACCTGGAGCTCGAGAGCACGGAGCGCAGCTACATGGCGGCCGTGTCCTGGCGTTATCCCGCGGACCAGTTGATCGCACTGCGTGGGCGAAACGAGCAAGCGACGGAGTCGGCTGCGCAGATCGTCGACCAAGGCGTGACGTTGGAGCAGCTGCGCTTCCGCTATGAAATCTCCGGTGACACACCGCCGTGGCGGCCGTTGCGCGCGTTCGACGATACGCACAAGGTCTATATCGAGTTTCCCGCGCGCATCGATCAGGGTGAGGCCCCGCCGCTGTTCGTGGTCGGGGCGGAAGGAAACGCAGAGCTCGTCAACTACCGCGTCCGCGGCCGCTACTACGTCGTTGATCGCCTGTTCGCCGCCGCGGAACTGCGGCTCGGCACGGATCCGCAGCAAGTCGTGCGCATCAGCCGTAGCGATCACCTGACCGAGCTTCGCGCCGAGGCTCGGCCGTGACAACGGGTGAACGCGAGTCCGGCCGCGCGGACGAGGAGCCGCTGGCGTTGCGCAACAAGCCGCGGCCGGTCACGCGCTTCAATCGCAAGGTCCTGATCGGTGTTGCTGCCGTCGTTTGCGTTGTGGTCCTAGGCGCAACGCTGATCGCGCTCGAGCCTATTCGGTTTCGAGGGCCGGGGCAGGGCGAAGAACTGATCAACACCGAGCGGAAGGCGAAGGCGGAGGGACTCGACACCCTTCCTCGAACTTATGCCGATGTGAAGCCGCCAGAGCTCGGTCCGCCGCTCCAGGGCGACATCGGCCCTCCTGTGGTCCGGTTAGAACGTGAGCTCGGTGTCGCGCAAGGCGATTTGCGACCCGACGCGGAAGCCGACGCAGAACGGGCCGAACGGCTCCGGGTCGCACGTCAGGCCCAGCAAGCCCGGGCGGCGAGTGTTTTCTTTCAGGTGACGGCGAGGCGCGACGATGCATCGCTTGCTGCCACCCCGCGCGCTGCTGCCTCAGTGCCGACGTCCCAAACGGCAACTACAGGTCAAGGACTAACACCCGATCGCGAACGCGATCCTTCCTCGCAGGGGCGGAAAATCGGCTTTCTGGAGTCTCGCGCCGACGCAAACGTTCTCAATCGACACGCCCTGCAAGTCCCAGTCTCGGCCGATACCGTGCTGGCAGGGACCGTGATCGAGGCAAGTCTTGTGACCGGCATCAATTCGGATCTGCCTGGGTTCGTTATCGCTCAGGTCACGGAGAATGTTTTCGACACCGTCAGCGGCCGGCGGCTCCTTATTCCTCAGGGGACAAAGCTCATCGGCAAATACGACAGTGTGATCTCGTTCGGACAGCGCCGTGCGCTCGTCGTTTGGAATCGCCTTATTTTGCCGGATGGATCATCGATCGTGGTCGACAATCTGCCGGCGACGGATGCCGCCGGCTACGCGGGCCTTGAGGACGAGGTGGATTTTCACACATGGCAGCTCATCAAGGGCGCTGCGTTGTCGACCTTGCTGGGCGTTGGTGCCGAGGTCGGTGCGGGCGGAAACGGTGACTCTGACTCCCTGAGCGCCGCGCGGGAATCCGTTCAGCAGAATGCCGCGCGCATAGGTCAGCAGTTCACGGAACGAAGTCTGGATGTCCAGCCGACCATCACCATCCGCGCCGGATGGCCGCTCCGTGTGATAGTGCACAAGGATCTCCTCCTTCGCGAGTACAACAAGTGAGGCAGGTTGGCGCCATCGCTCGTCTCAGGCTTTCGAAGCTGCCCGAGCGTACGCCTGTCCGGCTGACGATTGCGCTCGATCCCGCGAGCCATGCACTGCTGCAGGAATATGCAACGCTCTACAGCGCGACCTACGGTCAAGACGAGACGCTGAGCGAGCTCATACCGTTCATGCTGAGAAGCTTTGTTGATGGTGACAAAGCCTTTGTACGGGCAAGACGATCGCGGGATGGAAAGTCAGACGGCGATTAGCGTAATGCAGGAGGGACATGATGGCTGTGATTGGCACGTTCGTACCAACGAAAGAGGGAGGTTGGACCGGAACCATTCGAACGCTCTTGCTAGACGTCAAGATACGCTTCGTACCAAACGACAATAAGGCAGACGACAAGGCACCCGCGTTTCGCATATTCGCTGGGGAGTCTGAAATTGGCGCGGCATGGCGAAAACAAAGCGCAGGGGAGCCACCCCGAGAATACCTCAGCGTGAGCCTTGAAGATCCGACCCTGCCGGAGAGTATTTCAGCTGCGTTGTTTGAGTCACCTAGGCACAACGAATTTCAGCTTGTTTGGAATCGACGATCGTCGGACCGTACGGTCGGGACTTAGTGCTCCGGCCCGTCAAGGGATGGGCATCAGGTACAGCGAGCACAGGCGCCTGTAGCCGAGCGCTGCGGGCCGTCTGCGACACGTTCTGCTGTCGGCACAATGACTGCCTCCCGAGCCACTCGTCATCGAGCACTCGGACGTCGCCCCTATATCATCAGTGCACAACCCGCAACGCGTACCCGTCGGCGCAAAAGGTCGACTTTTGACGACATTGCCGGATGTCAGTGCGAATCCGTCTGTGCGGATTCACACTGCCGGGACACGGTTCTCTCGGGGCATTGCAGAACTATTGCAGAACCTAGCCCGGAATCGTTGACCGCCATGCCCAAGATCCGTGCCTGGCCAAGGCGAGCCGCTCCCGGCGAGTCGCATCCAAATCCAAAGATTCCGTTGGCGTGCCGCACGGTGGGTTGCCCGCCGAGAGCTAAGGTGTCAAAGGACGAGTGAGTCGAGGGTGGCAAGCATGGCCGTCAAGTCAGGAAATCCGTGGGTGCGCTTCCTGCGCAGTTATGGACCCATACCGACTAACGACAATATGTACGATGAGAGTATTCGACGAGCGCTCCGGCGGTACAAGATTAAACCGATAGAATTGCCTGCTCAATTCTTGGATGAACTTCTTGACAACTTTCTCAGCCCGTCACCGAACAGTTTTTTTCTTACAGGGACTGCCGGCGACGGCAAAACCTATCACTGCCGCGAAGTGTTTGTGCGATTGGGCGGCAACGAAGAGGAGTGGAACGTTGGCGACCAGGTGCAAGCAGTGCAGCTCAGTACCGGCGTTGAGGTCATTTTCATCAAGGATCTAAGCGAACTCCAGCTCGACAGGAGCGACGCGCTCCTAACAGAAGCCGCGCGCGACATTTCCGACACGAACGCCAAGCGCGTCTATCTCATCGCGGCCAATCATGGCCAATTGTTGGAAAAGCTGAAGGCGAAGTCTCCCACAGCTGAACGTGCCCGCTTGTCGGCTGCTGTCGAAGATATGATGGTGACGGAGCGACCTGCCGGGGCCGGTCTTCGCCTCCAACTTCGCGACTTGAGCAGATCGCCGGTCGCGGATCTGATTGGAACAGTCATCACGGCGGTCACCGAACATGAGGGCTGGGCGGGTTGCGCTACGTGTGAGCATGCGAGCGGCCCTTGCCCCATCCAGGAAAACCGCAAGAGGCTCATTGGGGAGCAAGATGGGGGTCTCTTCAAGAAGCGGCTGGCGAACTTGGTCGAGATCAGCGAGCACAATGGGCACCACTTTCCGATGCGTCAGCTCTTGGTGCTCATCACGAACATACTGCTCGGCCATCCTTTGGCACGCGAAGGGCTCATGACATGCACCGATGTGGTCCCCCTTCGGGCAAAGAGCGACATCGATCAGGCGAGCGTGTATCGCAACACGTTTGGCGAGAACTTGCGCCCCGGCCGAGCTGAGCGCACCGAGCCGTTCGGCAAATTGTCACTCTTCGGCATAGGCTCTGAAACCGGCAACGCCATCGACAACGTGCTCGTCTATGGCGCGCATGACCCGGAGCTTGCCGGGCACTATGACGCTCTTATGAAGAGTGATCCCATATACGGGGCCACAAAGGCCTATACCAGCGCGCAGGCCGACTACCTCGAAGGACGCGACCCTAAGGCCGAAGATCGCTTCCTGCGCATGTTGCGAAGCCAACGCCAGCGGCTGTTCTTCACAATGCCGCCTACCTATCTCACGCAGCACTCGGTCTGGGACCTAACGGTCTTCAAGTTCGCCGGCGAGTTCCTTCAGATCGTGAATGCGTTTCGCACGAACAAACCGTTGCCCCGCGAGAGCCTGCCGCTCATGGTCCGCGGGCTCAATCGCGTGTTCTCCGGTATGCTCGTACAGAACAACGATGAACTTATCCTCGCGACTTCCGGAAGCCATTCGCAAACAAAGACAAGCCCACTCGTCGATGCGCTGGTATCGGTCGCTCGCCGCGGCGGTGAAGAGGTCACCCTCAAAGCGCGCGAAAATGGCTCGTTCGTGTTATCGGTGCGCTTGACCAAGGACGGCGATCCAGCGCCCGTCGCCCTGGTGATCACGCCTACACGCTTTGAATTCCTGTGTCGTGTGGCCGAGGGCGCGTTGCCGAGCAGCTTCTCGCTGGAATGCCACGAGGACTTTCTCGCCTTCAAAGCGCGACTCCTTGGCGCCGCGGCGCGCCGACGTGACATCGATCTGGCGGACACGCCGCCGAGTCCTGATCTCGAACTTAATTTTCTGGATCTCAGTCCCGAGGGACGGGCGTCTCAGCGCCGTGTGAGCATTCAAGTATGACCAAAGCAAGCATACTGCCACGTCCCGTTGGCCACGAGGACCGCAACGGCCCAGAGATCTGGGTGGATGAAGCGATTTGGGGCCATCGATTGCACGATGAACAAACTCCGTGGCTCACGGTGCTCGAATTCTTTTGCGTATTGCAGGCCGAGCATGCGAACGGTCGGGCTCTCAAGGAACCCGTTATCAACGCACTGTCCTACAAGCCTCAAACGCAGCTGCATCTCAGAAATCTCGTTTTCAATAACCCCCACATCGCCACCACGCTCGCTGCAAACCTCAATGACGAGGCGGCGTGGGCGATGTGGCACGCGCAGATAAAAGGCAGCGCAGGGGGCATAGGCAATCCCGACTTTTCCTATCTCAAGGATCAGTTCTCCAGCTTCGCCGATTTCGCCGCCGTCATTCGTTTTTTGCAGAACTCCGCGATTGAAGGCGCCAGCAACAAACGATGGAGTTCGAAATTTGTCTTTCCGTTCGGCCCTAACTCCTTGTTTGAGGATGTATCGGTATCAGCTGCAGGAGGAGTAAGCGTCGATCGTCGCTTCTTCGCACGGACGGGCGAATTGCTCTATCTGATGCTGACCCGCAGCTCTGCCGCTAACGCGCTCCGCGACAAGCTCACCGCAGAGTTCCTCAACGCCAACCTGCCGCATGATCGTCTCGTGGGGGCACTTCAGAAAAAGACGGAGTACGCGGGTAACGAACGGGCAGGCTCTTACCTTCCTCTCGCTCAATATCCCGCCTTCGACCGGTTGGGGGAGGATTGGCTCGCCATTCTGAAGCTTCCCATTCCAATCTACGACACGACCCCGCACCTCGTCATCATCACAGGCCTCAACTTGGCGCTTTATCAGCTCGAGCGCGCCGCGGAGGTGGCGAACAAATCTCGACCCACTTTGGTGTGCGAGATCGTGGGGCCGCGTCGCTCCATCGTTCGAGATCTCTCGGCGGATTCTTTCGAACACAATGTTGCGCTGCCGCACATGGCGCTTGAGCGTTACATTCGTCAGTTTGCTGACACGCCCGAATGGCAAGCAGCGCTTCAGTCTGAAGAGCCGGTCCTCTCTGCCGCGGAGCTGCTCGGCAAACAATTTTCTTGGCCAGAAGACGACGATCTCGAAGATCGGACCTTCGCTAGTCCCGGCGAACTGATGGTCGAGCTTGAACGAAAAGCGACCGTGCGTCATCGCCAGCATGTCGGCAAAGTGCACAATGTCTGGAGCCGCGCGATCGGGCTTTCCTCACGAAGGTCCAGCCGGCGCGTACGCTATGCGCCAACCGATCGTTTGCTCAAGACGCTGGTTGTGTGCTGTGTCGAAGAGCGTCTCGAATTCAAGCTCTTCCTCGAGTTGCTATTCGAGCGTTATGGGATCGTCGTGGGCGAAGCCCAAGCAAAGTCAATCATAGACAGGGGAGCCGCAGATCAAGAGAGCTTTGCCGATAACGCACGCCGCCTGGAAGAACGACTGAGCGGCTTGGGTCTGCTCCGGCGCCTCTCTGACTCCTGCGCTTATGTCGAAAATCCCTTTGTGAAGGCTGCATCGTGACCGCAATCGACCTCATCGGATCAGCTGGCGCGGCATGCCTGCATTCGCGCTTGGAGAACACTTCACCCGAGGATGGCGTCGCTAGGTTCATGCTGCACTGTCTGACGGGCCCTCATGTAGCCGCCATCGTCCGCGCAGTCTTAAAGCTTCCCAACGCTGTTGATATTCAGATCGCCGTGCCCAGAGACTTGGTCGCCGGTGAAAATCTGCCGGACGAGGTCATCACGGACTTTCGCACTGTGGCGTTGCGCAACGCGCCCTGTGTGAAGCCCGCGCTCCTGCTCGCTAACACGGACGACGACCAAGGCGCATCCCTTGAGCTCGTGGCCGCCATCGGCGCAAAACAGCTAACCGAAGATCCGGACTACTGGATCAACGCCGCAAGCCAGGGTCTGGGCTTGAGTCCCGAACAGCTCAATATTTGGAAGTCTGCCTTGCGTGGCCTTTCGGCGGCAGATGATTGGAGCCTCCATCAGACGGCGCATTTCATCGATCTAACGCGCACCGCCATCTCGAATCAGAGTATGCCGCTCATGAGTGCTCTCGGTTGGGCGCTCCCAGCACTCAACCTCCCACGTGACAGCGGCTACTTCACGCTAAAACCCAAGGATCAGGAGTCGCTCAGCCGCTGGCGGAAAACGTTCGAGAAAGTTATTGCCGAGCGTCGACCGCTCTTGAGTAAGCAACGACCTTCACGCCAGCGCATTGAGACTGACGAGCTGCGCAACCAGTTCGAAGCGGTACGCGACGAGATTTTAGCTGATGCGCATCCCATTATCGAAGCGTTCATTGACGCGCCACCGGGCTGGAACCCGCAGTCGGCGGCTCTCACCGAGTTCGAGTGGGAAAGCGAAGGTGTCCTTCAGCTTTTCTCTGGCTTGCGCACTAGGCCTACCAACTTCGTCCAGGAGACCATCAACTATTTCGAAGACGCGAAGCCCGAACGATTGAGTGACGCCGAAAAAGCCTTTCTTGCGCAAATGCTGACGCGCCAATCGCTTAAGGAATCGCGCGAAGACGATCGGGAGTTCTATGAGGCTCACCGTGACGACCTGGCCGGCGAGCGCACTCTACGCGCCAAATGGGAAAAGTTCGTTTATGGGCGTCCCATCGACTGCGACGACTTCGTAGACGGTTTGCTCCAAGCGGTCGAACGTCTCTTTGGACAAGCACCAAGCCTCACAGGCGCGCGCACGATCGAAATCCGCTCAGCGCGCCGCAATAACAACCAGTGGCTTGAATTGAATGCCGAGGTCGGTCTCATGTTCGAGCGGCGGTATCGTGGCCTACCGGAGCTTCTAGGCGCTCGGATCAAGTGGGATGTGTCGCAACTATTCAACTACGAAAAATTGCTGGAAAAGAAAAAGGCCTCAAAGAAGTATCGCAAGAACACCTCCGTTAGCCGAGCGAGCACCCAGCTCAAATTCGATGTTACGCTGAAAGTTGGCGACGAGCGCACGACAGTTCAGCTTGTCTGGACAGCGCAACCCGACGCCATCGGGATGGAACTATGCAGTGACCTCGACCGACTCGTAAGTCGCCCTTTCGTTCGCAGCGAAGTCGACCGTCTGCCGGTCAACCAAAAGGGCGCGCTGCAATCTGTTTCGCTGTCCGACGTAGCGACGCTCCAAGCGGCGTTTGCGCAAGACTCTGGCTCCCTCATTCCACGCCTGACTGGCGCCGAAGACCTTGGCAAGACCTTTGCCCTCGCCCTGAAGGACGCTGTCGACACAGGAAGAGTAAGGAAGCCAGATGCGGTCGCGATCACCGCGGCGTGGACGAGCTTTAGCGAAAAGTACAAGGCTGCGCTTCAGGGGTGGCGCGAACACGGATCGAGCGACAATTGGTTGGAGCAAGCGGATGCCTATGGCGATGTGATTGATCTGCTTATCCGTCACGCTACGGGCGATCTCAATCGGCTCAATCTCTGGCAGCCCGTGCTTGCATTGGGGTGTGTCGCCATCAGGGGCGGCGCTCCATCAGCCATCATTGCGCCCTGGCATCCGCTACGATTGGCGGCCATAGCGGTAAAGCTTCGTTCTTTCAGCGGACTGATCCAGCACCTGCTCACTGCATCCGATGTCAATTTCGGCGATCGCCGGCTCTTTTTTTCCGACCTCCGAATGGAATTCGCTCACCCCTTCTATCCAGAGATCGCGGTGGGTTACGCTGGCAAGGAGCCGGTGCTTCTCGCTGAAACGACAACCCTCAACGGCTATTCGTTGATGGAACGGCCCGTCCGTGACCCGAGCGAGGCGACGACTGACGTCGACCCTAGAGAAGCTGCGCGGGAAATCCGCGATCTGGTCGAACGTTATCTTGAGCTGCAGCCGCACGAGCGCTCGAATCTTTCCATTATGCTCTACCATTGTGACGCGGCCGGTTTGCCCCTTGCGGCAGTGGGTGCGCTTTCGTCCATGCAAGATGAGGATGAGGTGCATTGCAATGTCCTCGTCCGACATCGCGATCGCGCGCGGCTGCAGCGCGTCTATAGCGAATTGCTGGAGCGATCGGATAGCGACGCCGACGCCATCGTTGTGAGCGAGACGTCCCGCAATTTCATGTCGAAGCTGCGCATTGGTATTTCACTCGATGGTGCAGCGGGGGTCGTTCCTGGCGCCGATCGTGGCGTCGATATCGCTTTCTTGCATGACGTCGTGTCTCGCCAGGCCAAAGAAGCTTGGTTTGTCGCACACGCAACTGACACGACACCAATTGTCGCCGAGCACGTGCCCGCGCGCTGGTCCTATCGGCGTGTCACGGCAGAAGATGAGCTGAAGGCAACAAGCTTTCTTGTGTGTCCCCGGCAGCCGAGCATGGGATGGGCCTATCTTGATGCGGTGGCGGGCGTCGTACGCAAGCAATCACATGGGCCGGGCGAGCACTATCTCCCGACTCGTCAGATTTCGTTTGAAAACCGAGAGCTCAAGTCTGCTTTCGATGAGGCCCATGGCCTCGCCGAGTGGGTGGCGACCTATGATGATCTCCTCGACAAGCGTCAACTGGCCGCGCAAAACGTTAAAGTCATTCGGTACCGGCGTCAGCGTACACATGGCCGCAACATGGTGGTGTCATCGACATCCGAGCTGCGCATTCTGCACGTCTTGGTGCAGCAGCGGCTGCGGGAGCTAAGCCTGAGTCTATCTGATGATCGCCTTGTAGATCTTGCCCGCCGCATGGTCGATGACGCCGCTCTCATTTCCGGCGATATTGTATTGCGAGCCGCGAAGCGCGGCGTATCTGCTGGCGAGCTCATCGGCCTAGTATTGAGCCGAGCCTTAGTGAGGGAAGAACTAGGCGAAAGCGCAACCGTTGCGTGGTTCTTCCTTGACGACTATGCAGCGTGGCTCGGCCAACGCGAGGAGGGCCTAGCGGACATCCTGGCGCTCAGCGTCCAAGAGAACGCGCGCGTCCTGAAACTCCGGGCGATCGTGACCGAGGCGAAATATGTCGACGATTCTGGTTTGGCCGAAGCTTCGCGCAAAAGCCGACAACAGCTGCACCAAACAATGCAGCGTATGGAGGACGCGCTTTTCGGTGATCCCGGCCGACTCGATCGCGATCTTTGGCTCGCGCGTATCGCCGACCTATTGCTCGATGGCGTTACAGCGGTCGGGCAAACCTCGGCCCTCGAGCGCGTCCGCGACGGCATTCGCGCAGGAAATGTCGAGATCGACCTTCGCGGCTATTCGCACATCTTTGTCTCCGGCCCTACCGATGATGCATCTTCGGCAGGTGAACAGGATATCATTGCGGACATCGCCGGCGGCCTCCAAGAAACGTTCACGCGTGACAGCGTTCGCCGGGCCATGCTGGCCTACGAAGCACGCCAGCCGCTTTCGGCCATCCGCGAAAAATTAGGCGATCAAAGACCTTGGAATGCCGCGACGTTCAGACATCCAGCTTCGCGCGTGAATTGGGCGAAGGCCAAAAGCTCAGTCCAGGCAAAGGATATCGGGAAGCACAAACCTGAGGGAGGGGTTAGCGTGTCGCCGTCGCCGCCCAAACCCGCGCCTACGAGCGGCGAAGCTGCTATCGGCACGTTTGGCGCGTCCGATGCGCCGGACCCGTTAACGCCTCGCGAGCCTGCGTCGGAGGCGACTTCGCCGCTAGTATCGGAGACAAAACCGACAGTGCCCACTCAGACTGGAGAAACCGCGTTCGCAAAATTGGTTCGAGGACGCGCGCAGGCTGCCGTCGCCGCGACTGCCGAGGACAATGCCTGGCTTGAGGCGACGGCCCTGAAATTGCGTAGCGCGCTTCTTGGGTATCAGCTTCAGGCACAGGTTGTTCGATCCCGACTCACACCCAACGCAGCGCTGATAACGTTGCGTGGCACGGACCGGCTCCGTGTAGAGGATATTGAGGCACGGCAGTCAGCTCTTCTCACGACGCATGGTCTCCGGCTGATTTCAGTCACACCGTTGCCGGGCGAAATCGTCGTTGGCATCGAGCGGCCCAAACGACAAATCGTTTCGCTCTGGGACCTGTGGGCCAAGCGTGCGCTCAACCGCAACGAAGCTGGACTAAATACGTCATTCATAATGGGTCTGCGCGAGCTCGACGGCGAGATTCTATATCTGAATCTTGGCACTGCCTTTGGCGGCGGCGCTCAGCACGAGCCCCACACCCTCGTTGCGGGCGCCACCGGCAGCGGGAAATCCGTTCTGATCCAAGCCATCATACTTGATATTGCGGCTACCAATCCAAGCAGGTTCGCGCACATCTATCTCGTCGACCCCAAAGCGGGCGTCGACTACGCTCCGTTGGAACGGCTACCACACGTGCGAGATGGCGTAATAGTCGAGCGGCCTGCCGCAATCCTCGTCATGGAGGAGCTCGTCGCTGAGATGGAGCGCCGCTACACGCTCTTCCGGGTGCGGGGAGCGAGGGACATCAAGTCCTTCAATACGAAGTCAGCACCCGACGAACGTTTGCCTATGGTTTTCCTTGTGCACGATGAATTCGCGGAATGGATGCTCGACGAAAACTACAAAGACGCTGTGACGGCGAATGTCTCGCGCCTCGGCGTGAAAGCACGTGCTGCCGGTATCCATCTTATCTTTGCGGCGCAGCGACCCGACGCGAACGTGATGCCGATGCAGCTTCGCGACAATCTCGGCAATCGCCTTATCCTGAAAGTCGCAAGCGTCGGGACCTCCGAAATTGCACTCGGCCAGAAGGGCGCGGAGCAACTGTTGGGCCTTGGCCATCTCGCCGCAAAACTGAGCGGAGAGCCGGCGATCGTCTATGCACAGGCGCCCTTGCTTTCCGATGAGGACATCGACCGCGCCGTCGACGCCATTATCGCGAGCGACGGCTAGGTCAGGCCAAACCGAGCTTGGCAAAGGAGGCGGCGTTTGGTCCATGCCATCTGTAATCGACAATCCCCCGGGCGCTCAGAACCTCATCGAATGCGCTCTGCTCGGCCTTGTCGGGGTGATCGGGTGGCAATAGGGCTCCACGCCCGTAAAGCACCTCTCCAGAGCGGTCCCTACGGCGTACTTTCAGCTTGGACAATCGGACGTCGGCTAACTCACGCATTAAGGGAGCTCGTGCAGCCGCATCCTCGCACCAGAGACCGCGAACACGGTCGGCTGAGGTGTAGATATCAAGGAAGTCCGCTGTCGAGAGTTCAGGCTCGAGCACTTCTCCGCAACCGATGAGGAGCCGAATGGCAGCGGGCATTCGCGGAAGAGTCGCAGAAGCGAACCGTACTTTGTCGCCCCGCTGAGCTGCTAACCCGGCAGCCACTGCGTTCGCGACCGCTTCGCGAACGATCTCGCCCTTGCCTAGTGCAAACAGAAGCGCCCGCGCTTCCGCGAGCAAAGCCGTGTGGCTTGAGAAGAAGGCCCTCACATCGAGTTGAATGGTCCGCGGCAGTGACGCGTATTTGGGCGCGCCAGGAAATAAAGTTAGCGCAAAGTGCACGAGCAAATCCTCGCGCCGAGCGGCTGCGATCTGCCCGAGCTCGCTACCGCTTTCGCCCAACCGCTTAATCGCAATTGCGATCGCCCGTGCGGGCGATACCGCGTGCGACTTGAGTGCTACGAGCAGCTCGGCGTTTAGTTCTGTGGCGGCTGGTAACCGACCCAACTGCAGTGCGGTGCGCCAAATGTCTTCGACTTGGCCTGCGATCCTCTGCTCTAGCTCGGCGCGCTCGCTAACCCGTTCGCGAAGGGGACGGTCAGGCACGTCGAGTCGGGCGTGTTCATAGAATTGAAACGCGGCAGACCGCTTCCGAAACGTCACCTCTTGCTCGAGGTCGCGGTCACGGAAGACGGCAACGATGCCAGGCGCCAAAGTGATCGGGCGGACATTCAGCGTCATTTCGACAAGGGCACGCAACTCGTCTTGCGAGAAGTAGCGTTGGAACGTCCCTCGCGACGTGACGACGCCGTCCCGGTAGGATTGCCAGCCTTGCGCACTTGAGAAATTTGCGCTGTTCATGACCGATACAAGAAGAGCGCGTTTGGCGAAGTTCCAAGCGGCACGCAAGGTCTCGACCCGCTCCTGCGGACTTTCGATAACGTTTAAGACAAACCCGAGATTGACGATGTCCGCCGGACGACGTTCACCCTGCACGTTGAAATGAGGATCCCAACCGAACGCTTCAAAGCCATTGGCTTGCAAGATTGCAACGTCGTCGCCTTGACCGCAGCCATAGTCAAAGACACTCACCTCCGTGCCGATCATCCCAAGCTTGAGCGCAAGCGCCATGGGCTGCGACAGCTGACGCCGAACAAGGGCAGTGCGGTGGCGCGCGACGGACACGTGCGGCGAGCCCTTCTCCACGAGCTCGCTGCCCCTTATCTCAAGATTGGCCGCCTCAAGAAGGCGTGCCCATGGACCCGACGCACCGATGGCATTCGTGTTTTTGAAGAGCCCTTTCTGTTCAGCAAAGCGGGTTAAAGCCGCAAATTGTGGCGTGCGCGGATCATCGGGGGTGAGCAGCAATTCCTTGCGGTGGAGCACCGGCTTGCTTGCCCGGTCCTTGTAGGACGTGGTCTTAGTCTCGCCGCTCGGAAGTTTGACGTTGACGGCGGTGAGTAGGAGTGGGAATGCCGTTTGCTCGAAATCCTCATACTCCAGGAACGAGACATCTGAGCGACCGATCCGCACGACGTTCCATGGGATGCTCTCTCCTGCGGCAGCTTGCGCGCGCGCTAGCCTCTCAAGCTCGTTCGGTCCCAAGAAGGTGATTGCTTCGCGGTGCACATAGATGGCCCCGCCCACCTTCTTGCCCACATTCGCCGTGGGCGAGCTCTGTTTCTTCGCCTCAACCAAAATCAACCGCGCCATTGCTATCGGTGACAAGCTCCCGTCTTCCCGCAATCGCTGTTACGATCCACCTCACCGCATCATCGACTTGGTCCTCGGTGGTGAAGCGGCCGACGCTGAATCGCACACACTCGCGAGCAGCGTCCGGCTCGAGCCCGATCGCCAACAGGACAGGCGAAGGCTCAGTGCTACCCGAATTGCACGCGGATTGGGTAGATGCCGCCAAACGCGGTTGCAACGAAGCAATCAAATCGGCGCCGTCAACGCCGTGAATACGTACGCAGGCATTGCCGGGATGCCGTCGCTCGCGTGGAGGGCCCACAAGCTCAATGCCGCCGCTCAACTCCTTGAGCCCGCCAAGAAATCGATCGCGTAGGCGTGCGACACGAACACGCTCAGCTCCAGCGCCGACACGGTCAAACTCCTGAAGGGCCGCCGCAAACCCCACGCAGAGAGGGGTAGGGGCAGTACCCGGGCGCAGTCCGGCTTGTTGGCCCCCACCTCGCATTAGTGGCTCAAGCCTGTCTTGAACGTCGGGTGCCGCGATCAGCGCACCGATGCCCTTGGGACCATAGGCTTTGTGCGCAGACAAGGTGAGGAGATCTGTGTGGTGTGCGAGCGCACGTGAGTCACATGCCGCCGGCGCCTGAGATGCGTCCACATGGAACAACGCGCCATGTTTCCTAGAGATACGCGCCAAACCGGCGATGTCGTTCAACGCACCTACTTCGTGGTTGACTGCCATGATGCTGACTAGGGCGACGCGATCATCGATGCACGACCTGAGCGTGGTCGGGTCTACGCACCCAAAGGTATCGACGCCGAGAACGGTCACCTCCATTCCAAAACGGCGCTGTGCCTCCGCGCCGGCGGCCAAGACTGATTTGTGCTCGGCGGCTGAGAGCAGAAGGCGCGTACGATTTCGCGGCGCGCGCGCAGCAATTCCCAAGATGGCCAGCCAATTGGCTTCCGTTGCGCCCGACGTGAAGACAACATGGTCCCCCGACGCACCCACAAATGCCCCGACAGCGGCTGCGCTCTTTTCTAACGCCGCG
>JAWXBY010000075.1:0-13162 GCA_034440355.1 Alphaproteobacteria bacterium
CGCCGCCCGCATCAACGTGGACTTGCCCGACCCGTTCGGCCCCATCACGCCGACAAGCTCGCCGCCCTCAAACGAAGCCGACACCCCGCTCAACACAACGCGCTTGGCGAGCGACACGGAAACGTCCTGAAGCGAAAGAGCGGTCATTGCGCCTCGCGCCTCAACTTGAAAACCAGCCACAAAAAGAACGGCACGCCGATCAGCGACGTAAACACGCCCAACATCAACTCCGGCCCCGAAGGCACGAGCCTGACGACGGTGTCCGCGACAACCACAAGCAAAGCCCCGCCGATAGCGCTCGGCAGCAACAGCCGCGACGGCATATGCCCGACAAACGGCCGGCAAAGGTGCGGAACGATCAACCCGACAAACGCAATCGCCCCCGTCACCGCCACCGAAGCGCCAACCGACAAAGCAACGCCAAGCGTCACCAACCGCTGCACAGCCACAACACGAATGCCAAGCGAAGCCGCCGCCTC
The DNA here is from genome assembly GCA_034440355.1 of Alphaproteobacteria bacterium. Classification (GTDB taxonomy): domain Bacteria; phylum Pseudomonadota; class Alphaproteobacteria; order Micropepsales; family Micropepsaceae; genus SZUA-430. The sequence goes on from JAWXBY010000075.1 coordinate 480, forward strand.
ATCCCCCAACGTCAACGCATCAAGGGCCTTCGCGGAGAACGCCAAAATGACAAGCCCCAACCCAACGAACGGCGCCGCCAAATAGAACTCAGTCATGCTGCGATCCTTGAGCGATCCCATCAGCCAATAAATGATCTCGCTGACTGCCCAAGGGTTCGGCGCCAGGTTCATGGCCAGCGCCATCAAAGCAGCCGCCAAATTGGCCAGCGCAACACCGGCCAGAATGAGAACCAGAATCCCATTGTCCCGCCCGCTGATCGCACTGAGCAAAGCCGCCGCCGCAAGCGCGCCCAGCATCGCCATCATCGGCAACGCCAACGAAAACTCTTTCGACAACCCGAAATAGATCGCAATGACCGCACCCAGAGACGCACAAGACGCAATCCCCATCACGCCGGGCTCGGCCAACGGATTGCGCAACAATCCCTGCAACGCCGCCCCGCTCATGCCGAGCGACGCGCCCGCCATCAACCCCAGCAACATCCGCGGCAAACGAATGTCTCGCATGATGATCCCAACGGTGCCCTGATCGCCGAGAAGACCGCTGACGACATCGCCCATCGACAAAGGCGCATAGCCGATGAACAGCGACCCCATCGCCGCAACCAGCGTCGCGACGGTTAGACTCACGATCAATCCGATTTCGCCGAAGCGACTTTCCATCCCACGTCACCGCCGACGGTCCGGCACGATTGCCGAACCAACACTGTCGCCGCGACGGAAAATCCGCTCCACGCGCGCACCCCGGCGCTGGTTGGACGACGTGATCCGGCAGGTTTCCTGGCTGACGGCTCAGCGCCCCTTGTCCGCCTTCCCACGAGCGAGGCTCGCAGTGGCTTCTTGGACAAGGTGCTCGCCGCTTACAGTTGCGGGGGCAGCCGCGGCATTGGGCTCATCGCCCGCACCGCATTCCCTTTTCCTCACCTCAGCTGAGGCTCGGCACCGGATACGAACTCCCGGTTACTCCCGTTTCGCAGGCGGCGCAAGCCGAGCAATCCGCGCACGCTCCAAGGCCAGCCGCTCGACCGCCTCGCCCACCCAAGGCCCCGGACAAAGCCAAAGCCTGGAGGGCATCGAGTACAGCACCGATCGTTCCTCAAGAGAGCGAAACGCCGGATGCCGCAAAATACTCTGAGCCCGGCTCGACGACCCCACATAAGCATCATCGAGAACCAGCAACCGAGGCGCCGCCGCAATCACCGACTCAAGCGGCACGCTGCCATAACTCCCCGGCATCAAAGTCGGCGCCAAATTCAAAAGCCCCGCCGTCAAGAGAACATCATGCGTCAACGTCCCATTCCCCGACGTCACCCCATTCGGCTCATAAACAAGCGCACTGATGGCAGCACCCGGCAGCGCCCGAGCCCGCGCAATCCGCGCGTCCATCTCGGAGATCATCGCCGCCCCACGCGCGCTCTCGCCGACGGCATCGGCAACGCCGCGAATGATCCCGCGCACATCCTCTAGCGACATACCCGCGCCGATCACGTGAACGCGCACGCCCAGCGTCGCCGCAATCCGGTTCGCATGCGCGCCGGTATAGACATCGCCCAACACCAGATCGGGCTTCAACTCGATGATCTCTTCCGCCCGCGCATTGTTCACCGGAATGCCGCGCGCCATCTCCGCGTAATTCGAAATCTGCGGCTCGACCGCAAGGCGGGAGACAGAGATCACCCGCTCACGTCCCGCCAGCACCAACGCCAACTGATCCGCGCACACATTGGTCGACACGATCCGCTGCGGCTTCGCAAACGCAGCACCCGCGAGTGCTGCGGCAAGTACGGCAATGAAGAAGCGGATGATCATGGGCGACGCGCGGGCCTTGTCCTTGGGGCCGAGGGACAGCCTATAGTCGCTCCATCAAAATTCCGCCAGACGAGGAAACGCCCATGACCTATCAAACCCTCTCGATCCGCAAGGAAGGCGCCGTCGACCACGTCACGCTCAACCGGCCGGACAGTCTGAACGCGCTGAACCGCCGCATGGTCGACGAACTGCTCGACTATTTCGGCGCGCTCTATTGGGACAAGTCCGTACGCATCGTCGTCATGCGCGGCGCGGGCAAAGCCTACTGCGCCGGCCTCGACCTGAAAGAGCGCGACAACAGCAGCGGCCCGAACTCGCCGGCGAACGGCCTGACCCGTCAACGCCAGATCAGCGAAATCGTCATGCGCATGCGCCGCTGTCCGCAAGCGATCGTGTCCCTCGTTCACGGCCCGGCCTGCGGTGGCGGCTTCGCCCTCGCGCTCGCCAGCGACATCCGCATCGCCGGAACGAGCGCACGCATGAACGCAGCCTTCATCCGCATCGGCCTCTCGGCCTGCGACATCGGCGTGAGCTACTTCCTGCCGCGCCTGGTCGGCACGTCGGTAGCGTCTGAGCTGATGCTGACCGGCCGCTTCATCAACGCCGACCGCGCGCTACGCGTCGGCCTCGTCAGCGAAGTCGTCGCCGACGACAAAATGGAAGAGGCGGCCGCGCCCTACATCGACGAGATGCTGACGACCTCGCCCTTAGGCCTCCGCATGACCAAAGAATGCCTCAACATGAGCGTCGATGCCGGCAGCCTCGAGGCCGCCGTCGCAATGGAGGACCGCAACCAGATCCTCTGCGCGCAAACCGGCGACTTCAACGAAGGCGTCCGCGCATTTCTGGAAAAGCGCCGGCCTGCCTATCAGGATCGCTGACGCATGGATGATCGATGGCTCTATCTGCGCGGCGGCGAAGTTTCGTTGTTGATTGACGCACACCCGGAAGACGGAACATTGCCCCGCGTCCTGCACTTCGGTGCAGACCTGGGCGCTGCACCCGACTTCGATGCCATCGCTGCGCTGAAACCCACCATCGTCTGGGGCGCAAGGATGGACATCCCGCGTCCGCCTTGCGTCATACCAGGCGCCGAAGCTGGATATTTTGGCACGCCCGCCATAGTACCGTCCCACGCCGCGCGCTGGACGCTCGATCGCGTCGAAGCGGTCGCCGAGGGCTTCGATCTATTCTTCGACGTTGCGACCGGCGAACCGCGCAATGCCTTTGTGCGGCTCGAGTACCGCCTATCGCCGCACGGCGTATTGGCGTCGCGCGCCTGCGTCTATCCTTCTCCAGACGGCTTTCCGGACGGACTGAACTGGCTTGCCGCGCTCGCCTTGCCGCTGCCTGCAACGGCGCATGAAGTGCTGTCTTTCGGCGGTGATTGGGCGCGCGAGTTCGCGACGCAGCGTCAGACCTTGGCAACCGGCGCGCTCGTCTTCGAAAGCCGCCGCGGCCGTCCCGGACACGATCGCTTTCCGGGACTATTCGTCGGCGCGCCGGGTTTCGACGAAGATCGCGGCGACGTCTACGCGTTCAGCCTCGCTTGGAGCGGCAGTCATCGCCTCGCCGTCGAACGTCTGCGCGAGGGCGAAATCGTTGTGCAAGCGGGCGAACTGCACCTCGACGCCGACCGCACCCCCGATCGCTACGAAAGCCCCTGGTGTTATGCGACATTCTCGCCGCGCGGACTGAACGGCGCGATGCAAGCGCTGCACGCGTTCGTCCGCGAGCGCATCGTACCGCGGACTGTCGCCGCCAAGCCGCGCCCCGTGCACTACAACACCTGGGAAGCGGTGTACTTCAAACACGACGTCGCGACGCTGAAAGATCTCGCGACGCGCGCGGCAGCGGTCGGCGCCGAACGCTTCGTGCTCGACGACGGTTGGTTCAAAGGACGCGACGACGATCGCGCCGCGCTGGGCGATTGGATCGTCGACACCAGGAAATATCCGGACGGGCTCAAACCCCTGATCGATCACGTGCGGGGCCTGGGCCTCGAGTTCGGGCTCTGGGTTGAGCCTGAGATGGTCAACCCCGACAGCGACCTCGCGCGGGCACACTCCGATTGGCTGCGGCGCGAGACCGGCGGGCCGCCCCTTCTCCAACGCCATCAAGCGATTCTCGACATCGCCCGCGCGGATGTGTCGGCCTACCTCTTCGACGCGCTGAACGCCCTGCTGACGGCGCATCCGATCTCCTACCTGAAATGGGACATGAACCGGGATGTCACGGGCGCGGCGCACGGCGCCTATGTGCGGGCGCTCTACGCATTGATCGATCGATTGCGGACGGCGCATCCCGCCGTCGAGATCGAAACCTGTGCGAGCGGTGGAGGCCGTTGCGACTACGGAATGCTCGCACGGACCGAGCGCGTTTGGGTTTCGGACTCCAACGACGCGCTCGACCGCTTCGAAATTCAGCGCAACGCGAATCTGTTCCTTCCGCCCGAGATTGCGGGCGTGCACGTCGGGCCGGCCGCTTGTCACATCACAGGCCGGCGCCTCAGCCTCGATCTTCGCGCGCACGTGGCGCTGTTCGGACATATGGGCCTTGAACTCGACCTACGCGAGTTGAACGAAGCGGATGGTAAGCGCCTTCGTCAGCACGTTGCCAACCACAAGCGGTTTCGCAAACTCCTTCACGCCGGGCGTTATTGGCGCATCTCCTTCGACGATCCCGACCACGCCGGCATATGCGTGAGCTCGGACGCGGAGGCGTTGGTGCTTATCGTGCGCACAGGATCGGCGGCGTTGGGGCGCGGGGCGGTCCTCAGAGTGCCGGGTCTGAACGACGAGCGCGCTTATCGTGCCCTGGCGGTAGCGCCGGTTGCGGCCAGCGTCGCGCACGGCCTTTCCGCTACGCTCGCAAAGGGCGGGGCTGCGCTCTCGGGCCGCGTGCTGGCGGCGCGTGGGCTGGAGCTCTTTCTGCCGCGGCCGGAGACGTCGCTTCTTCTCCACTTCGGGGCTGCGTGACCCTTTCTTGCCTTGTTAAGATCGACGCGCGATAACGACCACGATTCCTTCAATTCAGCGGACTTGGCCCATGCCCTCCTACAAAGCCCCGGTTGCCGACTTCGAATTCCTGATGTTCGACGTGCTCGAACTCGAGAAGCACATAGACCTTCCGGGCTACGCCGACCTCGACCGCGCGACGGTGCATGACGTGCTTGAAGGCGCGGGTAAGTTCATGTCCGAAGTGCTGCAGCCGCTGAACCAATCCGGCGACGAAGAAGGCTGCCACTTCGAAAACGGAGTCGTCCGCACGCCGAAGGGCTTCAAGGAAGCGTATCAAGCCTACTGCGAAGCCGGCTGGAATCGCCTCGGCGTGCCGGAACAATTCGGCGGCGCGGGCCTGCCGATCATCCTGACCTTCGCCGTCGCCGAAATGGGCTCATCGTCGAACCAAGCCTTCACGATGTATCCGGGCCTCACCTCCGCCGCCTACTCGGCGCTGATCGCAACCGGCGCGCCATGGATGCGCGAACACATCGTCCCGAAGATGGTGGGCGGCGAATGGACCGGCACGATGTGCCTGACCGAACCCAACTGCGGCACCGATTTGCGCCTGATGAAGACGAAGGCGGTCGAGCAGCCGGACGGCACCTACCGCGTCACCGGCACGAAAATCTTCATCTCCGGCGGCGACCACGACCTGACCAAGAACATCATCCACATGGTGATCGCAAAAATCCCGGATGAGAACGGCAAGATCCACGACGACCTGTCGACCGTGAACTTCTTCATGGTGCCGAAATTCCTGGTGTCGGAAGAGGGCAAGATGGGCGCGCGCAACGGCGTCTCGACCGGCTCGATCGAAAAGAAGATGGGCATCAAGGCGAACGCGACCGCCGTCCTGAACTTCGACGAAGCCGTCGCCTGGCGCTTGGGCCCCAAGCCGCAACCGAAGGCCGCAGGCGCGGGTGAGAAAGGCTCCTCCAGCGCCGGCATGAAAGGCATGTTCGGCATGATGAACGCCGCGCGCCTCGGCGTCGGCGTGCAAGGCGTGGCCGTCTCCGAAGTCGCGTACCAAAATGCGGTCGCCTACGCGAAGGAACGCCTCGTCGGCCGTGCGCTCACCGGCCCGAAGAACCCGTCCGGCCCGGCCGACCCGCTCATCGTCCATCCCGACGTCCGCCGCATGCTGCTCTTCGCGCGCGCCGCAGCCGAAGGCGGCCGGTCGCTCGCGACATGGATCAGCTACCTGCTCGGCGTCGCGCAATCGAAGCGCAGCGATGCCGAACGCCAAGAAGCCGCCGACCTCGCCGATCTGCTGACGCCGGTAATCAAAGCCTTCTGTACCGACATGGGCTTCGACGCGGCAAACGCGGCGATGCAATGCTTCGGCGGCCACGGCTACATCCGCGACAACGGCATGGAGCAATTCGTCCGCGACGCGCGCATCAACCAAACCTACGAAGGCGCCAACGGCGTCCAAGCGCTCGACCTCGTTGGCCGCAAACTCGCCCGCAACGGCGGCCGCGCCCCCTTCGCGCTCTTCCGCGTTATCAACGAATTCCTTTCGGCCGAATCCGGCGACGCCATGAAGCCCTACGTCGAACCGCTGAAGGCAGGCCTCGCCCGCCTGCAAGACGCCACCATGTGGCTCGCTCAAAACGGCATGAAGAACCCCGACAACGCAGGCGCCGGCTCCGTCGACTACCTGCGCATGTTTGGCATCGTCGTCGTCGGCTACCTCTGGGCCCGCCAAGCCAAAGCCGCCCAAGCCAAACTGGCCGCCAAAATCGGCAACCAAGCCTTCTACGAATCGAAACTGACAACGGCCCGCTTCTGGATGGAACGCCTGGTCCCCGAAACCGCGGGCCTAAGCGAACGCATCAAAGCCGGAGCCGAAGGCCTAATGACCCTAGACGCCGCCAACTTCTAACCGCCGAACAAATCGGGCCGCGAACCCGCGGCCCGACTAATCTCCAAAGCTAGTGAAGAGGCTTAGCGACGAGCGCGTTGACGAACCGACGACTTCGGTGCTGCAGCGATGCGCGGCGTTTCCGCCTTCTTCGCCTTGAAGTCCCGCAGCACGCGCACCTTGTCGTTCTCGTCCTTGCCGGCTTTGGGAGCCTTCGCAACCTTGGCGGCGCGCTTCACCCGCACGATCGCTTCGTCGAGGATGAGGCCGATCAGTTCCTCATACTTCCGACCCAGCATCCGCCACATGATCGGCAGGTCCGATGTCCGGGGGTTGATCCCTGCCAGCGGGTTCACTTCGAGGAAGTAGATCTTGCCGTCTGACCCCGCACGCAAATCCGCGCGCCCGCCGTCGCGACAGCCGAGGACGTTCCACGCCGCGAGCGCGACGCGTTCCGCCTCGCGCCCGAGCGCGTCGGTGGCGATCGTATACGTGACGCGGTCTTCGTAGTTCTCTTTGTTCGAAAGCGAATAGAGGCCCGGTTCCGCTTTCTCGCCGAGATGAATTTCCATTGCCGCAACGGCCCGCGCTGACGCGCCGCCGCCGAGTATCCCGACGGTGAACTCACGTCCGGTCAGATAGGGTTCCACCAACACCGGCTGCGCAAACCGCTTAAGCAAATCGGTCACTGCCGCCTTCAACTCGGCCGGCGTGCGCACGATCGACTTCGGCGTGATGCCCTTGCCGGTGCCCTCGGCGACCGGCTTGACGAACAGCGGGTAGGGCAGGGTGACGCGCTCGATGTCGCTCACCCGCTCGATCACCGCGAACGGCGCAGTAGCGACACCTGCCGCCTGCAGCACCGCCTTCGTGTAACCCTTGTGTAAACACAGCGTCAGAACGCCCGCATCCGCAAACGTGCAGGGAATGCCGTAAGCCTCCAGCAGCGCCGGCACCTGCGCCTCGCGCGCGACGCCGCGCAAACCTTCCGCGATGTTGAAAACGAGATCCCACCGCTCGCCTTTGGCCAGCCGTCCGACCAGCGCCCGCACATGCCCGATCCGGTCGACCGCGTGCCCATGCGAAGCGATCGCGGCGGCAAGCCCGTCGATCGTGTCTTCCTTATCGAACTCGGCGGTCTCTTCGAGACCGTATCCTTCCTTGAGATAATCGGACCTGAGATCGTAAGTGAGACCGACGCGCATGAGACCCTGAGCAAGAGAGGGGAGCTGGTGACCCCGAGACGATTCGAACGTCCGACCTACAGATTAGGAATCTGCCGCTCTATCCTGCTGAGCTACGGGGTCATTGCCCAGGGCATTCAATCAGTTATCCGCAATTTGCTCAATGTCATTCCGACATTTTCCGTCACTCCGTTCAGCGGTTCGCGGCTTGAGCCGTTGGTTGCGCACTCACTTATCGCTGTGCTCATTCCGTCCGCTGAGACGAACTCAGGCTGCGGCAAGCGGGCCGGAGGAGGCGCGGGCCTTGAAGGCCATCCATCTCGTCACTTCAGCGCATCGTAGACCAAACGGCGTGGACGATCGCCGAAGTGCTCGTAGCCGAGCGCGCGCTGGATCATCAAGACGAAGAAGAGGTCGTTCTTGCGGTCGACCCAAAAGAACGTGCCGCCCGCGCCGCCCCAGCCGATCGTGCCTTCGGCCTGCGGCGTGTCTTGCGCAGCGGGATCGACGAGCACGGCGACGCCGAGGCCGAAGCCCAGGCCTTTCCGTTCGACCGCGCCGCCCGCACCGTCGAACGAGACCCAGACGTCGCGCGGCAGCAGGTTCGTACCCATCAGCTTGATAGTGTCCGCGCTCACGATGCGCGCACCGTCGATTTCGCCGCCACTCAGCAATAGCTGGCAAAAGCGGGCATAGTCCGATGTGGTCGTGACCAGACCGCCGCCGCCGAGAGGCAGCGTCGGCGGCTTGGAATAGTCGCCGGCGAACGTCGACACATCGACGAGCTTTCCGTCTTTGAGATCGCGTCCGTAGATCGGCGGCAGGCGATGTGCTTGAGCGGCGGGCACGAAGAACCCGGTATCCACCATCCTTACCGGATCGAAGATTCGCTTCTTGAAGAAGACATCCAGCGGCTCACCTGAGAGTTTCTCGACGATGTAACCTTGGAGGTCGGAGGCGACGCTATAGATCCAGCGCTCGCCGGGCTGCTCGGCGAGCGGAAGGCGCGCGAGCGTCGCGACGAACTCTCCGAAGTCGCGACGAAGCAAGAGCTTCTCGTCTTGATAGGCCTTGTTGACGTAGTCTGTCGGCGCAAGACCGTAGGCGAAGCCCGCGGTGTGCGTCATGAGTTCGCGCATCGTCGGCGGGCGCTTGACGTTCTCGAGCACCGGCTTCCCGTCGGCGCCGAGCGAACGAAAGACTTTGAGGTTCGCGAGTTCCGGTATGTATTTCGTGATCGGCTCGTCCAGGCGCCACTTCTTCTCCTCATAAAGGATCATCATCGCCAGCGCGGTGACCGGCTTCGTCATGGAATAGGCACGGAAGATGGTGTCCCTCGCCATCGGCGATCCGCCCACGCTGCGAGCGCCGTAGCCGTTGAACAGCACCGTTTTGCCGTGGCGCGAGAGATAGACGACGGCGCCCGGAACGACGCCCGTATCGATCCGCTCGCGGATGTAGGCCTCGAGCGCTGCGAGACCTTCCGTCGAGAAGCCGACCTCGTTCGGCTCGGCCGGCGCGAGGATGACGGGGTCGGCGACGGCGATCTCGGCTTGAAGCGCGAACAACGCCGCCGCGAACAGCACCAAAACCCTCGCTGGATTACGCCACATGAAACTGTTCCCTCAAAAAGGCGGGCGGCTTGCGGGCCGCCCGATGGTCAGGAGGAATTTCGATTCCGTGCCTCAGAAACGCCTTCGACAAGCCAACTTTCACGACCGCCCAATCGGATTGCCGGTAAGCGGATCATAGTTCAAGTCCGGGCGGCATTCTTTGCGTTGCGAAGCCCGAGGTCTACGATGATCTGCGCATGTCTCTTTCGCGTCAGGTGGTATCCAAACAGGAATAGCGGCGCCAATGCTGCGATCGCGGCCGGAAGCGGTCCGGAGATCAGCGCCAACTTTTCCAGTACGTCGGTCGGAATCGTCAGCCCCGGTCCCGCCGAGGCGAGGTTTGTTGGAAAATGGATCGCGTCCAGCGCCAGTCCGGCAATCAGCCCGCCCAAACCGGATGCGGCTTTGTAGGCAAGCGTCAGGCCGGAAAAAAACAGACCTTCGCGCCGGACGCCGAACAGCCATTCATGTTCGTCCGCGGTATCGGCCAGCATCGACTGAAAGCCGACACCGCCGACCAAGATGGCCGTGCCGACCAGAAGCCCGTTGACGAAAAGAACCGCCGTAGCCTCAGACGGCGACAGCGCAAAAGGCCCGTAGAGTTGAAAGAGCGGCGGCCATATTAGAAAGACCGCAATGGCCAGAAAGGCGCCGATCGAAAGCGTCCGCTTCTCGATGTGCCGCAAAGCGAACGCACTGATCGGAGCGCCCAGCAGCGGCCCAAGCGTCGTGGCCAGCAGCACCAACTGGATAGAAAAGGAATCGAGCTTCCAGAAATAGCGACAGGCATGCAGCGCGAGCGAGACGTGCGCGGAATAGGCCAAGAAGTAGATCAGCACCGTTCCGAACAGGAGGAGAAACGAACGGTTCCGCGAAAGCTCGACCAACTCACGAGCGAAGCCGGCAAGGAAATGAGTGTCGCCGGGCTTCGCGCCATGAAGGCGCGGCAGCGCACTACGCACCGCCCCAATGGCGATCAATCCGGTCAGCACCATCGCTGCCGCGCACGTCCAGGCAAAGGGCACATAGTTGTTGCGCTCTAGTAGCCCCGTAGGGCCGGACATGAAGACACCTAGGCCGAGCACGACGCCGAAAAGAATGCCCGCGTTCTGAAACGACAGGCGGTACGACACAACGCTGGCCCGCTCGCGATGGTCATCGGTGACTTCCGCGCCGACGGCGGTGAAAGGCAACACAAAAAACGAGAGCGAGAGTCGCAAGACGATGAGACAGGCAGTGACAAAAATAAACTGCGAGGCGCCGGTCAGCGAGGCGGAAATCGAGAAAAGCAAGCCGAAGGCGACGGCGAACGGCAGCAGGCTGCCGACCATGAACGGCAGACGGCGGCCCCAGCGCGAACGCATCCGATCGCTCGCCAGTCCGATCGCCGGATCGGCGACCGCGTCGACCAACAAAGCGATCAGCTTCGCTGTTCCAGCCAGCGTTCCCGACATGCCGCAAACGGCGGTCAGGTAGAACAGCAGGAAGAAGCCGAACCCCGCAGCGACGATGCCGTCGGCCATCGCGCCCGCGCCGTATCCCGCCTTGAAGCGCCGCGAGAGCGGCGCGCTGCGCAAGGTCTCCGCGCTCACGCCGCGGGCTTCTGGTCGACGAGGCCGGCTACGCTCTGCAACGCACCGTAGATGCCGTCTTGGTACACGGGCAAAGCGCGGCGGCCGGCTGCCCCGCGTCCGGTCGCGATGGTCGAGCCTGAGTTTGCAGAAACGGGCACGCGATGCTGGATCAGATAGATCATGATCAGGTCATTGACCGGATCGGCCTGCCACCATGTGCCGAATACGCCCGGCCAGGTGATCGCACCCTGGGCACCGCAAGCGTATGGATTGTCGATCAGATCTTCGGCAATCGAGAGCCCCAGGCCGAAACCCGATTTCCGCCAAAGCGGCATGCCGACGAAGGGTGTCTGGCGCTGCGCGTCGGTCAACCTGTTGGTCCGCATGAGCCGAACAGTCTCGGGCCGCAACAAGCGCACACCGTCAAGCGCGCCTCCACCAAGGAGCATGCGCGCGAAGCGATGATAGTCCGCTGCCGACGAGATCAGCCCGCCGCCCCCCGGCGTGTAAGCGGGCGGCTCGTCGTACATCTCGAGTTCGACTTTCGTGAGTCCGTCCGCCTTCTCATCGTACCCATACAGGCTCGCGAGACGGCCTCGCTTTGCGTGCGGAAGCCAGAAGTCGGTATCGCTCATGCCGAGCGGCGCGAATATCCGTTCCTGCAGAACCTGGCGAAACGGCTTCCCTTCGACGCGGCCAATCAAGAAGCCCAGCACGTCTGTGGAATGGCCGTAGTGGAAACGCGCACCCGGCTGATAGGCCAGCGGAAGCGTTCCGAGCGCGGCCAGCCACGCATCGACGGACAAACGATTCATGCCCGGATCGCCGAGCGCACCCTCGTATGCCTGCTTAAGCGGACCTTCCGAGAAGGGCGCGTAAGCGATGCCCGCGCGATGCGTGAGCAGATCTTCAACCGTGATCGCGCGTCGCGCCGGCACGGTGTTGTCGAGCGGACCTGCCGCGTCGCGCAACACGCGCACACGGCCAAGTTCGGGAACCCAGCGCGCGATGGGATCCGACAACGCGATCTTGCCCTCCTCGACGAGCATCATGGCCGCCGCCGAGGTGATCGGCTTTGTCATCGAGGCGATGCGGAACAGCGTGTCCGATCGCATCGGCACTTTCGCCTCGATATCGCTCCAGCCAATCGCCTCACCTTGAACGATGTCGCCCCATCGCGACGTGAGCGTCACGACACCTGCAAGTTCGCCACAATCGACGAAGGCCTCAAGAGCAGGCCTGATCATGGCGAGCTTCGCAGGATCAAAGCCGCGAGCGCGGCAGGCGGCGTCACTGGTCATAGGCGAAGCGCTCCGGTCAACTCTCTCAGTGTGATCCGAAGGTCTTTCGCAGATTGAGCGCGACGAAGCGTCCGATCGGATTGTAGGCGCCGCCGATGCCGTCCGTTGCGGGAAAGAACGGTGGCTCCTCATCGAAGATGTCATTGACCTGCAGCGCGAGCGCCGTGCCTTCCGTCCAACCGTCGTCCGGCAACGTCCACGCAACGCGCAAGTCGACCGTCATATAAGGATCAGCCTCGTATGCGCTGACACCCGTCGGCGTCGTGAAGTTGTTCGTGATCCCGTCCCGGTAATTCACGAACCCCACCAAAGAAACCGCGCCGACGTCGGCGC
>JAWXBY010000076.1:0-31514 GCA_034440355.1 Alphaproteobacteria bacterium
ATCGGCGCGCCGATGGCCGCCAACAAAATCGCGCGTGCGGTGGGTGCGATCATCGCGGGGCTTCGGTCTGGTCCATGATGGTCTTCAGAGCGGCGTCGGTGGTGCGGCCTTCGATTTCGGCGGCCGGCGACAGGATCACGCGGTGGCGCAGCGCCGGCAGGGCGAGCGCCTTCACGTCGTCGGGGATCACGTAGTCGCGGCCGTCTAGAGCGGCGCGCGCGCGAGCGCCGGAGGCGATCATGGCGGCGGCGCGTGGGCTCGCGCCGAGTTCGAACGTCGTGCCTTCGCGCGTCGCGCGCACGATGCGTACGACATAATCGATCACTTCGTCGGGCAGGCGCACCGACGCTGCGACGTCGACGGCTTTGTTCAGTTCGTCTTGGGTCAGGATCTTGTTGATCATGGGTGCCGCGCGGTCCGTTGCGCGCGTGCCGTGACTGGCGACGATGCGGCGTTCTTCTTCGGCTGACGGATATGAGACCACGTGCTTGAAGAGGAAGCGGTCGAGTTGCGCTTCCGGCAGCGGGTAGGCGCCTTGCTGCTCGATCGGGTTTTGGGTGGCGATGACGGTGAAGCGCGGGCTCAGTTGATAGCGCTTGCCGTCTAGGGTGACGCCGCGTTCCTGCATTGCTTCGAGAAGGGCGGCTTGCGTCTTCGGCGGTGTGCGGTTGATTTCGTCGGCGAGCAGAACGTCGCAGAAGATCGGGCCCTTGGTCAGGGCGAAGGCGCTGGTCTGAAAGTTGAAGAGGTTCGAGCCCAAAATGTCGCCCGGCATCAGATCGGGCGTGAACTGAATGCGGCCGAACTGCAGGTCGAGCGTGCGCGTGAAGCATTGCGCGAGCAGCGTCTTGGCCGTTCCCGGTGGGCCCTCGAGCAAGACGTGGCCGCCGGCGAAGAGCGCCGTCAGCAGCATATCGACCGTGTCGGCTTGGCCGACCACTTGGGTCGCGATTTCGGCGCGGATGCGATCGGCGGCCGCACGAAGGTCAGCGAGTTGCACGTATCATCTCCTCAGTCCAGGCATGGAGTTTGCGGGCGGCGTTGAGCGCGTCGACGCCGTTTTGTGCTGCGGCGGCTTCGGCGGCCAGCGTCGAGAACGGTTGGCTGAGACCGCGCGCCATGGCGACACGATCGAGTTCGGCGGAGGTCGTTTCACTGCCGTCGCGGGCGACGCCGATGCGTTCGGCGACGATCGCACGGACGAAGTCGGCGTAGCGCGGGGCCATGGTGTGTTCGCGCCCCGCTAGGCGGATCAAGGCGGCGGAGTTGTCGGCGAGGATGCGCTTGCCGTAGGCGAGGGCGCGGTTCTTCACCGCCGCCGGTCCTTCGCGCGTCGCGGCGCGCCAGGCAATCAGACTTGCGATCAGGAAGAAGCTGAGCGTCGCGGCGAGAAGCGGCGGTTCGAACAGCAAACGCAGCAGATTGCGCACGCGGGCATAGCCGTTCAGCGTGACGTCGAAGGTGATCGTGTCGCCTTCGTTACGCAAGGCGTTGAGCAGATCGAGCCCGACGGCTGCGGTTGCGGCGTCGGCAATGCCCTGTGTGTTCAGGAGATCGGGTTCGCTGAGGATGTAGATGTCGGGAAAATCTTCGCCGCGGATGACGCCGAGGATGGTCTTGCCGTCCTTTGTTTTGGCGACCGGTGTGATGTTCGGCGCGCTGATCGTCTGCAGGTCTTTGATCGTGCCGGGATGGAACGCGGCCTTCGTGGCGACGGAGCGCGTCTGGCGCCAGTCCATGTCGATGACGGGCTTTTCAGGTTTGCTCGCGCGCGTGATCACGGCTTCGGTCGAAATGTCCTCCAGCAGATCGGCGACTCCTGTTTCCGACATCGGCGGCGCGGGCATCACGTGGCCGGGGCGCTGGAAGCTTGGGATGGTGAGCCATTTCGGCAGCACGATTAGGACCGCCGATTGGCCTAAGCGGTTCACGTCGTCGATGCTCAGACTTGCGTCGGGTGTCAGAACGACCAGCGCCGATTTGCTGGTGGCGTAGGAGTCGGTGCGGCCGATGTTGACGATGGCGCCGTTGGCGCGCGCGAGCTTGACGATGCCGGCGTAGCCGATGGCCGAGCGAGAGAGCGCATGGGCGCGCACGTCGCCTTCGGTCACTTCGGGCGCGAAGGCCGAAAGCGTGAAGTAGGCCGAGAACGAGAAGATGCCTACCACGACGAGGATGATCGCGACCGGGGTCGAGAACGCGGCGGGGGCTCGGCGGGCTGCGGTTTCGGCGTTCGTCATGCGGGCCGGGCCTCGAAGACGAAGCTTTCATAGGCTTTGCGGCAGTCGGCGAATTGAGCGGCGGTCAACGGGCGGCCGGGGAAGAGGCTCGCTTCGACGGCTTGGGCGATTTTCACGAAGGTGGCGCGGCCTTGCGCCGAGAGATAATCGAGCAACGAGATTTCGCGGCTGGTCATGCTGGGCACGATCGTCGCGGGGAAGGCTTGATCCATGTCGTCGATGCTGCGGTGGAGCAGCACGCGCACCGCTTCGCCGTAACGGCCTTCGGCGGCCAGGCGGTCCGCCTCTTCCAGCAGCGCGCGGGCGCGGGCGGCGGCGGGGTGGAACTCGGCCTTCGGGATTTCGGCCGGTACCGTCAGCGTCGCCCTCTGCTGCGGGAAACGGCGCATCACTTCCATGACGATGGCGTAGACGACCATCGCGGCGACAACGGCGACGCCCGCCCAGAAGACGTAATAGAGGATCGGCGAAAGCGCGCGGAGCAGTTCGACGAGGGGCTCAAGCCAGTCGGGCGGCGGTTTCGGTGTCTCGCGCTGTTCGAACGAGAATTGCAGCGTCGGATCCGCTAACAGCTCACGATGGGCGCGTTCGAAATTCGCGCTGGCTTCAGCCGCCGACCCGTTCGCCATCGCTGCAAATCAAATCCCGCGTTGCCCGGCTTTTCTTGCCAGAGTTTTGCGCGGGTGCGCAACGTTACGTGCCGTTGGGGACTTGGCGGCAGGCGAACGTCGCCTGCAATCCTGAGGCGGTCTTGTGCTGGATGGCACCGTTGCGCAGGTCGATGGTCATGCGATCCGGCGCTTCGCCCGGCGTTTGGAACGCGATGGTGTTCGCGTCCTGGCTCACGATTTTGCACGGTTGGCCGGGGACGGAGCAGGCGTAGCCCTTCACCTGCGATTCCTTCAGGAAGAAGTAATAGGTGCCGTATTTCGGCAGGATTTTCGGGCCGGCCGTGTGCATGCAGCGAACCGTGAACGTGGCCTCGCCCGCGTGGGCGAACGTCGCGACGCCGGCGAGGGCAAGGCCCAGAGCCAGGGCTGTTGTTATGGACCGCATGCGCTTCATGCCTTCAGGTTTCCAGGGTCGGCCGGCGGCGGAGACTAGCTGACTTGGGGACGGCGCAGAAGCGGCGATGCGCGCCTTGGTTCACGCGGGGTGGTGGGATTGTGATTCCCGCACCAAACCTTCGATTTCCGGCAGAACGCGCTCTGCCGCGGCGGCGCCGATGGCGATGGCTTCCTCGGCGCGGTCGAATTCCAGGAGGGCGATCCGGCCGATTTCGGACGTGACGGTCACGTCCGGCGGGTCGCTTGCCAGGCGGACGCGGGTCATGCGGTCGAGCAGGATGTTGAGAGCGGCGACCGACACTGACGCGGTCGTGAGGGCGCCGGGTTCGTCGCCGAACAGCTGGCGCGCGACGAAGCGTTCGGGCTCGCGGAAGGCGGCGGTCGCCTTCTTCCAGGCGGACAATTCGGCCTCCGGCGTTTCGCGGGCAAAGCGTTGGGCGGGCGTGTGGCTGGCCGGCAGCGGCACGGCGATCACCATGTTGGCGCCCATCGCGCGGCAGGCGGATACGGGGACAGGATTGGCGATGCCGCCGTCGATGAGCGGGCGGCCTTCGTTCGGCGAGGGCACGAAGATTCCCGGCATGGCGTAGGAGGCGCGCATCGCTGTGATGAGGTCGCCGGTCTCGAGCCAGACTTCGTGACCGGCGGGAAGTTCGGTTGCGACGGCGGCGAATTTCTTCTTCAGGTCTTCGATGTTGTGCGTGCCGATGATCTCGGTGAGCTTGTTGGCCACCCGTTCGCCGGTGACGAGGCCACCGCCTTTGCCGAGGTTGACGTCGACGAGACGCCAGATGGAACGGCGGTCGATGGAGCGCGCGAAGGCTTCAAGTTCGTCGAGGCGGCCGGCGGCATAGGCACCGCCGACGATGGCGCCGCTGGAGGTTCCGGCGATAATATCGGGCTCAAAGCCCGCCTTGATCAATGTGCGCAGGACGCCGATATGCGCCCATCCGCGCGCGCCGCCGCCGCCCAGTGCTATTCCGATGCGCATGGCGATCTCCGTCGTTCGCCATGATCTTGGGCCTGCGAGGCGGGTCGGGCAAGGCTCTCCAACATTACCCGTGCGTCAGCGAGCGCGCCGTCGGTGTGAGTCTGAGGATTTGCGGGTCCGATTTGAGTTTCGCGCGGAGACGTTGTGCGAGTGCTTGCCATTGTGACGCACGCTCCAGCGAGGCGCGGTGCGCATTGTAAGCTTCGATCGACGGAAACGTAGCGATGCGAACGAGGACGTTTTCGTTCTCTCGGATCGGAAGGCGGGGGTAGTTGTTGGCGCTTTTCTCTGTGACGTAGGTTGCGACGGCGTGTGCGCCGGCGGCTTCGAGTTCGCTGTCGATCGTGGTTATGGCCTCGACAGTGACGGTTTGATCGAACGCATAGACGCTGACTTCGACGAAACCGGTCGCGGCCTCGTCTTGCGGGCGTTTGCCGATGGGCAGCGGTTTCAGCGGGCGCAGGAGCAGGACGTCGCTGACGTCGATCATGGTGGCGTTGGCGGCGTTGTGGTGTTTTTGCCAGGTGGCGCTGGTGTAGAAGGCGTCCAGGGTTTTGGGGCGTGCGGCAATGTCTTTGAAGCCGCGAAGCCAGACGAAACGGTTGGGGCGGTCGAGGTCGCGGAATTGGGCCATGATCGTGTTGCCGGCCGCTTCCTGGGCGTCGACGAAGGTGCTGTCGAACAGGTCGATGAGGACGTCGCGGCCGCCGGGTTTCATTTCGTATTGGCGCAGTTCGACGATGGCGCAGCAGGCGTCGGCGTGGACCGGCGTGGCGCTGAGGGCGGCGGCGAGCGTTGCGGTGACCATCAGGGTTCTCCGTGAAAGGCGCATGGGCGTTTACTCTCGTGTCTGGTTTCGACGTTACGCGCATATTCCTGACACCGAATGTCATGATTATCTGGTACGGTCCAATTTATGCGGGCGAGCCGGTTGCTGACCATATTGATGCTGTTGCAGACGCGCGGGCGGATGAGCGCGTCGGCGCTGGCGGCCGAGGTCGAGGTCGATCTGCGCACGATCTATCGCGACATCGACGATCTGAGTTCGGCGGGCATTCCCGTTTATGCGGAGCGTGGGCGGTCGGGCGGGTTCGAATTGCTGGAGGGCTATCGCACCAAGTTGACGGGGCTGACGCGCGCCGAAGGCGAGGCGCTGTTCTTCGTTGGGTTTCCAGGACCGGCGGCGGAGTTGGGGCTGGGTGATAGTTCGGCTGCGGCGCGGTTGAAGCTGCTGGCGGCGTTGCCGGTCGAGGCGCGTGTCGCCGCCGATCGCGTGTCGAGCCGGTTTCATTTCGATCCGACGCCTTGGTATCGCGATCCTGAAGCGGGGCCGTTGTTGCGCATTGTCGCTGAGGCCGTGTGGGCGACGCGGCGTTTGCGGGTGCGCTACGAAAGCTGGGACAAGATCGTCGAGCGCGATCTCGATCCGCTTGGGTTGGTTCTGAAAGCGGGCGTCTGGTATCTCGTCGCGCGCGCGGATCGGTCGGTGCGCACGTATCGCATTGCCAAGGTTCTTGAAGCGGCGGCGCGCGAAGACAGCTTTGTGTATCCGGCCGGTTTTGATTTGGCGGCGCATTGGAAGCAGGCGGCGAAGACGTTTGAGGAGAGCGTCTATCGCGACGAGGCCGTGTTGGTTGTGACGGAGCGCGGGCACAAGCTCTTGCGGTCGCGCGGGGCGGCGATCGACCGGGCGGTGGTGAAATCGGCGAAGCCTGCGGGTGCGGGGCGCTGGCGGGTGACGATACCGATCGAGTCGGTCGAGCAGGCGGCGCGCGATCTGCTGTCGTTGGGGGCTGAGGGGGAAGTGATTTCGCCGGCGCCTCTGCGTGCGGCGATTGCCGCTGAGGCAGTGGCGGTTGCAGCGCTTTATGCGAAAGCGGGTCGCAAGAAGCGGCTGTCGTCTTGACGCGCGCTTGGCCGCGGGCGGATGGTGCGGGCATCGCTATTGGAGCTTTCGTCGATGTTGAAGCCGCTTGCCGATCAGATTCTTGAGACGTATTCGCCCGAGCCGAAATATGGGCGGACGTTTCCGTTCGATCCACCGGTCGACCTCGCGCATTTTCAGCCGTTCTTGAACGGGCAGCCGTTCGATGCCTTCAGGGCCATGCGCGAGAACGCGCCGGTGTGCTGGTGCACGGAGCCGGCGGAGTACGGCGCGGGGTTTTGGGCTTTGACGCGGCATGACGATGTTCGTGCGGTGTCTTTGAACCCGCAGGTGTTCTCGTCGCAGAAGGGCGGGATCTTGATGGGGTATGGGAAGCCTGAGACGCGGCATCCCATTCTGCATCGCGCGTCGCTGGATCAGATGATCAACATGGATCAGCCGATCCATTTCGAATTGCGGCGCGAGCATTTGCCGTTCTTCACGCAGAAATATGTCGCCGACCTCAAGACGAAGGTCGAGGCGAAGGTGACGACGCTGCTTGATACGATGGCGCCGATGGGCAAGTGCGATCTGGTCGAGCATCTGTCGGCGGAGTTGCCGCTGTTCACGCTGTCGGAGATTTTGGGCATTCCGGAATCGGACCGGCCGAAGCTGGTGCGGTGGATGCATTTCTTGGAGATCGCCGGCTACATCGTGGCGGAGAAGAATTTCGGCTCGGTCGATCCCAACTTCTTCGCCGAGTTCATGTCGAATGTCGGCGAGATGTTCGAGTATGGGCGCGCGTTGCTGCTGAAGCGGCGGGCTGAGCCGCGGGCGGATTTGCTTACCGCGCTCGCATTGGCGAAGGTCGGCGGCGACGTGCTGCCGGACGAGTATCTCGATGGGTCGTGGTTGCTCATCGTGTTTGCCGGCAACGATACGACGCGCAATTCGATTTCCGGGACGATGAAGTTGCTCACGGAATTCGCGGCGGAGAAGGCGCGGGTTCGGGCGAACCTTGCGCTGCTGCCGACGATGGTCGATGAGGCGATCCGCATGGTGTCGCCGGTCATGTATATGCGGCGGACGGCGACGAAGGATACCGAGATCCGCGGGCAGGAGATCGCCGAGGGCGAGAAGGTCATCATGTATTACGGCGCGGCCAATCGCGATCCCGCTGTGTTCTCCGATCCCGATCGTTTCGATCCGGCGCGGCCGAATGGGAAGGATCACGTGGCGTTCGGCATCGGGCCGCATGTTTGTTTGGGGCAGCGGGTGGCGAACATGCAGCTTGAGGCCGTCTATCGCCAGATTTTCACACGGTTTCCCGATATGCATTGGACAGGTGAGATCGACATTGCGCCGAACAATTTCGTGCATGCCATCCGCAAACTCGGCGTGGCATTCACGCCGGAGAAGCGGCGGGCGGCGTGAGCGTTTCCGTTTATCTCGCCGGTCCGGATGTGTTCCTGCCCGACGCCGTCGAGGTCGGGCGGCGCAAGGTTGAACTTTGCGCCAAGCACGGTTTGCGCGCTCGCTTTCCGCTCGATGCGGCCGTCAGCGGCGAAGGGTTGGACCCGGAAGCGTATGCGTTTGTGATCGCGCAGGCGAATGAGGAGTTGATCCGGGATTCGTCGATCGTGCTCGCCAATATCTCGCCTTTTCGGGGGCCGAGCCTCGATCCGGGGACGGCGTTCGAGATCGGATTTGCGCGAGCGATCGGCTTGCGCGTCTTTGGCTACAGCTGCCGCGAGATGCCGTTCGCGGCGCGCACCATTTACTACTCCGGCATGGAAGACGACGCCGAGCGGGACGTGCACGGCTATCTGATCGAGCGGTTCGGGCTTGTCGACAATCTGATGATCGACGGCGCGATCGCGGCGAGCGGGGGCAAGATCGTGTGTGTCGAGAGCGACGACCTCTCGGCTTTCGCGGCGTTCGAGCGGCTGGTGGCGGAGATCGCGCGCGCCTATATGTGAGCCCATGGCGCGGCCACGAAGTTTCGAACCGAACGATGTCTTGGATGCCGCGCGCGATCTCTTTTGGTCGCGCGGGTATGAGGGGACGTCGCTCGACGATATCACACGGGCGACGGGCGTGAACAAGCCGAGCCTGTTCGCCGCGTTCGGCGACAAGGCCAGCCTCTTTCACGCGGTTCTCGATCGCTATCACGAGATGTTGCTGACGCATGCGCGGCGGTCGCTTGGCGGCGAAGGGTCGGCGCGGACGGCGGTACGCGCATGGCTCAGCGGGTTTCTGCCGGCGTGTTCGGGCGAGAAGGGGCGGCGTGGGTGCTTGTCGGCCAATGCGGGCGTTGCGCCGCCGGATGAAGGCGTCGCCGATCGGGTGGCGGCGTACAACGCGTCGCTCGAGACGTTGCTGCGGAAGGCCTTGGAGCGCGGGCGGAAGGCGGGTGAGTTTGCTTCCGATTTCGACGTGCGCGGCGCTGCGCGGGCGCTCTTGGCGGCGCAGATCGGGCTTATGATTTTGGCGCGGCAGCAGCCGACGGTGGCGGAGACCAAGGCCGCCGTCGAGCGGATACTCTCAATTCTGGCGTAAAAAATTTTCGGCAAGAGGCTTGCGGCACCGGCTTGACCCATTATGTACTTCTGGGTACATAACGTGAGGAGAACCGACGTGACGACCATTTCCGTGATCTATCATTCGCCGCGCGAGACGACGCACGGCCAAGCGCAAGCCGTTGTCGAAGGCGCGCGCGCCGTGCACGGCGTGACCGTGCATGCGATCCGCATCGACAAGGCGCAGATCAAGGACGGCCATTGGCATGACGCCGATGCGCTTGAAAAGCTGAATGCTTCCGACGGCATCATTTTCGGCAGCGTCACCTATTTCGGCATGGTGTCGGGGCCGTTCAAACTGTTCCTGGATTCGACGTTCGGGCTTTGGGCGCAGCAGGCTTGGAAGGACAAGTTCGCCGGCGGCTTCACGAACTCGGCGGCGTATAACGGCGACAAGCAGGTGACGTTGATGCAGCTCCTCACCTATGCGGCGCAGATGGCGATGATCTGGGTGCCGATGGGCGATCATCCGGGCGCGAACTGGAGCGGGGCGAGTCAAGAAGACATCAACCGCACCGGCTCGTTCCTTGGGCCGATGGCGCAGACGAACTCGGACGCCGACGCAACGCCGGGGAGCGACCTGGCCACCGCGCGGCGCTATGGACAGCGTTTCGCCGAGATCGTGCGCCACTGGAAGCGCGAGGGTGACTATGCGACCGAGCGCTATTTCGACAAGGCGACGATCGCCGCGGTGCGTAAGCGTGGCCTAGCCGGTGTCCCGGAGCGTGTTGCCTGATTTGCTTGCGTGAGCGTTTGCAGAACGAGAGTTTTTTGACGCGTGCGAGCGAGCAAACGCTGGTTCGCCGCTGCGCATCGCGGCTAGGATCGCTTCAACGAACAAACTCACGTCTGGCGTTCCATGCCCCGCAACACGATGCCCGCAAACTGGATTATCCGTGCCGCCGAGAAGCGCGATGCGCCGTTTCTCGGCTGGGCTTGCGTGGCGGCGGCGCGCAGTCACCGGCTGCGGGGCTGGTTCGACATCGTGCTTCGCCGCGACGAGGCGTTCGTGAATGCGTATGCGACCGCGCTGACGCTCGCTGCGGCGCGGTCGTGGTGGCACTGGTCGCTGTTTCGCGTGGCGGACATCGATGGCGTCGTCGTGTCGGCGATGTGCGGGTTCGGCGATGAGTCGGTATACTACAAGTCGAGCGAGGCGATGGCGGAGGCGTCCGCCAAGATGGATGTGCCCAAGGCCGAGCATGCGCAGTATTGGACGCGCGGGGCCTTCATCGTCTCGACGGCGACGAGCGAGCGAAATGCGTGGACCATCGAGAATGTGGCGACGCGGGCTGAGAACCGGGGCGCGGGCGTGACTCTTGCGCTCGTCGAAAGCGAGTTGGACGTCGCGCGTGCGGCGGGCTTCAAGCGGGCGCAGGTCAGCTTCTTCATCGGCAACACGCCGGCAGAGCGCCTCTATGGCAAAGCCGGTTTTGTCTTCGCCGAGGAAAAGCGCGCGGCCGACTTCGAAGCTGCTATGGGGACGCCGGGCACGATCCGGTTCGCCCGCGATCTTTGAGCGGGTTGCCTGACTTCGCCTTGCGCTCCATGATCGCGGCCAAATGATAATCGGGAGCGGGCATGAGCTGGGAAGCGGATATTGAGGAGTTACGGCGGCGGCAGGCGTTGACCCAGCAGATGGGCGGCGAGGAGCGCGTCGCCAAGCACAAGTCGTTGGGCAAGCTGACCGTGCGAGAGCGGATCGATGCGCTGCTCGATCCCGGATCGTTTCATGAGATCGGGTCGATCACAGGATCGGCGGAGTACGGGCCCGACGGCCGGATGATCGGGTTTACGCCGGTGCCGTTTCTGTTCGGGCGCGGGCTGATCGACGGGCGAACTGTTGTCGTCGCGGGCGACGACTTCACGGTGCGCGGCGGGTCGGCCGACATGGCGGGCAAGCGCAAGCAGGAAGTCGCCGAGCAGATGGCGCGCGAGTTGCGGCTGCCGATCGTAAGGTTGATCGACGGATCGGGCGGCGGTGGGTCGGTGAAGACCTATGAGCAGACGGGGTTCACTTATGTGCCGGCCAATCCCGCTTGGGACGATGTCGTTGCGAATTTGGCGACGGTGCCGGTTGTGGCCCTCGCGCTCGGTAGTGTTGCGGGGTTGGGTGCCGCGCGCGTGGTGACGAGCCACTATTCGCTGATCGTCAAAGGGACGGCGCAGATGTTCACGGCGGGGCCGCCGATCGTGAAGCAGATCGGCGAGGATTTGACGAAGGAAGAACTCGGCGGCAGTTCCATTCACGCGAAGAACGGCGCGGTCGACGATGAGGTCGAGAGCGAGGCCGAAGGTTTCGCGAGAGCACGGCAGTTTCTGTCCTATTTGCCGTCGTCGGTGTTCGATGTGCCGCCACGTGGTGCGCGCACCGACGATCCGGCGCGGCGCGAGGAGATGTTGATCAAGGTCGTGCCGAAGTCGCGGCGGCAGGTCTACAAGATGCGGGCGATCATCGACGCGGTGTTCGACAAAGGCTCGTTCTTCGAGATCGGTCGGCAGCACGGGCGCTCGTCGATTACGGGGTTGGCGCGGCTTGACGGGTGGCCGGTTGCGGTGATGGCCAGCGATCCGTTTCTCTACGGCGGCGCTTGGACGGCGGAATCGAGCATGAAGGTCGTCCGCTTCATCGATATGGCGGAGACGTTTCATCTGCCGGTCGTGCATCTTGCTGACATTCCGGGTTTCCGCATCGGGCTTGAGGCGGAGCAGGCGGCGACGATCCGGCATGGTGCGCGGGCGCTGACCGCGATTTATCAGGCGACGGCGCCGTGGTGCACGATTGTGATCCGCAAAGCATTCGGTGTGGCGGGGGCTGCGATGAGCAACGCGACGCGCTTGCCGTTCCGCTATGCGTGGCCTTCCGGTGATTGGGGTTCGTTGCCGCTTGAAGGCGGGATCGAGGCGGCCTATCGGCGCGATCTTGAGGCTTCGGATGATCCGGTGAAGCTACGTGCGGAGATCGACGAGAAGCTCAATCGCGTTCGCTCGCCGTTTCGGACGGCGGAAAAATTCGGGATCGAGGAGATCATCGATCCGCGCGATACGCGCAAGGTGCTGTGCGACTTCGCGAACCTTGCTGCGCCGTTGCGCACGGCGGGGCAGCGCGGGGCGGCATACCGGCCGTGAGCGAGGTGCGCAAAGCGCCGGGCGGCGGCGGGACGTTTCTCAGGTTTGTTTGGCAGCAATTGACGAAGCGTGGCGCGTCGGCGTTTCCGAGTCTGCCGAGTTATGCGTCGATTGCGCCGGCGTTGCGGTTGCTGCCGGGCGAGACGGTGGCGCGCGTCGTGGAGCTTGATTTGCTGGCGACCGATCAAGGATGGCGCAGCAGCGGCGTCACCGTACGGAAGGGTCAAGGGTTTACGCTGTTTGCCGACGGTGCCGTTTGGATTGCGAAGGCGCTTGGCGTCGGCGCTGCGCCGGGCACCGCGCTCTGGGTTCGCATCGGCGGGCGTGCGCCGATCCGCAAGATGGCGGCGAATGCGACGTCGTTCGAGGCTTGGGACGACGGCGAGCTTGAGCTTTGTTTGAAGCCGCCGGGCGAGTGGCTCGACGACAGCGGGCGGTTCGATCCCGACGTCACGCGCTCCGGCGCGACGGGCAAGATTGCGGTAACGCTCGCGTTATGGCCCGGCGATGCGGCTGCCGGTGTTGCGGCGTTCGAGCGGGTCACCGGGTTGAAAGGTCTCGTCACGCAGGCGGAGGCGGCGCCCAGCGGGTGGTCTTATCTGTGGCGCATCGGCGATGGGTCGATCTATCGGCCACGCGAGGAGGACGGAAAGAGCTGCATTCATGTGCATACGCACGGCGATGTCGGCATCTTGCAGTATCCGATCGAAGCGCCGCTGGATGATGGTGCCGTCTTGGAGTGGCGCTGGCGGGTCGATCGTCTGCCCTCGTCGTTGCCGGAGCATATTCAGCCGACGCACGACTACCTTTCGATCGCCGTTGAATACGACAATGGGCAGGATTTGACTTACTTTTGGAGCACGTCGCTGGCCGTCGACACCGTGTTCAAGTGTCCGCTGCCGTGGTGGGCGACGCGCGAGACGCATTGGGTGGTGCGCAGCGGGACGGCGGGGCTTGGCTCTTGGATGACGGAATCGCGACGGTTGAAGCCCGACTATGTGCAGGCGATCGGCGGCGCTTTGCCCGCAAAGATCGTGCGGGTTTGGCTGATTGCGAACAGCGTCTTTCAACGCGGGCACGGTGAGGCTACATTTGCCGACATCGCGCTGACGAGCGGCGGCATTCGATGCCAGATCGCTTAAGCAGCCCCGCTATTTTTCACACACTTTGGGAGTCACCTCATGCGGTATCGCAAATTGGGTCGCACGGGCATGATCGTTTCGGAGATTTGCTTCGGGACGATGACGTTCGGCGGCGACGGGTTTTGGAAGGTCGTCGGTCAGCAGGATCAGAAGACGGCGAACGAACTGGTGAAGGCGGCGTTCGACGGCGGCGTCAATTTCTTCGATACGGCCAACGTCTATTCGTTCGGCGCTTCGGAGACGATCCTTGGTCAGGCGCTCAGAGATGTAGGCTTGAACCGCGATGACGTGGTCGTGGCCACGAAGGTATTCGGGCAGATGAGCGACAAGCCGTTGCAGTCGGGTTTGTCGCGGCAGCATATCTTGGCGCAGGTGGATGCGAGCTTGAAGCGGCTTCAGGTCGACCACATCGATCTCTATCAGATCCATGGGCGCGACGTGGCGACGCCGATCGAAGAGACGCTTGAGACGCTCAACGATCTCGTGCGCGCGGGGAAGGTCCGCTACATCGGCTTCTGCAATTTGCCGGCTTGGTATGCGGCGAAGGCGCTGGGCGTTTCCGAGCGGCGCGGGTTCGCGCGGTTCGAGTCGGCGCAGATGTATTATTCGATCGCCGGGCGCGATATCGAGCGTGAGATCGTGCCGCTGGCGCAGGAGGAGAAGCTTGCGATCCTGCCGTGGTCGCCGCTGGCCGGCGGGTTCCTGTCGGGCAAGTTTTCCAAAGATTCGGCCGGACCGAACGATGCGCGGCGGACGGCGTTCGACTTTCCGCCGGTGAACAAAGATCGCGGCTTTGCCTGTATCGATGCGATGCGGCCGATGGCGAAGGCGCGCGATTGTTCGGTGGCGCGCATTGCGCTTGCCTGGCTGTTGCATCGATCGCCGGTCACGAGCGTCATCATCGGCGCGAAGACGGTGGAACAGCTTGCCGACAATCTGGCGGCCAAGGATGTGAAGCTTTCTGCGGACGAGTTGAAGGCGCTGGACGAGGTGTCGAAGCTGCCGTCGGAATATCCGGGGTGGATGCTGGAACGGCAGGGGATGGACCGCGCGAAATACCTTTAAGCCGGGCTTTCGCGGGCTAGGTTTGATGTCAGAAAGCGGGGTGCGGTTGTGGCTGCCCCCCGCCATCTTCAGTCCATGATTGATGAGGATTTGAAGATGTTGAACACGGATAACGAGATCGTGGCGAACGGCCAGAGCTATGCGAGCGAGGCGGCGCGGTATCGGGCGTTTGCGGCGCGCGACGTCAATGCCGATGGGCAGTTCATCGTCGCGGTGAGGACCACGGGGATCTATTGCCGGCCGAATTGTTCGGCGCGGCCGCCGAAACGCGAGAACATCGAGTTCTTCGACGATATTCCGTCGGCGCGGGCCGCCGGATATCGCGCGTGCTTGCGCTGCAAACCGGATGAGGCGCCGCAGTCGGCGCGCATTGCGAAGGTGATCACGGAAGCTTGCCGGCGGTTGGAGCGGGACGAGAATGTGCCGAGCGTTGCCGATCTGGCGCGCGGCGCAGGGTTCAGCGAGGGGCGGTTTCACAAGCTGTTCAAGCAGGCGACGGGGTTGTCGCCGAAGCAGTATGCGCTGGCCAAGCGCGTCGAGAAGTTTCGCGAGCGGTTGAAGGGTGGCGAGACGGTGACGGCGGCGCTGTATGACTCCGGATTCAATTCGTCGAGCCGGGCCTATGAAGCGAGCCGGCGGTTGGGCGCGAAACCGCGGGACGTGAAGACGGGCGGGGCGGCGCTGACGCTGAAGGCGGCGGTGGCGAAATGCTCGCTGGGCTTTGTCGGGATTGCGATGAGCGAGCGTGGACTTTGTGCGCTGGCGTTCGGCGACTCGGCGAAGGCCGCGCGTGAGGCGGTGCAGTTGCGGTTTCCGAAGGCGCGGTTGATCGAGGCTGACGGCGAGTTAAGCGGCGCGTTGGCGCGTGTCGTTGCGTTGGTCGAGGAGCCTTCGGGCGCGCTCGATTTGCCGCTCGACATTCGCGGGACGGCTTTTCAGGAACGCGTTTGGCAGGCGCTGCGGCGTATTCCGGCCGGCAAGACGCGGTCTTACGGCGAGATCGCGAAGGCGATCGGGCATCCGACCGCTCAGCGTGCGGTGGCGCAGGCATGTGGTGCGAATAAGATTGCGGTCGCCATTCCGTGTCACCGCGTGGTGGCGAGCGACGGTAGTCTCGGCGGGTATCACTTCGGGCCGAAGCGGAAGAAGACGCTGCTCGCCAAAGAAGCGGCGGAATAGTCATGGCCCTATCACTCAAGACCGCGCGCGGGATGCCGCGTGCCGTGTTCTCTGCCGTCGACTGGACGCAAGTGGAGGGCGATCTTCATGCGCATGGGTATGCCGTTGCGCGCGGTGTCTTCTCGGCGGCGACGTGCGCGGAGGTTCGCGGCTGGTATGCGCAGCGTGAGTTGTTCCGCAGCAAGGTCGTCATGGGGCGGCACGGGTTTGGCTTGGGTGAGTATCAGTATTTCGCCTACGCCTTGCCGCCGTTGATCGATGAGCTGCGGCGCGCGCTCTATGAGCGGTTGGCGCCGGTCGCCAATGTCTGGGCCGAGCAGTTGGGTTCAGCGACACGGTATACGGGCGACCTCGATGGGTTTCTCTCGCATTGTCATGGCGCGGGACAGGCGCGGCCGACGCCGTTGCTGCTGAAGTATGGGGCGGGCGATTACAACCGGCTGCATCAGGATCTCTATGGCGGCGTGCAGTTTCCGATTCAGGCAGCCGTGTTGCTGAGTGTGCCTTCGTGTGATTTCGACGGCGGCGAGTTCGTGCTGACCGAGACGGCGCCGCGGCGGCAGACGCGGGCGGAGGTCGTGCCGCTTGGGCAGGGCGACATGGTTCTGTTCGCGGTCAATCACCGGCCGGTCAAAGCAGCCAAAGGATTTTCGCGCGTCGCCATGCGGCACGGGGTGAGTACCGTGCGCGCAGGCGAGCGTTATACGCTTGGGGTTATTCTGCACGACGCGGCTTAGCGCCGGTCGATCCTGCCGGCGAAGCAACCGCGGCGCGCGAAGTGGGCGTGCAGGTAGGCCGCGTCCTGGTTGGCAAGGAAGCGATCGATCAGCGGCTTCAGTTCCTTGCCATCGACGACGTCGGCGTCGATCATCATGTCGTCGCGGTCGTAGGCGCGGAGCGAGATCAGGCGCGCTTTGAATTGATCGGGGATTTCGTCGATCCACTCGGCGCTGTCCGCGCGGCGTTCGCGCACGAAGATCGGGCCTTGCGACGCATAGGCCGTGGCGCAGGGCTGGTGGTGGTAGTTGACCAGGAGCAGGCGTTCGCCTTCGCTTGCATCTTCCAGCGTGACGCGGCAGGGGAAGCCTGGGCCGTCGGCGATGTAGCGTTTGGCGTGATGTTGTGCGAGGGCCTCGTCGCTGAGGCCGAAGAGATGTTCGAATTGGCCGTTGTCGATGCCGGTGATGCGGAATGACATTTGAACCTCCGTTTGTTGGAGGTGAACGTGCCGTGCGCGGACGTTGCGCGCACTCCGCAAGCTGATGTCGAACTTCGGCTACTTCAGGTTTGCGTCGGTGGCGATGCGGTCGAGCGCGGCGCAGTAGGCTTTCAGGTCCTGTTTTTCGGACCAGGCGAGCAGGGCGTTGCTCATCGTCGTGTTGAAGGCAACGTATTGGTCTTGTGTGATCGTACCGGTTTTGCGGCCTTCGACGAGTTTGTGGGTAATGTCCTGCGCCTTGGCGCCGGCTTGTTCGGGCGTGGTGCAGGCGGTGCGCATGGGCGGGCTGGCGCCTGAGGAGCCCTGCGGCGGCGCGCTTTCGCCGCACGCCGTGAGGATCAGAAGCGGGAGGCAAGCGACGATGGTGGCGAACGTGCGCATGGGTTTCGTCCGGTGAATCGGGGGCACCATTCAGGCGAATGCGGCGCTCGTCAATCGGCTGTGTCGGGCATCCTTTGAAATAGCCGTTGTTCGGGTATGGTGCGGCCCCGAAACGATAGGAGACGTGGCATGACGCGGCTGTTCGCTTTGGCGTTGGTAGCTTTCGTTGCGGTTGCCGGTTGGGCGTCGTCGGGGCGCGCCGACATGCCGCCGCCCTATGATCCCTATGGGATCGGCGCGCGCCTTGAAGAGGCGACGCCGTTTCCGCGGTTGACGGATCTTCACAAGAACGGGCCTGCGGACAAGGCCGGCTTGAAAAAGGGGGACGCGGTGATCGCGATCGACGGTTCATACTCGGCGAGCGGGCGGGTGCCGTTCTACTTCTTTGCGCGCGGGATGCAGGGGCCGCGGAACAGCACGGTCGAACTCGTCATTCTGCGGAACGAGCAGCAGGTGTTTACGGTGAAAATCGTGCGCGCGGTTGCGATCAAGAAGAATTGGTGAGGCCCATGGGTTTCGATAACCGCATAACGCGGATGCTGGGCGTTCAGTATCCGATCGTGCAGGCGCCGATGGGGTGGATCGCGCGGTCGCAGTTGGCTTCGGCCGTGTCGGATGCGGGCGGGCTTGGGATCATCGAGACGTCGTCGGGCGAACTCGATGCCGTGCGCGGCGAGATCGCGAAGATGAAGACGCTGACGACGAAGCCGTTCGGCGTGAACATTGCGCTCGCCTTCGTGCGGGATCCGAACATCTTGAAGTTCGTCGAGGATGCGATCGTCAAGCAGGGCGTCACGTTCGTCACGACGTCGGCGGGCGATCCCGGGAAGTTCTGCCGCGAGTTGAAGGCGATGGGGCTGACGGTGTTTCACGTCGTGCCGACGTTGAAGGCGGCGCTTAAGGCGGTCGATGCCGGGGTCGACGGCCTTGTCGTCGAGGGTGGCGAAGGCGGCGGGTTCAAGAATCCGCAGCCGGTGATGTCGATGGTGCTGTTGCCGCTGGTGCGCGACAAGGTCGATGTCCCGATCATCGCGGCGGGGGGCGTCACCTGCGGGCGGTCGATGGCGGCTTCGTTTGCGCTGGGCGCCGAGGGCGTGCAGATGGGGACGCGGATGGTGTCGGCCGCCGAGTCGCCGGTGCATCAGAATTGGAAGCGCGCAATCGTCGAGGCGGAAGATACGAGCACCGTGTTTCTCAATCAGTTTTCGCGGCCTGCGTTGCGCGCTTTGCGTACGGAGAAGACGTCGCGGCTGGAGCGGGATTTGGTGCCGGGGTATCAGGGGCCGTCCGTCATGGCCGAGTTCGGGCACGCGAAGGATCTCTATTTCGGTGGCGACATGGAGGCCTCGATCGCTTTGTCGGGTCAGGTCGCCGGGCGTATCGACAGCGTTAAGCCTGTGAAGCAGATCATCGACGAGACGGTGGCCGAGTTCCGCGAGACGGTCAGCGGGCTTGGACGGCAATACGCGTGAGATAGACTGCGCCTTCAGATTCGCTGGGATTTCATTGATGCTCGCACCTGCTTCTGTTTCGGATTATCGCGAATTGGCTCGGCGGAGATTACCGCGGGTGATGTTCGATTATGTCGATGGCGGGGCGTTTGATGAGTCGACGCTGCGCGCCAATCGCGATGATTTGCAGAAGCTGGCGCTGAGGCAAAAGGTTTTGCGCGATGTGTCGGCGCTCGATACGTCGGTGACGTTGTTCGGGCAGAAGCTGGATTTGCCGATCATTCTGGCGCCGGTTGGCTTTGCCGGGATGATGGCGCGGCGGGGCGAGACGCTCGCGGCGCGCGCGGCGGAGAAGGCGGGTATTCCGTTTACGCTGTCGACGGTCGGCGTTTGTCCGATCGAAGAGGTGCGGAAGGCAACGTCGAAGCCGTTCTGGTTTCAGCTTTACATGATGAAGGACCGCGGCGTCGTGCGCGAGATTCTGTCGCGCGCGTCGGCGGCGAATTGCGGGGCGCTGGTGTTCACCGTCGATCTGCCGGTGCTGGGCACGCGCTATCGCGATATCCGCAACGGTTTCGGCGTGAAGCTGAACTCTGTGGGGCGTATGCGGCTGGGGTGGAACGTCGCGCGGCATTCGTCGTGGGTTTATGACGTCGGCTACAAAGGCCGGCCGCTGACGCTCGGGAATTTGAGCGGCATCGTGCCGAACGCGACGTCGCTGGGCGAGTTGTTGGCGTGGACGTCGACGGCGCTTGATCCGAGCGTGACGTGGAAGGATCTCGAGTGGATCCGGTCGTTGTGGAAGGGGCCGCTGATCATCAAGGGCGTCCTCGACGAGGACGATGCGCGTGAAGCCGTCGCGTCCGGCGCCGAAGGGATCGTCGTTTCCAATCACGGCGGGCGGCAGTTGGATGCGGCGCTGTCGTCGATTGCGGTGTTGCCGAAGATCGCCGAAGCCGTCGGCGACAAGATCACCGTCTTGATGGACGGCGGCATTCGGTCGGGACAGGACGTGACGCGGGCGCTGGCGCTTGGCGCGAAGGCTTGCATGATCGGCAGGGCTTGGGTTTACGGCGTCGCCGCGAAAGGCGAGGCGGGCGTGACCGGCGTGCTTGAAACCATGAAGCGCGAGTTGCGCACGAGCATGGCGCTGATCGGCAAGCCGCGGATTGCGGACATCGACCGTTCGGTCTTGCAGACTTAGAGCGCTCTCGGCGCTGCTGGAAGCAGTGGCGAGTCAGCTTCAAGCAAACGCGTTCTAGGTTTTCAACAGCAGCAACGGTGTCGCGAGTTCGCGCAGGAAGCGCGGGCGGGCGATGAGTGCGTCGGCGATCGGGTCCTTGGCGTCGACGACGGCGAGGATGGCGCCGAGCCTGCGAACGGCGGTCGCGATGTCGCCGGTTTCTTGTCGCTCGGCGCGCGCTGCCGGTGCGCCGTTGTGTTCCAACATCTTCAGCGGGGCGCCGAGCGCTTCGGCAATGCGGTCGGCTTGTTCGATGAACGTTTGCGCGTGCTCGCGGTGCTCGACGATGGCGACCACAGGGCCGACGGTCGTGCGTTCGGTGGCGGGCAGCAGAAGAACGCCGCGGGCGTGGGTCAGGGTCGTTGCGATCTCCTCGCGCAGTTCGGCGC
This sequence comes from Alphaproteobacteria bacterium, assembly GCA_034440355.1. Taxonomy (GTDB): domain Bacteria; phylum Pseudomonadota; class Alphaproteobacteria; order Micropepsales; family Micropepsaceae; genus SZUA-430. Next base: position 19,940 of record JAWXBY010000076.1, read on the forward strand.
GGGAGACTTCGATGCGCGGCAGCTCGATGGCGACGATGTCGTCGTCGTCCATCGTGCATTCGCTTGCGAGGATGCCGGCGCAGTGAACGACTTCGAAGGTGCAGCTCGCGCTTTCGCGTTTGGCGAGACCGGTCAGTTCGCGGCGCAGGCTGGCTTCGGCGTGGCGCAGTTGACGTTCGACCTTCGGGCCTGCGAAGGCGGCGGCGAAGCGCGTGTCGGCGATCATGCGGGCGGCGAGTTCGGCGTGGAACGCCTTCGCCAAGCGCATCGCGTGAGGCAGCGCGCCGTCCTGCAATCTTCCTGGATCCAAACGCAAGACAATGCGGCGGGCGATGACGGTCATGACGACTTGGCCTCGTCACCGCCGAATTTGCGGCGGGCTTCGGCGAAGGCGATGAGGCGGTCTTCGACGCGGCGGTTGATCGTGTCCTTGGGGAAGCGGCCGTCGGGGCCTGGTTCGCCCGCGGGGACGCCGGTCAGGATTTCGATGCCCTCATCGATCGTCGAAACGGAGAAGATGTGGAACTTGCCTTGTTGGACCGCGGTGACGACGTCGCGGCGCAGCATCAGGTGTTGTTCGTTCGCCTTCGGGATCATCACCGCGTGCGTGCCGTCGAGGCCGCGGGCGCGGCAGAGCGCGAAGTAGCCTTCGATCTTGTCGTTGACGCCGCCGATCGCCTGGACTTCACCGCGCTGGTTCACGGAGCCGGTGACGGCGAAGCTTTGGCGGATTGGCACTTCGGCGAGCGCCGAGAGCAGGGCGTAGAGTTCGGTCGATGAGGCGCTGTCGCCGTCGACGCCGCCGTAGGATTGTTCGAAGACGAGGCTCGCGGAGAGCGATGTCGGGCGATCCGTGGCGTAGCGGCTGGCGATGTAGGACGAGAGGATGAGGACGCCCTTGGAGTGCAGCGGTCCGCCGAGAGCCACTTCGCGTTCGATGTCGATGACGCGGCCGGTGCCCATGCGCACGCGGGCGGTGATGCGGCTGGGCTTGCCGAAGGCGTAGCCGCCGAGCGACATCACGCTGAGGCCGTTGATCTGGCCGACCTTCGCACCGGCGGTGTCGATCAACATGATGTTGCGTTCGATCATTTCCTGCGCGCGGACGCTGACGCGCTCGTGGCGGCGCTCGTAGGCGGACATGGCGCGGTCGATGTCGGGGGCGTCGATCACTTTGTGGCCTGCTTCGGCGGCCCAGAAGTCGGCTTCGCGCAGATGGTCGGCGAGATTGCCGATGCGCAGCGAGAGCTTGGCGGCGTCTTCGGCTTCGCGGGCGAGTTCTTCGATGACGTGGGCGACGGCAGAGGGCGAGAGCGGGCGCAGGTCTTCACGCTGCGCGATCGAGCCGATCAGGTTGGCGTAATCGGTGGCGCTGGCGTCGGTCCAGTTCACCGTGTCCTCGAAATCGACGGCGATTTTGAAGAGTTCGGCGAAGTCGGGATCGCCTTCGAATAGAGCGTAATAGAGCTGGCGGTCGCCGAAGAGGATCACCTTGGTCGAGAGCGGGATCGGGTCGGGCTTCAGGGATTGCGCCGTCAGGATCGAGACGCGGTCGGTCGGGGACTCGATGGTGATCTGGCGCGCGCGCAGGCAGCGTTTCAGCACCTCCCACGCGTATGGTTCGAGGAGCAGACGGCGTGCGTCGATCAGGAGATAGCCGCCGTTGGCGAGATGGAGGCTGCCCGCGCGGATGAGCGTGAAGTCGGTGAACAGCGCGCCCATCTGCGCTTGCTGCTCGATGCGGCCGACGAGGTTGCCCATCGACGGGTTGTCTTCGATGACGACGGGGGCCGTTTTCTTTTCGCCGTCGCCGACCAAGAGGTTGACGCGGAAGCGGCGGAAGCGCGGGTCGGCCTCGGTCACGATGTCGGCGACGGCGACGCCGGGGGCGACTTCTTCGCGTTTGGCGGCGGAGCTGACGCGGAAGAGGCCGACTTGCGCCACCAGTTCCTGGGTTGTCGCTTCGATGTGCGACAGGACTTCGGGAAGGTCGCTGAAGGTTTTCGCGACCTCGCGCATGATGTCCAGGATGGCGAGGCGGGCGTATTCGCGGTCGAGTTCCGTCACCTTCTGGCGGCGTTCGCGTTCCCAGCCGGGCATGCGTTCGAGCAGAAGCGCCAGGTCCCTTTGCAGCGCCTCGATTTTGTCGGTGAGGGCCTTGCGTTCCGCGTCGGGCAGTTCGTTGAACACCTCTGGCTTCATCACGGCGCCGGCGGCGATGGGGGCGAAGGTGAAACCGACAGGGGTGCGGAGCAATGCCACGCTTTGGGTGCGGGCTTTTTCGTTCAGCGCCTCGAAGGCCTGCTCCTGCGCTTCGTTCACGTCTTCGAGAGCCGTGCGGCGGCGGGTTTGGTATTCTTCGCTTTCGAACACGGCCGGGATCAGCGACAGGAGTTCGTCGACGGCGTGGTCCATCGCGGCCTTGAATTTTTCGGCCCGGCCGGGTGGTAGCGCGATGGCGCGCGGGCGGTCGGCTTGCGAGTAGTTCGCGACATAGACCCAGTCGGAGGGGGCGGGCATGCGGGCCGCGTATTTGTCGATCAGGCCGCGGACGGTGCCGTGGCGGGCGGTGCCGCGTTCGCCGAGGACAAAGACGTTGAAGCCGGGCTTGTCGATGCGGGCGCCGAGGTCCAGCGCCTCCAGCGCGCGTTCTTGGCCGACGAGGCCTTCGAAGGGCTTGAGCTCCGCCGTCGTCTTGAATGTGAACGACTTGGGGTCGCAGGTCCGGCGCAACTTTGCCGGAGGCAAGCGACTTTTATGTTTCGAGAGATCCGGCGTGGACTCAGCCATGGCAGCCCTTGAGATAGTTGCTTGCCGGTTTTTTGCACCGGCGAAATGGCCCTAATTTCTGTGCCGAATTAGAGCGTTGGCGTCGGCAACGGTCTATGACGGCGGTGGGGCAGGCGTCTATAGTGGGCGTCCGGGGTGCTTCATCATAATAAGAACAGTCTCGCTTCGTGCGCCCTTTGGAGGAGACCGAACGCACTATGAGTATCGACGCCATTGATGCGCCGGCGAAACCACAGCGGCCGGGCATGAAGGCCACTGACATCTCGAACCCCGACTATTTCCATAAAGTCGTCGACTGCCAGTGGGCGTGCCCCGCGCATACGCCGGTGCCGGAGTATATCCGGCTGATCTCGGCGGGGCGGTACGCGGATGCGTACATGGTCAACTGGAAATCGAATGTGTTTCCAGGCGTGCTCGGACGAACGTGCGACCGGCCGTGTGAGCCGGCTTGCCGGCGCGGGCGCGTGGAGGATGAACCGGTTGCGATCTGCCGCTTGAAGCGCGTCGCGGCCGACAACAAAGGCGATGTGCTGGACCGGTTGCCGAAGCCTGCGGTGACGAAGAACGGGAAGCGCGTGGCGTTGATCGGGGCGGGACCTGCGTCGCTGACCGTCGCGCGGGATCTGCTGCCGCTTGGGTATCACGTCGTCATCTACGATCAGGATCCGTTCGCCGGCGGGATGATGCGGACGCAGATTCCGAAGTTCCGCTTGCCCGAAACGGTGCTCGACGAAGAGGTCGGGTTCATCACGCAGCTTCAGCCCGAACTGCGGATGGGCAAGCGCGTCGACAGTTTGAAGGCGGTGCTGGCCGAGGGTTACGACGCGGTGTTCGTCGGCTGCGGCGCGCCGCGCGGGCGCAATCTCGAGATACCGGGCCGCGAGGAAGCGGCGGCGAATATTCACATCGGCATCGACTGGCTGTCGTCGGTGTCGTTCGGGCATGTCGACAAAATCGGCAAGCGCGTGATCGTGCTGGGCGGCGGCAACACGGCGATGGACTGCTGCCGGACGTCGCGGCGGTTGGGCGGCGATGAGGTGAACGTCGTCGTTCGGTCGGGCTATGACGAGATGAAAGCCTCGCCGTGGGAAAAGGAGGACGCACAGCGCGAAGGGATTCCGATTCACAATTTCCTCGTGCCGAAGGAATTCAAGCACAGCGGCGGAAAGTTGACCGGCGTTCTGTTCGAGAAGGTGAAGGCCGAATTCGACGCGAAGGGTAAGCGCAGTCTGGTGCCGTCGGGCGAGCCCGACGTGCTGATGGAATGCGACGACGTCTTGGTCGCGGTCGGTCAGGAGAATGCGTTTCCGTGGATCGAGCGCGATGTCGGGATCGAGTTCGACAAGTGGGGCATGCCTGCCGTCAACGAGGTGACGTACCAGTCGTCGAACCCGAAGGTGTTCTTCGGCGGCGATGCGGCGTTCGGGCCTAAGAACATCATCTGGGCCGTGGCGCACGGGCATGGCGCGGCGATTTCGATCGACAAGGTTTGCCAAGCTGAGGACGTGAATGATCGTCCGCCGCCGCTGATGAATCTCATGAGCCAGAAGATGGGCATTCATGAGTGGTCGTATGACAACGACGTGGCGCTCGACCTGCGTTACAAGGTGCCGCATCTGCCCAACGAAGTGGCGCTGAAAGACGTGCGGGCGGAGGTCGAACTCGGCTACGACCGCGGGCTTGGCTACAAGGAAGCGCAGCGTTGTTTGAACTGCGACGTGCAGACCGTGTTCGCGGCGAAGCTGTGCATCGAATGCGATGCTTGCGTCGACATTTGCCCGCTGGATTGCATCACCTTTACGCAGAACGGCGAAGAGGGTGATCTGCGCACGCGGTTGACGGCGCCGGCGAAGAACAAGACGCAGGATCTTTATATCGGCGACGGGCTGAAGACGGGCCGCGTGATGGTGAAGGACGAGGACCTTTGCCTGCACTGCGGACTGTGCGCCGAGCGCTGCCCGACGGGCGCGTGGGATATGCAGAAATCGCTTATTGAAATTGTGCAGGCGGAATCATGCCAAAGATAGAGGCGACGAACGATTTCGTCGTCAAATTCGCGAACGTCAACGGCTCAGGCTCGGCGAGTGCGAACGAGATGTTTGCGCGGTCGATCCTGCGGATGGGCGTGCCGATCGCGACGCGGAATATTTTTCCGTCGAACATTCAGGGCCTGCCCACTTGGTATGAAGTGCGTGTGTCGGGCGAGGGGTGGATCGGGCGGCGCGGCGGCGTCGATCTGATGGTGCCGATGAACCCGCAGACGTGGGACAAGGATGTCGCCTCGATCGATCCGGGTGGGTATTTGTTCTACGACTCGACGAAGCCGTTGCCGCCGTCGAAATTCCGCCCGGACATCAACGTCATCGGCGTGCCGCTGACCGAGATGGCCAACAGCCGGTACGACAATCCGCGAGACCGGCAGCTGCTCAAGAACATGATCTATGTCGGCGCGCTCGGCGAACTGTTGGACATGGATCACGGCGAGATCGAGAAGCTGGTCGGCGAGCAATATGCGGGCAAGGACCGGCTGATTAAGCCGAACCTCGAAGCGCTGGGGTTGGGCCGCGATTATGTGCGCGAGCATTTGAAGGGCTCGTGTGGGTTGTCGGTGAAGCGGTCCGACAAGGTTGGCGACCGCATTTTCCTGGACGGCAACGACGCGGCGGCGCTCGGCGCCGTTTATGGCGGGGCGACGGTTTGTGCGTGGTATCCGATCACGCCGTCGACCTCGATGGCCGAAGCGTTTATGAAGCACTGCAAACGCTTTCGCGTCGATCCGGAGACGAAGAAGAACCGCTTTGCGATCATCCAGTCGGAAGACGAGTTGTCGGCCATCGGGTCGGTCATCGGCGCGGGCTGGAACGGGGCGCGGGCATTTACGTCGACCTCGGGGCCCGGGATCTCGCTAATGCAGGAGTTTTTGGGGCTCGCTTATTTCGCCGAGATTCCGGCCGTCATTTTCGACATTCAGCGGGGAGGGCCCTCGACCGGCATGCCGACGCGGACGCAGCAGTCGGATTTGACCGTCTGCGCGTACGCCAGCCATGGCGATACGAAGCACGTGTTGCTGCTGCCTGAGGATCCGGGCGAGTCGTTCACGTTTGCCGCGCAATCGTTCGATTTGGCCGAACGGCTGCAGACGCCGATCTTTGTGCTGCTCGATCTCGATATCGGGATGAACGATTGGCTGACCAAGCCGTTCACGTGGGACGATGCGCGCCAGTATGACCGCGGCAAGGTCATGACGTTCGAAGACTTGGAGTCGGGCACGGAATTCGGGCGCTACCTCGATCTCGACGGCGACGCGATTCCCTATCGCACCTTGCCCGGTACGCACCCGACGCGCGGGGCGTATTTCACGCGCGGGACGTCGCGCAATCGTTATGCGAAATATTCGGAGGAAGGCTCCGACTACGTCGACAACATGCAGCGCCTGTTGCGCAAGCTCGATACGGCGAAGCAGTTGGTGCCGGGTCCTGTCATCCGCAACGCGCAGCAAGGCTCGCGCTACGGCGTGATTTATTTCGGGTCGACGTCGGCGGCGATGGATGAGGCGCTGGCGTCGCTTGAGGGGCAAGGCATTCATCTTGATACGATGCGCATACGCGCGTTTCCGTTCGCCGACGAGGTGATGGAGTTCGTCAACGCGCACGATCAAGTCTTCCTCGTCGAGCAGAACCGCGACGCGCAGATGCGCATGCTGCTGGTCAACGAAGGCGCGATCGATCCGGCGCGGATTATTTCGATTTTGCACTACGACGGCACGCCGATCACGGCGCGCTTCATCACCAAGGAAATCGCGGACCGGCTGAAAGCCTTCGGCAAGCCGCCGCGCACGAAGGTTGCGTCATGACCTATCTCACCAAGCCGAAGTTCAGGCATCCGGGTCTCGAGAAGAACGAGCGCGGGTTTACGCATCGCGATTACGAAGGCGCGATATCGACGTTGTGTGCGGGTTGCGGGCATGACTCGATTTCGGCGGCGCTGATCCAGGCGTGCTTTGAGCTCAACATCGAGCCGCATCGCGTGGCGAAGTTGTCGGGCATCGGGTGTTCGTCGAAGACGCCGGACTATCTGCTGGGGCAAAGTCACGGCTTCAACAGCGTGCATGGGCGGATGCCGTCGGTCCTGACGGGCGCGAATATGGCGAACCGGAATTTGCTTTATCTCGGCATTTCCGGCGACGGCGACTCGGCGTCGATCGGGTTGGGGCAGTTCGTGCACTGCGTGCGGCGCGGCGTGAACATGGTCTACATCACCGAGAACAACGGCGTTTATGGGCTGACCAAGGGGCAGTTCTCGGCGACGGCGGACCGCGGGTCGAAGTCGAAGGCCGGCGGCACCAACAACGACGCGCCGATCGACCTGGTCGGCATGGCGTTGATGGCGGGTGCGACGTTCGTCGGGCGCTCGTTCTCGGGCGACAAGGGGCAACTCGTGCCGCTGATAAAGGCCGCGATGGCGCATAACGGGCCGGCGTTCATCGACGTGATCAGCCCATGCGTCGCGTTCAACAATCATGCGGGTTCGACCAAGAGCTTCGACTTCGTGCGCGAGCACAACGAGGCGGTGAACACCATAGACTTCATTGAAGGGCGTGAAGCCATCACCGTGGACTATGCGCCGGGCACCGCGCAGGACGTGGAGCAGCACGACGGGTCGATCATCCGGCTGCATAAAATCCACGACTCGTACGATCCGACGAACCGCGTGGCGGCGATGGATTATCTGCAGAAGCATCATGAGAAGGGCGAGTTGGTGACGGGGTTGCTCTATCTCGATCCCAATCCGCGCGATTTGCATGGTTTCTTGCGCACGGTCGATGTGCCGTTGAACCGATTGGGCGTGAAGGACTTGTGTCCCGGATCGAAGGCGCTCGACGCGTTGAACGACGAGTACCGGTGAAGCCGACGCTCACCGATCGCGTGCTTGGGCTTCTTGGGGTGCGGGAAGCGCGTACAGTGCAGATACCGCAGGTCCTCATGCACTTTCAGTTCAAGAGCGAGCGTTACGATGTGACGGTCTTTGAGCGCGCGCACGAGACGGAAACAAAAAAGGTCGAGCTTCACATTGGGACATCGGAGACGCGGTTCGTCACCGAACTGGTTACGTCGTCTTGCACCGTGGCGGCGGTTCGCCAGCGCTTGTTGATTACCACGGGATCGCATGTTTTCGTCTGCGACGGTGAGGATGTCGCTTTCGAGGACCGCGTGCCTTCAGACGCTGCGCCTACTGCTGAGGTATCGAGGGTGCTTGTCGTCGGGGACCTCGTTGTCTTGGGGACGGAATTCGAGGTCTATTCCCTGGACCTGCGCGTGATGCCTCCGCGTTTCGTGCGGCGTTGGAGCGCAAAGTCGGGACTTCTCGACGAGTTGCGTTTCGACGGACAAGTCATCGAAATGAGCGACGAGGGAGGAAACGCCGAGACATGCCGTTTCGACTGATCCTGTGGTGAAGCCGCGTTTCTTTGCGACCCCTGCCGAGTTTCGCGCGTGGCTTGAGAAGAACCACGCGGCGGCCGACGAGTTGTTGGTCGGGTTTTGGAAGAAGAATTCAGGCAAGCCGTCGATGACGTATGCACAGGCGCTGGACGAGGCGCTGTGCTTCGGGTGGATCGACGGCGTGCGGCGCGGGGCCGACGATCATCACACGATCCGCTTCACGCCGCGCAAGGCGAAGAGCAAGTGGAGCGCGATCAACGTCAATCACGTGAAGCGATTGACCGCGGCGAAGCGGATGAGGCCTGCGGGCGTGACCGCGTATGAGGCGCGCGGTGAGAAGGCGGGACTCAACTATTCGTATGAGACGCGGCGGCCGTTCGATCCGGCGTTGAAGGCTGAGTTCGAGTCGGCGACGCGCGCCTGGGCGTTTTTCACCGCGCAGCCGCCGGGGTATCAACGCGTCGCCCTGTGGTGGGTGATGAACGCAAAACGCGAAGAGACGCGCTTGAAGCGACTCGCGACATTGATCGCGGATTCGGCTGCGGGGCGCAGGCTTGCGGGAGCCTCGGGGAAGGCGAAGGGCGCCGGGTGAATGCCGGCTGGAAGCCGGCGGTCCCAGGGGGTACAAGCACGCATCCGTTATCGGCAGAAAAAGAGGGTTTCATGGGACGGCTTCAGGGTAAGCGCACGATCGTGACGGGCGCGGGATCGGGCATCGGGCGCGCGTCGTCGAAGTTGTACGCGAAGGAAGGCGCGCAGGTGTTGTGCGTCGACAAGAGCGAGGCCGTGCACGAAACCGTCGAGATGATCACGAAGGCCGGCGGGCGGGCGGTGGCGCTGACCGCGGATACCGGGTCGGAAGCCGACGTGAAGGGCTATGTCGCGCGCGCGGTGAAGGAATTCGGCGGCGTCGATGCGATCTATGCGAACGCAGGCATCTCGGGCGGCTATGTGCCGATCGTCGAACAGACGGTGGAACAGTGGCAGGAGATTCTTCGCGTCAATCTAATCGGGCCGTTTCTTGCGATCAAGCATGTCGTGCCGCTGATGGTCGCGCAGAAGAAGGGCGCCATCGTTTGCACGGCCTCTGTCGCAGGCATTCGCGCGAATGCGGGGCCCACGCCGTATTCGGCGTCGAAGGCGGGTGTGATTTCCCTCGTGCAGACGACGGCAAATGAGCTTTACGGCACGGGCGTGCGCGTCAACGCGATTTGCCCGGGGCTGATCGAGACGGGTATGACGAAGCCGATCTTCGACGGCGCTCGGGCGCGTGGGAATGAGGGTAAGATCGGGCAGCTCAATCCGACGGCGCGGTATGGCGTTCCGGAGGAGATCGCAGCGATGGCGCTGTTCCTGGCTTCCGATGAAGCGTCTTACGTCAACGGGCAGGCGTTCCCCGTTGATGGTGGTTTGACGTCGTCGTTGCCGTTTGTGACGCGCCGGTAGATGCGCTTCCGCTTACCAAGCGCGCTCTGGTACGTCTTTGCGCTGTGGACGGCAACGTGGTCCGGCGTATTTGCCGCTCTCTACGTTGCGGGTTGGTTGGTGACCGCGCCTAAGGGCGTCCAGCTTGTCACGTTCATGAATGAGAACAGTTTTGCGTCGTTCTATCTCGTTAGCTTTGTGACTGGGCTGCTGTATGCGGCATTTGTCGGCGCCGTTGTTTTGTGGTCGCGCGGCAAGAGCGCTCGTGATTACGGCCCGCTCGAGCGGCGAATTGATGAGTGGATGACGCGGATCGGCCGAAGCGATCGGCCGGGATGATGAAACAGAACAACCTAATTGGCTGGAGTTGATCCCATGTTCGATACGCAACGCTTGAAGCAGCACGTCGATGGGGTTTGGGGTGATGCGATCGTTCCGTCGTTGACGGAGTACATCCGTATTCCGAATAAGTCGCCGGCTTACGATCCGATGTGGATCGAGCACGGGTATATGGATGACGCGGTCAAGCTGATGGAGGCTTGGGCGCGCAAGGAGATTGCCGGGTTGCCGGGCGCGACGCTTGAGGTCGTGCGGTTGGGTAAGCGCACGCCTGTGATTCTGATCGAGGTGCCGGGCACGGGTGATGACACCGTGCTGCTTTATGGGCATCTCGACAAACAGCCGGAGATGAAGGGCTGGTGGGACGGGTTCGGGCCGTGGACGCCGGTGTTGAAGGACGACAAACTCTATGGGCGCGGCGGGGCGGACGACGGCTATGCGATGTACGGGTCAATCGCGGCGCTGACGGCGCTGAAGGATCAGGGCGTGCCGCATGCGCGCTGTGTGATCTTGATCGAGGCGTGCGAGGAATCCGGCAGTTACGATTTGCCGTTCTACATCGATCATTTGGCGGCGCGGATCGGCAAGCCGTCGCTGGTTGTGTGTTTGGATTCGGGTTGCGGGAATTACAATCAGCTTTGGCTGACGACGTCGTTGCGCGGCAACGGGGTGGGCACGATGACCGTGAAGGTGCTGACCGAAGGTGTGCATTCCGGCGATGCGTCGGGGATTGTGCCGTCGAGTTTCCGCATTGCGCGGCAGTTGCTGTCGCGCGTTGAGGACGAGGCGACGGGGCGGATTTTGCCGAAGGAGCTTTACGTCTCGATCCCGAAGCAGCGCATCGCACAAGCGAAAGCGGCGGCGAAGGTGTTGGGGCCTGAGGTTTATTCGAAGATGCCGTTTGCGGGCGGCACGTTGCCGGTGGCCAAGACGTTGTCGGAGCTTGTTCTCAATCGGACGTGGCGGCCGCAGTTGGCGGTGATCGGGGCCGATGGCCTTACGCCTTCCGTCGATGCGGGCAACGTGATGCTGCCATATACGACGTTGAAGCTGTCGTTCCGTTGGCCGCCAACGTTGAATGCGAACAAGGCGATCGAGGCGGTCGAGAAGCTGCTGACGAAGAAGCCGCCCTACAATGCGCAGGTCGAGGTCAAATTCGATCGCGGTGGCACGGGGTGGAATGCGCCGGCGCTTGCGCCGTGGCTGGAATCATCCGTCGCGCGGGCGTCGCAAATGGCGTTCGGTAAGCCTGTCGTCTACATGGGCGAGGGCGGGACGATTCCGTTCATGGGCATGCTGGGCGAAAAGTTTCCGGAGACGCAGTTCGTGATTACCGGCGTGCTTGGGCCGCATTCAAATGCGCATGGACCCAACGAATTCCTGCACATTCCGACGGGCAAGAAGGTGACGATGGCGATTGCGCAGATCGTCGCCGATCATTTCGTGCGCGCCGAGTTCAAGGCGAAGAAGAGCGGGAAAGCAAAGAGTGCCAAGCCGAAGCGGAAATAGCGAGCTGGAGCGCGTTTGCTTGACGCGGCGGCGCAGTGGCGATTCAGCTTCACCACAAAGCCTCGAAGAAC
>JAWXBY010000077.1:0-3404 GCA_034440355.1 Alphaproteobacteria bacterium
CTTGCCGACCAACGTCCTGCGGCCGCTTGAAACGACACCGGAGGGCTACCTCGCTTTCCTTGGCCGCATCTCACCCGAGAAACGTCCCGATCGTGCAATCGAGATTGCGGTTAAGGCCGGCATGAAACTGAAGATAGCCGCTAAGATTGACCGCGTTGATCAAGCGTATTGGGACGAGAAGATCGCACCGATGGTGCGCGCCAGTGGTGGGCTTGTTGAGTATGTTGGCGAAATCACCGAGCATGAAAAGAGTGAGTTCCTCGGCAATGCGCACGCTCTCCTCTTTCCGATCGATTGGGACGAGCCCTTTGGATTGGTCATGATCGAAGCGATGGCGTGCGGAACGCCGGTGATCGCGTATGGACGAGGTTCCGTGCCCGAGGTCATCGATCACGGCCAAAGCGGGTTCATCGTCTCTAGCATCGAAGAAGCCGTAAAGGCGGTCGCGGCCGTGTCGGAGCTTGATCGGCGCGACGTCCGCCATATTTTCGAACGACGCTTTACCGTAGAACGCATGACACTCGATTATGTCGATCTCTATCGCGCGCAAATCGACAGGGCGGAGGCCCTTGAGGTCGGTGGGTTCATCACAGGCGCCCCCCTGGACCGCACCAAGGATGCCGCCTACGCAGTATGACTCTGGAGATTGCGGGCATGGATACCGCTGCAACACCGCGCCCAGGCAATGCAGCCGATCTAGACGCTCTTGATGTCCCTGCTGAGTCATCATTCGAGGAGCAGAAGCCGCGCGCGATGAAACATGGCGATACGTTCGCCGTGTTTGACAACACGGGCGACATCGTCAGTTCCGAAGGCGGGCCCGAGGGCATTTTTCACGCCGACACCCGTCACTTGTCGCATCTTCGACTGAGCGTGAATGGCCGGCGGCCAATGCTTCTGCGGTCGTCGATGCGTGACGATAACTCGGCGCTGTTGTGCGATCTGACCAATCCGGACTTTCACGACCATGCGGGCCGTGTGTTTCTGAAACACAATCGCCTGCATATTCGCCGCGTCCGCGTGCTGTGGAACGGCGCTGCGTCCGAACGCATCTCGCTGCGCAATTTCGACACCGAGGCGATGGACGTGGCGGTCTCGATCAGCTTTGCGGCGGACTTTGCCGACATCTTCGAAGTACGCGGCGCCAAACGTCCCAAGCGTGGTATCGCGTCCGCGCCGCGCATGACCGACTCAAGCGTCACTTTGGGCTATACCGGGCTCGATCATCGCTTGCGTGAAACACTGGTGCGCTTCGATCCGACGCCGCAGGCGCTGCATGTCGACAGAGCGGACTACGCATTTCGGTTGGCGCCGGGCGAGACGCGCGTGTTGTTCATGGACTGCAATTGCGACGCCGTCCTGACCAGCGCAACACCGCGTCGCGGCTTCTTCCAATCGTTCATGAACGCGCGCCGGGCGCGCCGGGCGAATATCGCGCGCGCTGCATCAGTGCGCACATCGAATGACCATCTGAACGAAGCGCTCGAGCGCAGCGTTTCCGACCTCTATATGCTCTGCACGCAAACACCGCAGGGCCTCTACCCATATGCGGGCATACCGTGGTTCAGCACCATCTTCGGCCGCGATGCACTGATCACTGCTCTGCAAACATTGTGGTTTGATCCGGAGATCGCGCGCGGTGTGCTCTGCTATCTCGCGGACAACCAAGCCACCGTGGTCGATCACACGTCCGACGCCGAACCGGGCAAAATTCTGCACGAAGTGCGCCGCAGCGAAATGGCGGAATTGGGCGAAGTCCCCTTCCGCCGTTACTATGGCAGTGTCGATTCCACGCCGTTATTCGTGATGTTGGCGGGCGCCTATCTTGAGCGCACCGGCGACGTTGAGACCATACGAACGATCGCGCCGCAGATTGATCGCGCGGTGAATTGGATCGACGAATACGGCGACCGCGATCGCGACGGGTTTGTCGAATACCATCGCCAAACCGAAAACGGACTCTCCAACCAGGGCTGGAAAGACAGCTACGATTCCGTTTTTCACCAAGACGGATCATTGGCGCACTCGCCGATCGCGCTGGTTGAAGTGCAAGCTTATGTTTACGCGGCGTGGCGCGCTGCCGCGGGGATTGCACGCCAACTGGGAGACGCAGAGCGCGGCCGCGTGCTCGACATTCGCGCTGACATCTTCCGCCGGCTCTTCGACGCTCACTTTTATGATGAGAGCATCGGCACCTACGTTATCGCGCTCGACGCCGATAAGCGCGCCTGCCGCATACGCAGCTCAAATGCAGGGCACGCGTTGTTTACGGGGCTCGCGCTGCCTGAACGCGCGCCGAGCGTCGCGAAAACGCTCATGGCGTCGTTTACGGGCTTTGGCGTGCGCACTGTCGCGGCGTCGGAGTCGCGCTACAATCCGATGTCGTATCACAATGGATCGATCTGGCCGCACGACAACGCGATCGTCGCGGCAGGGTTGGCGCGTTACGGATTCCGCGAAGAAGCTGCGCAAATCTTCGCCGGCCTGTTCGATGCTTCGAACTACATGGAGTTGCGTCGGCTGCCTGAACTCTTCTGCGGGTTTTTGCGTCAACGCGGCGCGGGCCCTGTCTTCTACCCGGTCGCGTGTTCGCCGCAGGCGTGGGCGACGGCCGCACCGCTGATGCTGCTACAGGCTTGCATTGGGTTATCGTTCTCGCCCGAGGACAAACGCATCAGTTTCGACAGGCCGCACCTGCCGCCGTTCATCGACGAAATCGTTCTGCGCAATCTCCGCGTCGGCGGCGAGAGCGCCGAGATCGTGCTGCAGCGCTCGCACAACGGAGTCGCGATCAACGTTATCCGACGCACGCCAAGGTGCAGCGTCGTCACCACGGCTTAGGCCGAAGCTGCTACGTGCGTGAGCTTCGCTTGCACAAATCGAGAAAGCCAGCAGCCATGAACGACGCCATGCGCTCTTTCACGGCGGCGTAGTCATCGGATTTGCAGAGGCCGCCGCTGAGCCTGTCGATGCGCCCGGTTCGAGCGAGCGTCAGCGTCAGAGCGCCTGTCACGAAGTGATAGCCCCAGAAGATGTCTCCCTCAGCACAATCAGGCAGAGCCTTCTTCAGCAAACCGAGAAGGGCATCGGCCGCGAAGGCTCGCGCTATGGGCTCGCGGAATTTCAGGAACTGAAGACCGTATGCGCCGAGATCGCCGTCGAAGACTGAGCTGGGAGCGGTTACGTGACGCCGCTCGCGAATCCTACGCGCCCACAACACCGTTCAATGCCGCGTCATACTCGCGTCGCCACCGCGCCAGCATCGCCTCGGTGCTTTCAATCGCGTGGACAGCGCCCACGCCCTGACCTGCCGCCCAGATGTCGCGCCAGGCTTTGATCTCGCTCTCGACGTTCACACGGCTCTCGCGCGGCGGCAAATTGTCGGGATCGTATCCAGCGCGCAC
>JAWXBY010000078.1:0-14062 GCA_034440355.1 Alphaproteobacteria bacterium
CCGGCGCCGGGCACTCCAACCGTCGAAGAGCCCGCGACACCCGCTGAACCCGGCGCACCCGTCGAAGAAACGCTGCCCGACAAATTCGGCGCCCCCCAAGGCCCACGCGTGACGATGACGGGCTTGAGCGCGATCGATCCCGCAGGCGCAGGCCTCATCAACGCCGGCAACGGCGGCTTCGCAGCGACGCTCTGGTCGGGCAGCCCGCGCACCTCGGTCACCGCGCGCATTCCGCAACTGCCCGCCGCGCCGAACTCGCCGGCGATGCAGAACCTCACGCGCCGCTTGCTGCTGACGTCGGCGCAGCCGCCCGCAGGCACTGCGCCGCCCGACGAGCCATCGTTCCTCGCGCTGCGCCTGTCGAAAATTCTCGCGAGCGGATGGCTCGACGAATCCGCGATGCTCGCCGCCCAAAGCGCACGCGACGATTCTTTCGCGCGCCAAACCGCGGCCGAGGCGCTGCTTCTGCAAGGTCGCGACGGCGACGCCTGCAGCGACGCGACGTCCCTGCGCCAATCGGCGAGCGAACCCTATTGGCTGAAACTGCGCGTCCTTTGCTACATCCTCGCGCAAGACACATCGGCCGCCGCGTTGACGCTCGATGTGATGCGCGAACGCGGCGTCCAAGACGATGCCTTCTTCTCTCTCGCCGGCGCACTCGCCGAAGGCGCCGCGGCGCCGCAGGTCGCAGCATTGCCGAAGCCCACGGGCTTGCATCTCGCGCTGCTGCGTCACGCCAACAAGACAGCGCCCGCGAACCTCGCCGCGTGGGTGCCCGCAACAGCGCTGCTGTCGCAGTCGACCGATCCCGACGTCCGGCTGACCGCGTCCGAACGCGCGGCCGCCGCAGGCCTGCTGCCCGCCGATCAACTGCGCATGGCCTACGAAGCCGAGGTATTCACCCCCGACCAACTCGACGACCCGGAAGAGTGGGCGGCAAAGCTCTCGCCCGCCCGTGTCAACGCGCTCTATTTCCAAGCGATCACCAAGCGCACGCTGCCCGCAGCACGCGCCGCGGCCTTCGCCGCCGCTCTGCAACGCGCGGAGTCGCAAAACCGCTTCGCCCTCTTCGCGCAGCTCTCCGACGACCTCGCGCTGCAAATCCAGGCATCGCCACAAACGGCCTGGCTTGCCCCGTATGTCGAGCGGGTCTTGCTGCAAAGCGGCCGTGACAAGGCGACGGAGCAATGGCTCATCGCGCTCAACTCGCCGTCGGATGCGCCGACCGTGAACGCCATCCAGATCCATCTCGCCATCGCGCGCCCGACCACGGAGAACATCGCCCGCCTGCAAGGCGCGATGACGTGGCTCGGCCAGAACGCACTCCAGCCCGGCGGCGCCAAGGATTGGCTCATGGACCGCGCGACGCGCGAGATTCCGCTGCTCGAAGCGCTGGGTTATGTGGTGCCGCCCGATGCGCAATGGGCCGTCTCGGCGACGACCGCCGGCGTCGTGCCCTCAGGTCCCGCAGCCGAAGCGCTCATCGCACTCACCCGCACGGCGCAAGAAGGCCGCGTCGGCGAAACGGTGCTGAACGCTCTCGTGGCGATGGGACCGGGTGGCCCGACACGCGCGCAAGGGCAAACGGTGGCGCGCGTCGTGAAGGCGCTCATGGCGGTCGGCTTGCGCAACGAAGCGCGGGCGATCGCGACCGAAGCCGTCCTCGGCAGCCCCATGCGCAAATGAGCCGGCCCGACCTGCACAATCTCGAAACGTTTCTGGAAATGCTGAGCGCGGAGCGCGGCGCCGCGATCCACACGCTCGACGCCTACCGCCGCGACCTCCTCGACTACGCCGGCTTCCTGAAGAAGCGCGGCCGCTCGCTGACCAACGGATCGGCGGCCGACGTGCGCGGCTATCTCGAAACGCTCTCGTCGGCCGGACTGAAAGCCTCGACCCAAGCGCGCCGCCTCTCTGCGATGCGCCAACTCCACCGTTTCCTTCTGGATGAAGACATCCGCGCCGACGACCCAACGTCGGCCGTCGAGTCGCCCAAGCGCGCACGTCCGCTGCCCAAGGTCGTCACCGAGGCGCAGACCCAGTCGATCATCGACGCCGCGGCAAGTTTGGAAGGCCCCGAAGCGATCCGCCTGCTCTGCATCGTCGAACTTCTCTACGCGTCGGGCCTACGCGTCTCGGAACTCGTCTCGCTGCCGCTGGTCGCCGTCTCGGGCGAACGCCGCACGATCCTCGTCAAAGGCAAGGGTGGACGAGAACGCCTCGTGCCGCTGGGCGCACCGGCGCGCGAAGCGATCACCGCCTATCTCAAAGTCCGCGCCCGCTTCCTGCCAAAGCTTGAGCGCGCGCAGCGTTACCTGTTCTGCTCGCGCGGCGTCGAGGGCTACCTCACGCGCCGCCGCGTCGCACAGCTGATGAAAGATCTGGCAGTCAAGGCAGGCGTCGATCCGCGCAAGCTGTCGCCGCACGTCCTGCGCCACGCTTTCGCCAGCCACTTGGTTGCGCACGGTGCAGACCTACGCAGCGTGCAGCAATTGCTGGGTCACGCCGACATCGCGACGACTCAGATCTACACCCACGTCCAGGATGAAAGATTAAGGAAGTTGGTCGCGGAAAAGCATCCCCTGGCGGTTCGGCGGAAACGTTGACTTAAGCCTGTCCGCAGGCCTAGCTTCCGCCCTCTTTTCCGAGGGGGCCCCACGTCGATGCGCGTCGCTCTGAGTACGGGGCTTGAGAGATGAGCTTCACCACTGTTGAGCGGCAGCCGCCGCGTCTCAATCGTTCGCAACTTTTCTGTCCGGGCGTGCGTCCCGCGCTGTTCGAAAAGGCCGCGACCGGCGACGCCGACGTGATCTGCCTCGATCTCGAAGACAGCGTCGCCCCCGCCGACAAACCGCAAGCGCGCGCCAACGTCATTCAGGCGCTGAAGACGCAAAACTTCGGCACCAAGTCGATCTCGGTCCGCATCAACGGACTCGATACGCAGTGGTGCTACCGCGATGTCGTCGACATCATGGAGCAGGCGGGCGAACGCCTCGACCTCATCATGATCCCGAAGGTCGGCGTCCCCGCCGACGTCTACGCGATCGACATGCTGGTGTCGCAGATCGAGATGGCGGTCGGCCGCAAGAAGCCGGTGAAGTTCGAAGTCATCATCGAAAGCGTCCACGGCCTCAACAACTGCGAAGCGATCGCCGGTTCGTCGAAGCGTCTCGAGTCGCTCCATTTCGGCTCGGCCGACTACGCCGCTTCCGCCGGGATGCGCACCACCAACATCGGTGGTTCGAACCGCGACTACGTCGTGCTGACTGACGCCGACGGCAACGGCAAGCGCGATACGCACTGGTCAGACCTCTGGCACTATTCGGCCTTCCGGATGGTGGCCGCCGCCCGCGCGCACGGCCTGCGGCCCATCGACGGCCCCTTCGGCGACTACTCGGACGAGGCAGGCTTTATCGCGCAGGCCAAGCGCTCCGCCGTCCTCGGCTGCGAAGGCAAATGGGCGATCCACCCCAGCCAGGTCGCGCCCGCGAACCAGGTCTTCACGCCGCCCGCCGACGAAGTCGAACGCGCCGAAGCAATCCTTGCGGCCATGAAAGACGGCGCGCAAAAAGGCATGGGCGCCGTCGCGCTGAAGGGCAAGTTGATAGATTTGGCTTCCATCCGCCAAGCGGAGGTGATCGTCGGTCAGATGCGCATGATCCGCGAGCGAACGAAGAGCTAGGCAGCGGCCCCCTGCTGCGATGACCTCCATGGAAGCAACCGCCCCCGACGCCAAAGTGCAAGCCGCGCGCCATCGCGTGCTGGCGATGGCGGCATTGGGCGTCGTCTTCGGCGACATCGGCACCAGCCCGCTCTACATGATGCGCGAGACGCTGGGGACGACCGGCGGCCTTCAGCTGAACGAGCAGTCGGTCTTCGGCGTCCTGTCGCTGGCGTTCTGGTCGCTGATGATCATCGTCTCGATCAAGTACTGCGTTTTCATCATGCGCGCCGACAACAAGGGCGAAGGCGGCGTGCTCTCGCTGGCCTCGCTCGCACTGCGCGCGGGCCACTCCACGCCGCGCCGCCGCCGCGTGATTTCGTTCCTGGCGCTCTTGGGCCTCGCGCTCTTCTACGGCGACGCGTTGATCACGCCGTCTGTGTCGGTCCTCTCCGCCGTCGAAGGCCTTTCCGTCGCCACCGATGCGTTCGACAGCTTCGTCGTCCCGATCGCGACGGTCATTCTCGTCCTGCTTTTCCTGTTTCAAAGCCGCGGCACCCACGGTGTCGGCCGTCTCTTCGGCCCGGTCATGGCGCTCTGGTTCGTCGTCCTGGGGCTCCTCGGTTTCATTGAGATCTTTGAACGCCCGGACGTCCTTGCGGCTATCATCCCGTTCTACGCCGTGGACCTCATCGTCGCGCATCCGTGGACCGCGTTCGTCGCCATGGGCTCGGTCGTGTTGTGTGTGACCGGCGCTGAGGCGCTCTACGCCGACATGGGTCACTTTGGCAGGGGCCCGATCCGTACCGCCTGGATCGGCGTCTCGGTCTGTCTCGTGCTCAATTATTTCGGCCAGGGTGCGCTGCTGCTCGAAGACCCCACGGCCCTGGACAATCCGTTCTACAAATTGGCGCCCGGCTGGGCGCTCTACCCGATGGTTGCGCTGTCGACCTGCGCCACGGTCATCGCCTCGCAAGCCGTGATCTCAGGCGTCTTCTCATTGACGCGCCAAGCGATCCAGCTCGGCTATCTGCCGCGCATGGACATCCGCCACACCTCGGCGACCGAGATGGGCCAGATCTACATCCCGCAGATCAATTGGCTCTTGATGGCCGGCGTCGCCGCCATCGTCATCACCTTCGGCACGTCGAGCGCCTTGACCCACGCCTACGGCCTCGCCGTCACCGGCGCGATGACCATCGACACGATTCTGGGCGCGATCGTCGCGCGCTGGCTGTGGGGTTGGAATCGCTGGCTGACCTACGCGGTCTTCGGCGCCTTCTTCATCGTCGACTTCACGTTCTTCGCGTCCAACACGCTGAAGATCCCGACCGGCGGCTGGTTCCCCATCGTCGCCGCGATCGCGTGCCTGATGGCCTTCCGTATCTGGAACCGCGGCCGCGAAATCCTGTTATCGAAGCTCTACCGCGACGCCATGCCGATGCGTGAGTTCTTGCAGTCGTGGGACCGTACGACCGAGCGCGTCAGCGGCACCGCCGTCTTCATGACCTCGAACCCGACGGTCGTCCCGACCGCCTTCCTCCATAACCTCAAGCACAACCACGTGGTCCATGAACGCGTTGTGCTGATGAAGGTGATGATGGAGGACATCCCCCGCGTGGCCGACGCCAACCGCATCGAAATCGAAAAGCTCGGCAAGGGTTTCCACAGCGTCATCGTCCACTACGGCTTCATCGATCGCCCGGACGTGCCCCGTGCGCTGGAACTCTGCCGCCAATTCGGCCTGTCGTTCGATCTGATGCAGACGACGTTCTTCCTCGGCCGCGAAACCCTGATCCCGGCCAGCCGCTCTGAACTCCGCCGCTGGCAAGCCGCCATCTTCATCGCCATGCAGGCGACCGCATTGTCCGCCACGCGCTTCTTCCGCATTCCGGCGAACCGCGTCGTCGAAATGGGCACCCAGGTCGAAATCTAGCTGCCGGACCGCGCCGTTGGCGCTAACATCGCGCCATGGAAGAAAAGTGGGATTTCTATTTCGCAAAGATCGACGGCGACATCGCCTCGATCTTCGTCAACCTCAGCATGGAAGACCTCGCGCCCGTTCCGCGGCTGACGCAGATGGTCGTGCTGCGCCTCACCATGCGCGACCCTCGAGACGACGGTCTGTCGAGTGAGGACGAATACGCCGCGCTCTCGCTCATTGACGAAGCGCTCTACAACGAAATCTGCACGAAGCAGAACGCCGTCTATGTCGGCAGAGTGACCTACGCCGGCCTTCGCGATTTCTACTACTACGCCGCCGACCCCGGCGCGGCCGGCAAAGCCGCCGCCAGGGCCATGCACGAAATTCCCGACTACAAGTTCGAAATCCTGTCGCAGCCCGATGCCGACTGGTCCACGTTCAAGAACTTTCTGCTGCCCTCGCCTAAAGACCGCCAGCGCATGGGCAACCGCAGCGCCTCCGACCAACTACGCGACAGCGGCGACCCACTGACCGAAGCGCGCGAGATCGACCACTGGGCCTACTTCCCGACGCCCGCCGCCCGTGACGCCTTCGTGTCGAAAACGACGGCGATCGGCTACCAACTCCGCAACGCGCTGGAGCCCGACCCCGCAACCGACGGCACAGCCTTCGGCGCGCAAATCTATCGCTCCGACATTCCGGGCAGCGAATTGTTCGACGCCATCACCGCCGAACTCTCCAAACTCGCGCAGGAATGCGACGGCAGCTACGACGGCTGGGAATCGCCCGTGAAAGAAGCGAAGGGGCTGCAGTGACCAGTGGCGTCTGGTGGTTCATCCGACGATGGCTACCGTTGCGCAAGGCAAACGAGCGTTGGGAGTCTTATTTCTCCCGGATCAACGATCAGGTCGGCTCCATCTTCGTCAACATGGCGTTGGAAAAGGGCCTGCCCAGCGCCGGCCGTGATCATCTCGTTCAGCTTCGCGTTACCGCCCGTGCGCTCGGCCCCAACGGCTTTCCGAGCGCGGGCGACCTCGACAAATTTGCGGCGCAGATGAAGGCGATCCAGACTGAGATCAACCGCGTCGGGGGCGCGATATACGTCGGCCACATAACTTATGGGGGTTTGCGAGAGTCCTTTTGGTACGCGCAGAAACCGAGCAGTGTCGAAGATGCTGTACGGCGAGGAATGCGCACGTTTCAAGATTACGATTTTATGCTGTCGTCGCGACCAGAACCAAATTGGGAAACATATCGCAACGTCCTCCTTCCATCGCCACACGAACGCCGGCTCCTCGACAATAGCGGCGTCTATGATGCGCTTAGAAAGGAGGGCGATGCGTTAGACGAAGCACGCGAAGTAGATCACTGGGCGTACTTTCCGACGGCCGATGCGAGAAACGAATTCGTGAAGCGTTTGCCGAGCGGATACGCGCTGCGTGGCACAACGAATCCAAATCACACGCCCGCGCATACAGACTACGGCGCTCGCGTTTTTCACACGTCCGTTCCAGGCGATGAACTGGACGCAGCTACGATTGAGCTTTTCGATCTAGCGAAAGAGACGGGTGGCGAGTACGACGGTTGGGAATGCCCAATTGTCAAGACACGCTAGTGCAAATTCAAATGCGCAAGCTTGTCCGGATTGCGCACGATGAAGATCGCACGGATGAGATCGTCGGCGACGTCGAACTGCATCACCGTATCGTATCCTTGCGCGTCTTCGAACCACAGCGACGGCACGCCGTTCAACGTCATGCCGCGCGCCTGGCGCACGCCGCCCTTCGCGCCGGCGATATGCAGTAGCAGCTTCGCCACTTCTTCCGGATTGTTCAGCACGCGCAACGCCGCCGGCCGCTTGCCGCCGCCATCGCTGACGAACCGCACGTCCGCCGTCATGATGCTGAGCAGCGCCGACGTATCGTTCGCCGCCAAGGCCGAAGTGAATTGCCCGAGCAATCGCGTATGCGTCGACGGATCGGCGCGAAAGCGTGGCCGTTCCGCCCGCACGCGATCGCGCGCGCGTGACACCAACTGCCGTACGGCAGCCTCGTTCTTACCCAGCGCGGAAGCGATGTCGCCATACGAACTGTCGAACGCCTCGCGCAGAATGAACGCGGCACGCTCCTCCGGCCCCAGCCGTTCCAGAACGACCATCAGCCCCAGCGACAA
Source organism: Alphaproteobacteria bacterium (assembly GCA_034440355.1). Lineage (GTDB taxonomy): Bacteria > Pseudomonadota > Alphaproteobacteria > Micropepsales > Micropepsaceae > SZUA-430. The sequence continues at coordinate 7,758 of JAWXBY010000078.1, forward strand.
ATCGTCGGCGAAATTTTCCGCCTCCTCATCGCGCCGCTCGCCGCCTTCCGGCGTCAGCACCGGCTCCGGCAGCCACGGACCCACATAGACCTCGCGCGAAGCCTTCGCCCGTCGCAATCGATCGAGACAAAGCCGCACGACAACAGTGGTGAGCCACGCCGCCGGCTGCTCGATCACGCCATGATCCGCCGCCTGCCAGCGCAGATACGCATCCTGCACGGCGTCTTCAGCCTCCGACCACCGCCCCAGCATCCGATACGCGACGCCGGTCAGCCGCTTCCGTTCCGCTTCGAATGTCGCCGCCGTACTCATGCTGCCTTCGCCGTCGCCGTCACGCGATCCTCGACCACCACACGCTCGCACGTATGCGCATAACCCATCCCACGCTTGAGCGCCGGATAGAATCGCGCCGTCGCAATCGCGAACGCAAGCTCGATCAAACCTTGCTCGCCCCACTTTGCGCGGATCTGATCGCGCATCTCATCCGCCATCACACCCTGCGCAATCGCCTCGCCATAGCGAAAGCCCAGCGCCACATCGGCCGGCACCTTATCGAACTGGCGCGAAGCCAGCGCACGCAACACATCGCCGGACACCTTGTCCTTCAGTGCCAAGTTCACATGGATCTGCACGCAAGGCCCGCAATCTTCGACCATTGCCGCAGCCATCCCCGCCGCGTGATACACGTCGGCGGGCGTGAACTTCCGCCCGCCTTCGACCACCTTGATCATCGAGAAGCGCCACAACCGCCCCGGCGCCACATCACGCAGGTGATAGGCAAAGTCCATCTCGACATCGCCGATCTGCGTCTTGCCGTAGTCAAGAAGCTTGGTGAGAAGCCATCGCGACATGCGAAACCTCCTTCAGGCGCCCGCGCGCCGCTGCATGAGGGTGATGACGAGGGCGAGGATCGCAGGCGCATGCACGGCCGCGATCTCGTTCAAGATCACGTCGTGATGATGGCCCAAGATCGTCTCGCCGAAATGCAGCAACGCGTGCCCGCCGAGGAACAGCGTCGCGAGCGCACTCATGCGCCAACCGCCGCCCGTCACGCTCCACGCCAACGCGGCGCCCGCAGTGAAATAAGCGATCCCGATGTCGCGCACGAAGTGATAGTTAAGCGGCCCCGTGGCCGGCACGCCCGGCACCGCCGCGTACCAGGCGGCCGGATCGATGAACATAAAAACGCCGTTGGCGGCCATCGCCGCTGCCAGAATGAACGTGAGTATTTTCATGGGTTTCGTCGTCTCCTTGGACCTATGACGCGGCTGACCCGGCGTCTGTGACAGTGCGCCAATGTTGACAAGCGCGGTCCTCTGAGACACATCTCGCGACAGAACGCCGCAACAACAGGGTTAAGCCCTTGGACTGCCTTTCAGTTTCCCATGCGCGTCCGCGTTCAAATGATGGACGAGCGTAGCCATGACGACGACCACATATCTCGATTTCGAAAAGCCCGTCGCCGAACTGGAAGGCAAGGTTGAGGAGCTGCGCCGCCTGGCCGCCACCGGCGACAGCGGATCGATCACCGAAGAAGTTTCGAAGCTCGAGGAAAAAGCGAAGCAGCTGCTGCGCGACACCTACGCCAAGCTGACGCCGTGGCAGAAGACGCAAGTCGCCCGCCACCCCGAACGCCCGCACTTCCTCGACTACGTCCACGCGCTCATCCAGGACTTCACGCCGCTCGCCGGCGACCGCGCCTACGCCGACGACAAGGCGATCCTCGGCGGCCTGGGCAGCTTCCGCGGCCGCCCGGTGATGGTGATCGGCCATGAGAAGGGCAACGACACAAAATCCCGCCTGCGCCACAATTTCGGCATGGCGATGCCGGACGGCTATCGCAAGTCCATCCGCCTGATGACGATGGCCGAACGTTTCAACCTGCCGATCATCACGCTGGTCGACACGTCGGGCGCCTATCCCGGCGTCAGCGCCGAAGAACGCGGCCAAGCCGAAGCCATCGCCCGCTCGACCGAACGCTGCCTGACGCTCACCGTGCCGATCGTCTCGGTGATCATCGGCGAAGGCGGCTCCGGCGGCGCCGTCGCGCTCGCAACCGCCGACCGCGTCATCATGCTGGAACACTCGATCTATTCGGTGATCAGCCCCGAAGGCTGCTCGTCCATCCTCTGGAAGTCGTCGGCGAAGGCGCAAGACGCCGCCGCTGCGATGAAGATCACCGCCCAAGACCTGTTCCAACTGCGCGTCATCGACTCGATCGTCGCCGAACCCGTCGGCGGCGCCCACCGCAACCGAGAACGCGCCATGGAAGACGCCGGCGACGCGGTAGACCTAGCCCTCACCGAACTCGACCAACTCCCGCCGGAGGTCCTCCGCAAGACACGCTGGGACAAATACCTAGCCATCGGCCGCGTGGGCTTGGCCTAGAAGAGCGGGCGAGGACGCCCGCGGTCCCAGGACCAGCGCGAGCCTTCCCACACTTGGATCGTACGATCGAACGCCGAAAGGCGCGCACTAGTCCTGGGACCGCGGGCGTCCTCGCCCGCTCTTTCAGCGCATCAACTGCGATAATCGCGGAAAAAATCCCGCACATCATCCGCGAACAGCTTCGGCTCTTCCATCGCCGCGAAGTGCCCGCCGCGGTCCATCTCGCGCCAGCGCACGATGTTGTAGCCGCGCCGCCCCCACGACTCCGGCGTCGGCGTCAACACATCCATCGGATAGTCTGAATAAGCGGTTGGCACCGTCACGCGCTCGCCCGGCTTCAACAACGCGCTACCCTCGGCAGGCCCCGCCTTATAAAGCGTGTTCGCCGAATTGATCGTGCCCGAATGCCAATAGATCGAAAGCTGCGTGCACATCGTGTGCATCGGAAACCGCGCTTCCATCCCCTCATAGGGATGATCCTTCTTCGTATCGCCAAGCCGCCAATACTTATCGGCGAGCCACCCCGCCAAACCCACCGGCGAATCCATCAACCCAAATGCCAACGCCATCGGCTTCGTCGACTGAATGGATCGATACCCTTCCTCCTGCGCCCACCACGTTTTCATCTTCGCAATCCATGCCGCTTCCTCCGCCGACACCGGCGGCTGCGACGGATGTTTCAGATGTGGCCTGAGCGGCAGCATCGTCAAATGAATGGCGATCACGCTCTCAGGATGCTGCAACGCCAACCGCGACGTGACGAAGCTCCCCCAATCGCCCGCCTGCGCCGCGTACCGCTCGTACCCGAGCACATCATGCATCAACCGATGCCAAAGCTCCGCCATCGCGGCCGGCCCGATCGGCCGTTTCGGCTTCGACGAAAACCCAAACCCCACGAGCGACGGCACGACGACATCGAACCCGTCCTGCGCCAACGGCTCGACGACATCCAAGAACTCGCGAAACGTCGACGGCCATCCATGCGTCATGATCAAGGGCAACCGCTTCGCCCCCGATCCCTTCACATGGACGAAGTGAACCGTATGCGTCTCGCCGTTCGCCTCAAGGTCGACGGTGAATTGCGGAAACCGATTAAGCTCCGCCTCCGCTCGCCCCCAAGAAAACTCATCGCGCCAATACGCGACCAACCGCTTCATATAGGAAAGGTTCGTCCCCCAATCCCACGCCGCATTCTCGTCGGGCTCATTCGGCCACCGCACACGCGACAGCCGCGCCTTCAAATCGTCGACCTCGTACTGCGAGACCGAAACGCGAAACGGTTTAGCCGTGGTCACGCGTCGCCAAGCTCCCGCCCGAACGCCCGCACATCCTCGATAAAATCCTGCGGCCGCTCCATCGCCGCGAAGTGGCCGCCGCGCTTGAACTCGCTCCAATGCACGACGTTGAGATGCTTCTCGACCATCGACCGCGGCGGAAACGGAATGAGATCGACCGGGAAGCGCGCAATGCCGACAGGCTTCTCGATGCGCGACTTCGGCGGCACGGGCTTACCCGACAGGTCCTCGAACAACCCGCGATACATCCACGTCGCGGTCCCGAACGTGCGCGTGACGAGATAGATCATCACGTTCGTGAGCAACTGATCCTTCGTGTAGACGGACTCAAGCTTGCCCTCGTCGAGATCGGACCACCCCTTGAACTTCTCGATGATCCAAGCGGCCGTCCCTACCGGCGAATCCATCATCCCGTAGGCCAGCGTCAGCGGCTTCGTCGACTGCAAACGGAAATACGCGCCCTCCGCTTCAAACGACGCCTGAAATTTCTGCGCCTCCTGCACCTCTTCCGGCGTCTCCGGCATCACCCCCGGCGAGCGCCAGCCCAGCATGTTGAGATGCACCGCGCGGCACCCGCGCCCCTCATACCCAAGCCATCCGGAAACAGACGAGCCCCAATCGCCGCCCTGCGCGATGTAGTTCGAATAACCCAGCGTGCCGACCATCAGCTCATCGAAATACTTCGCCACGCTGCGCGGGCTCATCGGCTTCGCGGGCTTGGCCGAAAAGCCATAGCCGGGCAGGGACGGCACGATCACGTCGAACGCATCGCTCGCCTTGCCCGCATGCTTCTCGGGATAGACCAGCGGTTCAATAACGTTCATGAACTCGATGAACGACCCCGGCCACCCATGCGTAATGATCAACGGCCGCCGCTTTGGACTGTTGCTCCGCAGATGGATGAAGTGCAAATCGAGGTCGTTCACCCGCGCCTTGAAATGCGGAAACCGGTTCAACAGCTCCTGCTCGCGATACCAGTCATAGCCGTGCAGCCAATATTCGACGATCTCCTTCATCGTCGAAACGTCGGTGCCGTAAGCCCACCCGCCGCCGGCGGGCGCATCGGGCCACTCGAAGTGGCGCACGCGCTCCATGATCTTGTTGATGGTCGTCTGCGGAATTTCGATCTTGAACGGCGTCGGTTGAGACATGCGCTAAGGCCTCCCATGCTTCATTCGACACATATCAGCGCCGAAGCCCGCGCGCACGCGCGTTCCCGCGACCTTGCCGCCTGCCCATACGGCGATTAGGCTTTCATGACCAAACATTCACAGACAGGACGCGGACAATGCACGCCAACGGCAAGATTTCGGTGAAGCGCCTGTCGGGCGCCTTGGGCGCCGAGATCGGCGGCGTCGACCTCGCCAAACCCCTCGGCAACGAAACCTTCGCCGCGATCCATCAGGCGCTCCTCGACCACTGCGTGATTTTCTTCCGCGATCAAGTGATGACGCCCGACCAGCACGTCGCCTTCGCCCGCCGCTTCGGCCCCATCAGCATCCATCCCTACGCAGCGTCCGTCGAGGGCCACCCCGAGGTCATGCGCGTTTTCAAAGAGAAGGAAGACAAGGTCAACTTCGGCGGCGGCTGGCACTCCGACATGACGTTCCTGGAAAAGCCGCCTTTGGGCTCCATCCTCTATGCGAAGGAAGTCCCGCCCTACGGCGGCGACACGATGTTCGCGAACCAGTATCTGGCCTACGGCGCGCTCTCCGACGGCATGAAGAAGACGCTGGAAAGCCTGAACGCCGTCCACTCGGCGAACGCGCAATACGGCGTCGACGGCCGCAGCGAAGCCAACAAGAATAACGCCAAGCGCAGCATGAAGCCCGCAACGTCGGAAGACGCGGCCGAAGAGGTGATCCACCCGGTCGTGCGCACGCACCCTGAAACGGGCCGCAAGACGCTCTACGTCAACGTCGGCTTCACGCAACGCTTCGAAGGCTGGACGAAGAAGGAAAGCCAGCCGCTGCTGCGTTGGCTCTACGAACACTGCGCCAAGCCGGAGTTCACCTGCCGATTCACTTGGGCAACCAACTCTGTCGCATTCTGGGACAATCGCAGCACCCAACACTACGCGCTCAACGATTATCACGGGTTTCGCCGCGAGATGAATCGCGTCACGGTCGAAGGCGACCGCCCGCGCTAGTCGAACGGAACCTTCCGCGGGACAATGGGGTTGTTAGCTAGGCTGTCCTCGTCCTCGGGCGTTGCGCGGCGTGAGCAGAGAGGGTGCGGCTCACAAGCTGCCACATCAAGAAAACATGCGCGCGCCGCGTCTGCTGCGGATCGCCGGAATAAACGTGCTTCCGAGAAGGAAACGGCATGGCGACGTCTGCGAACACTGCACGTAAGAACGCAGAAGAACATCTGACGAAGATGGAAGGCAGGTACCGCAATCTGCTGGAGGCGGCGCCCGACGCGATGATTGTCGTCAACCAAGCCGGCGAAATCGTCCTCTTAAATCTGCAGGCCGAAAAACAATTCGGCTACAGCCGCGACGAACTCGTCGGCCAAAAGGTCACGAACATCATTCCGCAAGGCTTCGCCGAACGGTTGATCGCCGACGGCCTTCGCTCCGACGAAGAGGCGCTGGCACAGCAAATTGGCACAGGCATCGAA
>JAWXBY010000079.1:0-46411 GCA_034440355.1 Alphaproteobacteria bacterium
CCCGCCCAAGGGCGGGCGAGGGGAGTAGAATTAGCTTGTCGCGGCTGGGATGACCGGCTGTGCGCCTTCGTCGCTGAGCAGGACCATCATCATATTCGAGACGAGCACCGCTTTCTGGGCCGACGTCATGTCGGTGATGCCGTCCGACTCGAAGCGTTCGAGGGCCATCTTGATCATGCCGATGGCGCCGTCGACCATCTTTTCGCGTGCCTGGATCAGGGCGACCGCTTGCTGGCGGCGGAGCATGATCGAGGCGATCTCCGGTGCGTAGGCCAGGTGGGTGATGCGCATCTCGAGGATTTCGAGGCCTGCGACGTTGATCGAGCGTTGGAGCGATTCCTTCAGCAGTTCGGAGACCGCACCGGTGTTGCCGCGGAGCGAGATGTGTTCCTCGACTGTGGCGTCGTAGGGGTGGGTCGACACCACGTCGCGCAGCGCCATTTCGCATTGCGTCTTGATGTAGCCTTCGTAGTCGTCAACGTCGAAGGCCGCTTGCGCAGTGTCTCTGACCAGCCAGCCGACGACGGCGGCGACGTCGATTGGGTTGCCGACTTTGTCGTTCACTTTCAGCGTTAGCGTCGTGAAGTTGCGTACCCGCAAGCTGATCTTCTGTTTGGCGTAGAACGGGTTCACCCAGTGAAAGCCGTCTTTGCGCACGGTGCCGACGTAGCGGCCGAAGAGGGTGAGGACGGCGGACTCGTTCGGCTTCAGCACCAGGAAGCCGATCATCAGGAATACAGATAGGAGGATGATCGGTACGCCGATGATCGGCATACGGACCAGTACGACGCCGACCGCCAGCAGAGCGATCAGTGCGACCAGCATCAGCCAGCCGGACGTTGTGGTCACCGGGTTTTCTTTTGAGGGCAAGGCGAGTTTGGCTTCGGACATGCGCGTCTCCTCCGCATGACGGTTGCGTGACGGGAATCGTTCCGTTCACGCCTAGTATATGGGGTTGTTAACGCCGTGCCGGGAGAGGTGAAACGCCAAAGTATTGGGCGGCTCTCACGGGATCGTGGGCATAATTTCGCCGCATGCCGGTTGCAGAGAGTGAGAATGCCCGTGTAGCCTGATCCGATGCAGGCGGGGCTTCAGGGGTTGAGGGATTTGCTGCGTGGCGGGGGCCGCGCACGGGCCTTTGTGTCCCTCGTTCTTCTCGCCTTTGTGATGCAGATCGCCGTTACGCGCAGCCACTTTCACTTCGGGCATGCGTTCGACGGCGTGGCGGCGACGGTTGCGGCGCAGGACTCGCCGGCAGATCACGCCGCGGGCGGTTCCAAGCCCAGCAAACCTTCGCATGACGAGTCCAACTGTCCGCTGTGGCACGCCGCGGGCGTTTGCGGTGCGGCGGCGCCTGCCGTTGCCAGCGTGCTTTTCATCGCCAAGCCCATGCCTTCGCGCGTGGGGATCGACGAGCGGCGGATCGTTCCGGAACGATTCACCGCCGCGTGGCGTAGTCGCGCGCCTCCTTTCGCCTGACACAAGCCTGAACGGCTGAACGACGCGGCGTCGCGCGCAAAGCGCGTGCGCGGGCGTTCGGCACTCGTTTCTCCAGTGTCAGAGGTTTCCTTATGTTTTCCAGGTTGAAGGTGCGGCTTGCGCTTGGCGCGGCTGCGATTGCTCTCCATGTCGGCGTTGCCGGCGCTCAGGACGAGCCGGCGCCCGACGCGCGGATCGAGAAGGTCGTCGTTACGGCGTCGCCGATTGCCAAGTCGCGTGACCAGTTTTCGACGCTTGTCGGAACCGCGGATCGCGATCAACTGACCCGCGAAGGCGGGCTCAACATCGCGGACTCGCTGACCCAGATCCCGGGCGTAAGTTCGACGAGTTTTGCCGCCGGCGCCGGGCGGCCGGTCATCCGTGGCTTCGATGCGTCGCGGGTACGCGTGCTTGAGAATGGGCTCGGGAGTTTCGATGTGTCGGACATCAGTCCCGATCATGGCGTGCCGATCGATCCGCTCGCTCTGCAGCGTGTCGAAATCGTGCGCGGGCCCGCGACGCTGCGTTATGGTAGCCAAGCGATCGGCGGAGTCGTGAACGCGATCAACAATCGCATTCCTAGCAGCTTGGGTGAGCCCTTTGCCGGTGATTTGCACTTCGCTGTCGGGTCCGTTGATGACTCGTCGGAGATTGCGGGGTTGGCGGATGGACACTTAGGCAACTTCGCTTGGCACGTCGATGGGTTGCGGCAGAACGCGGACGCCTACGACATTCCGATCGCGCCGGGGACACAGTCGAACAGTCAGGCAGAGGGTCTGGGCTACGCCGCGGGCGGTTCGTTCGTCGGCTCGTCCGGCTATATCGGTGCGGCCTATGTGCGGTTCGAGAGTCAGTATGGGATACCGGGCGAAGACGCTTACATCGACATGGCGCAGGACAAGGGATTGTTCGCGGCGGAGTGGCGCGAGCCGTTGCCCGGCTTCACGGCGTTTCGCGTGAACGCGGGTGTGTCGGACTATACGCATGACGAGGTGATCCCGGGCGAAGGCGCGGCGTCGACATTCAACGACAAACAGTACGAGGTGCGCAGCGAGTTGGTGCATGGGGCACTGGGGCCGTTTTCGGGGGCTGCTATCGGCATGCAGTTGCAGCGGCGTGACTTCCAGGCGTTGGGCGAGGGTGAAGATTTTCTGTTTCCGACGCTTACCGATTCCTTCGGCGTCTATGGTTTTGCAGAGGCGCCGATCGGCAGCCGTGTGACGCTTGAGTTCGGTGGGCGGTATGAAAACACGCGGGTCGAGGGCACACCGATCAGCGACGTCTTCACCACGCGTGAATTCGAACCGGTGAGTGCCAGCGCCGGGCTCTTGATCAAAGCGACGGAGGATTTGAAGTTCGGGCTCAATGCCGCTTATTCGGAGCGGGCGCCGAACCAGGTCGAGCTTTACGCGCGCGGGCCGCATGAGGCGACGGGCACGTTCGAGATCGGCGATCCGACGATCGGGCTCGAGAAGGCGCTGAACCTGGAGGCGAATGCGCGGCTGGTGCTGCCGTGGCTGACCGCCGAGTTGACGTTCTTCCGCACGAGATTCGAAGGCTTCGTCTATGGGCAGCTGACGGGCAACTCGTACGACGAGGACGGGAATTTCTTTACCGACGACAGCGCCGACTTTGCGGAGTTGCTCTATCTGCAGCGCGACGCCACGTTTACGGGTGGCGAGTTTCAGGCGGCGGTGTTGCTTGGGGCCGTGGCGGACGGCGAGTTGAACCTCGATCTGATGGCCGACACCGTGCGCGCCGAGTTCGACGGCGGCGGCAACGTTCCACGCATTCCGCCGATGCGCCTCGGCGGCGGATTGCGGTTCGAGGGCGATATGTTCGACGCCTATGCGCGTGCGACGCATGCGTTCGAGCAAGATGATATCGCGGCCGAAGAGACGCCGACCGACGGCTATACGCGCGTCGATGCCGGGCTCATCTGGCATGCGGCCAAGCATGCAGACGGCGGCGAGGTCAACGTCAGCTTGATCGGCCGCAACCTGACGGATGAGGAAATCCGCAATCACATCGCCTTCAACAAGGATGAAGTGGTGTTGCCGGGCCGCGACGTGAGACTGGTCTTGAGCTTGCGGTACTGAGAATGGCGCATGGCCGCCCGCGGGGATTCCTTCGCGGGCGGATCACTCACAAATGTTTGAAGTTTGGCGCGCGGTGGGCGAACGTAGGGTCTCGCCCGACGTTTCGTCTGCGCTCGTCTCAACGAGCATTCAGAGGATCATTCGCATGACCATCGACCGCCGGACGTTGATGCTGACCGCTGGTGTGGCTGCTGCCGTGACCACGCTGCCCCGTTTCGCCATTGCCGCCGCCAAAGAGGGACCGCCCGTGCCGCGTATCGAACCCGTCACCGAGACGTTCTTCGGTCAGCCTGTGACCGATCCTTACCGCTGGATGGAAAATCCGAAGGACAAGGATTGGGAGCCGTATATGAAATCGCAGGCCGCGTATGCGCGCGGCGTGCTGGACAAGATTCCCGGTCGCGCGGCGATGGCGAGGCGCGTGGGTGAGTTGTCGGGCGACCTTGAGGTCGTGGCGTCGATCCAGATCGGTGGGCCGTTTGTCGTCGTCGAGCGCCGGCCGTTGGGGGCGAATAACTTTCAGCTGTTCGTGCGCGACGGCATGACGGGCAAGGATCGGCTGCTGATTGATCCGGAAGCGCGGACGAAGGGTGACGTGCACTACTCGCTGAACTATTGGTCGCTGTCGCCGAACGGGAAGTACATCGCCTATGGCATGTCGCCGTCGGGGTCGGAGAACGCGGTCGTCGAGATCATGGAGACGGCGACGGGCAAGATTCTCGCCGATCGGATCGACCGGGCGCAGTATGCGTCGCCGGGGTGGCTTGCGGACGAGAGCGGGTTCTTCTTCAACCGGCTGGCGGCAGGCGCCGTGGCGGGGAGCGAGGACTACTACAAGGATAGCGTTTGCTGGCTGCACAAGATCGGCACCGATCCGAAGACCGATGTGAAGGTTCTCTCGCGGGGGCAGTTCGGCGACGTTGTGATCCGCGATATCGAGTTTCCGTATGTCTTTTCGGAACCGCATTCGCGCTATGCGTTGGCGATCTTGATCGCGGGCGTGCAGAACGAGATCACCGTCTTCGTCAACACGATGGAAGCGGCCGCCAAGGGGCAGGACGGTTGGAAGAAGGTTTGCGGACCGGAGGCGAAAGTCACCGGCTGCACGATCAAGGGCGACGACATTTTCCTAATCACCTATCAGGGTGCGCCGCGCTACAAAATCGTGAGCGTGAAGGCGGACAATCCGGCGATCGTGAACGCGACGGTGCTGGTGCCGCAGAGCGACGTCGTCGTGCAGTCGTGCGTGCCGGCGAAGGATGCGCTTTACGTGCAGGATCTCGACGGCGGGATCGGGCGGATGCGCAAGGTGACGCCGGACGGACGCGTGTCGTCGATTGCGCTGCCGATGGAAGGCACGATCGGTTCGCTCTATTGCGATACGTCGCGCGACGGCGCGGTGTTTTCCATGCAGAGCTGGGTCAGGCCGCCGGAGATTTTGTCGGTGGCGGCTTCGGGTGCGGTGACGGACACGAAGCTGGTCGCCAAGCCCGACATCGACGTCTCACCGTACGCTTCGACGCGCATCTTTGCGACGGCGAAGGATGGAACGAAGGTTCCTGTGTCCGTCGTTTATCGCAAGGACATGAAGCGTGACGGATCGGCGCCTGCGTTGATCGACGCCTATGGGTCGTATGGCATCAATTCGGAAGCGTTCTTCGGGTCGCGCTTTGTCGCGTTCTTGGAGAAGGGCGGCGTCTGGGCGACGGCGCATGTGCGGGGCGGCGGCGAATACGGGCGCGAGTGGCACGAAGGCGGGCGGCTCCTCACCAAGCACAACACGTGGGGGGATATGATCGCGGCGGCGGAGGCGCTGATCACGGACAAGTGGACGTCGGCGTCGAAGCTTGCGATCCGTGGCGGGTCGGCGGGCGGCATCACCGTGGGGCGTTCTATGACCGAGCGGCCGGATCTGTTTGCGGCCGTGATCAGTCAGGTCGGCGTGTCGAACAATCTGCGCGCGGAGTTTTCGCAGAACGGGCCGCCGAACGTACCGGAGTTTGGCTCGGTGAAGACCGCGGATGGCTTCAAGGCGCTCTACGCGATGGACTCGTACCAGCACGTGAAAGACGGGACGAAATATCCGGCCGTGCTGCTGACCACGGGGATGACCGATCCGCGCGTTGACCCGTGGCAGGCGGGCAAGATGGCGGCGCGGCTGCAGAAGGCTTCGGCGTCAGGCAAGCCGGTATTGTTGCGCGTCGACTTTCAGGCGGGCCACGGCATCGGCTCGACGCGGCAGCAGCGCGACGAGGAGTTCGGCGACGTGTTCGCCTTCATCTTGTGGCAGGCAGGCGCGGCGGGATTCCAGCCCGCTTCGTGACGGGCAACCGGGCACGGCGGCTGCAACACCTCGTCGGTTAGCAGCGCCGGCGGCTTGTTGTTGTCCCATGCCGGCACAATGAGGCCGGTCATGGTTAAGCGCGTGGTTGCCATGTTGCTCGGCGCCCTTGCCGGTGTCGCGCTTTGGTATGTCGTCGACTGGGTGCGTTCGCCGGTCGAAGCCGAAGCGGATTCGGTCAGCATCGAAAACTGCATACGCGACGCGTATGTCGACTGCGTCGGCGCGGACGAAGCGTTTCCCGCGGCGCCGGAAGCGCCGAACGAGCCCGTCGCGCAGCCGTGCAGGGATTTCTTGAGCGAGGGTGCGGGTGTCGCCGCGCTGTCGGCCTGTCTGCATGAGGTTCGGCGGGGAGACAATGCGGAGCACGTCAACGCCGCGAAGCGCGCGCAGCTGATCGCCGGCTCAAGCTGATTAGTGGATGGCGACGGACGGCAGCAGCGCGTCGGCGGCCATGGCTTCGACGTGAAGGCGGCCGGCGTCGTTCAGCGGCAGATTGAGGCCGCCGCGCTTCAGGCGCTCGGCGAAGCTCTCGAGACTCCACATTGTGGCACGGACGGCAGCGCAGGGCAGGTAGCCGTGCAGGACGATTTGCGCGCAGACGTGGCGGCCCGCCTGCAGCGCCGCGACGGCGTGGAGCAGCAGTTCTTCGTCGGGCGAGATTTGCGAGCAGTGGATGCAGCGCACTTCGATCTGGCGCTGCGAGGCGGTTTGCAGCACGCGCATGAAGAATGTCATCGACGAGAGGGCGGGTTCGATTTTCGCCAGGCGAAAACCGGTTTCGATTTCGACCGCATCCGACGCCATGCGTTGGCTGTTGTGGACCCACGCTCTGAGCGCCCAGACGGTGAACTGCTCGGCGAATTTCAGATCTTCGAGGTGGCGCGCCGTGAGCGCCGGATCAATGTGCAGCAAGCCGGGTACCTCCGTTCGATGGCCGAGCGGATTGACCTTATCTGATATTGAGAATCAGTTGCAATAAGGGTTGCGCTAAGGGATCGCTGTTTTTGGCGGCGAAGGGGGGTTCAGTACAGGTTCGCCTTGTAGTCGCTTTTCAGGGCCTTTTCGGTACCTTCGGCGGTGATGGCGAAGCGCAGGGCGGCCGGGATCACGCCCTTCTGCTGGCCGGCCTTGATGTGGGCTGTGATGGTTGCCCCGGCGTGCGGGCGTTTGCTCGTGTTTGCGCGGTCGGCATCCCAAATACGAGCGCGTTGCAGGGCTCCCGAGTCGTAGGTGTGCGTTTCGTCGGCGGTGATGAGCGTTGCGAGCGGCGGCGCTTTGCCCTGGACTGACATCGGCGCCAGCAGCGCCGTGTCGTTCGTCAATTGTGCGCTGCCGGTGAGTTCGAAGGCTTGTGTCGCGCCGGGTGCGAAGGCGACGAGCGAGACGCGGTCGTGCGCGAGGATGTTGCGGTGGCCGTCGGCGCGGCGGTTGCCGGTGCGGTCGGGCAGCGCGAATGTTCGTTCGGTGAGCCTTCTGATGAAGCCGGCGGGATCGCCCTTCGGGCTCGCATCCGCGTTGCCTTGTGCGTCCGATGTGCCGAGGATCAGGATGCGTGCTTCGCCCGGCAGATCTTGCGCGGCTGCTTGCGGTGCCGCCTGCCAGAACTGCGAGCGGATCAGTGCTTTGCCGCAATGGACGAAGCATTCGTTGATGTCGAGCGTGATTACGCCGTTCGACACGTCGGCAACGCGGCCGGCGACGCGTAGCGTCTCCGTCACGCCGGGCGCGACGAAGAGCGCGGCGATGCCGTCACCAGGCGCGATGCCGTCGGTGCGGTCGAGTGCGGACGCTTTGATCGTCAGCGTGTTCGGTGTGGTCGCGACGGCGAACCCCGGGTCGTCGCCGCCTAATGTCGCGCGCACGTTGCCTTGGCGGTCGCGGACGACCAGCGACATCAGCGGCGAGGCGGCTATCCAACCGGCCGCGTGCTCTTCCATATGGTCGATGGATTTCAGCTTCGCAGGCAGGGCGGCCACGCCGATGCAGGCTTCCAGTTCTTGGACGGTCGAGACCATTGGCGCGGGCCTTTGTACTAATTGCGAATTGGTCGCAACTGTAGCACGGCGAGCCCGCGCATCAACTCGCGTTCATGCCAACGGGTTGTCAGCAGTGTTTAGATGCACACGCTGGCGAGCGGGGGCATGCCGTTGAAGGCGATCGACGAGTAGGTCGTGGTGTAGGCGCCGGTCGAGAGGATCAGGACTTTGTCGCCGGCTTTGAGTGCGGTCGGCAGACGGTAGTCCGTTTTCTCGTAGAGGATGTCGGCGCTGTCGCAGGTTGGGCCGGCGAGGACGACGGGCGTTGTTTCCGTGCCGTCGTGCGGCGTGAGGAGGCGGTATTTGATCGCCTCGTCCATGGTTTCGGCGAGGCCGTGGAATTTGCCGACATCGAGGTAGACCCAGCGTCGTTCGTCGCTGCCGCCCTTGTGCGCGACGAGGACGACTTCGCTGGTGATCACGCCGGCGTCGCCGACGATGTAGCGGCCGGGTTCGACGATGATGTCGGGCGTCTCAGGGAAGTGGCGCTTCAGCGAGGCGCGAATCGCTTGGCCGTAGGAGATGATCGGCGGGACGTCGCTGTGGTAGCGCGACGGGAAGCCGCCGCCGACGTTGATCATGCGCAGCGTCAGGCCGCGTTTGGCGACGTCGGCGAAAAGGCCGGCGGCTTGTGCGATCGCTTTGTCGAATTGCGCGAGGTCGGTTTGTTGCGAGCCGACGTGGAAGGAGAGGCCGTAGGCGTCGAGGCCCAGGCCCTTGGCGCGCACGAGCAGGTCGGCGGCCATCGGGATCTCGCAGCCGAATTTGCGCGACAGCGGCCATTCGGCGCCGGCGCAGTCGACGAGGATGCGGCAGAACACTTTCGCGCCCGGCGCGCTTTCGGCGAGCTTCACGAGTTCCGCTTCGCTGTCGAAGGCGAAGAGGCGGACGCCACGGTCGTAGGCGGCAGCGATGTCGCGCTGCTTCTTGATCGTGTTGCCGAAGGAGAGGCGTTCCGGATCGACGCCGTGCGCGAGGGCCAGGTCGATTTCGCCGATGCTGGCGGTGTCGAAGTTTGCGCCGAGCTTCGCCAGGCGCGCGATGACTTCGTCGGCCGGGTTGGCTTTGACAGCGTAGAAAACGTGCGCTTCGGGGATCGCGCGGACGAGTTCGGCGTAGTTGTGCTCGACCATGTCGACGTCGACGATCAGGCACGGCGAGGGCAGGTTCGACGCCGTTTCCAGGTAGCGTGCGATTCGCGGCGGCAGACCGCCGCGTTCTGCCGGCAGGTCCGCCCGGCGCGCGACTTCGCGCAGGCGCGTCGTGCGCTTCGGACGGTCGTCTAGCGCGCGAACTTCGGCGATGTCGGAATCAAAATGACGCTTGCGGGCTTTCACGCCCCGTTCGGTCAGCATCGTCAACACCCTTTAAGACCCGGCATTTCACCGGCGTGATCAAAAAGGACGCTTCCGTCGTTGCATAAACCAACCTAGGGCCAGCGGCACGTGCGTTACGCGTCGTAAGGACGGTGGCATGTAATGGTTCAGGAACCGTGATGCAAGGGTTTGTTTACGGATGCGGCGCTGTGACTCTGATTGTGACAGCGACGTAAGGCGGCGATCGCGTCGCTGTCACCGTATTAGCGGCGGCGGTTGCGGCCGCGTTTGAAGCCTTGCTTCACGTCTTTGCGCGGCGCTTGTCCGCGCATCGGTGTGCCGGGTTTGCCGCCTTCGAGGAGTTCGAAGCGGAGGCCGCCGGTGAGGGGTGTTGCTTCTTCGAGGCGCACGCGGACTTTGTCGCCGAGGCGGAATGTTAGGCCAGACTTCTCGCCGATGAGCGCGTGGGTGCGTTCGTCGTGGTTGAAGAATTCGCGGCCCAACGTGCGCACCGGAACCAAGCCGTCGGCGCCGGTTTCGGCTAGGCGGATGAAGAGGCCGAAGCGGGTGACGCCGGAGATTTTGCCGTCGAACTCGGCGCCGACGCGATCGGACATGAAGGCTGCGATGTAGCGGTCGGTCGAGTCGCGCTCGGCCGCCATCGCGCGGCGTTCGGCGGCGGAGATGTCTTGCGCGTCGCGTTCGAGGTGGTCGATCTCGCTGTCGGTCAGGCCGCCTTGGCCGAGCTTAAACGCGCGTACGAGTGCGCGGTGGACGATCAAGTCGGCGTAGCGGCGGATCGGCGAGGTGAAGTGCGCGTAGCGGCGCAGGGCCAAACCGAAGTGGCCGATGTTGTTCGGACTGTACTCGGCCTGGCTTTGCGAGCGCAGCATGATCACGTTGATCAGGTCGGCGTTCGGCGTGTTGCGGGCGGCGGCGAGGATGCGGTTCAGAATCGTCGTCGTCACCGTTTGGTTCTTCGGCAGATTGATCTTCATCGAGTCGAGGAAGTCGCTGAGCGCGGCCAGCTTTTCGTCCGACGGCGGGGCGTGGATGCGGAAGACCAGCGGCGTGCGCTTTTCTTCCAGTGCTTCGGCCGCGGCGACGTTGGCCTGGATCATGAATTCTTCGATCAGACGGTGGGCGTCGTAGCGTTCGCGCACGCCGATGCTTTTGACGCGGCCCTGGTCGTCGAGTTCGATCTTGTGTTCGGGTAGGTCGAGGTCGATCGGGCTGCGTTTGTCGCGCGCCTTAGTCAGCGCGCGGTAACAGGCTTCGAGCGGTTTCAGGATCGGCTCGACCAGCGGGCCGGTCTTGTCGTTCGGCCTGCCGTCGAGCGCGTCTTGCACTTCGTTGTAGGAGAGGCGCGCTGCCGAGCGCATCAGCGCGCGTTCGAAGCGGTGCTTCTTCACGCGGCCGCCGGCGTCGATGGTCAGGTGGCAGGCGATGATCGCGCGGTCGACCTTTTCCTTCAGCGAGCAGAGATCGGCCGACAGGTGCTCGGGCAGCATCGGCACGACGCGGTCGGGGAAGTAGGCGGAGTTGCCGCGCTTCAACGCTTCGCGGTCGAGGACTGAGCCGGGACGCACGTAGTATGAAACGTCGGCGATGGCGACGATGGCTTGGAAGCCGCCTTTGTTCGCAGGATCTTCGTCGGGTTCGGCCCAGACGGCGTCGTCGTGGTCGCGCGCGTCGGGTGGGTCGATCGTGACCAGCGGAATTTTTCGCAGGTCGACGCGGCCGTCTTCGAGCTTCGCGGGTTTGGCGCGGGCGGCTTCGTCGATCACCGCTTGCGGGAATTGATCGGGGATGCCGTGGGTGTGGATGGCGATCAGGCTGACTGTCTTCGCCTCGGACATGCGGCCGATGCGTTCGGTGATCCGTGCCTTGCGTGGGCCTAAGGCGCGGCCCGCGATGGGTTCGACGACGACGAGTTCGCCGTCGGCTGCGCCGCCCGCGTCGATGTCGGCGACGGCGAATTCGTGGCGTGCTTTCTTGTCGACGGGTTCGACGCGGCCGCCGTGTTTGCCCATGCGGCGGAAGACGCCGAGCGTCTTTTGCACATTGGCGCCGAGGCGTTTGATGATGCGGGCGTCGTAGCCTTCGTAGGTCGGCTTCAGGCGCGCGAGGATGCGTTCGCCGATGCCGAGTGCCGGGCCTTCGATCGCCTTGTCGGCGCCGGGCGCGAGGATGATGCGCGGCGGTTTGCCGTCGTGGTCCCATTGGGCGGGGCGGCAGATGAGTTCGCCGTCGGTCGTCACGTCGATGACTTCGACGACGGTGACTTCAGGGAGATCGCCGGTGCGCCGCAGTTTTTTGCCGCGGCCGCGTTTGACGTCGCCCTCGTCCATCAGTTCGCGCAGCATGCGCTTCAGCGCGATCTTGTCGGTGCCCTTCAGATCGAAGTGGCGCGCAAGATCGCGTTTTGTGGCTTCGGGATGTTCGCTGATGTAGGCAAGTACGTCGGCGCGCGTCGGTGTTGTTCCGCGTTGTGTTTGCTCACGCGGTTCGCGCTGTTTTTTATTCACGTCTCTTCAAGTTCTTTCTTTTTGGCGGGCGCTTTCTTGGCGCTCGTCGCCGGTTTGGTTTTTTCTTTGGCGGGGGCCTTGGCGGCCTTTGCCGGTTTGGCGTCGGCTTTTGCTTCGCCGTTCGCCTTCGCCGCTTTCGCAGGCGCGGCCTTCGCGGCTTTCGCCGGGGCCTTCTTCTTTTTCTTTTTGCCGCCGCCGCCGGTTTCGGCGCGGATGCGCAAAAGTTCGACGGCTTCCGCCAGCGTCACGTTCTGCGGGTCGGTGCCCTTGGGCACGTTCGCGTTGATGTCGCCGTCGGTGATGTAGGGGCCGTATTTGCCGTTCATCACTTTGACGGCCGCTTT
This sequence comes from Alphaproteobacteria bacterium, assembly GCA_034440355.1. GTDB lineage: Bacteria > Pseudomonadota > Alphaproteobacteria > Micropepsales > Micropepsaceae > SZUA-430. Next base: position 12,147 of record JAWXBY010000079.1, read on the forward strand.
CGTATCCGGGTGTTCGCCCAGTTCTTTCAGCGGCGCTTTCTGCTGGTTGAAGCGGCTCTTCGGATTGGCCTTCTTCTCGGCGAGCAATGTCACCGCGTGGTTCAGGCCGATGGTGAAGATGTCGTCCGGATTTTCGAGATTGGCGTAGATGCCGTTGTGTTTGATGAACGGTCCGAAGCGGCCGAAATTTGCTTCGATCGGCAGGCCGTCTTCAGGATGCGTGCCCACGAGGCGCGGCAGTGCGAGGCGTTTCAATGCCGCCGCAAGGTCGAGCGTGGCGAGGTCGACGCCTTTCGGCGCGCTCGCCGTTTTCGGTTTCGGCGCGTCTTTTTCTTTGCTCGATTCGCCGAGCTGCAGATACGGGCCGAAGCGGCCGGGGCGTAGCGTAACCGTCAGACCCGTTTCCGGATCGACGCCCAGCACGCGCGTTTCGACCGCGTTCTCGCCGCTGTTGGCGAGCGGGCGGGTGTAGCTGCACTTCTCGTCGCCTTCGGCGCCGTAGTTCGAGCAGCCGATGAAGGCGCCGTTCTTGCCGAGACGCAGGCCGAGGCGGCCGGTTGCGCAAAGCTTGCACTTGCGCGGGTCGGTGCCGTCGGCGGTCGGCGGGAAGATGTGGGGCCCGAGAACTTCATCCAGCGTGTCGAGGACTTCGCGGATGCGCAGTTCGGCGATGCCTTTGATCGCGGCGTGGAAATCCTTCCAGAAATCCGCAAGCAGCGTCTTCCATTTCAGCTTGCCGTCCGAAACCAGATCGAGCTGGTCTTCGAGGCCGGCCGTGAAATCATATTCGACGTAGTGGCCGAAGAAGTTGGTCAAGAACGCGGTGACAAGCTGGCCGCGGTCTTCGGGAATGAAGCGCGACTTGTCCATGCGAACGTATTGGCGATCGCGCAGCACCTGCAGCGTCGACGCATAAGTCGACGGGCGGCCGATGCCGAGTTCTTCGAGCTTCTTGACGAGGGAGGCTTCCGAGAAGCGCGGCGGCGGTTCGGTGAAGTGCTGCTCGGGCTTCACTTCGGTGACGCCCATGGCGTCGCCCTTGTTCACTTTCGGCAGGCGTGAACCGTCTTCGTCGTCGCTCGCGTCGTCCTTGCCTTCTTGATAGAGCGCAAGGAAACCTTCGAACGTCAGCACCGATCCGTTCGCACGCAGGCCGGTACGGCCGTCGGCGGTTTCGATGTCGATGGTCGTGCGTTCAAACTCTGCGGCCTCCATCTGGCTGGCGACCATACGCTTCCAGACCAAGTCGTAGAGCCGCCACATGTCGGGCTCGATACCTTTCAGCGATTCCGGTATGCGGTCGACGTCGGCGGGGCGGATTGCTTCGTGAGCCTCTTGCGCGTTACGGACTTTGGATTTGTAGACGCGCGGGCTGTCGGGCAAATGGCGCTGCGAGTAGCGGGTGCCGATCAGTTTGCGCGTCGCGACGATCGCTTCCGGTGCTACGTCGACGCCGTCGGTACGCATGTAAGTGATGAGACCGACGGTTTCGCCGCCGATGTCGACACCTTCATACAGACGTTGGGCAACGCGCATCGTGTGGCTGGCAGAGAAGCCCAGCTTGCGCGAAGCCTCTTGCTGCAGGGTCGAGGTCGTGAAGGGCGGGTAGGGGTTGCGGCGCGCGGGTTTGGACTCGACGCTGGTCACTGCGAACTTGCCGGCTTCGATGGCTTGGCGTGCGGTTTGCGCCGCGGCTTCGTTCGGCAGCGAGAACTTGTCGAGCTTCTCGGCGTTCAGTTTGACGAGGCGCGCGGTCAGCGAATCGCCCGGCGGCGTCTTAAAGAGCGTGTCGACGGTCCAGTATTCCTGAGCGCGGAACTTCTCGATGTCGAGTTCGCGCTCGCAGATCAGGCGCAACGCGACCGACTGCACGCGGCCGGCCGAGCGCGAGCCCGGCAGCTTGCGCCAGAGGACCGGCGAGAGGTTGTAGCCGACGAGGTAATCAAGAGCGCGGCGGGCGAGGTAAGCGTCGACCAATTGCTGATCGACCTGGCGCGGGTGCGCCATGCCTTCCTGTACGGCCGTCTTGGTGATCGCGTTGAAGACGACGCGTTCGACCTCGACGTCTTTCAGCAGCTTTTTGTCCCTGAGGACCTCAAGCAAATGCCACGAGATCGCTTCGCCTTCGCGATCAGGGTCGGTTGCGAGGATCAGTTTCTTGGCGCCCTTGACGGCGCTGACGATTTCGCCGAGGTGCTTGGCGGCCCGATCGGCCACCTCCCAGGACATTTCGAAGTCGTTTTCGGTGTCGACCGAGCCGTCTTCCTCAGCCAGGTCGCGCACGTGGCCGTAGGAGGCCAACACCTTATATGTGTTGCCCAGGTACTTGTTGATCGTCTTCGCCTTTGCGGGCGATTCCACGATCACGACGTTGCTTGCGGCCACTCTAGACTCGATCCTTTTGGGGGGTCCCAATGGGGGCGGGACACTGGTCCATATCTAGTAAAGGTGTCAACCAAAGGCCAGGGCACCCCCTTCTTAAGTGCCAGATAACGTTTTATTTTCAATGAATTAGAAGGTTAACGCGGGGCCGCCAAACTGACCTTTTGCCCGGGATGACGGGTTAACTGACCGGCGAATTCCAGGTCCAAAAGGGCGGTCGAGACCTCAGCGGAGGATGCGCCGAGCAGTCGTACCAGCTCGTCGATCTCAACCGGGGCGGGTCCTAAACGGCGCAGGATTTCGGCCTGTAAGGCGTCCGTATTTTGCGGCACCGGCGGGGCCGTTTCCGGGCGTTCCGTCACCATGATCGTCGCCGCTCCGAAGCCGTGAGGGCTCAGGTGGGCGAGAACGTCCTCGGCGTTTTCGGTCAGGATCGCGCCTTGGCGGATGAGGCCGTTCGTTCCTTTCGCGCGTGGGTCCAGAGGTGAACCCGGAACGGCGAAGACGTCGCGGCCCTGTTCGCCTGCGAGGCGTGCGGTGATAAGGGAGCCGGAGTTCAATGTCGCCTCCACGACCACCACCCCGCGGGCGAGGCCGGAGATGATTCGGTTGCGGCGCGGGAAGTGTTGCGCGGTCGGTTGCTGGCCGAAGGGCATCTCGGAAACCGCTGCGCCGTCGACGACGATGTCGCGGTAGAGGCCTTCGTTCTCCGGCGGGTAGATGACGTCGATGCCGCCGGCCATCACGGCGATTGTTCCAGTCTTGAGGCTGCCTTTGTGGGCGGCGGTGTCGATACCGCGCGCGAGGCCCGAGGCGATTGCGATGCCGGCGGCACCGAGGTCGCGTGCGATCTCGCGGGCGAAGCGTTGGCCCAGGGCCGACGCATTACGCGCGCCGACGATGGCGATGGTCGTGCGATTCAGAGCGTTCGCGTTGCCCATGACGGTGAGGAGCGGCGGCGGGCTGTCGAGATTGGCGAGGCCTTCCGGATAGTCCGGTTCACCGTGCGCGACCAGGCGTGCGCCGTATTTCGCGATGGCGTCGCGTTCGCGCTCGGCGTCTTGCACGGACGGCAACGTGATGGCGCGCGTGCGGGTCGATTTTTCGCTGAGCGAGGGGAGGGCTTCGACGGCGGCGCGGGCGGTGCCGAAACGCTGCATGAGCGCCCAGAACGTTACCGGGCCGATGGCGCCGGCGCGGATCAGGCGCAGGCGCGCCAGCAATTCTGCATCGGCGAGCGGGGCGTGGGCGTTCATTTGACCGAGATCAAAGCGCGATTGGGCTCGCCTTGCCAAGCTTTCCGGCATCGGAAATGGAGGCTTGTGTGATGGATTCCGGAGACACAATGTTTGTCGGCGCGGTGATCGCGGCGATGGTGCTTTTCGCTGTGACTTTATTCACGGTGACGTGGACGACGAACCGTCGGCCGAAGCGCTAGGCTTCTTCTCGCCGATCCGCGGCTCTTCGCCTTTAAGCAGGCGGCGGATGTTGTCGCGGTGGGTGACGAAGATGAGGGCGGCCAGGATCGCCGAACCGACGGCGTATTGCCAGCGGTCGAAGATCAACATGTAGACCGGCGACAGCGCCGCGGCGACGAGCGCCGCGACGGACGATATTCGCGAGATCAGCGCGGTCGTGATCCAGGTTGCGCCGACGATGCACGCGATCGGGAAGCTGAGCGCGGCGAGGATGCCGATGTAGGTCGCGAGGCCTTTGCCGCCCTTGAAGTTGAGCCAGACGGGGAAGATGTGGCCGGTGAAGGCGCCGAGCCCCGCCGCCATCGCGGGGATATCGCCGAACTGTTTCGCGATGAGGACGGCGACGATGCCTTTGCCGACGTCGCCGATCAGCGTCAACGCTGCCGCGAGTTTGTTGCCGGTGCGCAGGACGTTCGTCGTGCCGACGTTGCCGGAGCCTACTTGGCGGATGTCGCCGAGGCCGAACAGCTTCGTGATCACGAAGGCGAACGGGATGGATCCGAGAGAATAGCCGCCCGCGAAGGCGAGGATGGCTGCGAGCATTAGTTCGCCTGAAAGACGGTTTGTCCGGCGACCATTGTGCGCAAAACGGCGCCTTGCAGCAATCGACCCTGGAACGGCGAGTTCTTCGAATGCGAGCGGAAGGTTGTGGGGTCGATTTTGCGTGGCGCCGACGGGTCGAACAGGACGAGGTCGGCGGGCGCGCCTTTGGCGAGGCGGCCTTGCGGGAGCTTCAGGATTTTCGCCGGCGCGGCCGTTAGCGCCTTGAGCACGTCGGCGAGTTTCATGTCGGCTTCGTGGTGCAGCGTCAGGGCGGCGGGCAACAGCGTTTCCAGGCCGACGGCGCCGTAGGCGGCTTGGGCGAAGGGCAGGCGCTTTGTTTCCGGCGCTTGCGGGTCGTGGCTGGAGACGATGGCGTCGATTGTGCCGCTGCGGACGCCTTCGACCATCGCTTTGCGGTCGTCTTCGGTGCGTAGCGCGGGCGAGACTTTCGCGAACGTCTTGTATTCGCCGATGTCTTGTTCGTTCAGCGTCAGGTGGTACGCGGAGACGGCGCAGGTGACGGGGAGGCCGCGTGCCTTTGCGCGCGCGATGACGTCGAGGGCGGCGCCGCAGGAGACTTGGCCGAGGTGGTAACGCGCGCCGGTGAGTTCGACGAGGCGCATGTCGCGTTCGACGGCCATCGCTTCGGCCGCCGGCGGAATGCCGCCCAGTCCCATGCGCGCCGCGAAGGCGCCTTCGTTCATGCAGCCCGAGGCGGCGAGCGCGGGGTCCTCGGCGTGCGCGATGACGAGTGCGTCGTAGTTCGCGGCGTAGGCGAGGCAGCGGCGCATGATCAGGCTTGAGGCGATCGTGCGATCAGCGTCAGTGAAGGCGATTGCGCCGGCTTCTTGCAGCAAGCCGATCTCGGCCATCTGCGTGCCCTTGAGGCCGTGCGTCAGTGCGCCGGCCGGGTAGACGCGTACGCGTGCGGTCGCTTCGGCGCGGCGGGCGATGAAGCTGACCAATGCTGCGTCGTCGATCACCGGGTCGGTCGTCGGCATGACCACGAACGACGTGACGCCGCCCGCTGCTGCGGATGCGCCTGCGGAGGCGAGTGTCTCGCGATGTTCGGCGCCGGGTTCGCCGGTGAAGACGCGCAGATCGATGAGGCCCGGGCTTAGGGCTTGGCCGCCGCAGTCGATAATCTCGGCGTTCGCGGGTTTGGCGTCGTTGAAAAGGCGGGGCCCTAGGTCGGCGATCTTGCCGTTTTCGACGAGCAATGCGCCCGGCGTATCGAGGCCGGTGTCTGGGTCGATCAGGCGGGCGTTGGTGAAGGCGGTGCGCGTCATATCTTGCGCTCCGCGTTCTGGAGTTGGCGGGCGAGGGCGTCGAGGACGGCCATGCGGACGGCGACGCCCATCTCCACCTGTTCGTGGATGAGGCTGCGTTCGACGTCGTCGGCGATGGCGCTGTCGATTTCGACGCCGCGGTTCATCGGGCCCGGATGCATGACGAGCGCGCCGGGTTTGGCGAGCGCCAGTTTTTCGCGGTCGAGGCCGTAGAAGTGGAAATACTCGCGCTGCGACGGCAGGAACGAGCCGGTCATCCGCTCCATCTGCACGCGCAGCATCATGACGATGTCGGCGTCTTTGATGCCGGCGCGCATGTCGTGGAAGACTTCGGCACCCCAGGTCGCCGCGCCCACAGGCATCAGAGTGCGCGGGGCGACCAGGCGGACGTGTGCGCCGAGCTTGGTCAGCAGGTGGACGTTCGAGCGGGCGACGCGGCTGTGGAGGATGTCGCCGCAGATTGCGATGGTCAGGCCTTCCACGCGCTTCATGCGGCGGCGGATGGTGAGGGCGTCGAGCAGGGCTTGCGTCGGGTGTTCGTGTGCGCCGTCGCCGGCGTTGACGACCGAGCAGGAGACTTTGTCGGCGAGGAGGGCGACCGCGCCTGAATCCTGATGGCGGATGACGATGATGTCGGGGCGCATCGCGTTCAGCGTTGTCGCGGTGTCGATCAGCGTCTCGCCCTTGCGCACGGAGGACTGCGCGACGGACATGTTCATCACGTCGGCGCCGAGGCGCTTGCCGGCGAGTTCGAACGACGACTGCGTGCGCGTCGACGGTTCGAAGAAGAGGTTGATGAGCGTGCGGCCGCGGAGCGTGTCGCGCTTCTTTTGAACCTGGCGGTTCAGATCGACGTACTCGTTGCCGAGGTCCAGCAACGATTCGATCTCTTGGCGCTGCAATGGCGCGATGGCGAGTAGATGCTGGCGGGTATACAGGCCTGTCATCGCGGGGTGGGTATAGGGGGCGGGCCGGGTCGCCGCAACCGTCTTTAGGCCAAAACCCACAACATGATTGGCATGGTAACCATCGCGGCTAGGGTTTGTGCGGTTGTGATGTTGGCCATCAGGGGAGCGTCGCCGCCCAGTTGGCGCGCGAGGATATAAGACGACGAGGCGCCGGGAACTGCGGCGCAGATGAGGGCTGCGGTTTTCGCGGGGCCTTCGATGCCGAGCGCGATGGCGCCGGCCGCGACCAGCATGGGCATAACGAGGAGTTTCAGGACGGTCGCGGCGATGACGGGCGTTGGTCTCGCGCGGGCGTCGCCGAGGTCGAGGCTTGCGCCGACGGCGATCAGCCCTAAGGGCAGTGCCGCTTTCCCGAGGAGGTCGATGGTGGTCGCGGCGATTTTTGGGATGGGCAGGCCGATGGCTTGGACGGCGATGCCTGCAAGGCAGGCGAGGATCAATGGATTGCGGAGGAGTTGCTTTACCAGCATCACGAAATTCGCGCCGCCGTCGCCAGCGTGGCGCATGAGGACGACGACGCACAGCGCGTTGGCGAGCGGGACCATGATGGCGACCGCGATCGCTGCGAGGGCTAGGCCGCTTTGGCCGAGGACGGCGGCGATGGCGCCTAAGGCCACGTAGCTATTCCAGCGGACGGCGCCTTGGAAGACGCTGGTGAAGGCGGGGCCGTTCAAGTTCATGAGCGCGCGGAAGGGGTAGACGATGGCGGCCATGACCAGCATCGCTGCGCCGAGAAGCAGCGCCATGCGGCCTACGGGCTCGTCGCCGAAGTCGGCGAAGGCGATAGCGCCGAAGAGGAAGCAGGGGAAGAGAACGAAGTAGGTAACGCGCTCGACGGCGCGCCAGCCGTCTTCGGGCAGGAAGGTCTGCCAGCGCAACGCCGCGCCGAGGGCGATGATGGCGAAGACGGGGATGAGGGCGAGCAGGACGTCGATCATGGGAGGCGCTCTGCTGCGATATCGTCGAGGGATTTTTTGGCGGGTTCGGGTAGGAACCACAGCGGGACGAGCGCGAGCGGTGCGGGCAGGATGAGGACTGCAATGGCGGTGCCGTGGTTGCCGAAGCGGTCGTAGAGCGGGCCTTCGAGAAATAGCGCGAGTGCGCCGGCCATAATCCAGAAGAAATAACGGACGGCCGATGCGAGCGAACGATGCGAGGTCGGGAACAGTTCCGCGGTCATGCCGCCGATAAGGACATCGCACATCAAGAGCGCGAAGATGCCGCCGATCCAGAGCGGGATAAGGGCGAAGCCTGAGGCGAAACCGTAGAACGAGCCGAAGCACGCGACGAAGAGCAGGATCGCGCCCGTCAGGATCGTGCGGCGGCCGACGCGGTCGCTGAGCGCGCCGGCGCTGGTCGCGCCGAGGACGGCAATGAGGCCGCCGGTCATGACCATCAGACCCACTTGCCATGGCTGCCAGCCGTGGGCGCTTTGCAGAAATTTCGATTGGAAGCTCGCGATGTTGGCGGCGGCGAATGCGGCCGGTAGCGATAAGCCGATGAGCAGAGCCATGCGGCCCGGATAGTTCGCTATGAGCGCGATCAGCGGTCGCAAGATCTCCGACCGATGCTCGGCGCGCTGGAAGCGCTTCGTCTCCGGCAGGTTGCGGCGAAGCCAGAGAACATAGAGCAAGGGGATCGCGCCGATGAAATAGAGCGCGCGCCAGCCATAGGGAAGAATGTCGACAGTGCTGAAGACTGCGGCGGCGAGGCCCGCGCCGGCCGCGCCCAGTGCGCCGAGTGCGCCGATACCCCAGCCGCGGACGCGCTCGCTGAGTTCTTCGGCGATGACGACGACGCAAATCAGCTCTTCCGTATAGATGAAGGCGCGCGCGACGAGTTGAGCCATGATGAATTCTTCAGTCGACTGCGCAAACGCCGTCCAGATCGTCGCGACGCAGCCGCCCGCGAGCGTGATCAGCAACAGCGAGCGGCGGCCGATAACGTCGGCCATGTAGGACAGCAACAAGGCCGGCAGAACACCTAAGCGAAAGATCGCGTTGACGCCGGCGACTTCGTTCTCGGCGATGCCGAAGCTCGTTTGAATCTGCTGCAGCGTCATGCCGTAGAGCGTGACGTCGTAGTTCGCGATCAGCGTGCCCGCGCCGACGAGCCACAACAGCCGTTGATGTTCGGGCGGGATGGGTTCGGGCGGGCGGACGTAGATACGGTAGAACGCGCGCGAGAGAGACTGGCCTATGGTCATGCGTCGCGCGCTGCGGGCGGGGGGCCGCGCTTGATGGCGTCGAGGACGCCTTGGAGGATGAAGGCGGCGGCCATTTTGTCGACGACCTCTTTGCGTTTTTCGCGCGAGACGTCGGCTTCGAGCAGCGTGCGGGTGACCGCCACCGTCGACAGGCGCTCGTCCCAGAAGAGGATGGGCAGCGGGTGCTTGATGTCGAAGTTGCGGGCGAAGGCGCGGGCGGACTGGGCGGACGGGCCCTCGGTTCCGTTCATGTTGAGCGGCAAGCCGATGACCAGGCCGCCGACTGCATGTTTCTTGATCAGGGCGATGAGGGCTTCGGCATCGAGCGTGAATTTGCGCTTTGCTATCGTCTCAACGGGCGCCGCGAACGACAGCATGGTGTCGCCAACCGCCACGCCGATCGTCTTTTCGCCCAGGTCCAGGCCGAAGAGGCGCTCACCGGGTTTGAGGGAGGCGGCCAATTCGGCCGGTGTTTTGACGATCACTGGGGTGGCGTCTCGCGCCTTGCAAGGCTTAAGCCCGGTTGGTAGCAAAGCCCCCGCTTCACCACAAGAAATCGATCCGATGTCCGTCGACAAGAATACCGTTAAGCGCGTGGCCAGGCTCGCGCGGATTGCCCTGCCCGAAGAGCGCCTTGAGCCGATGGCGAAGGAGCTCAACGCCATTTTGGCCTGGGTCGAGCAGTTGAACGAGGTCGACACGTCGGCGGTCGAGCCGATGACGAGCGTGATCAAGATGTCGCTGAAGATGCGTGAGGACGTGGTCACGGACGGCAAGGCCGCCGGCGCTGTGGTTCAGAACGCGGCGGGGGCCGAGGATAACTACTTCGCCGTGCCGAAGGTGGTCGAATGAGCGATCTCACGGGACTGACGATCGCGGAAGCGCGCGACGGGTTGAAGAAGAAGGCGTTCTCCGCGAAGGAGCTCACCGAGGCGCACATCAAGGCGATCGAGAAGGGGCGGGCGTTGAATGCGTTCATCGTCGAGACGCCGGAGATCGCGCTGAAGGGCGCGGCGGAGTCGGACAAACGCATTGCGGCCGGGTCGGCGCGGGCGCTTGAGGGCATTCCGCTGGGCATCAAGGATTTGTTCTGCACCAAGGGTGTGCAGACGACGGCGGGGTCGCACATTCTTGAGGGGTTCAAGCCGCCATACGAATCCACTGTGACGCGCAATCTGTTCGATGCCGGCGCGACGATGTTGGGCAAACTCAACATGGATGAGTTCGCGATGGGGTCGTCGAACGAGACGAGCTATTTCAAGCCGGTGATCAATCCGTGGCGGCGGAAGGGTTCGAACACGCCGCTGGTGCCGGGTGGGTCGTCGGGCGGTTCGGCGGCGTCGGTCGCCGGGCGTTTGGTGTTGGGTGCGACGGGCACCGATACCGGCGGCTCTATTCGTCAGCCGGCGGCTGTCGTTGGTATTGCTGGGATCAAGCCGACCTACGGGCGGTGTTCACGTTGGGGCATCGTCGCGTTTGCGTCGTCGCTGGATCAGGCGGGGCCGATGGCGCGCACGGTGCGCGACTGCGCGATCATGCTGAAAACGATGGCGAGCCATGATCCGCTGGATTCGACCAGCGTCGATCTGCCGGTGCCGGACTACGAAGCGGCGATGACCGGCAACATCAAAGGACTGCGCGTCGGGATTCCGAAGGAGTACCGGCTCGATGGGATGCCGGCGGAGATCGAGACGCTGTGGCAGAAAGGGATCGAGTGGCTGAAGGCGGCCGGCGCGGAGATCGTCGACGTTAGTCTGCCGCACACGAAGTATGCGCTGCCGGCCTATTACATCGTGGCGCCGGCTGAGGCGTCGTCGAACTTGGCGCGGTATGACGGCGTGCGCTTCGGCTTGCGCGAGCCGGGCAAGGATATCACGTCGATGTACGAGAACACCCGCGCGGCCGGGTTCGGGCGCGAGGTGCAGCGGCGGATTCTGGTCGGCACGTATGTGCTGTCGGCCGGGTATTACGATGCCTACTACATCAAGGCGCAGAAGCTGCGCACGCTGATCGCGCGCGACTTCGATGAGGCCTACAAGACGTGCGACGTGCTGTTGACGCCGACGGCGCCAGGGCCGGCGTTCGGGATTGGTGAGAAGACCGACGATCCGATCGCGATGTATCTCAACGACGTGTTCACGGTGACGGTGAACCTGGCCGGGTTGCCGGGGATTTCCGTTCCGGCAGGGTTGAACAGCGAAGGTTTGCCGCTAGGTCTTCAGCTGATCGGTAAGGCGTTCGACGAGTCGACGCTGTTCCGCGTCGGCGAGGTGATCGAGAAGGCTGCCGGTCTGACGCCGCGGCCGGCGGCGTGGTGGGAGGTTTAGGCCATGACGGATGTTGTGATCACCACGCGCAAAGGCCACGACCCGGCCCAGTTGCTCGAAGGGGCGACGGGGAAGTGGGAAGTCGTCATCGGCATGGAAGTCCATGCGCAGGTGTTGTCGAAGGCGAAGCTGTTTTCGGGTGCGTCGGCGGAGTTTGGGGCTGAGCCGAACGAGCATGTGAGCTTCGTCGATGCGGCGATGCCGGGGATGCTGCCCGTCATCAACAAATACTGCGTCGAGCAGGCGGTAAAGACGGGGCTGGGGCTCAAGGCCGCGATCAACAAGCGGTCGATCTTCGACCGCAAGAACTATTTCTATCCGGATCTGCCGGCCGGGTATCAGATCTCGCAGTACAAACATCCGATCGTGGGCGAGGGCGTCGTTATCGTCGACATGCCGGGCGGCAAGTCGATCACGGTGGGGATCGAGCGGCTGCATTTGGAGCAGGACGCTGGCAAGTCGCTGCATGATCAGCATCCGGATCAGTCATACGTCGATTTGAACCGAGCCGGCGTGGCGTTGATGGAGATCGTGTCGAAGCCCGATCTGCGGTCGTCGGAAGAGGCGGCGGCGTATCTGAAGAAGCTGCGCGGGATCTTGCGATATCTCGGGACCTGCGACGGGAACATGGAAGAGGGTTCCATGCGCGCGGACGTGAACGTCTCCGTCCGGAAGCCTGGGGATAAGCTCGGCACGCGTTGCGAGATCAAGAACGTGAACTCGATGCGGTTCGTGGCGGCGGCGGTGGAGTTCGAGGCGCGGCGGCAGATCGAGATCATCGAGGGCGGTGGCTCGATCAATCAGGAGACGCGCCTCTACGACTCGAAGAAGAATGAGACGCGGTCGATGCGGTCCAAGGAAGAGGCGCACGATTATCGCTATTTCCCGGATCCCGACCTCCTGCCGCTCGAGTTCGACGATGCGTTCGTAGGGCGGATCAAGGCGTCGCTGCCGGAGCTGCCGGACGACAAGAAGGACCGCTTCATGCGGGATTATGGGCTCTCGCTCTATGACGCGGGCGTCTTGGTCGCCGAGCGCGAGAGCGCTGAGTTCTTCGAGCAGGTGGCCAAGGGGCGCGACGCGAAGCTGGCCGCGAACTGGGTGATCAACGAGCTCTTCGGGCGCTTGAACAAAGAGGACAAGTCGATCGCGGATAGCCCGGTGTCGGCGGCGGCGATGGGTTCCATCGTCTCGCTGATCGGCGACGGCACGATCTCGGGCAAGATCGCGAAGGACGTGTTCGAGATCGCGTGGACCGAAGGCGGTGATCCCGCCGAGATCGTCGAGAAGCGCGGGCTTCGTCAGGTGACCGACATGGGCGCGATCGAGGCGGCTGTGGATAAGGTGATCGCGGCGAACCCGCAAAAGGTGGAGCAGGTGAAGGCGAAGCCGTCGATGGCGGGCTGGTTCGTCGGCCAGGTCATGGCGGCGACCGGCGGCAAGGCCAATCCACAGGCGGTGAACGAGATCTTGAAGAAGAAGCTCGGGATCTAAGTCAGTCCGCTCCTTCTCCGTCATGGCCGGGCTTGACCCGGCCACCCAGTGCGCGCACGTCCGTGCGCGCCGGATACGTCCTAATCCTCAATGAAATAGCGGCTTTTGTCAGGTCTCTCGGCCGCGCAGACGCGTGGCCACCCGCCTACGCAGAATGCTTCGGCGGGCTCGGAGTTCAACATGGGCCGCCGTAGCTTTAGCGAAGGCGGCTGGGTGGCCGGGTCAAGCCCGGCCATGACGGACAAGGAGGAGGTCATGACGAGAAGTTTAGACAGCGATCGCGATCTCGACGCGTTTGCGCTCGCGGAGTCAGTTTCACCACGAAGATACGAAGCACTCCAAGTTCACGAAGGCGCTGCTTCTTGGTGGGACTTTGCGTGCTTCGCGTCTTGGTGGTGAAGCTGAATCTTCATCGCGCTGACGCGCGAAGCTGGATGCCGAGCGAGAGGTGATTCGCGCCGATTCGTCATTTCGTGGGGTGCGTCAAGCGTCGGGCGACCCTTGCGACGGCAATGGTTCGTACACGGATGATCTTATGAATCGCTTTGTTTATCAGTGATTCATGATGCCGTGGCAATCGCGCACCAGATGCCGCACCACAAGGTGTTGCGCTTCGGGTGCAACTTGACCAATATGTTGGGCGTTCGAGAGCGCGAGGTGCGTTTCCCGGATGTACATCTAAGGAGTTACTCTCTCATGCCCGTGACACCGAAGAAGAAGGCGAAAGCCAAGAAGCCGATGACGAAGGCCGCGGCGAAGCCGAAGGCCGCGAAGAAGACGAAGAAGAAATAGTTTAGCGAACAACGCGGCCCCTCGCGGGGTCGTGGTGACGGCGGCGACCACCTTGAGCTCAAGGTAACCGTCGCCAGGCACCGAACTCCACGGCGGGGGTAGCTGGTCCGATAGGGCCGCTACCGCCGCCGTTTTCGTTTGCGCCCCCGTCCTGCGGCCGCGAAGCGGCTGGATCCTGAAACAAAGGCGGCTTCGAGGGCACTTGAGCCGCCGCACGCCTGCCGGACCGTGCTGCCAGCCAGTTTCCCGGTGCCGGGCGGCGGCGTGTCGGCGCGATATGACGTGTACGGACAGTCTCTTTCGCCGCCGGCGCCAGATCCAGCGATCCCAGCGCGCATTTTTGTGACGGATTTCGTGTGACGGATACACGCCGTTAAGGTGGCCCCGAATCTCTCTTTAACGCCGCAAAGCCAGTATTTCAGCGGTATTTTGTGCTGTCGCACGGCGTGCGCTTAACCAAAAATCGCGCTGTTTTCTTAAGCAAAAACACGCTTCCGCATTAACGCGGCATTCAGCTCAACTTGTCCATTGTTGGGTCATCAAATTCGAATTCAAAACGAATTCGACGCTAATCATGGGAGAGAACGATGGCGGTGATCGACATGGACGTCGTCATGGACATCGAAGGCGAAGCGAAGACGGGAACGCCGCAGGCGCTCTATCAGCTTGGTCTGTGCTATTCGACGGGGCAGGGCGTGTCGTTCGACCTCGTCCGAGCCCACAAATACTTCAATCTGGCCGCCATGAAGGGTGTGGCCGAGGCCCGTCTGTGGCGCGCGGAACTGGCGCAGCAGATGTCGCCCAACGAGATTGCCGAAGCGCAGCGCTTGGCGCGCCTTTGGCTGCAGGAAACGGCGCACTAATAAAACCAACAAAAAACGGGATGCGTCGGCGGGCTTGGGGATACCCTCAAGCCCGCCTTTTTTTGTCCCGAAATGGACTATAATCCTTCCCCATGAGCACCACGACGGCGCGCGAAGCGCGGGACAGCGTTTTGTTGAGCGAGCGGGCGGGGCCCGTGTTGACGCTCACGATCAATCGGCCTGACGCTTCGAACGCCATCGACAATATGGTGCGCGAGGAGCTGACGCGTGCGCTGGACGAGGTGGCGGCGAACCGGCAGGTGAAGGCGATCGTGCTCACCAGCACCGGCGACGACGCATTCTCCGTGGGCATGGATATCGGCGAGCTTGTCGGGTTCCCGGCGGACCAGATCGAGCGCGTCGCGCTGCAAGCGCGCGGGGTCTATGAGCGGCTTGCGGCGCTTGAGGTTCCGGTGATCGCCGCGATCAAAGGCGCGTGCCTGGGCGCGGGGTTCGAGTTGGCGCTTCACGCCGACGTGCGGCTCGCGCGGGCCGACGCGCGGTTCGGGCTGCCCGGCATCAATGTCGGCATGAACGCGAACGGCAGTGCGCTGGCGCGGCTGCAGCGTATCTCGGGCAACGGATCGGCGGCGGCGCTCGCCTTGACCGGCGGCGTGGTGACAGCGGAGCGGGCGTTCATGCTGGGGCTCGTTTCGAACGTCGCGGGGATGACCGAGTTCGAACCGTCGGTGCAGCAACTTGCGGCGCATATGGCGTCGCTGTCGCCGGTGGCTGTGGCGGAGACGAAGAAGATTTTGCGGCTGGCGGCCGAGCGCGGGATCGAGGCTGCGGCGGAGCATAGTCCGAAGGGTCTGGCGCGGTGCTTTTCGGAAGGCGATGCGACGGCGCGTCTGCAGATGATGATCGGCGGCCGCGATCCCGAGGCCACCGTCCACTAGGCAGGTTTTAGCCCGCGTTCTCGTCGGTGCTCGCGGTCACGCTCGACGTGCGCTTCTTCTTCTTGGTCTTCTTCACCGGCTTTTTCTTCTTCGACTTTTTCTTGACCGCTTTGGGTTTGGGGTCGTCTTCCGGGTCGTCGTAGACCGGGGTCGAGGCGACCACCATCGGTGCACCTGGCGCTGAGGAGAACTGGGCGCCGGGCGTAGCGGCGATGGCGGGGCTCGAGGCAGGAGCGGCGACCGGCGTTGCAGGCGCCGGTGTGTCAGCGACCGGTGTCGATGCGACGACGGCGGGCGTTTGGGCGGGCGTCGGCGAGGACGAGAACTGTGCGGCGGCCGAGGCCATCGCGGTGTAGCCGCCGCGTTTCAGGTCGCTTGCGATGACCAGCGGCGTGTCGCGGCCGGCCAGGATGTTGCGATAGACCTGCGTGTTCTCAAGCACGCGCTGGACGTAGTTGCGCGTTTCGTTGAACGGGATGCGCTCGATCCAATCCACCACATCGGCGTTGGTCGAACGCGGGTCGCCGTAGGTCGACATCCACTGGTTCGCGCGGCCCGCGCCGGCGTTGTAGGACGCGATCGAGAGGACGTAGGAGCCGCCGAAGGACTCGAGCAGATCCGACACGTGAGCCATGCCGAGTTGCATGTTCACCGACGGGGTGAAGAGCTCGGTCTTGTTGCCGAAGTTGAGGCCGTGCCTGCGCGCGGTCAGCTTCGCAGTCGCGGGCATCATTTGCATGAGGCCGCGTGCGCCGGCGCCCGACATGGCTTCCGGATCGAATTCGCTTTCCTGGCGCGTGAGGCCGAGGACCAACGCGCTTTCCGGCGCGACGCCGTTGCCGCGATAGACGGGCAGCGACACGGTCGGATAGGCGATGTCATAGAGCGGGACGGCCTTCTGGATGCCGCGTTTCGCCACGCGGAGCGCCAGTGCCGGCTCATTCAAGCCGCGCAGGAAGGTGGTCAGATAGACGAACTGATCGCGTTCCGTGAAGCTGTCGGCGGCCGCGATCGCGAAGGTGCGCAGCGTGTTTTGTGCGCCGACATCGGCCAGCGCCTGCATCGCCTGCATGACGCTTTGGTCCATGAAGGCTTGCTTGGAGGCGGCGGTGCCGCGGTTCGCAGGCAGGCTCAGGTTGCCGCGCGGGTTGGCGGCGGCGGCGGCGAGCTGGCCGTAGAACGTCATCGGATAGACGGCGGCGAGTTCGTAGTTACGCTGCGCGTCGGCGGTGCGGCCCGATTTCTCGGCCGAGCGGCCGGCCCAGTAGTGCGCGCGCGCGACGCTGATCGGCGCGGTGACCGCGCCACGCAGGCGCATGAAGTGGTCTAGCGCTTGGTCGGGTTTGTTCAGGAAGCGCAGTGCGATCCAGCCGGAGAGGAATTCGGCTTCGGCGTAGGGAAGGCCGGCGTCCTTGGTCATGCCGTGACCGGAGGCGACTTGGTAGGCCTGTTGCGGATTGCCGACGTCGAGGGCTTCGCGGGCTTGATAGTTGCGCTCGATCCACCAATCTTCGGCGACCGGCGGCGGGCCGGACAACGTGGACGTGGCGCGGATCAGGAGTTGGCGCGCTTCGGGATCGCGGTCGCGCTTTCTGAGCCAGCGGGCGCGGTCCATCAGAAGCCCCGCGTCTTCTTTCAGATTCGACGGCACGCGAGAATAGGCGGCGTCTGCGTCGCGGGCGGCTTGCTGCAGTTTGATGCGCGCTTGGATCATGGCGGCGTAGTTGCCGTCGATCCAGTTCGTCATCGCGTTCGCTTGACTGGATTCACCGGCCCAGGCGAGGCGCGCGGCGCGTTTTTGATGGTCGTCGGCGGTCAGGCGCGAACCAAAGCGCGCGGCGAAGAGCGACATGCGATCGGGGGTGAAGTTGCCTTCGATCCAGCCCTTGCGCAGCCAAGTTTTGCCGTTCGCCTCTTGGCCTTTGCGGAAGTGGGCGTCGGCCAGTTTCATCATGCCTTCGCCGGAAACCGGGTCGCGGCCCTGAAACCAGGCGATGACTTGGTCGGGCTGCATGGCTTCGCCGGGCATCGCCTCTTCGGCGCGGGCTTGGAGGCCGCGCTGATTCGGCCAGTCTTTGTGCGAGGTCAGGAAGCGGTCGATGTCGCTGAACGCGGCGCCGGTGTCCTTCTTGGTGAAGGCGCGCCACAAGACCACGTCGCGTGCTGCGGGGTTCGAGATTTGCGACGCGATCTGGCGGGCGACATCCCACTGTTCGCGGTCGGCCGCGCTGAAGGCGCGCTCCAACAGTGCGGCGTCGCTTGACGACAGCGTTTGCTGATGCGGGCGGACGCGCCGGCCGCTGTCGTCGTCGGAGATGGGCGACATGGTTTGCGCGAGCGCAGGGCTGCCCGCCAACACACAAATCGACAACGCAGCGCCGAACAGGCGCAAACTTCTAAAACCAGAGGATGACACGCGCGCTTCCCCGAAGATTCGCTTCGTACACAAGGCGTTAAAGACCTTAGCCGGTCGCCCTTAAGGGGCCAAGCCGCAACTATCACATGGGGGCGCGAAGGATCGGGTTAAATCGCTTGCCTTGTTTCGCGGCATCCAAAGGGTCTAATTGTGCATGGGTAACCAGCGATTAATTCAGCGACCATGACCTTCGACATTGCGCGCTTGCGCGGCTCAATTCCTGCCCTGATCACGCCGTTTCGCGACGGACGGGTCGATATCAAAGCCTTTGAAACCTTCGTCGAATGGCAGATCGCCGAGGGGACGAACGGGCTGGTCCCGTGCGGAACCACGGGAGAATCCCCAACTTTAAGCGACGCGGAGTTTACCGCTGTCGTCGGCGCGGCGGTGAAGGTCGCCAAGGGGCGGGTGCCGGTGATCGCCGGCACGGGGTCGAATTCAACCGCACATGCTATCGAGACCACGCAACTCGCGCAGAAGTTGGGGGCTGATGCCGCGCTTGTCGTGACGCCTTATTACAACAAGCCGACTCAGGATGGGCTCTACCTCCACTTCGCGGCCATCGCCGAGGCCACGCGTTTGCCGATCGTGATCTACAACATCCCCGGCCGGTCGGTGGTCGACATGATGCCGGATACGATGGGGCGGCTGGCGAAGATTTCGAACATCGTCGGCGTGAAGGATGCGACCGCCAACATGGCGCGGGTGACGCAACAGAAGGCGACGTGCGGCGCGACGTTCGTGCAGCTGTCGGGCGAGGACGGCACGGCGTTGGGCTTCAACGCGCATGGCGGCGTGGGCTGTATCTCCGTGACGGCCAACATTGCGCCGCGACTGTGCGCCGAGTTTCAGGCGGCTTGTACGAAGGGCGATTATGCGAAGGCGCGCGAGCTGCATGAGCGGTTGATGCCGTTGCACGATACGCTCTTCTGTGAGACGTCGCCGACGCCGGTGAAGTATGCGGCGAGCCTTCTGGGCAAGTGTGAAGAGACGGTGCGGTTGCCTCTGGCGCCGCTGTCGGAATCGTCGAAGGCGAAGGTGCGCGCGGCGATGACGAAGGCCGGTCTGTTGAACTGAACCCATCATGGCGCCCAAGAAAGATAAGGACGTCGCGGGCAAGATCGCGGCGGACAACCGCAAGGCTCGGCACAACTACTTCATCGAGGAGACGGTGGAGGCGGGCGTCATGTTGACGGGCACCGAGATCAAGTCGCTGCGCGGGGGCAAGGCGACGATCGGCGAGTCTTACGCGCAGTCGAAGGACGGCGAGATCTTTTTGATCAACGCCTATATCCCCGAATATACCGAGGGCAACCGCTTCAATCATGAGCCGCGGCGGATCCGGAAGTTGCTGCTCCATAAGCGGCAGATCGCGAAGCTATCTCAGGCGATCGAGCGGGAAGGGATGACGCTGATTCCGCTCAAGATTATCTTCAATGCGAAGGGCCGGGCGAAGGTGGAACTGGGCCTTGCCAAGGGCAAGAAACTGCACGACAAGCGCGACACCGAGAAGGCGCGCGATTGGGCCCGCGAGAAGGGCCGCTTGATGAGGCAGAAGGGCTGACGCGTGAGCGACGAGAAAGAGAAGGGTACGCTCAAAGACAAGCTCATCGCGACGAAGCAGAAATGGGCCAAGGCCGGGCGTCTTCTCACCGGCAAGCCGGACGATACGCACGCCAACCGTTTGCCGCCCGGACAGAAGCTTGTCACCAACTGGCCCGTGCTCGATTTGGGTTTGCAGCCGGATGTGTCCAAGGACGAGTGGCGGCTGACAGTCGACGGGCTGGTCGAGAACCCGGTGACGCTATCCTTTGCGACGTTTCAGCAATTGCCGCAAACGGAGAGCGTGTCGGACATTCACTGCGTCACGCAATGGAGCCGGTACGACAATCATTGGCAGGGCGTCGCGGCGCGCGATCTGATTGCGCATGTGCGGCCGAAGGTCGAGGCCGCGCATGTCGTGTTTCATTCGCATGACGGGTACACGACGAACGTGGCGTTCGACGTGTTCGCGGCCGACGACGTGATGATTGCGCATGCTTGGGAAGGCCAGCCCTTGGCCCGCGAGCATGGCGGGCCGGTCCGGATCGTCATTCCGCGCTTCTATTTTTGGAAGAGCGCCAAGTGGGTGAAGCGCATCGAGTTTCGGCGCGACGACCAGCCGGGCTTTTGGGAAGTGCGCGGCTATCACAACGTCGGCGATCCGTGGACGGAAGAACGCTACAGCTAGATTGCGTTCGGCGCTGGACCACATGCGAAAAACGCACGCAATCTTTGCCATCACACCGTCACATCGGCGGACAACTGCCGTTTCTGCCGTCACATTGCCGTCACGCTGCCGCCACATGTGACGGGTCGCGCGGGCGGATTTTCAAATTCGGTTTTCAAGTCGCAGCGCGCGGCGTGAGCGGCGCGAAGCGTTGGACATGGACACTGACGATCCGTGGTTCAACGCAGCGCGACGCCTTGTCACCGCGCACCGCTGCGCGTTGCCGAAGAAGACATCAGTCCCAATACCATCGTGCCGAGTTGTCCGTGCGGGCAAGACGGGTGCAAGCTGCATCGCCGAGAAACTTGTCCGCGTCGCCTGACAACAGCGGCCATCGGTCCGCGCATTGTGCGCGCAAGCAGATGCAGCCCCAGGCTTCGTTTTTCTTGTCGGCTTGATCCGGCCCGCTCCAGAACACGGCGACCTGTGCGCTCTGCGGATCAACTCGGCGAAACGCCTCTTTGTTGAAGAGGTAGGCTGCGTATCCGTCGACGTCGACCAGGCTTTTCTTGTAATCGCGGATGTCGTTCTTTTTAGCTTTCGTGAAGGACGGATTGGCGGCCACGGTCTCGTTCGCGTGCGCCGGCAGTCCTTTCTTCAGTGACACAGCCCAATCGCGCACGCGATTCTCAAGGGGCGCCAAATCCGCTCCATCGACCGGAGGTAGGTCGTTGATGAGATTGCGATTGCCGTCTCCAAGCAGATATCGCGGTTCATTATCGAGAACTTGCTTGACCGACACATCGGTCAACATCATCCCGTTGTTCTCGCCATAGTGGCACGGCCCAAACAACATCAACCACTTCTTGTCCGAGGCTTGCTGTGCACGCGTCGCCGCCGCACACAAATCGTAAAAACGTCCGACCAATGTCACATGCCGATGGATGAAATCGGCGCGCCGGGTGGACTTGTCCGAAAATCTTTCGACGATGTATCTGACGGTCGGGGATCTATACGTTTCCCAGCCGCGCTCGTAGAGACTTGCGCGGTAGTGATAGTAGTCTGTCCAGACAGGGAATCCGGTCAGCGCCACCCATTTGCATTCATACTTGGACTGTTTGGCGGGCTCGCCCGCCGGCTGATCTTTCGCGCTGGCCGCGTCGAAATGCAGTTCGGTGAAGTCGTCCACGGCAATCGCAAGTTCAGGCGTGGAGCCGGGCGTGCCAGGTTCAAGTTTGTCCTGGCACACATGCGAATTGAACCAGACTACCACCTCATCGGACTTCTTGTCCTGCGCACGCGCGCCCGAACACGCCAAACAGACGAAGATCAGACTGATCAGAAATGCGCGCATCGTCCCCACCGCCTGCTCGAAAGGCGATCCTACCTCAACTGTCAGATGGGCTCAAAATGTACCAGAGCCCTATCCCGAAAGGCGCGGCGTCAATGCTGCGGGATCGCCTTGCTCGCCCTTTGCCGTCTGACCGCCCGCCGCCAGAAAGGCGGCGACACGCCGATCGAACGCCGCCGACGCGACAAGTTTCGCGAATGTCCGATGAGCGTCGAGCAATCCTTCCGTCACGCCGCTCTCAGCCGCGACGATGTTGGCCTTGTTGAGCGCCACCGCCTCCGCCGGCAGCGACGCAATGCGCAACGCAAGATCGTCGACAAAGCGACCGAGCGCGTGGGCGGGCAGCACGCGGTTCGCGAAACCAAAGGCCGCGGCATCCGCACCCGTCACATCGGCGCCGCCGAGACAAACCTCCAACGCGCGCGACCGGCCGGCCTTTCGCGCGAGATATTGCGCGCCGCCGCCGCCGGGATTGATCCCGAGCAAAACCTCCATCTGCGAAAACCGCGCGTTGGGTGAAACGAACACCATGTCGAGCGCCAGCGTGAACTCCGCACCGCCGCCGCGCGCACGGCCGTCGACCTTCGCGATACAGACCTTCGGCATCGTGCGAAAGCGCTCCAACATCTGCTGATAGAGGCTGAGTTGCGACAGATCCGCGTAGAAGCCGGCGTCGCGCGCCTGTTGAAGAAGGTGCATATCGGCATGCGACAGGAAATAGTCCTTCAGCGCGCTTTCGAACACGACGACCTTGATTTCGCCGTCAGCTTCGATCTGCCGCGACAGCGCATCGAGCGCGGTTGACAGCTTCAGGTCCAGAAGATTGAGCGGCGGATTGTCAATCGCAACCCAGAGAACCCCGCGCTCGCGCCGCGTCCGCAAAACCTGTCCCTCGCCCATCGCGCCCTCTTTACGAAGTTTACATAAATGGTCTCATTTGTTCACTCTTTACACTTTTGGCCTAAAGTGTCAACTGATGACCATGTGGACGATTCCGGGCCTGAGTGAAACCAACACCGAGGCGCGCCTGCTCAACGCGGCGCTGCGCTGCTTTGCGCGCTACGGCTATGCGCGCGCCAGCATGACCGACATCGCGGAAGAAGCAGGCCTTTCGCGTACGATCCTCTACAAACACTACAAGAGCCGCGAAGACGCCTTCCGCGCGCTTAGCATCCGCGTGAACCAGGGCGTGCGCCGCGCCGTGGTCGAGGCGGCCAAGACCGAAGGCGACTATGTCATCCGCCTGCAGGCGGTCGTCGCTGCACGCGTCGGCTGGGCATTCGAAGCGTTGCAGCTTTCGGCGCACGGACGCGACCTGATCGATGCCAAGAACGAGATCTGCGGCGCCGCCGGCGCAAGCACCGAGGCCGAGTTCTCCAAACTGCTGGCCAGAATCATTGCAAGTGCCGGGAAGACGAAGATTGAGGCGTCGGTCGCGGCCGACATCATAGTCCGGTGCCTGCCGGGTTTGATCGCGGAGGAAATCTCCGAGGCCGCAGCGCGCGAAAAAGTCGCTCAATTCGTGCGCATCTTCGCCGCGGGCCTGGTACCCGACGCCCGCCGCGGCGCTAAGAGCAGGTAACTTATTCCACCTGAACTTTGACCGCCGCCCATTGAGGCACTGCCATGATGCCCAGACGATGGTGACGATGGTGGCAGGCGCCGCCGTCGCGCCTTCCAGGTGGCGGACATGGGCGGCTTTCAGCGCGGCTGCAACGGTGTCCCGGCATAGCGGCGAGGTGTCGGGTACGAAACCAATTGGCGCAATTGCTTTGCCGGCCCGGTTCTGGAAGGGATGCGCCCGGCTAACGGTTCGGGGAGATGAGCCATGGGTCGGTTGGTTATCGCGTTTGTTATGTGGGCGGCGCTTGCCGGCGTTGCTTCGTCCGCCGAGCGGACGGTGGTGTTCGTGATGTTCGACGGGTTTTCGCCCGCAATGGCGGATGCGACGAAGACGCCGAACCTCGACGTCATGAAGAGGGACGGGGTTTGGTCGCGGCATCTGGTGCCTGTGTACCCGACCATGTCGCTGCCCAATCATACGAGTTTCACCACCGGCTGTTGGCCCGAGCATCATGGCGTCGTGCAGAACGCGTTCATCGATCCGAAGCGTGGCGTGCCTGGTGAAGACGCCGATGCGGATTGGATGACGGGGTGCGAGTCGGTTTGGCAGGCGGCGGAGCGGCAGGGCGTGCGCGCGGCGGCGTTCAATTTTTGGAATCGCGCGTCGCGCTGCAAGGGCGCGCTGGCGAGCGCCGCCAATGAGATCAAGCCGTGGCCCGAGTTACCGTCCGACGACGAGATGTTGGCGCGCGCGTTGAAGCTGTTAGCGAGCACGGATGCGAAGCGGCCGGGCTTGATTTCGCTCTATTTTCGTGGGCCCGATCATGAGGCGCATGTGAACGGCGTGACGGCGCCGCAGACGCTGGCTGAGGTGCGCAAGGCGGATGCCATCGTCGGCAAGCTGATGGCGGGGATCAAGGCGCTGCCTGCGGATCGCGAGGGGACGCTGATCGTCGGTACGGATCACGGGATGATGAAGGTCGAGCAGGTCGTCAATCTCGGCCGCATCATGAACCGGCATTGGATCAAGGCGCGCGCGGCGGGCGACGGCGGCAGCGCCTATCTCTATCTCGACAAGGATGAGAGCGTTGAGCGCGTTGAGAAAGTGCTCGCGCCTTATGCGCATGCGTTCACAGTCCATCGCACGGGCAAGCATCCGCCGTATGCTCATCTGGGTACGGGGCCGCGGGTCGGTGATTTGATGCTGGCGGTGAAGCCGCCGTACTACGTCGCGCCGCCCGACAGTTTGCCGTGGTACGCGCATCTGATGGGCGTGACGTGGTTTTGGTCCGACATCTTCACGCCGGATTTCGGCGGGCTGGCGGCGTCGCACGGGTATGATCCGGCGATCGAAGAGATGCACGGCATCTTCTATGCGTGGGGCGCGGGCGTTGCGCGGGGCCGGGAGATCCCGCGGCTGGATATGATCGACGTGCATCCGACGACGATGTCGCTGCTGGGGCTGCAGCCGGGCAATCCGGTCGATGGCAAGGTCGTGGCGGACGTGCTGGCGCCTGCGCCTTAGGCCGTCTATTCCTTTCGCGCGATAGCGCGATGGGGATTCAGCTTCACCACGAAGCCTCAAAGAACACGAAGGTTCACTAAGCCTTCGTGAACCTTGGAGTGCTTTGAGGCTTCGTGGTGAAGCTGATCTTGAACCGCGCCAACGCGCGAGAAGATCGCGGCGTGGGCGGTGAGACGGCCAAGATTCTGGCGTTAGCGCTTGGCGCGTTGGGTCAGCACGATTGCGATGCCGCCGAGGGTGGCGAGTGAGGCGAGGATCAGGCGCGTTGTCAGATCTTCGCCGATGATGAGGACGCCGCCTAAGGCTGCAATGGCGGGGACGGAGAGTTGTACCGTTGCGGCGCGGGTGGCGGTGAGGCCGCGTAGGGCTGCGTACCAGATGACGTAGCCGCAGCCGGAGGCCACGGCGCCTGATGCAATCGCGAGCGCTACGCCGTTCGGCGTTAGGACCGCGCCGGAGGTGACATCGACCGCGATGCTGACGACGAGCGTGGGTATCAGCGCGTAGAGGAATGCCCATGCGGTCGCTTCGAGCGGGTCGCGGGCGCTGCGGCCCAGGAGGGAATAGACGCCCCACGCGATGCCGGCGACGGCCATCAGCAACGCGCCGAGTGCGTCGGGGGCGCTGAGGCCCGGCGAGACGAGGTAGATGAGGCCGGCGATCGCGATTGCGAGGCCGATCCAGGCGATGGGCGCGAAGCGTTCGCCTGACCGCAGCGCGACGGCGAACATGGTGAGCTGCACCGCGCCGAAGAGGATGAGCGCGCCGGTGCCGGCACTGAGCGAGAGATACGCGAACGAGAAGAACACCATGTAGGTGAAGAGCGCGGCGGCGGGACGCCAATCGTTCGTGCGCGCGGCGATCAGGCGGCCGCGCCAGGCGAGGATCGCGCTCAAGGTCGCTGCGCCGGCAAGCACGCGGATCGCGGTGAAGCTAGCGGCGTCGATCAGATGGTGGCCGATGGCGAGGCGGCATAGCAAAGAATTTGCCGCGAACGCCAGCATGGCAACGATGGTCAGGAGCACTGTCTGCGTGGCGAGACGCGCTTGGTCAGCCGTCAAAGGCGAGCTCCAATATATCGGCGCCGCTCCTGTGCGTCGGCTAACGCGACGTTAGCGCATCGGTGCGGCGGTCTGCCAGTTCGTACGCGTCAGCGCTTTGCCGGGAAGGGCGTGCCGCGGACCTGCGCGTAGACGTCGTCGAAGACTTGGAGGTTCGGCAGGCGCGCGACTTGTCCTGGTGCGATGGGCGTGTTGAGGATCAGGACAGGGCCGTCGTCGGTGGTGAAGCGCGGCCACGCGGGAAGCGCGCTGGTGTTCGGATCGCCGGTCTTCACGAAGTTGGTCCAGTAGGCGGCCATGGCATCGGCGAGTTTGCGGTCGTCTTCGGTCCACGGCCAACGTTCTTGGGTTTGGTGGTCGAACATGTACCAGAGTTCGGCGAAGTGGCCCGCGTCCCATCCGGCGTGGGGACCGTTCGGCGGAAAGGGCGGCGCGCGGTCGAAGCGGTAGGCGAAGACGGGCCCTTTGCCGGTGGCCGTTTGCAGGCGGGCCCAGGCCCACATGTCCCAACCGAAGCGCAGGTCGGTTTCGAAGTCGATGCGGGCTTGTTTTGCTTCTTCGTCCGTCTTGAAGGGATAGGCGGCGATGAGCGGCGGCGGGAGTTGGCCCCAGCGCTTTTCGATACCGGCGACGAAGTTTGCGGCGGTGACGTCGCGGACGTCGGTGAGCGAGCGGGCTTCTTGCGCGTTGATGCCGATCAGGATGGGGACGTCGCTTTGACCGCCTCTGGCGAAGAGATCAAACGGTGTGGCCGGGAGGATGTTGGGTTCGATCACCGGGTGCGCGCCGGACGGCAGGTCACCTTTCAAGATCGCGGCGGCGGGAAGTTTGCGCAGGGCTGCGAGCGTCGGCGCGCCGAGAGATTTGGCGAAGGCCTCGCCGTCGCGTTCGGCGTTGGCGAGGAGATAGCTCGGCGCGAGTTGGACGGGTTCGAAGAAGCCGCCGCTTTGACCGATGGCGCGGTGGAACAGACCTTTCGCGCGGGGTGAGGCCATGAGGATGCTCACCGACATGGCGCCTGCGGATTGGCCGGCGATGGTGACGCGGTTTGGGTCGCCGCCGAAGGAGGCGATGTTGCGCTTCACCCATTCGAGCGCCGCGATCTGGTCCATCAGGCCGTAGTTGCCGGAGGTGTGGTTGGGTTGCTCGCGCGTGAGTTCTGGGTGGGCGAGGAAGCCCAGCGCGCCGACGCGGTAGGCGACGGTGACGACGACGATGCCGCGCTTGGCGAGGCGGTCGCCCCAGTAGAGCGGCATCGATGCCGAGCCGTTGGCGAAGCCGCCGCCGTAGATCCACACGAGGACGGGCGCGCGCGATGGGGCTTCGGCAGGAGTCCAGATGTTGAGGGTGAGGCAGTCTTCGCTGGTCGCCGGCGGCGTTTCGCCGGGCATCGAGACGCCGGTTTGCATGCAGGCCGGGCCGAAGGTTTTCGCGGGGCGCGTGCCGGTCCAGGGTTGGACGGGCTGAGGTGGCTTCCAGCGCAGGTCGCCTGTCGGCGGCGCGGCGAACGGGATGGCCTTGTAGACGGTGAGGCCTTGTTCGCGGAGGCCTTCGACGCGGCCGCTCTCGGTGTCGGCGGCGTGGGCGGCGGCGATCGAGGCGAACAGCATCGCGGCGGCGATCAGTTTGGCGGGGGTCATTCGGGCGCTCCCTTTCGTGCTGGCGTCAATCTGGGGTAGGGCTGTGCAAAGCGGTACGGAAGGCTGGTGCGGTTGATCACGCGCGAACACCGCTTCATCACAAAGGGGCGATGTGCTGGACAGCGGCGGGCCGTTCGCCGCAGATTTGCGCCATGAGCTTTGATCAAACACGCGCGCTCTGGCAGCGTGCCGATCCGATGGCGCGGCAGGCGGCCGTCGGGTTTTCGTATTGGTTCGTGTTCTTGGCTGCGCTCGATCCGGGCGATTTGATCTCGCCGGTTTGGAGCGCGGAGGTGTTGCGCTTGACGATGGCGAGCCTGCTGGGCGCGTCGGCGGCGCCGCTCGTGTTCATGATGGTGCGGCGGTTTCGGGTCGCGGGCGTGTTGGCTGTCCGGCACGCAGGCTTTCATGCGGCGAGCAGCGTGGCGCTCGCGTTTGGGCTGATCTTGGCGTCGTGCCTGCTCGCGCCGTTGTTCGGCATCGGCGACACGCGTCCGTTCGCTGTGGCGTTGCCTCTGCACCTGGCGGCGAACTGGCTGCTGTTGTCGTTCACGCTCGCGGCGTTTGCGGGGATTGCGCATGCGTTGCCGTTCGCGCGTGTCGAACCGGCGTCCGAGCCCGGGTTTTTGCGCGTGGTTCAAGTCGGTGTGCGTGGTCGCGTGGCGCCGGTGCCGATCGAGACCGTCGATTGGATCGAGACGCAGGGGAATTACTTGGCGCTGCACGCGGGGGTGGCGACCCATTTGATCCGCGAGACGTCGGTGGCGTTCGAGGCGAAGCTCGATCCGGCGCGGTTCGTGCGCATCCACCGGCGGACGATCGTTGCCGTCGATCGCGTTCGTGAACTCTCACCGTTGTTGAACGGCGACGCCGTCGTGCGGTTGACGGATGGGCGTGAGCTCAGGGTGAGCCGTGGCTTCCGTGCGCGTGTGCGGCAGATGTTGGAAGAGCCGCTAACCGGTGTTCAAGTGCAGTGAGGCTGCTCAGCATCGCGATTGTGCGCTTCATCGATGATGAGCCGCAGCCGGGTGTCGTCGAGTGCGAGTTGGTCGACGCG
Source organism: Alphaproteobacteria bacterium (assembly GCA_034440355.1). Taxonomy (GTDB): domain Bacteria; phylum Pseudomonadota; class Alphaproteobacteria; order Micropepsales; family Micropepsaceae; genus SZUA-430. The sequence goes on from JAWXBY010000079.1 coordinate 40,210, forward strand.
GATGGGAAAGTGCATCGGTTTGTCGAGAAGACGGCGGTCGTTTCCAGCGATCATCTCTTCCGGAATACCGCCTATCCTCGGCCGGGCGTTATCGCGTGCGAGGTTGAGAGCTCGTGGGTTGACGAGAACGGACAAGCCCTGGCACGCGTGAACACGAATCCCTGGAGCGTGGAGAGCATTGACGGCGTGGCGACGTTCGTCGTGCGCACTTCGCTGATCCGAGAGGAAGCTTAGCTCAGTAGACGGCGCGCTTCGGCGAAGACCGCTTCGAACATCGGTGTCGTGAGTTTGCCGGTGTTGGTGTTGTAGCGCGAGCAGTGGAAGCTATCGATCATCGTGACGCGGCCCAGGTCGTGGGTGGCGGCGTGGGCGAAGGTGTGGGCCGCGAGTTTGCGTTCGAAGGCGCGCAGGGTGGCGTCGTGGGCAATGCGGCCCAGGGCTACGATCGCCTTCAGGTTTCTCATGTTTTCGAGTGTGGCGCGGAGGAAGACGCGGCAGATTGTTGCTTCTTCGGGCGTCGGTTTGTTTTCGGGTGGGACGCAACGGACGGCGTTGGCGATGCGCGCGTCGATCAGCGTCAGGCCGTCGTCGGGGCGGGCTTCGTATTTGCCCTTGGCGAAACCGAATTTCAGGAGCGTGCCGTAGAGCAGTTCGCCGGCGAAGTCGCCGGTGAAAGGGCGGCCGGTGCGGTTGGCGCCGCTGACGCCGGGGGCGAGGCCCACGATCAGGAGGCGCGCGGTCGGTGGGCCGAAGTTTGGGACCGGCGCGTTGAACCAGTCCGGGTGCTTTTGCCTGTTCTCGGCGCGGTAGGCGGCGAGGCGGGGACAGAGTGGGCAGTCGCGCGGCGGTTCTTCGCTCGCGCCGAGCGCCGCGGCTTGGACGCTGCGCGGCGCTTTCATCGCATCAATCGCCGCCGTCGAGGCTGACGGGTTGGGGGATGTAGTTTTGCGGCGGCGCGCGTTCGGGGCGCTCGTGATTGCTTTGGCGCGGGCTGACGCCTTCGCGCGCGATCAGCGGTTGGAGGTCGACGAGTTCGATGAAGTGGTCGGCTTGGCGGCGCAGATCGTCGGACACCATCGCGGGCTGCGTGCGCAGGCTTGAGACGACGCTGACGCGGCGGCCGCGGCGTTGCACCGATTCGACGAGGCGGCGGAAGTCGCCGTCGCCGGAGAAGAGGACGATGTGGTCGACCGAGGGCGCCAGTTCCATCATGTCGACGGAGATTTCGATGTCCATGTTGCCTTTGATCTTACGCCGTCCGGCGGCGTCCGTGAACTCGCGGACGCTTTTGGTGACGAGCGTATAGCCGTTGTAATCGAGCCAATCGACCAAGGGACGGAGCGGGGAGAATTCGCGATCCTCAAGCAACGCTGTGTAATAGTACGCGCGGACCAGGATGCCTTTCTTCGAAAATTCGGTCAGAAGTTTTTTGTAGTCGATGTCGAAGCCCAAAGCGCGGGCCGCGGAGTAAAGATTTGCACCGTCGATGAATAGCGCAAGCCGCTCTTGCGGGTAGAAAAGCATCCAGTCACTCCCCAACTCTCAGTAGTTCTCACGAATACGCATGGGTTCTCAGATTACGGACCTGTAACCCATCCTTGCGCGTTACAATAGAGGGACACGGCACGCTGCGCGTGGCGGGTGGGGATTTCCGCGATTCGGCCCCGCTTTTGCGTGATTTAGGTGCAACCCCGCCGTGTTTGCGGGGACAGTTTCTTCTGAAGCTACGCGACTCGTGCGGGCCGTCGTTGCGCTGCAGCGACGGCCGGGAAGCGCATGGTGATCGTCGTGCCGGCGCCCGGGGCGCTCCTCACCGCGATCGTTCCGTTGGCGCCTTGGACGAAGTGCTGCACCGACGGCAGACCCATGCCGGTGCCCTTGCCTTCCTTGGTCGTGAAGAACGGTTCGAAGACGCGGTCGGCGACGTCTTGCGTCATGCCGTGACCGGTGTCGGCGACAGTGACGATGACGGCGCTCTGTTCCACGGCGGTCGAGATTGTGAGCGTGCCGCCGCTGGGCATCGCGTCGCCGGCGTTGAGGCTTAGGTTCATCAGCGCGTTTTCGAACATCACGCGATCGAGCGCAACGAGGGCGGGTTCGCTGCTGAGCGCTGTCTCCAGGGTCACGTGTTTGCCGACGGCGTTGACGAGCAGCGGGATGGCGTGGCGCACGATGTCGTTGATGTCGAGCGTCTCGACGCCTTTCGCGCGCTGGCGCGAGTAGTCGAGGAAGTGATGCGCGAGATCCGATGAGCGCATCGTCGCGGTAACGGCCATGTCGAGGGCCGAGCGCTCAGCGCTGCCCGCCGCCATGCTGTGGTTCAGGATCTCGAGGTTGCCGACCATGACGGTCAGCATGTTGTTGAAGTCGTGCACGACGCCGCTGGCGACGAGGCCGAGTTGCTGCATGCGTTCGGCGTGCGCGAGTTGTGCGCTCGCTTCGATCCCGTGGGCGGTGCGGAAGGTGACGGCGACGAGGGCGGGCGCGCCTTGGATCTTGAGCGGGGCGACGTAGACTTCGCAGCGCTTGCTGCCCCCGCCGGTGCGGGCGAGCGTGAGCTGGGTCGTGAAGGCGCGCGTTTCGGCGATGGCCGTTTTAATCGCCGCGCGGGCGGCGATGTCGTCTGCGCCGGCGTTCGCGGTGAGGTGGATGTCCCAGGGGTTGCCGAGGGTGCCGTCGAGCGCGTCGCCGGTCAGCGTGGTGTAGGCTTTGTTGGCGAAGACGATGCGGCGGCCGGGATCGGACGGGTCGAGCAGGAGAACGGCGATTTCGGATTCGTCGAGAGCGCTGGTCAGCGCGTGCTTTTGGCGTTCGGCATCTTGGATGCGCTTTTGCATCCGCGTGCGGTCGCGCATCGCGGCGGGCAGCCAGCGCAGCAAGAGGATGCCCAGCACCATGCTGCCGGCGATCAGGTTGATGACTTTCGGGATGGCGACGGCGTACCAGACTTCGAGCGGGGCGGCGTAGCTGGCCGGGAACAATCCCAAGACCGCGCCCCAATAGATGCCGAAGTAGATGTTCTCGACGATGTTGCGCACGGTGTCGATGCCCAGCACCAGGAGCAACAAGCCCATGGTGTGCGCGACGTTGCGCGTGCGCATGACGAAGACGACGAGCGTCACCAGCACCGCCAGCCACAGGGCGACGATGACCCAATAGAGAAGGGCGACAGCTAAGTCCACGACAGTGCTCCCAGCGCGACGGCGATGCCGCGCGCAAGAGGATCAGTCTGCCTCTAATGGTTTACAATACGGCAAAGGCGCCTTAACCGGCGCGGGTGAGCCAAATACCTATGGGGCGCCGGTGCGAATGGCGTTTGAGAACGCCGGGCCGATCAAGCCTTCCGCCATCGCCTTACGCACGGCGGGCATCGCGTGGGCCTGTTCCCGCAGGTCGGCGAGCGGGCGTGAGGTGTCCAGGACTTTCAGGTCATAGAGGAAGTCGGGGAGGTAGCCGGAGGCGAACATGCGCCAGTCGAGCGGTTCGCCGAGGTCGAGGGCGCCGGTGAGCATCCAGACCTCGGTCGTGCAGTTCTCGGTGAGCGTGTTGTAGAACTCAGGCTTGGCCGCGAGGTCGTTCGCCGCTTCGAGCAAGGTGATCAGCAGCTTGCCGGCCTCTTGCGTCGTGGCGCGGGTCCGGAAGCGTTGCAGGTCTTCCGTCGGGAAGTGGATGCGCCAGCCGTAGAAGTCGCGTTCGTCGCCGGCCAGGATCGACAGTTCGTAGGCTTTGAAGAAGCCGGCGACGGGGGAGTAAGTCTCGTCGACCTCTTTGCGGATTTCGACGGAGAGGGAGAGCGCCTCGCCGTTGGCCCAGACGAAGCTGAAATAGGTGTGCGCGATGCGCGGGCCTTTCCAATAGAGCGACAGGACGTCGACGGATTTGAGGTCGCTGAGCGCGTAGGTGCGCGTTTCCCATTTCTCGTCGGCTTTGTCGGGGCCGGTCCAGTTGAAGTTGCGGACGTTCTTCACCGTGATCGTGTCGCCGTCGCGGGTGTAGGTGAGGAGCTGCGCCATCTCCGGCGACCAGACGCGGTCGTTCGATGGTGCGATGAGGATGAACCAGGTGAGGATCGCGGCGAAGGGAAGGGCGAGAGCGGCGAGGGCGCGGCCATCGTTGCGGCGCGCGTAGGCCACGACGCAGGTCATCGCGAAGGCTACCCATGCGAGGGCGAGGACGCCGTTGATCACTTTGCTGGCGGGCGCGTGATACCAGATGACGCCGGCCGCGAATGCGCCGGCGAGCGCGAAGGCGACGATCAGGAGGATGCGGAGCGCGCGCTGCATTTCAATCGAGCAGCCAGTGGACGAAGCGGGCGTACCAGTTGGGGCCGCACTTCGCACCTTCGGGGCAGGGCATGGTGCAGGCGACGACGGATTTCGGGCCGGCCGCGTTGCAGATCAGCGGTTTGCGGTCCTGCGCGGATTTGCCTGCGAGGATGGCGCGCATGTCGTCAAGCATGACGCGCGACTCGGCGAAATAGGAATGCGCGTACGGGTCCGTCGCGCGCTGCGTGGCGTCGACGATTTCGGCGCCGGCGAGTTTGTCGGCGACCTTGGCATTGATGCCTTCGCCGACCCGCGAGCGGCCGTTGTGGTAAGCGGCCGAGGCCGACATCGCGACGTCGAACTTCGAGGTGTAGATTGTGAGACGCTGCGTGCGGGGCAGGGCCTTCTCCGTGAGACGCAGGAATGCCGCCGGGTCGATATCGGGTGCGGCCAGGATCACGTAGCGCACCTTGGGTGCGTTGGTGTCGTTCATGGCGCGCAGCGCGATGCGCGAGCCCATACTGTGAGCGATGACGTCGACGGTCGCGCCGGCGTTTACCAGGGCCATCATCAGTTGGTTGAGCGCGGGGGCAGCGAGTTCGCCGGCTTCGGTGTCGTTGATGTAGTCGTCGAGGCGGCCGGCGGCGCCGAATGAGAAGAGGATGGGCAGGCCTTCGTATTTCAGGTCGGCTTGCAGTTGCGCCATGCGCTTGGCGCCGAACGCGAAGGTCGTGTTGTAGCCGTGGACGAAGATCAGCGCGCAGCGACACGGCGTGGCGAGGACCGCGTCGCGCAGCTTGGTGAAGTTGTCGGTGCAGTCGTAGCTGACCGGCGCGTTCTCGATCTTCGTCACCGCTTCGGGTTTGGCGTCGAGCGGTTCGACGTTGACCTCGACCGTGCCGCAGGTGACGCCCGCGCCTTCCGCGATGCCGAAGGTCAGGCGCCTGACTTCGTCTTGCTTCAGCGTCACGTCCCAGCAGCGTTTTTCGTACAGGTCGTCGGCGGAGTCGGGCGCCGCGCCTTCGAGCTTGTCGTTGCAGCGGGTGGTGACGAATTGGACAGTTTGCGGGACGCTAAGTTCGACGGCGGTTGCTTTCATGGCGCGGATGGAGCCGCCGGTGTCGAAATCCTTCGGCGTGACGCAGCCGATCAACGGCAGCGCCGCCAAGACCGCAATCGCCGCCCGGATGACCCTATGCACTTCGCGTCCCGCCCCTCGCGGCCGTTCGAACGGAGGCTACCCCAGGAAGACGCCTGCGCATGTCGCAATTTGACCACGATGGCGCGGTCATTATGGGGCCATGATGCGGTTCCCGATGATGCTGATCCTGGTTTTGCCGCTGCTTGCGGCGGCGCCTGCGCCCGAAACGCCGGCTCAACTCGGGCGGTTCGGGGACTTTACCTTCGATGCGTCGATGTACGCGGTCGACGGCAACAACGGCCTCTTCACGGTGCGCAAGCACCGCGGCGGCGACGACGACGACGTCGTCATGCTGGTCACCATCAAGGACGGACCTGTCAGCGCGTGTTCCGTGGCCAAGCTTGACGAGGCGACAAACAAAGAGGGACGCGACCGCAAATTCCGAACGCTGGTACGTGACGGGTTCGAGATCCACATGGTGAGTTGGTACCAGGGTTGCCGCAACGCGAGGCCGCCGTCAGTGATGGCCTGCACGGTCTTTCGCGGGCGGGTCTATCGCTTCGGCGCCGGCTCGATCGGCTGTCGGGGCGGACCCGGATTCGGCAGCCGCGCCGACGGATTTCTGGGCAGCCTCGCCCCCGCGCCCTAATATGGGCGGATGAACAAAGCCTTCATCAAAGACGATGACGGTGCGGGCGACGCATTGCCCGACCGCGAGATTCCGTCTCAGCCGAACCTGGTGACAGCGGAAGGGCTCGTGCGCATCGAGCAGATGTTGGCGCAAGCGTCGACGGCG
>JAWXBY010000080.1:0-23483 GCA_034440355.1 Alphaproteobacteria bacterium
CGCCCGCGGGCGCAAGGCCTTTTCAGTTTACCATCGGCATCGGCCTAAACGCGCAGCAGCTTGAGGACAAAAGTGAGTACGCCCGCGACGCCGGCGCTGCCGAGAAACCCGATACCCGCACCCTGGAGAAGCGCCTCGTTCGGATCGACAGCCGTCGCCATCGCCGATCCCGCGGACGCAAAGAACGCACCCGCAGCCGCACCGATGACGGCCGTCCCGATCACAGCGACAAGGACCCGCCGCCCGGTCACGAAATACAGAACAAGAAACACGACTGCTGGCACCGCCAGCAGTCCCAAGATAATCGACACCATGCCGCCGCTCATTTGCACACCACTTCGACGCGGCGGTTCATCGCTCGTCCGTTCTCGTCGTTGTTGCTCGCGATCGGACGCACTTCGCCCACGCCCAGCGCGCCGATCCGCTTGTTCGAGATGCCGCGCTTGACCAAGTCGGCGACCACCGCGTTCGCGCGATTCTGCGACAGCGTTTGATTATACGCGGTCGTGCCCTCGCTCGACGTGTGCCCCTCGATGTTGATCGAAGCGCTCGTGTCGCCCTTCAACCCGTCGTAAAGCGCAAGCAACACCGGCTCCGCATCCTTGCGGATGACGGCCGAGTCGAAATCGAAATTGATGCCGTGAATGATCGACCCGCAGCCGAGCTTCACCACCGGCGTCGCGCAATCCGACTTCGTCCCCTTCGCCGCCACCGGCGTGCTGTAAAGCCGGAACGGCCCGCCGTTCGACGACCGCACGCCACGCAGTTGCCCGTCCGGCGCGACGGAGAGAATGAACGCACTCTTCGTCTTGTCCGACCGGTCGAGCCCCGTCGCACGCAACACGCTGCCGCTCACCGTGCCGGTAAGATCGCCCGTCCGATCGAAACAGCCCGACACGACCGCGCCTTCCTGCGACAGCGCCATGACATTCGAACCCTGCTTCCAAACGCCTTTGAACTTATCGGAGAACGAGGCCGGCTCTTGCGTACCGTTGCCGATGACCTCGCTGAATTCCAGCGCGCCCTCGCCGCGCGGCAGATCGATCCCGCCGGCGAGCTTCAGCTTCACCCACCGCACCGCCGCCTTCTTCGCGAGCGTCAGTTCGGTGACTTCGCCCTTCTTCTTGTGCGTGGAGAGCGTCGCCGAGGCGAGCAATTCGTACCCTTCGCTCGCGCTCTTCGACGATCCGTACACCTCGACGACCCGTGTGAACGTCGCGCTCGGACTGGGCGTCTCCAGAACCTGCGGCACCGCAAAGCGATCGAACGTCGTCGCCGCTGGAAGCTCATAGACGAACTCGGTCGACGTCTCCGCTTTGCCTTTGTTCACGACGACAAAGCCCGGCGGGCTGCCGTCGATGATCTTCACCGCATGCTCGAAGTTCGCGCCAAGCTTAGCACCGTCGCCGCCGATCGACAGCGGCACCGCACCTTGTGCAAAGGTCAAATAGTCGACGCGCTCGACGTCCGTCTCATCCGCCGCCTGCGCGCCGGCTACGCCCGCGATCAAAGCAGCAGCAATCCCCCGCAACGCGCGGTCAAAGAACATCCGATGCATGAGACACCTCGTCTGAGACTCGATCAGAAGAGGCGAGTATAACCGTTAAGGCGCGCGCGCGCTCACCACGCCGAGCGGAAACTTGCACGTTTGACCGATGTCGCACGGCACGACGCCGATCGGATCGGGCTTGTTGTAGTCGTCCCATTCGTTGAGTTCGACGGTGAAGGCCGCGTTCGGCACCGGGATGGCGCCCGTCGTGCAGCGGAATTTCGCCTTGCACGCCGCAAGCACCGGATCGAGCGGCCCGTAACACTTGCGAAGTTCGCTGCCTTCGCGAATGCAAATCTGCAGCTCGGGATCCGTCATCGGCCAATCCCAATTCTGACCGTTCGCTTTGCGCGCGCTGAACTCGATGTCGAAGCGCGCCATGCGCTGCCACTGCCCCGGCACGTAAGTCGGCTCGACCTCCATGCGCACTTGGCCGGCCGGCGTGTTCTGGACATAAGCTTGATACTGCCCCGGTCCCCAGTAGACCGCTGCCGCGCCAACCGCGATGCCGATGATGAACCAGCCGAATCCGCCGCCACCCGATTTCTCTGCCATTTGGGTCTCCAGTTGACCGAACGTGCGCTTCTAGATTGCAGCCAATCATGGCCTCACCGTGTCAGGTCAACCGGCGGATGATGTGACGAATACAATCGGCGGCAGAGCGAACGCGTCGGGATTCATCAGGTTTCGCCGGAATCGCGAGATTTGAGCCTGTGAGCGGGTCCGAAGGACTAGCTCTGGGTTGCCGTCCAGCAACTACCATTGATGGAAGCATGACACCCATACACGCGATGGTTGACCGCCCGCTCCGCTCCTAAGAAGAATACGTGAACTGGCCGGGTCGAAGTCGTCGGGGGGCGGCTTCGGGCGCGATTCAATCGCATTTTCGATTGATCCGCGAGGACTGTTGGACCGGTCGGTTTCGTTGGCGTTCGTCTGTCAAAGGACATTCGCCGGCGCAGTGGGGGATCGGGATGCTGAAGCCGCGACGCAAACTCCGGGCCGTTGCGAAAGCATCATGAGCACCAAGCGCGCGCACGACGACGGCACGGCCAACGCATCATGCCCCACCTGTCAGGGTAAAGAGAACATGCGTCGCCAAATCGATGACGAAGCCGATGCAGAAGCCCGGAAGAGATTCCGGCTCTTCGTCGTTCTCTATCTCGCGTACCCGGCAATCATCCTAGGTCTGCTCGGCGTCATCGGCGCCGGCGCTTTCATGTATCTGAAGGGCGATCAGGGAGAGCCGACGCAAATCGCCGGGCCGCAACCGCCCTGGTGTTATCCCGGCAGCATGGCAGGCTATGGCCCGCCGACAGCCGCATCGCCGTCCGCCGGCGGATTCGAACCGGCGATCGCGCCCAGCGGATCGTTCACGCCCACGATCACGCCGCAAATCGGCATCCCGAATATCGCCAGCACCGTGCAAGCCGCCGGCAACTCCGCGCGCGAACGCATCGCCTACTACGTCTACGTCAGCATCCGCGCCGCCGATGGCGCACAGGATGCGCGCTATCAGCGCAGCATGATCGGCCTCAGCCAAATCGAACAAGGCGTCGCCCGCCAACAATTCGTCGAGCGCAGCCGCAAAGACGGCCGCCTGGGCTTCATCCGCTTGGGCATCACACAACTCGGCACCGAAGCCTACGAGATCGCAGAGAAGAACAACCTGATGGTGCCTTTCTGCGCACCAAACGATTTCGCGGCGCAGGACAAGCGCGCGGCCTACGTGAACTTCGCCGTCGCCAGCTATTGCGACACCGCCAGCACGACGCGCGCGAACGACTGGCTGATGGCCGTCGCCGGTTACGAGGGCTACACCGACGAACAAAAGGCCGCGATGCAGGCCGAAGCCGCGAACTACCTTGCCGGCGAACCGCAGGCGTGCGCCGTGCAGCTCGTCGACGAGCCGCCGATAGGTTCGATATCGGACGGCTACGACGACGACAGTTACGAGGAGCCTCAATCCGACAGCTCGCCGCCGTCGGCCTTCTCGCCGCCGGACTTCTCGCGCGGCGGTGACAGCGGCGGACGACGCGGGCGCATGTCCGAAGAAGAACAACGCGCCGCCGAAGCGCGCTGGTACCTGAACGCCGGCGACGCAGCGCTCAACAGCGGCGACACGCGCACCGCGCGCGATCTCTGGCAGCGCGCGATCAGCGCCGGCCGTCGCTACGGTTCGCAAGCCTCGATCACCGCGCAAAAGCGCATCCAGAACCACACGCTGACCTGCCACCCGCGCCGCGACGCGCTGAAGCGCATCTCGCGTGAATACGCACAGCTGCAGGGCGATCTGGTCGACATGCGTGCGATCCAACAGGCGTTGAGCGCGCTCGGCCACTATGACGGCCCGACCAACGGCTCGTTCGGACCGCTGACCCGCGCCGCGATCCGCAAGTTCCAGCGCGAGATGGCGTTCGACGAAACCGACACGCTGTCGCCGATCCAAACCGTCTACGTTGTCTGCAACGCCGCGCAGATCGCGCGCGATCCCTCGTCGCAGAACATTCTGGGCATCATGTATGCGACGGGCCTCGGCGTGCGCCTCAACGTCGACCTCGCGCTCGAATGGCTGCGCACCGCGTCGGGCCGCCGCTACGACAAGTCGACCTATCACCTGGCCATCATCTACGGCACCGGCATCGTGCTGAACTCCTACCGCTTGTGCGACATCGCGCAGAACGTGGAGCAGGCCGATCAGTACCTGCGCGAGGCGGCCAGCCAAGGCAACGGCGACGCAATAGCGGCCTGGCGCAGACACGGACACAAATCGCCCGAAGCGCGCTGGCGCGCGATCGAAGACGAATTGCTGAGCAATCCGACCTTCGCCAAAGCGCGCGAACTCACGCCGATCGGCAAGACCTGCGTGAGACCGGAACGCGACGAAGCGCCGATCGGACCACCGCCGGCACAAGAACTGCAGCCGGCGCCGGCGCCTGCGCCGCCGCCGGCTTCATCAATACCACCTGCCGGTACGGCAAGTTGAGCGAGTATGCGGGGAGAATGACCTGATGAGCTGGATGTCAACGACTTTGAGCTTGGGCGCGGTGGTGGGCTTGCTCGCCCTCGCCGGCTGCAAGACCGGTCACTATCACGACGAACGCATTGCAAGCCCTGTCTCGATCGCCAAACAGGCGTGCGAGATCACGGGTCTCGCCGAAGAACGCGACGTCATGATGAGCACCATCAACGAGGACTATCCCGGCGAGCCCGGACCGACGACCGAACACCGTTGGACCATCATGAAGGACAAGCTGCTGGAATATCGCGCCGAAGTCGAAGCGAGCTATCGCTTCGTAACGGCCAGCTGCAACTCCTACAACCTCTGCATGGAAAACAACGGCTACAACGAACAAGCCTGCTCGCAAACGCGCCAAGCCTGGGTCTCAAGCCAAGAGAAGTTCAACCATCTGGCCATGTCGCTGAACAGCCGCCCCTGGCGCCACCACGGGGACAAAGGTCGCCATCGCAAAGGCCACGACGGCGGCTACGGCTACGACGACCGCTGCAAGAAGAACGACTGCTCTTTCGGCGGCTACCGCGGCGACTGCTGCTACGACAACGACTAAGCCTGTTTAAGCCCAATCAAAGAGGCGCGGCCGCCGAAAGGCGCCGCGCCTCTTTCGTTTTGCGCCCGGCCTTTGCCACAAGCTTGCCGCGTTTCCCGGCGAAAAAGACCAAGGAAACACGGGATCGCCCACGATGCAGCTTCTACCGGGCCGGCGGATTTTCGCTTGGGCGCTCACCGTCGTCATCGCCCCGCCGGTCTTCATCGTCTTGCTGATCCTGACCGCATTGACGGTCGCCGCCGCCAAAGACTGGACACACTTCATCAGCTGGTTCAGCCCGCAAGACGTCGTGCGCGACCTGCCGCAGCTCGGTGCCGTCGTTGTAATCGGCATTCTCGTCGCATTCCTGCCGACCGTGGTCCTCGGTGTCCCCGCATCGATAGCCCTGCACCGCATGAACATCCGCTCGGTCATCATCTTCGCCGCCGTCGGCCTGATCCTCGGCACGATCGGCGGCGCCTTCATCGTCGCCACGGTCATGGTCGCGGAACCTCTTGCCCTCGAAACACCGGAGGACGCCGTCTTCTCCCTCGCCGCCTACGGCGCCACCGCCGCCGTCATCTACACCCTCATCGAACGCCGCACGGCGAAGATGACCTAAGCGTGTATACTCGACGACGAGGCGAGCCAGTCGAACATGGATGCAACGGTCAAACTGGGTCACGGGCAATTCTACGGCATGCTTGAAACGCGCCGCGCGGCGGGCTCGTTTCACTTGTCGCTTCTGACCGCGCGCGGGCACGTCGAGCGTCACACCCACACGGAAGCGCACTTCGTCTTCGTGCTCGGCGGCAGATACGCCTCCACCGCACACGGCGCGACCGACGACGCCGGCACCGCGACCTTGATCTACAATCCGCCCGGCACAACCCACACCGATCGCTTCGCCGACCAACACGGCCGCTTCTTTGGTCTGTCGATCAAGGCGGAGCACCTGAACGATCTCGACCAAGACCTCAGATTCGCCGACCGCCCGCACCGTCTGCGCCACCCGCGTGCGATCGCCATCGCAGCCGGTGCCGTCAAGCGCGTCCCGCGCGACAACCCCGACGCGCCGGCGATGTTGGAAGCCTTGTCGCTGGAGTTGCTGGCCGCCATCGCGCATCGCCGACCGGTGACCGACAAGCTTGCCCCGCGCTGGTTCAAAACCGCGTGCGCCATGTTCGCCGACAGCGCCGAACCACAGTTCGTCGCAACCGTGGCGCGCGCCGTCGGCGTCCACCCTGTGCACCTCGCGCGAACCTTCCGCGCCCATCTCGGCATCTCGCCTGGCGACTACGCACGCAAGCGCCGCCTGGAGCGCGCGACCGATCTGATGCTGCGCCCGAACGCGTCGCTAACCGACGTGGCCCATGCCGCCGGCTACGCCGACCAAAGCCACCTCACGCGCGACTTCGTCCGCGCCGCGGGTCTGACACCAGCTAAATTCCGCGCCGCCTTGCGCTGATGTTTCATCCGTTCAAGACGGCACGCGTCACCCGCCTGTAGTTGGAGCCGGTAACACGCGGAGTGCATCGCCATGAGAACGCTCGCTATCGCCGTAGCGCTAGCCATAGTTGCCGCGCCGTCAGTCTCCGCCAATCCGGCGAACGACTGGCGTTTGTCGCCGACGGCCGCCGCGCGCCTTGACCAGTCGAAGCTCACGGAGATGGAGCGTGCCGTCGCCGCCGGGACCTATCCCAAGACAACCAGCGTCGCGATCGTCCTCAACGGCGAACTCGCCTACGAGCACTACGCCGGCGAAGGCGCGCCCGACAAACCGAACGACACGCGCTCGGCTATGAAGTCGCTGACGGCGCTCGCCGTCGGCATCGCCATCGCCGAAAAGAAAATTTCCTCCGTCGACGCCCCTGCCTTCGCCTACCTGAAGCACATGGCCCCGTTCGCCAACGACAGCCCGCTGAAACAGCGGATCACTATTGCCGACTTTCTAACAATGTCCTCCGCGCTCGACTGCGACGACAACGACGAAAACAGTCCCGGCAACGAAGAAAACATGTACCCCAAGCAAGCGTGGACGCGCTTCGTCGTCGACCTGCCGACCAAAGCCGGTTGGCAGCGCGACGCGTCCGGCCGCGGCCCTTGGGCATACTGCACCGTCGGCACGTTCCTGCTCGGCCAAATCCTGCAAAGCGCAACGGGCGAGCCCGTCGACAAATTCATCGAGTCCCGCCTGCTCGATCCGCTGGGCGCAGGCCCGCGCAACTGGGATCGCTCGCCGACCGGCGAAGTGATGACCGGCGGCGGTCTCGAACTGACGACGCGCGACCTGGCAAAGCTCGGCTGGATGGTGACCGACAACGGACGCTGGCGCGGCAAACAGATCGTGCCCCGCCATTGGATCGCGTCCGCGCTCACCGTTCACCGCAATTCATCGTTCGAACCGCTGACCTACGGCTACCAATACTGGCACCGCCCGTACACAACGGCGTGCGGCCCACTCGAAGTCTGGTTCATGTCCGGCAACGGCGGCAACAACGTGATCTCGATCCCATCCCGCAAAGCCGCGATCGTCATCACCCGCACCGCCTACAACACCCGCGGCATGCACCAACAGACTGCTGAACTCGTGGAAAAATACGCCCTCGCCGCGTTGCCGTGTCGCTGACTCAACGCCCCAACGCCGCGTCGATCCGCGTCAGGAGTTCGCGCCACGCCGCGTCGATCTCGCCGTCCCACTGCGGGCCCAGCATCTCGGCGAAGGTGTCGCGCATGGCGGAGAAGAAGACGGGGAACACCTCGCGCGGTACCCCCAGATTCTCATGGTTGACGATCTCGATGCGCATCAGGTTCCCGCCATAGGCGTCGCGGTCGATGAAGTCGAGGATGGCGCTGATCGCCTCGGCCAGCATGTTCCCGCGCACCAGCCCGTTGGTGTCGCGCACGAAAAGCCGCTCCATGTCCGGATGCGCCGCGAACAGCCGCGCATAGACCAAGGGGGCAGGATCGCCGCGCTCCGCCGCCAGTTCCAAGCTTCGCGCAATCGCCGCCGCATCCATGGCAAAAACCATGACGCCCGCCGCGCGGCTGCGCAAGTCACGCGGTCGTCGCCCGCCCGCCGCCGGTGTGCAATAGTCGCCCCGAACTCCCGGGGGATCTCGCGTTATGGAGATGTCCGTCAAGACCTGGGTGAGCGTGTGGGCGAAGACGCTCATCGTCACGCCCTTTGTGTTCATGACGCTGGTCGTGACGGCCGCGACGGTGTCGCAAGCGATCAACGACGCCGCCGCCGTCGCGAGCTGGGACGGCGCGCTGAACATCGTTCGCGCGCTGCCCGAACTATCGATCTACGCGCTCATGATCGGCGCCGTCGCCGGGCTGCCGACGCTGCTCGTCGGCGTGCCCACCGCCTTCATCCTCGAGCGCCTAGAGACGACGTCGTTCCTGAACTACGCCTTCACGGGCCTCGCCCTCGGCGCCGTCTGCGGCTTCACGATTCTGGCGTATGATCAGTTCCAGCAGCCGGAGCCCAACTACCTCCTCGCGCGCACCCTGACCCCCGTCACCGCCGTCTACGGACTTATCGCAGCGGTCACGTTCCGCATGTTCTCCCGCTTCAAGTCCGCGCGCCCCGCGCCGCCGCAACCCGCGCGCCAACTCATCGCCCTTCCTGCGCCCGCGGATCCGGACGAAACAGACTAGGCCCCGGTCGGCCGCCAGGCGACACCGTGCGCGCGCACGATGGCATTCGTGCTCGCGTGCAGCGCCGCGGCCATCGCCTCAATCCGGCAGGCGATCTTTCCGCTGATCCATTGATCGACAAGCGCGATCTGCGCTTCGGCCAATTGGATAGAGATCAAACGCTGCGCCACGGTCACGCGCGCTGTGGAAAACGAACAAAGGCGCTCGTCGATCAAGTCCGCAAGCGCACGCGTCAACAACGGCCGCAGCGGATAGGAAAACAGAACGGCACCAAGCTTGCGCCGTTCGCGGAAGTGCCGCAGCAGCCGGATCGTCCGATCGTTCACCTGGTCTTCCCCGATGATCTCCGCGAGCACCGAGAACGGTCGCCGCAAACTGAACCGAAGCAGCGCGTCTTTGCCGGCGAAATGTTCATAGAACGTCGATCGCCCCACATTCGCGCGCGCCGCAATATCGCGAACCGACAAGGCCTCATAGCCGTGCTCGAACAGAAGATCCAAAAACACCTGCAGCAACGCCTCGCGCGTCCGCGCGCTGCGCCGGTCTGCGGTTTGCACCTCTGCGACGACAGCCATGGGCCACACCTTCCGGACAGATCGGACCCAATGTCCGCTAACAGACGTCGCCCGCGCGAATTCCGCGATCCGCCCAGTCAAGCTTTGGTAGAAGCCCTGGCCCGTCGCAATGAAACTAGCTGTGAACTCAAAGCCCATGCCCAAATGGTTCGCCTCGCTTCTGGTCGCCATCGTCCTTGCCGCCGCCACCCCAGCGGCCAACGCCACAGGCCCATATGCGCCCTACGAATTCCTGATCGGCGACTGGGACGTCAGCGTCGCCGAAGGGCCGCCGGCCATGGTCGCGCGCTTCAGCTGGGGCCCCAACCGTTCCTACATCCGCTACGCCGCAAGCCTCCTGACGGCCAAGGGCGAAGAGCCGCATTTCGAGGGCGTTCTGATGTGGAACGGCGTCTCCAAGAACCTGGACTTGCTCCTGATGCTCGACCTCAGCGAGCGCGCGGCCGTCCAAGAACGTGGCACGCTGTCGCTCGCACCCGACGGCACGCTCGTGCGTGAGATCAACGCCAGCTACAGCGAAGGCGCCACGCCGATCGGCGGCCGGAAGGCCGGCGCAAACGGCACGACAGTGCACTTCCGTCAAACCTATCGCCGCCTCGCGCCGGACAAGATCGAGAGCGCCGCGATGCGCGAAACCCCGCAAGGCTGGGTGCCGACATTCCCCGGCGGCGATCGCATGATCATGACGCGTCGCGCGGCAAACTAAGTTAAGCCACGTAGCGTTCGTCACACCCGCGGGCCTATTCTTGACCAGCGGCGCGCGCCGCGTTATGTCGGCGCCATCATGATGCCCATGTTCAAGCGCACGAAGACGACCAAGACGCCCGAGGCGGCGGCTTTGGAACGTGCGCGCGAAAGCTGAACGCAAGTTTCCAAAAGCCCCGCCGGGATCGGACGGGGCCTAAGAACATCGGCACCGTCTCCGGCATAAAGAACGAGAGAGACCGATGTCTGAAGTCCAACCCTTGAATCGCAACGGCCGCTCCCGTGGCCTGCCTCCGTCGCCCTCCGTCGCCGTCGTTGGCGCGACGGGCGCGGTGGGCACGGAGATGATCGCCTGCCTTGAGCGCCGCAACTTCCCGCTCTCGCGGTTGAAGCTGCTGGCCTCCCCGCGCTCGGCCGGCAAGCACATCACGTTTCAAAACCGCGACGTCCGCATCGACGCGATGGAAGCGACCAGCCTCGAAGACGTCGACATCGCCCTTTTCTCCGCCGGCAGCGCGATCTCCAAGGATTTCGCCAAGTCCGCGCCGCGCCGCACGGTGGTGATCGACAACTCCTCCGCCTTTCGCATGGATGACGACGTGCCGCTTATCGTGCCGGAGATCAACGCCGCCGCCGCCTTCGACCACCACGGTGTGATCGCGAACCCAAATTGCACGGCGGTCATCTCCGCGCTCGCACTCTGGCCGCTGCACCGCGAAGCGAAGATCCGACGCGTCATCGCCGCGACGTATCAAGCGGCCTCGGGCGCCGGCGCATCCGCGATGGAAGAATTGCGCGCATCCACCGAAGCCTATCTCGAGGGCCGCACGTACGAACCGCGCGTCCTGCCCCACCCCTACGCTTTCAACGTCTTCAGCCACAACGACAAGGTCGATCTCGAAACCGGCGCCAACGGCGAAGAGATCAAGGTCGCGCGCGAACTGCGCAAGATCATGAACGAACCCGACCTGCGCATAGCCATCACCTGCGTCCGCGTGCCCGTCCTGCGCGCGCACACGATCGCGCTCACCGTCGAATTCGACCGCGCCCTGTCGCCCGACGCCGCCCGCGAAATCCTAAGCACCGCGCCCGGCGTGAAGATCATCGACGACCGCGCCAAAAACTACTTCCCGATGCCGCGCGACGCCTCCGGCCAAGACGACGTCCTGGTCGGTCGCCTCCGCCCCGACCCCAGCGACCCGACAGGCCGCTCCCTGATGATGCTCGTCGCCGGCGACCAACTGCTCAAAGGCGCCGCATTGAACGCCGTTCAAATCGCTGAACTGCTGATGAAGCGCGCCTAGTCTTTGTCTGATCGCCGCTGCTCATGACACGCTTGCCCCTCAACGCGATTCGCTGGCGGGGGCCATGCCGAAGAACATCGTCATCTGTTGTGACGGCACGTCGAACGAGTTCGACGGCGACCGCACCAACGTGGTCAAGCTCTACCAGATGCTTGTCCACGACCCGAAGGTTCAGGTCACGTACTACAACCCCGGCCTCGGCACGATGGAAGCAGCCGGCGCACTGACCGCCTTCTCGCGTTGGTGGACCAAGCTCGCCGGATTCGCCTTCGGCTACGGCCTCGCGAACAACATCCGCGACGCCTACGTGTTCCTGATGAACCACTACGAGAAGGGCGACAAAGTCTTCCTCTTCGGTTTCAGCCGAGGCGCCTACACCGTGCGCGCCGTCGCCTCGCTGCTGCACATGGTGGGCCTCATCCGCCCGGGCAACGAACCGCTCGTCCCCTACGCCGTGCGCATGATGAAGAACGCAGGCCGCAGCGGCGGCAGCAAACAATTCACCCGCGCGCTCATGGTGTCCCAGCAATTCAAACTCACATTCTCCTCCGTCGCCTGCCGCCCCTATTTCGTCGGCGTGTGGGACACGGTGAACTCCGTCGGCTGGATTGAAAACCCGCTGCGCCTGCCCTTCACCACGCACAACCCGTCGATCGAAGTCGGCCGCCACGCGCTCGCCATCGATGAGCGCCGCGCCTTCTTCCGCGAAAACCTCTGGCGTCCGAAAGACCGCAACCCGACCGGCCCGAAAGACCTGCAGCAGGTTTGGTTTCCGGGTTCGCACGGCGACATCGGCGGCGGCTATCCCGAAAAGGAAAGCGGCTTGGCGAAAGTCACGCTGGAATGGATGCTGCGCGAGGCGCAAGCCGAAGGCCTGCTCACCATCCCCGAACGCGAGGCCCGCATCATGGGCCGCGCCGGCGGCAACTACGTCAAACCCGACGCCACCGCGCCGATCCACAACAGCCTGACCGGCTTCCTCTGGCGCGCCACGCAGTGCATCCCGAAGAAACGCTGGGAACGCGCCACCGTCGACGGCAAAGAAACCTGGATCCAGCGCCGCCGCTTCAGCCTCTCCGGCCGCCGCAATATTCCGGCCGGCGCGCACATCCACGAAGCGGCCTTTGCTCGCGACGAAGCCTACACCGCGAAACTCCCGCCAGACGCCATCCGCGTCACAACGCTAGCCGCACCGACGGCCGACCCGCGCTACACTCAGGAGCCGAAGAAAGCGCGCGCCTGAAAGCCGACCCGTGGAACACCGACGCAGAGACTGGCTCCTCACCACCGCCTACGCCGTTGGCGGCGTCGGCGCAGCACTGGCTTTGTGGCCCTTCATCGCCGCGATGCTGCCGGCCGAAGACACCGTCGCCCGCCGCACAACCTTCGACACCAAGGATCTGACCGGCATCGCGCCGTCGCTCGTCAACGTCAATCAAACCCCGGTGATGATCTTCCGCCGCATGCCGCAAGAACTCATCGGCCTACGCACGCCGAACGCAAAATTGCGCGACCCGACCTCAACACAGTCACGGCAACCGGAGTGGGCGCAAAACTGGCACCGCTCGCTCCGCCCCGACATCATGGTCTGCGTCGGCACCTGCACGCGCGGCGACTGCCTCGTCCGCCGCGCCTCAGCCGAAGAGTTCGAACTCGCCTGCCCCTGCTGCGCCTCGCGCTACGACTTAGCCGGCCGCGTTAGCACCGGCCCGGCACCAACGAACCTGCGCATACCCGCACACCGCTTCATCAGCGAGACCGAAATCGAATTCGCCGACCTCAGCGCGCCTTTGCCCGCAGATCGTGTGTGATGGTGCCGTACTTCATCGGCACTTCCTCATGCTCGTCGCGAAACGTCTCGGCAAGCCCCGCCTCATACCACTCGCGCATCGCAGGCAAATCGAGCAGCCGCTGCCCATAAGCTTGCGCGACGGGATCAAGCTTCAACCCATAGGTCTGCACGCGAAACGCCACCGGCGCATAGAACGCGTCCGCCGCCGTGAACGACTTGCCGGTCAAAAACGGCCCGCCGAACTTGCCGACGCCGTCGCTCCAAAGTTCGCCGATCCGCGCAACATCCTTCGCCAAAGCGTCGGGCATGGAATTCAATTTCACGCGCAAGCCGACGGTCATCGAACACATCTCGCGCAGCGTCTGAAAGCTCGAATGCATTTCGGCCGACACGCACCGCGCCCAAGCCCGCGCGGACGCTTCCTTCGGCCACACACCGTCATGCCGCTCAGCCAAATACTCGGCGATCGCGAGCGAATCCCAAACGATGGTCCGGCCGTCGACCAACGTCGGCACCTTACCCGTCGGCGAGAACGACCGGAACGCCGACCAACTGCCGCCCGGCACGAACCGCTCGAACCGCTCTTCGAATGGAATGTTCAGCGTCCGCATCAACACCCACGGCCTGAGCGACCACGAGGAGTAATTCTTGTTCGCGATATAGAGCTGGTACATCTCAAGCCTCCGACATAGCGAGAAGCGCCCGGCACAAAGCCTCGGGCGCCGAGAAAAACGGCGAATGATCGGTGTCGAGCGTCACGACCGGCGCGCATGGCAAAGCCTGCTGCATCTTGCGCTGAAGCGTGATCGGAATCGCGTTGTCCTGCGCGCACTCGATATAGCCGCGCTTCACGCGCCCGTACCGCGTATCACTGAGACGCAACGGCGTCGTGAAACTCATCATCGGCTCCGGCGACAGCAACGACGCCGCACGCGCCGTCAGCTCAGGCGACGTCGTGTTGTAGAACACAGGCCCCACCTTCGCAGGCGCAATCACCGACGAGATGCCGTCCTCGCGCATCACGATGGCGCCCTCCGCAATCGGATTGTCCGGCACCGAAGCCAGCATGTCGGCCAGCGTCTTACCCGTAGGCACCAAAAACGCCGCAAGATAAACAAGCGTCTTGATCCGATCCGGCACGATCTCCGCCACTTCGCTGATCACGATCCCGCCGCGGCTATGCCCGACCAGCACGACGGAATCGAACGCCTGCACAACCTCATCCGAAATCGACAGCGTCCACTTGGACAGATCAACCTTCGAAAGCGGCGTCTTATCCTTCCCCATCCCCGGCAAGTCCGGCGCAACAACCTGATGCCCGGCCGCCTTCAAGAAAGGCGCCACCTCATCCCAGCACCACCCACCGTGCCACGCGCCATGAACCAGAATGAAAGTGGTCACAAGAATCCCCGCCTCGTTTCGGGCGGCACCATAAGCGATTTCCGCGCCACAGTCAGAGCCCGTCAATTGCCGCATACGTCGGCGTCAACGGCAGCCAGTTCGGAAAGCACCGCTTGGCTATCCAATAAGGCCGCCACATCCGCCGCCAAGCCACGACGCACGCTACGGGCACTTTCTCCGGCCGCGTAGACACGCCCGGATGCGCAGCCTCTTGTGCGCGAAGCCACGTATGCGCGACCGTCCAAACGCCCTCAGGCGCACAAGCATCGTCTGCCATTTTCAGTTGTCCAATGTGCAAGAACGGCGACTCGCTCACCTGCGAAATTTCGAACGTGGCCACACGGTCGCCGTCGCGCCGAATGCTCCAAAGCCGGCAATAGTTTTCCATCAGGTCCGTGCCGTAAGTCCGCACGCAGTGTTTCATGACCATCGCTTCATCGTGGACGTCGGCAAAGGTCCGCAGCGCGACGATCTCGAACGGCCCTACGCACCCCGCCTTCAACCACATATCTGCAATCGGCTTGTCGCCGACTTTAACGTAGAGCTCGACGTTGGTCAGCCAATCGTTGGCCGCGCTCATTGCCGCGTCGAAGCGCATCGTCGCCACCCAAGCGACGCGCAGTTTGCACGGGTCGTTCGGCACATGCCGCGCGTGCCAGGCCCACAGGCACATGGCACGCAGCAGTTCGTTGTGACCATGACGTCGCCGCCGTCGCGGCGCGCGCCGCCAAATGCGCGCCATCCACACAGCCACCGTCTCGTCCGCGTAGCCCCAAGCGTTGCCGACGGCGGCAAGCCACGGACCGATGTCTTTGTGCGCCCGCGGAATATGATTGGCGATCTGGCCGCTCGCCGAGGCGCTGCCCGGCAACCTCGGAATCGGCCGATCGAAGCCTTCTGTCGGAACGCGCCGCAGCCACAACGGCACCTGCGTGAGCGTGGCGAGCTCGCGCAGCGGCGCACCGGCGATGATGCGCGCGCAAACGTGCTCGCGGTCGAATCCGGCACGCGGCACGGCCAGCGCGAACAGCAACGCCGGAAAGCTCCCTGCCAAATCGGCAAGCCGCGGATGCCTCGCCGCAACCACCGCCACCCGCGCGCGAAAACGCGGATGAAACCGCTGAAGCCGTCGCTCCAAAAGATCGGGACGCACGCTCGTGCGCTCGTCCGCACGCGCGCCCGCGTGCAAGGAAATAACCTGCATGAGAACCATCAGGCCGCGAACGCTTGCGCGCCGAAGCCGTTATCGTTTGCAAATGGGGTGACACGATCGCAGGGACGCAATGCCCCGCGCGATTAAATATCGCGGATCGACATCGGAAGGCGGTGGATCGCAGACACTGTCGCCTCCCTGGAAGGCCGTTGTTGAGGACCGCGCATGTACACCAGCGCACGCCGTTTCGCAATCCCCGTGCCCGCACAGCCACGCCGACTCACGCTAATCTGTGGCCCATGGACATCGCCCTCGCCGTTTTGTCGCTGCTCGGCACAGCCGTCTTCGCCGCTTCCGGCGCGCTCGTCGCGGCTGAGCAGAAGATGGACGTCGTCGGCGCCGTGTTCTTGTCGATCGCGGCCGGCATGGGCGGCGGCACGATCGCCGACCTCCTGATCGGCGTCGACGTGCGCTGGTTAAGTTCGCCCGAACCGTTATGGGTGGCCGTCGCCTCGGCCATCGTCACCTTCGAGGCCGTACGATTCGCGTCCCCGCCGGCGAAGACGCTGCTCTGGGCCGACGCGCTCGGCCTCGCCCTCTTCACCGCCACGGGGACACAGCGCCTCGTGTCCCTCGATCTCGATCCGGCAGTGACCGTATTCCTAACCGTCATCGGCGCCTCCGGCGGCGGCATCGTGCGCGACGTGTTGGCGAACCGCGTGCCGCTGGTCTTCTCCAGCGAGACGGAACTCTACGTCACCGCGGCCCTGCTCGGCGCGCTCATCTACTATGCGGTGAAACTCGTCGGCCTCGACGACGGCTGGGCGTTGGCCGCGGCGTTGACCGTCACCATGGTGATCCGATCGGTCGCCATCGTGTTCACACTGCGCCTTCCCCCGGGCCGCATCCGGAACTAGCGCGAAAAATTGAAGCGGCGAACGCGCTTGCGCTTGATTCCGCCACCGATTGCCTCATGTGTGAGGCCGCAAACCAAAGCAGAGCCGGGGGCCCATGCAAAAGCTGAAGTCGATCGTCGAATCCAACGTCTTCACGAGCTTCATCATGGCGCTCATCATCATGAACGCCGTGACCCTGGCGCTCGAAACCTCGCCGACCGTGATGGCGCAGATCGGCCCCTACCTCAACGCCTTCGATCGCATCGTGCTGGCGATCTTCGTCATCGAACTGACGCTGAAGCTGATCGTCTACCGTTGGGATTTCTTCCGCTCCGGCTGGAACCTGTTCGACACCGCCATCGTCACCATCGCCCTCATCCCGGCGACAGGCCCGCTGACCGTACTGCGCGCGTTGCGCGTCCTGCGTGTCCTGCGCCTCGTCTCTCTCCTGCCGCAGATGCGCCGAGTGGTCGAAGCGCTGGTCCACGCCCTACCCGGCATGGCCTCGATCACAATGCTGATGGGCGTCGTCTTCTTCGTCAGCGCCGTGGT
The DNA here is from genome assembly GCA_034440355.1 of Alphaproteobacteria bacterium. Lineage (GTDB taxonomy): Bacteria > Pseudomonadota > Alphaproteobacteria > Micropepsales > Micropepsaceae > SZUA-430. Next base: position 17,139 of record JAWXBY010000080.1, read on the forward strand.
GGCCACAAAACTCTTCGGCGACGCGCATCCGGGCTACTTCGGCACCATCGGCGACTCGCTTTTCACCCTCTTTGCAATCATGACGCTCGAAGGCTGGGCCGACATCGCGCGTGAGGTGCAGGCGACCCACCCGCAGGCCTACCTCTTCTTCGTGCCCTTCATCGTGATCTCGGTCTTCGCCGTCCTGAACCTCTTCATCGCCGTGCTGACGAATTCGATGCAGGAGATGCACCAGGAAGAGATCGACGCCGAGGTCGACATCGCGGAAACGCAGCTGCGCCTGCTGATGACGGAACTGACCGCCCTGCGCGGCGAAGTCCAGGATCTGCGCGCGGCCTTGGAGCCGACGATCCGCCGCGGTTGAATCAGTTCAGCGGTTCGTCCGGCGCGCGCTTTGTGCGCCGCAGCTCTTGAATCGCCCGCCCGACGGACCACCACAGGTTGACCTTGCCCGCATCGCCGCGCTGGATCATCGCGTTCTGCTGACGCGTCGCCTCGCGCATCGCTTTGGGGCCATGATGACGGATGAGCGTCCAGGCCGTGCGGATAACGTCGGGATCGGGATCGATAGTTGGTTTCTTGGACATGCGCGCTGAGCAAAAGTGAGCCGTGAGCAACGAGCATCAGTTTGCACAGCGTTTCTTTCCGGACCACTGACCGTGGGTCGAAGCGCACAAAACCTTCGCAACTATCAGGCGTCAGTTAACACACGCAGCGATACGGATTGCGACTGCAGCGTGCGTTAACGCGTGTGCCTCGCGCTCAAAGCGGCGCGCGCGTGAACGGAACCTTGAGCTGTCCCCAAAACGAAGCCGGCATCGGATGAGCGATCCCGATGTCGGCCGGCGGCCGCCGCGCCGCGTTGAAATACGAGCCGAAAATCTGATCGAACAGCATCAGGTTCTCGCCGTAATTCCTGTTCCCCTCGGCCAGCACCTTCGAGTGATGCCAGCGATGCAGCTCTGGTGTGTTGAACACATAGTTGAGCCAGCCGCAGCGCATCTCGACATTCGCATGCGTGAGGATGCCGATGAACGCCGTGATCGCGCTGACCATGATCATCACGTCCGACGGCGCGCCGAGCAGCAGCAACAGCGGCACCCCGAACGCCAGCCCGCTCAACGTATCGACGAGATGAAACCGCCCGGTGTTCAAGAACCAAAGCCGCGTCACGCTGTGATGCACCGCATGGAAGCGCCAAAGCGGCGGCCATTCATGCGCCAGCCGGTGCTTCCAGTAGAGCCCGAGTTCCACGAACACGAGCCCCAGCGCCACCTGCAGCACGACCGGCAAAGACCCCGGCCACCACGCATGCCCCGCCGGCGAGGCCCATTCGGCCAAACCAAAGAACGTCAGCGACAACACCAGCGCCTGCGCGATGCTCTTGTTCAACAGCGTGTGCGCAATGTCAGGCCCGACCTGCCCGTCGTTCGCAAGCCACGCCTCTTCATGCGGCATCACCCGCTCGAGCACCGCGATCGTCAGCGCCAAGCTCAAATAGGTCACGTTGAACACGAGGATCGTCATGTCGTTGACGACACCCCAATAGGTCACCGCCACGCACACCGTGAACAGCAGCGGCCACCAAACGTAAGACAGGACACGACGCATGGGTCCCACCCTCAAAAGCCGAAAGTCATCCGGCACTTTAGCACGACCTCCCGTGCGAGAAACCCCGCTAAGCCGCACGCAGCGCCATGCCTTCCAACGCGTAAACGACCGTCTCGTGCTCGCGCCCGCGCAAATGCTTCGGCCCCACCAGCGTCAGATCGTCGATCAGCGCCAACTCCTTGCGCATCTCGTCCCTGATCGCCGAGACCAGCGCCTCGCTCGCGACAAGCATGGTGCCAAGTTCTTTCGACAGCGCCTGCAACCGGCTCGCAACGTTGACGGTGTCGCCCACGACCGTGAACGTCATCGACCGCTCGCTCCCCAAATCGCCCAGCATCAGCTGCCCATAGTGCAGCCCGACGCCGATCTGCACCTCGAACTGCCCGCGCGGCACGCGCCGCTCGTTCCACTGCTTCACCGCCTCGATCATCGCGAACCCGCAGGCGAGCGCATCGCCCGCATCGCCGTGGCCCTGATCCGGCACGCCGAACACGGCCAGCAACCCGTCGCCCAGAATCTTGTCGAGCGTGCCGCCATGCTTGAAGATCACGCCCTCCATCAACCCGTGGAACTCGCGCAGAAACGAAATCGCCTCCTCAGGCTGCATGCCCTCGCAGCGCGTGGTGAAGCCGCGAATGTCGGCGAACAACACCGCAGCCGGCTGGCGTCGCACGACGCCGAACGGCTGCTCGCGCTCGCTCAGCTCATCAACGACGCGCGGCGAGAAATGACGCGCCAAGTTCGACCGCGCCCGCTCCGACGTCACCGCGGCCAGCACCAACTGCCGCGACCGCCACACAGCCACCGCCAACCCGCCGGTCAGGAACGCCAGGATCACATAGTCGTAGACCACCTTGATCATCGGCAGATACGACGGATCGCCATACTGCCGCCAAACATCGCCGCCCGGCGCGAGCGCAAAGAACGTCCCCGGCTGCACCGCCGCGACGCCCACAACGACGCCCCATGCAACGGTGATGCAAAGCCCCGTCCACACGATGAAGCGCGGCGAATAACTGAACGCGCCATGCACCAGGAACGCGACGAAGAACAACAACGCCCCTTCCTTCACCGCCAACGTCACCGGCGGCAGATCGCTCGCAAACCAATTGCGCGCGATGAGAATGAACGCGAGATACGCGCAGTCGACCGCCATGAACACATACTTGGCCCAGTGCGCCTGCGGCCACCGCCGCTCCTGCTCGAACTGCGCGAGCCCGATCGCCGCAATCCCAAGCGGCATGAGCAGCAGGAACAAAGACCCATCGCCCACAAACGACGACGTCGCCGCAAACACGACGACCAGCAACACGACAATCACCGCCCGCACGGCGCAAGCGAGCATCAACCCCGTCCGCTCCGTATCGTGAAACGAACTCAGCATGCGCTCCGCCAGCGCCGCCTCCGCGTTGTGCGGCACCACACCGGCAACGAAACGCCGCAACCGCGCGGAGACAGTCTCACTCTTGGCCATCAAAACGCCTCACCGGAATCACGAACCGCCTGAGCATGGCCCGCGAGCCTCACCCACCGGAAGACCCACACCACATCCTGTGTCGTCCCCATCCGTCCACAACCAAACAAAAACAAACGCAATCCGATCCATCACACCGTCACATCGGCGGAAATCCGCCAAAACTGCCGTCACGCATCCATCACATTGCCATCACGTCCGTCACACTGTGGAGAACCGTCCGCGCCGCTCGCCGCCTGCGCAAAAGCGCAGCGGTGCGGCGCGCGCCAACGACCACGCTCAAGTCCAGAGCAATATCGGGGACACCATGGAACGCAGAGCACGGCCGCTGAAAGCACCCGGCACGCAATGGAACATAAATAGAACACTTCGTGTGGAAAATCAATAAAAATAAGGAGATGATGGGCGTCGTTTCGCCGCCCGCATCTCGAATGGAGAGCAAGCCGAATGATCGTCGTCTTCGGCTCTATCACCGTCGACCTCATCACGCCGGTCGCGCAGCTGCCGCGCGTGGGCGAGACGGTGATCGGCGGCGATTACAGCATCATCCCCGGCGGCAAGGGCGCGAACCAAGCACTCGCCGCAGCCCTCGGCGCAGCACCCGGACAGAACGTCGCCATGATCGGCACGATCGGCGCCGACGCGTGGGGACAGCTCGCGCTGGAGCATCTGCGCACAGCCGGCGTCGATCTCACGCTCGTGGGCACGGGAGAGCGCCGCACCGCCTGCGGCTTCATCTCCGTCGACGGAAACGGCCAAACCCTCATCACCGTCTCGCCCGGCGCCAACATGGAAACGCGCGCCGACGCCATCGCAAACCTACCGACGCCGCTGGGCCCAAACGACTGGCTGATGCTGCAGATGGAAGTCCCGCTCGAAGAAAACTGGCGCGCACTGAAAACAGCAAAAGCCGCCGGCGCCCGCACCGTCCTCAACCTCGCCCCGGCGATGCCCATCGACGACACAGTGCTCGCCGACCTCGACATCCTGATCGTCAATCAACCGGAAGCCCAATTCATCGGCGACCGCTTAAGCCTAGCCTCAAACAACCCACTGGACATCGCCCGCACATTGGCCACGCGCTTCGCCCTCACCTGCGTCGCAACCTTAGGCGAAGAAGGCTCCCTCGCCGTCGAACCCACCGGCCAAGCATGGCGCATCGGCCGCCCCGACGTCACCGTCATCGACACCACAGGAGCCGGCGACGCTTACACGGGCTATCTCATAGCAGCCCTCGACCGCGGCACGACCCTGCCCGACGCCATGCGCTTCGCCTCAACCGGCGCCAGCCTTTCTTGCGAAACCACCGGCGCGCAGACGGCCTATCACAAGCGTGCAGAGGTCGAGCGACGCTTGCCGTCGCTGCTGCCAGGTCAAGCCTCGACCTGACACTCTCACAAAGCAGACGGCCATCACTCGCTGAATAAAACAAGACGACTTTAAGGACGGCAACGATCGATAGTTGCGCGATTAAATTACATAATCCAATCTCGCGATTACCAAACGAGGTCGGAAGCTAAATGGGTTGGCGAGGGGCAATTCGGACTATCGGTGCAGCCTTACGGGCTGCCGAGCGCGAAGCGGTTCGCAAGCAAAAGGCGAACCTAAAGACGCAAGTTTCCGCAAACTCAGCGGCGGCGGTAGACGCGTGATGGAATTGGGGACAGCATATCAGTTCCCGCTTGCGGCCTGGCGTTCCGCAATGGACATACCGGCACCGAAGTCACTGTGTTAGTGTTTGATATGATCATGCTCGCTCGCTTCCTCGTCCTTTTTGCAGCGCTGCTTGCAATGCAGTCGCAAGCGGTTGCGGACGATCGGTCCGACGCATGCGGATATGTCTATCCGGTCGAGGGCTATCAGGCGGACGTCGGCGGACTAAACATCGCGCTGCCGGCCAATGACCGGCTCGTCGTCAACGGTCGTGTGCTGGCTGAGCACACGCTTTTCGATAAGGAAACTGCTCCAAGGCCATGGGGCGATTCCGCAAACGTGGTTGATGTGGCGCTTACCCAGGACTATGTCCTGGTTCGGACAATGTGGACTGACTGCGTCGACTACACTTGGTCGCGCATCTATGTGCTTGAGCGTTCCGGCACGCTGCGTACTACGAGCGCGCTGTGGAGCATGAATGATGAGTCCTCGTTTAGGCTTGATGCTGCTGGGCTGATGTTCTCAAGCGATTGGCTCTGTGGCGAACAAAGCGGAGCGCCCCTAGGGCGGGCATTTGTTTACGTGCTGCGGCGTCAGGCAGCCGCTTTTGAGCGAGAGGAAAGAGCTTGGGACGAAGTCTGCAGTGCTCCGGCACGTCGCGGTAACATTCCGATTTATTTCTCACGCATGCGACCGATTTTGCCGAAACGAGGATAATAAGGGGACAGTATACGTTTCCGATGCCCGACGGCGTTAAGTGAAATAGGTATGCTACCCACACATTCCTATTCCTGCAGAGGCACCTAACGAGAGGAGACGTGTCGCCAGCGATGATTGGATCAGGGACGTAGAAGCCGATCTTGGGCGGGCTGCCAGAGCCTATCTGACATACACCAAGACGCGGCTGCTACCGCCGGCGGAAACCCGCGCGGCGATGGAGCGCTTGCGAGAAGATCAGGACAACGAGAGGGACCTTACGCGGCCCATCGACGTGCTGGCGCGTAGCTTGCTACCCGGCTCTTACGCACCTGACGGCACCGTCGCAAATCAGATAGCTGCGCTCAACGAGGACTCGCTGCAGATCTGCGGTGAGATGTGGTTTCTGGGCGACCAAGCGTCTTGGACTGAACCAATGCAATTCATGGTCGAACTGCAGCCATCGACAAACGTCGTCCAGGCTTGGACCCTCTCCGTCGGAAATGCGGCGACTGGTTTTCGGCCAGTCCTTACCGGCCGCGAACGCCGGCGCGGATGGATGGCGCCAACGGAATGGTTATTCGTCATCAAGGGACCGGACACACCGCAAGAATTGGGGTCGGAGTCGACATAGCGGGCGGCTGCACGACAATGCCCACGCTGATCCCAATTTCTTCGTTAGAAATAAGGGGACATGATGTTATTCCCCTGCCCCCGCCGCGCTCGCAACTTTGCTACGTTTCGGCGTCGAACGGCATGTGATACGCTACAGCGCTCATCAACAACGGCTTTGAAGCGCGCCGATGACGCAAGAGATTGCCACGTTCAAAATCCTCATCACCTGGCGGTCGCTTCGCGAGGACTTTGCCGGCACGTATGCCGACGTCGCTGTCGGGCCGGACGGTCTCACG
>JAWXBY010000081.1:0-5448 GCA_034440355.1 Alphaproteobacteria bacterium
ATCGACGCCGGCGACATGCAGCGAGAGCTTACCCTCCTCGGCGTGCGAGAGCTGGAGCTTTGCGGCGGAGACGGCGCGGTACATGTCGTAGCCGGCGTCCGCATCGAGGAAGGCGATGAAGGCGCGGATGCGATCGGGATCGAGACTGGAGCGCACGAGCTGTTGCAGATCGCGATAGTCGCGGCTGTGGCGCATGATCGAAAGCTCGTTCCAGCGGCTGAACTTGGTGAAGTAGCCGTTGGGCACAGGGAGGATTTTGTCCCAGCTTTTGTACTCGCTGCCTTTGCCGAAGGCGCGGGCGACGACGTTGTCGATGATGCGATAATCGAAGGCGTCGCCGGCAACGCCAACGCCAGTGTGGGCGAGCGGTTTGTAGTCGAGGCCGTTCGGGCCGCGTGAGAAGCGGACGACGGAGAAGTCGCTGGTTCCGCCGCCGAAGTCCGCGACGAGAATGGTGGCCTCGGCGTTGAGGCGCTGAGCGAAGAAGTGCGCGGCGGCGACCGGCTCATAGACGTGGTGGATTTCTTCAAAGCCGACAGCGCGGAGCGCGGCTTCGTAGCGCGTGCGCGCGAGGGCTTCATCGGGCGCGGCGCCGGCGAATTTCACCGGCCGGCCTATGACGACGCGTTTTGGAAATTCTGCGCCTGCGTGAGCGCGGACCTGGCGGAGGAAGCTTGCGAGCAGATCTTCGAATTTGAGGCGGCGGTTGTAGATCAAGGTGTCGGAAAAGAGCGGGCTGGCGGCGAACGTTTTGAACGATTGGATGAAGCGGCAATCACCGGCAAGTTCGAGGAATTGTTCGATCGCCCAGGGGCCAGCTTCGACATTGGTGCGGCTGGCGGCGGCCTCTTGCGTTTGCCAAAAGCAAAGCACGGAGCGGAAGGCGTCGAAGACATCGGCGCCGTGGGCGAAGTGCATGGCTTCGGGCGCGCCGGCCGCGTTGATCATGGTCGCGACGGTGTTGGTGGTGCCGAAATCGAGGCCGATCGAGAGGGTCATGGCGCGCTCGCACGGCTGGATTTGATGGGGCCGGGTTGGTTATAGGGCGCGGACGCAGAGTCAAGTTGCTGCCAAAAGTTGGGGCGGAATGGATGACCCTGTTGCGGATTGCGAATAGTCTTGCGCGCAACCGAACGGATGACGTCCATGCTTGTGCAATCGCGTCGCAACATCGTTTTAGGCGCGGGCGCGGCCTTGTTCGCGCCCAACGCCTTCGCGCAAACGAGCGACCTTAGCTTTCTTGTTGTCGGCGATTGGGGCGAAGGCTCGGATGAGCAGCGGCGCGTGGCGGGCGCGATGGCCGGGGTCGCGGGACGAAGCAATTCGCGCTTCGTGATTTCAACGGGCGACAATTTCTATCCGCGCGGCGTCGGCTCGGTGAGCGATCCGCAGTTTCGGAGTTCGTTCGAGGAGATTTATTCGGCGCCGTCGCTGCAGACGCCTTGGTACGTGGTGCTCGGCAATCACGATTATGAAGGCTCGCCGAATGCAGAGGTCGCCTACTCGGCGCGCAGTCCGCGATGGCGGATGCCGTCACGCTATTGGTCGCAAGCGATGCCGGTCGGCGGCGAGATGGCGACGTTCTATTTTCTGGACACCACGCCGATCGCGCGGCTGGGCAATGCGGCGGCGCATGTGCCTATGCTCGGCACATCAAGCGAAGCGCGCACGCAATTGCAGTGGTTCGAGGAAACGCTCGCGGCGGATCAATCGAGGTGGAAGGTCGTGGTCGGCCACCACCCGATTTTGTCGAGCGGCAATCATGGCGAGACGCCGGCTGTGGTCGAGCGGGTGAAGCCGCTGCTGGAGCGATATGGCGTCCACGTCTATCTCAACGGCCACGAGCACGACCTTGAGCATCTGGTCGAAAACGACGTGCATTATGTGTGCTCAGGCTCGGGCGCGCATGCGCGGCAGATCGAGACGGTCGCGCAATCGCGCTTTGCTTATGCCGATATTGGGTTCGCGAGCTGCGGCCTTGCGCCGGAGGCGTTGACGCTGCGCTTTCATAACACCGATGCGGCGGTGATTTACGAGACGCAGATCGCGCCGGCTTAGTCGCCGTCGTCTTCGTTGAACGACCATTCGAGTTGCAGGCGCAGCTGAGAGTTGGCGTCGGCGTGACCGGAGCCGCCGAGATAGCCCATCTGCAAACTGAGTTGCTGATCGCGGACGCTGGCGAGACGGAGGCGCGCGAATGGTCCCCAATAGTGCGCGTAATCGTCGATGTCGCCGAGCTGATCGTCGAAGCCGGTGTCGCCGAAGCCTTCGACGCCGAGGCGCATTGTGGGGCTGACGCGGTAGGACGCTTGCGAGGCGTAGCCGAACTCCCAGCGATTGTCGGAGTGATCGCCGGTTTCGCGCTCGGTTACGATGTTGAAGCGTAGATCAACCGGGCCTTGCACGTGCTGCATCAGCAGTTTGAGTTCGACGTGATCAGGGCCTTCGGCCATGTTGCGGTCGTACTCGGCGTAGGCGCCGAAATGCACCGGCCAGCGGCGGCTTGGGATGAAGTCGAAGACGTTCTCGAAGGCGATGCCGCTTAGGTGCGCGTCGCCGTTTTCGCGCTGCCAGGTCGCGGCGACGCCGGGGCGCCACCAGCTGAGGTAGGCGTAGCTGAGTTCGCCGCGCGCTTGCCAATCGCCGCCGTCGCTAAGTTCGCCCGCGCTCAGCGTCATCTCGGTCGCGCCGGCGACGACGATGGGGGATTCGACTTCGTCAGCGAGGCCGGGCTCGGCGACGGCGTTGTGGGTCGCCAGGGCGCCGCTCAACAAAACTGAGATGCTGGCGACCGCTGCGCGCTGCTTCCAGACCATTACGACACCTCACGTCTCACACGGTACGGGAACTGGAAGAAAAATAAAAACGCCGCCGTCGCGCTGGGCGGACGGCGGCGTGGTATTTTCAGACGAAAAGGCGCGTTATTTCTTCGCGGCTTTCTTGTCGTCCTTTTCCTTCTTCGGTTTGCGCTTCTCTTTGTTCGACTTCATCTGACCTTTGGCCATGAGAATCCTCCGTCGGTTAGCGGAGGGAGGATCGCACAAAATGCGACGCGGGCAAATGAGCGGCCACCCATTCCCGGATGCGAGCGTAAGCGAGCAGTCCGGGACCCATGAACACGATGGGTGAAGCGATGGGCTTAGTCGGCTGGCAGTTGGGGGTATGGGTCCCGGGCTCGATGCTTCGCATCGCCCCGGGAATGGGTGTGACGCCTTAAGCGCGCGCTTCGTTCACGCCACGCCCCAACGCTAGCAGTGCGGCGTTGGCGATGGCGTCGGCGTCGAGGCCGGCGGCGGCGTACATCAGTTCAGGTTTGTCTTGATCCTGGAAGATGTCTGGTAGCGTCAGCGTGCGGATTTTGAGGCCGCGATCGAGCAAGCCGTCAGCGGCGAGGAAGTGCAGCACGAACGCGCCGAAGCCGCCGATCGAGCCCTCCTCAATGGTCAACAGCACTTCGTGTTCGCGCGCGAGGCGGCGGATGAGGTCTTCGTCGAGGGGTTTTGCAAAGCGCGCGTCGGCGAGCGTCGTGGAAAGCCCCATGGCGCCGAGTTTATCGGCGGCCTTGTTGGCCTCGCTCATGCGGGCGCCGAAGTTTAGCAGCGCAACCGAGGTGCCTTCGCGCAGGATGCGGCCTTTGCCGATCTCGAGCGGGATGGCGGCGTCAGCTTGCATCACGCCTTCAGCGTCGCCGCGCGGGTAGCGGACGGCGCTTGGGCGATCATCGATCGCAGCGCAGGTGGCGACCATGCGCGAGAGGTCGTTGCCGTCCGCGGCGGCCATGATGATGAAGCCCGGCAGCGCGCCGAGATAGCCGACGTCGAACGAGCCGGCGTGCGTTGGGCCATCGGCGCCGACGAGACCGGCGCGGTCGATCGCGAAGCGCACGGGCAGCTTCTGGATGGCTACATCATGGACGACCTGGTCGTAGCCGCGTTGCAGGAAGGTTGAGTAGATGGTGGCGAACGGCTTCATGCCGTCAGCGGCGAGGCCCGCAGCGAACGTCACGGCGTGCTGTTCGGCGATGCCGACATCGTAGGTGCGGTCCGGGAATTTCGAGCCGAAGAGATCAAGGCCGGTGCCCGATGGCATGGCTGCAGTGATGGCGACGATCTTGTCGTCTTTCTCGGCTTCGCGCACGAGCGCTTGCGCGAACACTTTGGTGTAGCTCGGGGCCGATGCGCCTTTGCTTTGCTCGCCGGTAACGACGTTGAACTTGTTGACGCCGTGATATTTGTCGGCGGCGTTCTCGGCGGGCGCGTAGCCTTTGCCCTTTTTAGTGACGACGTGGATCAGCACCGGGCGATCGTCGATCTCCTTGGCGTTGGCGAGCACGCGGCGGAGCACGTCAATATCGTGACCATCGAACGGACCAAGATAGTGGAAGCCGAGCTCTTCGAAGAAGGTGCCGCCGGTCACCATGGTGCGGGCGTATTCTTCGGTCTTTTTAGCGATGTCGTGGATGGTTTCGCCGAGCGCGGACGCAACGCCCTTGGCGGTCTTGCGGATGCGGCGATAGGTCTTGGTGGCGGCGAGACGCGCGAGGTAGGTCGACATGCCACCGACCGGCGGCGCGATCGACATGTCGTTGTCATTGAGAATGACGATGAAGCGCTTGGTGGTTTCAGCCGCGTTGTTCATGGCTTCGTACGCCATGCCCGCCGACATCGAGCCGTCGCCGATCACAGCAATGACGTGGCTGTCGTCACCGCGTTTATCGCGCGCGACGGCAAAGCCGAGCCCGGCGCTGATCGAAGTCGAGGCGTGCGCGGCGCCGAACGGATCATATTCGCTCTCGGCCCGCTTGGTGAAGCCGGAGAGGCCATTGCCTTGGCGCAGCGTGCGGATGCGGTCGCGGCGGCCGGTCAGAATTTTGTGCGGGTAGGCCTGGTGGCCGACGTCCCAGATGATTTTGTCACGCGGGGTGTCGAAGACGTAGTGCAGCGCGACCGTGAGTTCGACGACGCCGAGGCCGGCGCCCAAATGGCCCCCGGTTTGCGACACGGCGCTGATCGTTTCGGCGCGGAGTTCTCCACAGACCTGGCGGAGCTGACTGCCCTCCAGTTTCCGCAAGTCGGCCGGGAAGTTGATCTGGTCCAGCAGCGGGGTCGGGGTCGTGGTCGTGTTCTGGGGCGTATTCGGGGGCGCCATGGGTCCTCGGCCGTTTGATCCAAATCAAGCCTACGCGTGATCGGGTTTAGAGGCGATGCCCGCACGGTGTCAGGAACAAGGAATTACCGCCCCTTTTCGTGCGTCAGGAGGGCGCAGCGGCGCTCGGACTCAGAACGACAGCACTAATCCTTCGCGCGGCGGGACGTCGCCGGCGGCGAGCTTGGTCCAGGCGGCCTGGATGGCGCCGGCGCCGGTGATGCGCTGGACGTCAACGAAGGCGTGCGAGGCGGGATAGAATTTGCGGAGGTCGCGCTGCATGGCGGGGCCGAGTTGTGGATC
>JAWXBY010000082.1:0-3926 GCA_034440355.1 Alphaproteobacteria bacterium
CGAGCCAGCGCTTGCGCAGGCGGATGGATTTCGGGGTCACCTCGACCAGTTCGTCGTCGCCGATATAGGCGATGGCCTGTTCGAGGGTCAGAATCTTGGCCGGGGTCAGGCGGACGGCCTCGTCTTTGCCCGAAGCGCGGAAGTTGGTCAGCTGCTTGGCCTTCAGCGCGTTCACGTCCAGGTCGTTCTCCCGGCTGTGCTCGCCGATGATCATGCCCTGATAGACCTTGGTGCCGGATTCGATGAACATGAAGCCGCGCTCTTCCAGATACCAAAGCGCATAGGTCTGCGCTTCGCCGTCGCGGTCGGCGATCAAGACGCCCACGCGCCGTCCTTCGATCGGGCCGCGATGCGGGCCGAATTCTTGGAAAACGCGGTTCATGATGCCGGTGCCGCGCGTGTCGGTCAGGAATTGTCCGTGATAGCCGATGAGGCCGCGCGACGGCGCGAGGAAGGTCAGGCGCGTCTTTCCGCCGCCCGACGGCCGCATGTCCGTCATCTCGCCTTTGCGCAGCGACATCTGCTCGATTACGGTGCCGGTATAGGCGTCGTCGACGTCGATGGTGACTTCCTCGACTGGCTCGAGCTTTTCGCCGTTGGGCCCGTTGCGGAACAACACGCGCGGACGCGAAATCGAAAGCTCAAACCCTTCGCGGCGCATCGTTTCGATCAAGACGCCCAACTGCAATTCGCCGCGCCCGGCGACTTCGTACGCGTCGGCGCTTTCCGTTTCGCGGACCTTGATGGTGACGTTGCTTTCGGCTTCGCGGAACAAGCGCTCGCGAATGACGCGGCTCTGCACCTTCGAGCCCTCGCGGCCCGCATACGGTGAATCGTTGATGCCGATGGTGATCGCAATCGTCGGCGGATCGATTGGGTTCGCAGGAATAGGGATCAGGACCTCGGCATCGCACAGCGTGTCGGCCACGCCCGCGATCGTCAGACCCGCGATCGCAACGATGTCGCCGGCGCCGGCTTCGTCCACCGGAACGCGCTGAAGTCCGCGAAAAGCCAGCACTTTCGTGATGCGGCCACGCTCGATCAACTCGCCCTCGCGCGACAAAGCCTTGATCGACCGGTTCGCTTCGACGACGCCGGATTCGATACGGCCGGTCAGAATGCGGCCCAGATACGGGTCCGATTGGATCACGCGGACCAGCATGGCAAACGGATACTGCGAACTCGCCTTCGACGCGATCGTCGGCGGCCTGACGTGCGACACAATCGTTTCGAACAGCGGCGTCAAATCCTTGCGCTCGTCCTTCTCCAGATCGCGCACCGCCCAGCCCGAGCGGCCGCTGGCATAGAGCGTCGGGAAGTCCAGCTGCTCGTCGTTCGCGTCCAGAGACGCGAACAGGTCGAACACGTCCGAGTGAACCTCGTGCGCCCGCGCGTCCTGCCGGTCGATTTTGTTGACGACAACGATGGGCTTCAGCCCCAATTTGAGGGCCTTCGACGTCACGAACTTGGTCTGCGGCATCGCCCCTTCGGCCGAGTCGACCAAAAGCACCACGCCGTCGACCATCGAGAGAATGCGCTCGACCTCACCGCCGAAGTCGGCGTGGCCGGGTGTATCGATGATGTTGATGCGCACGCCGTTCCATTCGACGCTCGTGCACTTGGCAAGGATGGTGATCCCGCGCTCGCGCTCGAGTTCGTTCGAGTCCATAGCGCGTTCCATCACCTGCTGGTTCTCGCGGAACGTTCCGCTTTGACGCAGCAGTTGATCGACGAGTGTCGTTTTCCCATGGTCGACATGGGCAATAATGGCGATATTGCGCAGATTCATTTTGGTTTTTCGCTGAAGGGCCCGTCTCGGCCGGGCGGGCGGGATATAGCGGGTTCGCTGCGTTGCAGCAAGGCGACGGGCCGGGCCCGTTCGTCGCGGGTCATTCTAAGGGTTTACGGCGATATTAACGACCGCTGCGTATCCTTCCCTATGTGGGGGAACGCCGGATGAGTTGGAAGGTCGTCGACAACACTGCCGCCGCACCGGCGCCTCGCGTGTTGGGAGTGCTTCTGAGCGTCGTCGGCGCGTTCTTCTGTGCCGTGGCTTGGGGATGGATTCCCGCACCCGCTGAAAGCTTCAACGCGCCGCGCGAGATCGTGCTCTGCGCCGGCCTCCTTTTCGCGCTGGGCGGCCTTTGCGTCTCTCTCAACGGACTGGCGCCCGTTTGGCTCATGCAGTTGCTCGCCGCCTGCCTTTGGAGCGCGTTCGCCGCGATCCCGACATGGATCGCTTGGGGTGCGGGGCCTCGCGAGTTCTCCGGCGACGGTCTCTGGTTGCTCGCGCTGGTCGGGCTCGATTTCCAATCGCTCGGCCGCACGGTCTTCGGACTGAGCGCGCTGCTGCTTTGGTTTTGCGCAGCCTTGGCGTGGCGCGGCTGGCTATCGGGCCTGCCGCTCGCAGGTCGAGTTCCAGCCATCATGGGCATCGCCGTCGTTGTGGTTTGGATGGGCTGGGGCCGATATCTGGAGCCCGCGGCCGCACCGGGCGAATCCGAACCCGACCGCCTCGCGCGCCACATTGCCGACAAGCACGCCGACCCTGATTTCTCCGCCAACGACCAGAACCAGTTCCTCCAGCCGCGCGAAGAACTCTGGATAAAGAAATCGCGCGCGCGTTTGGCCGCAACGCGCACCGCGCCTAACACCGCGAAGATCACCGACATTCCAGAAGCACAAGCCGCCCCCGACCTCGACGGCGTGATCGGTCCGTCCGAATGGCGCAACGCGCAGACCTTTCCGGCCTACGGTGGACGCGGGGGCCGCATTCACGTGATGCGGCTTGGGGGCAAACTCTACGTCGCGGGTGAAGCGTTTTCCGACCGCACCCAAGGCGGGTTCGATCAGATGCGCGTTTACGTCCACATCGATCTGACGCCCGCACTCATGAATGAACGCGTGTTTGTCTCGGGCAGCGGCGGCGCGACCAGCTTGCGCTCCGTTCGTCTCCCGGGCGCGAAGCACGAAAGAACAGAGTGGGATGTCTTGAGCGACATTCGCGGCGCAAGCGCTGTGCGCGGACACCGCCAATTCGAACTGGCCATCGGCATCGACGAAGCCGGCTTGCCGCAGGGCGGCGTCTTTCCCTTGTTCGTGGAAATCGAAGGCGACCCAATCCGCACCGAAGCCGGCAAGTTCAAAGCCCGCCTCATCGAAGGCCGCGTCGGCACCCTGCAAACGCCGGTTTGGCTACGTTTGCCCGGATAGGCTGAGCGAAAATCACACTGTCCCCTCAAAGGCAGGGTCGCCTTTGCGTTCTCACGTCTTGCCGAGAGGTTAATCCGCCAAATCTTAAGCGGCCGCGCGCTAGGGTGTGGCGCCACAACATGCGCAGCGCAGAACCAACACGATGCCGCCACAGACACCATCGCAGCTTGACGATCGCGCGCTGAAGCCGCGTGTCGACATGGTGTTGACGTCGTTGCCGCTGACGATGATTCTGAATCCTATTTGGGCGGCGCTCTCGATCATTCCGTTGGGCGGCGGCTTTCCGTCATTCGGTGTCATCCCGCTTGAAGTGCTGATCGGCGTCGTCGCGCTGCACGTTCTCAATTCGTGCGTCGCGGGCGGCGTCTATCTCTGGGCGACGCGTACGCAGGCTGCGCCGGAAACGGTCTTCCGCGCCCTTCTCGTCCTGCAGCTGTGGCTCAGCGTGTCATGGGGCGCGGGTGCCTTGGCCTGCTGGGAAGACGGCAACACGACCAACAACACGTTCTTGGCGCTCCTTGTGATCGGCATGACCTGGGCGCTTGCGATCACGCGGTCCGTGCATCCATTGCTCTTCGCCCTCGGCGTGATGCCGATGATGGGGATGTTCTGGCTGCGCGCGACGTTCGCGCCCGGTGAGGCGGCGGCCGTCTTCATGTTCTTCGCGCCGGTGTTTGCGGCGTACGCCTGGTTCCTGGGAACGTCGGCGCGCG
>JAWXBY010000083.1:0-26627 GCA_034440355.1 Alphaproteobacteria bacterium
CCGGCGAATTCGCCGGCAAAGCCATCTCGCTCTTCGGCCGCAACTCGGCCTCGGGCACCTACGCCTACTTCAAGGAAGTCGGTCTCGCCAACGGCGACTACAAAGGCACCGTCAAGGAACAGCCCGGTTCGTCCGCGGTGGTCCAAGGCGTGGCGTCGGACAAGTTCGCGATGGGATATTCGGGCATCGGCTACAGAACGGCCGACGTCAAGGCGATCGCGGTGTCCGGTCGTGACGGCCAGTGCAACGACCCGACGCAAGCGAACGCGTATTCGGGCAAGTACCCGATTTCGCGCTTCCTGTACGTCTACGTGAATAAGAACCCGTCGGCGGCGCTCGATCCCGTCCGCGGTGAATTCCTCAAGTTCGTGCTCTCGCGCAGCGGCCAAGACGATACGGTGAAGGATGGGTACTACCCCATGCCGTTCGTGTTCGCGTCCGAAGACCGCAACAAGCTCGGCCTTGGTAACTAATTGACGCCTTGAAATGCTCCGGCGCCGGCTATTTGCTGGCGCCGGAGTTTCGCGTGTCTGGGGGCAGTTGCGCGATGTGGGGGTCCGGGCTCTAAAGGCGCGGTGGTAACGGGTGGACAAGAATGTCCGAAACTGAATCGGCTGGGCCGGCACAAAAGCGGCCGGTGTCTGTTGTCTATCAGCGCGAGAAGAAGACCAAAGCTTCGGTCTTGTGGACCGACGCCATCGCCAAGTACGGCATCTCGATCGGCGGCGCGCTCGTCATCATCGCCGTCTTCACGATCATGCTGTTCCTCGTCTACGTATGCCTGCCGCTGCTCGACGCCGGCCGCCTCGACGCCGTAAAGAAATTCACGCTTGGCACCGCGGGCACGCCGTTCCTCGAAGCGCAGATGGACGAGCATCAGACGATCGCCGTCGATCTTCAGCCCGACGGTCACATCAAGGCGTTTCACGTCGGCACCGGTACGCCGATCGCGGCGCCGTCCTATGATCTCGGCGGAATGACCGCCACGACCTTCGCCTCGACCCTGCGCGGCGACGACGTTCTGTTCGGATTTCAGGATGGAACGATCCGCACCGGCAAACTGAATCTCAATGCCAGTGTCACGCCCGCAAACCAAATCCCGCCCAGCTTGCGCAAGCTCGATGAGCGCGACGCGACCGATGGCACCGACGTTTACTCGAAAATCCCCGGTCAATTTCGCAAGACCAACGTCACGACCACGCTCGACGCGCCCGCCCAAATCGCCGAACCCGGCGTCGCGATCCTGAAGGCCGACTATCGCCTGGGCGGCACGGCCGAACGTCCGCTCAAGACCTTCGTGACCCTGGACGCGTCAGGCAAACTGCGGCTAACCCAAGCCTACACCGAACTCAACATGATGACGGGTGAAGGCGCGACGCAGATCACGAACGCGGAAATTCCTCTCACGGCCAACCCCGCCGACGTCACGAAAATTCTGCTGAACACGCCCGGCGATCGCGTGCTGGTCGCTACCCGCGACGGCACGATCTACCGCTACAACACGCGGAATTTCGCCAACCCGCAGCTCGCCGAAACCATCGACGTCGAGCCGGCGGCAAACGTCGAGATGACGGCGCTGACCTATCTCAACGCCGAGAACTCCATCGTCGTCGGCGGCTCGGACGGATCGATCGCGATTTGGTTCGGCGTCGATCGGAAGTCGAAGGCGACCACCGACGGCATCGTGATGACGAAAGTCCACGCCGACTTCGTCAAGCAACCGGCCGCGATCGTCGACATCCGCGTCAGCCAACGCACGCGCATGTTCACGACGACCGACGCGAAGGGTAATGTCTGGATCCGCCACGGCACGACGGAACGCACGCTGCTTGAACTCCCGGGCACGCCCGACACCAGCGGCCTTCAGGCGACCGTCTTCGGCCCGAAAGACGACGGCGTCCTCGCCATCGGCAAGAACGGCGAAGCGCTGCTTTGGAAAGTGAACATCCCGCATCCCGAAACGACGCTGCAGTCGGTCTTCGGCAAGACCTGGTACGAAGGTTACAACGAGCCCGTCTATGTCTGGCAGTCGACCGCCGGCACCGACGCCGTCGAACCGAAACTCTCGCTGATCCCGCTCATCTTCGGCACCTTCAAGGCCGCGATCTATTCGCTGATGCTCGCGATCCCGATCGCACTCATGGCCGCGATCTACACGTCCGAATTCCTATCGCCGCGCACGCGCGCCGTCGTCAAACCGACGATGGAGTTGATGGCGACGCTACCCTCGGTCGTCGTCGGCTTCGTCGCGGCTCTCGTTCTCTCGCCCATTGTCGAGAACTGGATCGCCGCCATCGTCATAGCCTTCGGCGTCATACCGTTGACGCTGATTACGATGTCCTTCCTCTGGCAGCTGCTGCCTCAACCGGTCTCGAACCTGCTGGACGGCGTGCCGAAACTAATCGCCTACTTCCTGGCGATCCTGGCCGCCGTTTGCGCCAGCCGCGAAGCAGGTCCGCTCGTCGAAGCGACATTCTTCGCCGGCGACTTCAAGAAATGGACTTCGGGCGAAGGTTCGGCGCAGCCGTTCTTGTTCTTGATACTTATACCTGCATCGTTCGCGCTCGTGTTCTTCGCAACGCGGCCGGTCTACAACGCGGTCTACCGCTTGAACCTGCGCGAGCTGCCTAAAATCCTGGCGGCCGCCAGAGAACTTTTCGGCTGGTTCGTAATCTTTGCGCTCTCGATCGGGTTGGCATGGGGTCTTTCGATCCTGCTGAACCAGATCGGCTACGACGCTCGCGGGGGACTGATCGACACTTACGTTCAGCGCAACGCGCTCGTCGTCGCCTTCGCCATCGCCTTCGCCGAAATCCCGATCATCTATACGATTTCGGAAGACGCGCTGAACGCGGTCCCGTCGTACCTGCGCTCGGGCTCGCTCGCTTGCGGCGCCTCACGGTGGCAAACGACAAGCTGGATCGTGTTGCCGACGGCCGCGTCCGGCATCTTCTCCGCCATCATGATCGGCCTCGGCCGCGCGGTCGGTGAGACCATGATCGTCGTCATGGCGACCGGCAACACGCCGATCATGGACGTCAACATCTTCAACGGCCTTCGCACGCTGTCCGCCAACATCAATGTCGAACTGCCCGAGGCCGTGCGAGATTCCACGCTTTACCGAACGCTCTTCCTCTGCGCGTTGGTGCTGTTCGTCATGACGTTCGTCATCAACACGATCGCCGAACTGGTCCGTCAGCGCTATCGCAAGCGCGCGGCGCAACTTTGAGAGCGCGGGGGACCACACCATGACCGACACCGTCGCCAACACGCCCGCCCCGTCCGAAGCCCCGGCGCTCCCCGTTCCGTTGCGCCGCGTCGCGCGCAGCGATTTGGCCGCCCGCGGCGAACCGTTCGTGTGGATCATGGGCGCGGCGCTGGTCGCCGGCCTCGCGATGATCACGGGCTTCCTGGGCTTCGTGATCTATGTCGGCGCGCTCACGTTCTGGCCCCAGCCCATCGCCGTCATCACGACCACGCAAGACAAGGTCATCGCCGGCGAAGCATTCCGCTCCGAAACCTACAAGCCGCGCGACGAACAGCTCGCATCTGTCTCGCCGGAGACCCGCGCGAAAATAACGGCCGACCTCGGTATTGTGGAACGCACGCTCTACCGCGTCGGCAACTATGATCTCTTCGGCGAAGACTTCGTCTGGATCCCATCCTTCGACGTGAAGGCGACGGCGTTTCCGAAGGACATGTACTTCATCGAGCGCTTGGAATGGGGCCCCTTCGTGGGCCGCGTGAAGGAACTCGACGTCGCCGGCTCGAAACAACCGATGCCGACGCTCGCCGAACTTCGCGCCGCTCATGCGGCCGCCGAGTTGCGGCGCACGGAAATCGAGCAGCTCGAGAAAATCGAAATCTCCGAGATCAATCACCAGATCGACGACATTCGGCTGGGCGTCCGCCGCGCGGAAATCGAATACGGCCCGGGCACCGCAGGCGCGGAGGCCGCGAAGACCGAAGCCGCAAAAGAAACCGCAAAGCTCGAAGCTCAATACAAGGTGCTTGAACAAAAGGTCACAGCGTTGCGTCAAACCGACGACGCCGTGACCGTCACCCTTGAAGCCGTCGACGCGCAGACGAAGACGCTGCCGCTGTCGCGCCTGGTGCGCTTCTACCCGGCAAACGATCTCACGACCGAAGACAAATGGTCCATCTACGCCTCGCGCTGGTTTGAATTCATCACCGCCCAGCCGCGCGAAGCCAACACCGAAGGCGGCGTCCTCCCGGCGATCGTCGGCACGCTGACAATGATGATCTTGCTGAGCTTGGCGGTCGCCCCGTTCGGCGTGATCACCGCGCTCTATCTGCGCGAGTACGCCAAGCAAGGCGTCTTCGTCTCGTTCATCCGAATCTGCGTCAACAACCTGGCCGGTGTGCCGTCGATCGTCTACGGCGTCTTTGGCCTGGGCTTCTTCTGCTACATCGTCGGCGGCTCGGTCGACCAACTGTTCTTTGCCGAGAAGCTGCCCAACCCCACCTTCGGGACCGGCGGCATGCTGTGGGCCTCGCTCACCCTCGCGCTGCTGACAGTGCCCGTCGTGATTGTCGCCACCGAAGAGGCACTGGCCGCCGTCCCGCGCTCAATGCGCGAGGGCTCATTGGCGTGCGGCGCGTCGAAGTGGCAAACCATCGCGCGCATCGTGCTGCCGCGCGCCGCCCCCGGCATCATGACCGGTCTGATCCTGGCCATGGCGCGCGGCGCAGGCGAGGTCGCGCCGCTGATGATTGTGGGCGTGGTGAAACTCGCGCCCGAACTTCCGATCGATCTGACCGCGCCCTTCGTTCACTTCGAACGCAGCTTCATGCACTTGGGCTTCCACATCTACGACACCGGCTTCCAGTCCCGTAACTCCGAAGCCGGCAGGCCGATGGTGTTCGTCACGACGCTGTTGTTGATCAGCATCGTATTGATGCTGAATGCATTCGCGATTTACGTGCGGACCCGCCTGAAGCGGGCATATCAAGTCGGTCAGTTCTAGGGGTTATGGCAATGGCGGCGACCAAGACAGCGACAGCGGCGGTGCAATCGGCCGAATTTCCACCGACCGCTTATCACGTCAAGCAAGGCGAACAAGGCATCAGCCTTCAGGTCGAAGACTTCAGCCTGTGGTACGGCCAGACGCGCGCGCTGTGGAACAACTCGCTGGATTTCCAGAAGGGCGTTTGCACCGCGTTGATCGGCCCGTCCGGCTGCGGCAAGTCGACCTTGCTGCGCTCGATGAACCGCATGAACGATCTCATCGACGGCTTGCGCACGACAGGTCAGATGACGTTGGAGGGTGAGCCGATCTACGGCGCCACCATCGACGTGATCGCGCTGCGCAAACGCATGGGCATGGTGTTCCAAAAGCCGAACCCCTTCCCGATGTCGATCACCGAGAACGTGATTTATCCACTGCGGGTCGACGGCGTGACCAACCGGAAACTGCTGAAGGAAGCCGCCGAAGGCGCATTGCGTGGCGCCGCGCTGTGGGAGGAGGTCAAGAACCGCCTCAACGAAAGCGCCCTCGGCCTCTCGGGCGGTCAGCAACAGCGTCTGTGCATCGCACGCGCCATCGCCGGCAACCCGGAAGTCCTGTTGATGGACGAACCGTGCTCGGCCCTCGACCCGATTGCCACGGCGAAAATCGAAGAGCTGATCGACGAACTGAAGGGCCGCTACACGATCATCATCGTGACCCACAACATGCAGCAGGCGGCGCGCGTCTCCGACAACACGGCCTTCATGTACCTCGGCCGCGTGATCGAGTACGGCGACACCAAGTCGATGTTCGAAAACCCCCAGGCCAAGCGCACCGAAGACTACCTGACCGGCCGCTTCGGCTAGGGGCCAAAGGCCGCCCCAACCGGGACTTGCCACCCGCCCGTTCGCGCTATATGAAGCGCCCTCCTCGGGTCCCGCTAAATGGCGGCGTCCCGCCGAAAAGCGCCCTTCGTCTATCGGTTAGGACTCAAGATTTTCAATCTTGCAAGAGGGGTTCGACTCCCCTAGGGCGCGCCACTTTCCGACACCTCCGGCGTCGCCATCTCACTGTCATCTTCGCTGCCCATCTGTCCGCTCATCGCGGCAGGAGGCCGATGATCATGAGCAGACTGGTTTGGACAAAGCCCTGGTACCACTCGCGCGGCATATGGGGTGCGATCTTAGGGGCGGCGGGAACGGCGTACGGGCTATGGGCGACGGTCCTACCCTGCGGCATGTGGCAATCTGTCCATAACTACGCCTCGGCAGCCGTCACGCTTTACGCCGCTTATTTGGCTTTCGCCGGACGGCGCACCGCGTCCCAGCCGATCCACATTTTCTGGCGGCACCAGGTAGAGGTTCACGACTGATCGCCCAACAGTTGTCGGACGCGCTCCATCGCTACGGAAATCTCGCACACCGCCATAGTCACTACGCGGCCACAGCGCGTGCACCACCTCAAAGCGCATTCCTGCCCCGTTGCACGCACCGTGTAGCGCGAACGCAACGTTACGGGCCGAAACACCTGGCTGTCGCGAAGGTGTCACAGACCTGTCATGGAGCCCGGCGACTATCCGGCCGCGATGGGGACTGAGAGGAAAAACCTCTCTCGTTCGTAAAAAACACAGGGGTGAGTTCTAATGACGAAGACGTTTTGGCTCGCGACCACGGCAATCGTGGCCGCCGCGATGTTGACCGCGCCGGCCTACGCCGGCGGCAAGTCCAAAGAGGACTCGCGCGACCAAGAAATTCAGGAACTGAAGGCGCGTCTCGATCGCCTGGAACGCGAATCCGAAGACGACAAAATTCAGACCGGTTCGCGCCTCAACAAAGTTGAGGAAACGCAGAACGCGGTCCAGTGGTCCTTCGCGGACGGTCGCCCCACGATCCGCTCGGGCGACGGCCGTTTCGAAATGTCGATCCGTGGCCGCTTCATGTTCGACATGGCTTCGTTCGAACAAGAGCAAGCCGATTTCGGCGCTGGTTATGGCGCTGTCGGCTCATGCGCCGCGACGAACATCCTTTGCGACCAAGGTTCGGGCGCCGTATTCCGCCGTGTTCGCTTCGGCGTCGAAGGCAAGTTCTTCCGCGACTTCATCTACGAAATCCGCTTCGACTTCGGCGGTTCGGGCGCTGAAGGCTCCGGCGTCGTGAACATCGCGCGCGTCGGCTACACCGGCATCCCGGGTCTGCGCATTCATGCGGGCGCCATCCAGCCGATCATCACGCTGTACGACGCCACCTCGTCGGCGGACCTCACGACGATGGAACGCGCCGGGATCATCACGACGTTGGTCGGCGCCTACGGCGGCGACAACGCCCGCCGCGGCGTTGAAGCAACGTACCAGAAAGAGAACTTCCTCTGGGATGGCGACAACTTCATCATCTCGGGCGCCTACACGGGCGAACGCATCGGTGCGGACCACACGGGTATCCCGAACAACGACGAAAACACGCAGGCGCTGGGCCGTATCGCCTACCGCATCTACGGCGACGGCACGAACAATGTGCAAATCGGCGCCAGCGGCTCGACATTGCTCGATCCCGCCAGCTCGGTCACGCTGCAGGAACGTCCTGAAATCCGCGTCGGCGGCGACCGTTACGTCTCCACCGGCGCCCTTACGGTCGACGGCGGCGAGGCCTACGGCTTCGAATTCGGCGCGAACTACCAGAACTTCTATGTCGCTGCCGAGTGGTACGAAATGGCGCTTGATCGCGTCGGCGCCAACGTAGATCCGGACTTCAGCGGCTACTACGTCGAGGCGGAATGGATCCTCACCGGTGAGAACAAGCGTTACGCCGCGGCCGCGACCAACAACAACGTCGGCGTGTTCCGTCAGCCGAGCGTTACCTCGCCGTGGTCACTTGGTGGCGGCACGGGCGCCTGGTCGCTTCATGGGCGCTACAGCGTCCTCGATCTGAACTTCAATGAAGGTGCGGCGGGCGCGGCAACACCGGCCGGCGGCATCCGTGGTGGCGAGCAAACCATCACGAACCTCGGCGTCACCTGGTACATGAACACCAACCTGAAGCTGATGGGCGAGTACGCGCTGGTCGACATCGAGCGTCTGAACGCCGCCGGCGCCAGCTTGGATGCGGACTTCGAAATCATCCAAGGCCGCGTGCAGTTCACGTTCTAATCGGCAGACCCTCTACCCAACTGCCAGGACCCTCGCGCGAGCAATCGCGCGGGGGTTTTTCTTGGGCTTAGACGGCGAGCGCTGCGTCGCGAATTTGCGCCTGCACCCGGACATTGCCCTGCCATGTGTCGGCCTTGAGCGACGCAGCAACGTGAAGCGACCGCCCTTTGGCGCCCAGCAGCAGCGCGCCGAGTTCGCTCTGCAACGCGCGGAACGCGATGCCTTGCACACGCCCACCGTCGGACCCCGTGAACACGCACCGCACGTGGTTCTCGCCGACGACGGCGGCGTTCACGACGCGCAAATTCGGAAACACGAACAGCGGCTCTGAATTGCCGGCGCCATAAGGCCCGCAGCGCGCGATAAGATCGCAAAGCTCCACCGTCGCCCCCGCCGCGGCCAACGCCCCGTCGATCGTGAAGGTCGCGCCATCGGTCGACGCGTCGCACGCGCCCTCCAGCCGCGCGGACAAGAAATCCGCAAGTGCAGGCACCTGAGCCGGCAACACCGTCAACCCCGCCGCCATCGCATGCCCGCCGCCGTTGATGAGCAAACCCGCCTCGCGCGCCGCAACGATGGCGCTGCCCAGATCGACGCCGTTGAGCGAACGCCCCGACCCCTTCCCCACGCCGTCATTGATCGCGATGACGATCGCGGGCTTGCCGTACCGCTCTTTCAAGCGGCCCGCGACGATGCCGATCACGCCGGGATGCCAGCCCTCGCGCGCGACCACCAACACCCGCGCGCCGCGCAGCGCCGCATCGCTCTCGACCATAGAGATCGCTTCGTCGAGCGCCGCCTGTTCGATCTGCCGCCGCTGCTGGTTCAAAACGTCCAGCTCCTGTGCAATCTCCTGCGCCTCGGCCACATCGTCGGTCGAGAGCAACCGCGCGCCGAGATCGCATCGCCCGACGCGTCCGCCGGCATTCACCCGCGGCCCCAGCACGAAGCCAAGGTGATAAGGCTCCGCCGGCGCGCTCAAGCCACCGACCGCCATCAACGCGGCAACGCCGGCGACCGGCGTCGCATTCATCGCCTCAAGCCCCTTCGTCACGAAAGTTCGGTTGAGACCTTTCAGCGGCACGACATCGGCCACGGTCCCCAGCGCGACGAGACTCAACCACTGCCGCAAGTCCGGCGCGGCGCGCGTCGCAAACCAGCCGCTTTCGCGCAGCACCCGGTTCGTCGCTACGCACAGCATGAACGCAACGCCGACCGCCGCGAGTTGACCCAGCCCCGACGTATCTTCATGCCGGTTCGGGTTCACGATCGCGAACGCCGGCGGCAACGTCTCGCCCGGCAAATGGTGATCGCACACGACCACATCCGCACCCGCGTCGCGCGCCGCGCTAAGGGCCTCATGCGCCTGCGTCCCGCAATCGACGGTGACGATCACCTTCGCCCCGTCGCGCGCCAGCTTCGTCATCGCCGCGACGTTCGGCCCGTAACCCTCGCTCAACCGGTCAGGAATGTAGATGACGGGCGCCGCGCCAACCGCGCGAAAGAACCGCGCCAGCAACGCCGACGAGGTCGCGCCGTCGACGTCGTAGTCGCCGAAGATCGCGATACCCTCGCCAGCGCGCACCGCATCCGCCAACCGCCGCGCAGCACGATCCATGTCGGCAATGATGCTCGGATCCGGTAGATCGGCCTTCAGCGTCGGATTGAGATACCCCTCCGCCGCCTCCAGCTTCACGCCGCGCGAGGCCAACAGACGACCCACGATCTCACCCGTCTTCAACCGCTGCGCAATCGCAAGCGCCACTGAGGGATCATACGGACGCTCAACCCAGCGTCGCCCCGACGCCGACCGCGCAACGCCGAGAAACGCGCGCTCGCCGTCGGCCGCATCGGGAGGAACAGAAACGAATGCGCGCTGAAGACTCATGGGCAGCGAGTCTCGCAGAAACGCCACTGCAAATCTCACGAAACCAAGCACGGCGCCCACATCATCCCCATCGCAAAAGCGTCAGGGATCCCACAACCGTGGATTTCGACGCCACTAGGTTGGCTTGATCCCGTGCCGCGCCTTGATCCATCGCACTGTGCGTGTCTTGGAGCGCATCACGATCGTATGGCTGGTCATAAACTCGCCGACTTTGTGGATGCCCTCGAGCATCGACCCGTTGGTCACGCCCGTCGCCGCGAACATCACGTCGCCCGACGCGAGGTCCAGCGTCTTGTACTTCCTGTTGAAGTCGGTGATGCCGATACGCGCCGCGCGCGAGCGCTCGTCGTCGTTGCGGAACACCAGCCGCGTCTGAATCTGCCCGCCGACGCAGCGCAACGCCGCCGCCGCCAGCACGCCTTCAGGCGCGCCGCCCTGCCCCATATAGATGTCGATCCCCGTCTCCGGATCGCTGCAGTGAATGACGCCCGCGATGTCGCCGTCCGAAATCAAATGGATCGACGCGCCCGTACCGCGCACCTTCGCGATCAATTCCGCGTGCCGCGGTCGGTCCAGAATACAAGCCCTGATCTCGCGCGGGCTCACACCCTTCGCCTTCGCCAGCCGCTCGATGTTCTCGCGCGGATCCGCGTCCAGATCGACGACGCCGTCGGGATACCCGCCGCCGACCGCAATCTTGTCCATGTAGGTATCGGGCGCGTGCAACAGACTGCCGCCTTCCGCGATCGCAACGACGGCCAGCGCATTGGCCATCGCTTTCGCCGTCAGCGTCGTGCCTTCCAGCGGATCGAGCGCGATGTCGACCTTTGGGCCCTTGCCCGTGCCGACCTTCTCGCCGATGAACAGCATCGGCGCTTCGTCGCGTTCGCCTTCGCCGATCACGACCGTGCCGTCGATGTTGCACAGGTTCAGCGCCGTGCGCATCGCATCGACCGCGGCCTGGTCGGCCTCATGCTCGTTCCCCCGCCCGACTTGCTCGTAAGCGGCAATCGCGGCGGCTTCCGTCACACGCGCAAGCTCAAGCGTCAGAATGCGCTCAAGGCCGGTGGCGTCCGGTTGAATTTCCTTCATAGGTCCCCTCAGAAACGTTCCATCCTAATCATGCACGGTTGCTCCGTGACGACGCCCGTCGCGACCACAGCGCTCAGAGCTTTGACCATCGATGCTTCGCTGGCTTCATGCGTGATCATAACAACAGGCACCGCCTCGCCGGGCGCGCGTGACCGCTGCAGCATGCTCTCGATCGAAATCGACTGATCGGCCAGGCACCGCGACAACACCGCGATCACGCCCGGACGATCGATCACCGTAAATCTCAAATAACACGCGCCGACATGCTCGCCCATCGGCGCCACCTTCGGCCGTCCGATCTGCGCAGCCGGTGCACCGAACGTCGGCAGCCGAACGCCGCGCGCGATGTCGAGCACATCCGACATCACCGCCGAAGCCGTCGGCCCGCCGCCCGCGCCGCGGCCCTCGTAAACCGATTTGCCGGCCAAATCGCAATCCGCGACGACCGCATTGAACACGCCGTCGACGTCGGCAAGCGGCGTCCCCAGCGGCACCATCGCCGGATGCACGCGCTGCTCAATCCCGCCGTTCACGCGGCTGGCAAGGCCCAGCATCTTGATGCGAAAGCCGAACTCGCGCGCGAACATGATGTCCATCGGCGAGACGCGCTCGATCCCTTCCACGTGAATCTCATCCAGCGCCGGCGCATTCCCGAACGCGACCGCCGCCAGCAGACACAGCTTGTGCGCCGTATCCATGCCGCCAATGTCGAACGTCGGATCCGCTTCCGCATAACCCAGGCGCTGCGCTTCCGCGAGTACATCGGCGAACGAACGCCCCGATGCTTCCATCGTCGTGAGAATGTAATTGCAGGTGCCGTTCAAAATCCCATAGACGCGCTCGACGCGATTGGCGCCCAGCCCCTCGCGCAACGCCTTGACGATCGGAATCCCGCCCGCGACCGCCGCTTCGTAGTTGAGCGCAAGCCCCTTCGCCTCGGCCGCCTTGGCCAGCGCCACGCCATGATGCGCCAGCAAAGCCTTGTTCGCGGTGATCACCGGCACGCCGCGCGCAATCGCAGCTTCAACGGCGGCCTTCGCCGGATCGCCCTCGCCACCCATCAACTCGACGAACACATCGATCGGCGCCGACTGCGCCAGCTTCACAGGATCGCTGAACCACTCGGCCCCGCCCAGCGACACGCCGCGATCCTTCGACCGGTCGCGCGCACTGACGGCCGTCAGCTGCAACGCCCGCCCGCTGCGCGACGCCAGCGCCGCGCCGTTCTCGACGATGATCTTGGCGACCGCGGCGCCGACCGTGCCGAGGCCCGCTATGCCCACGCGTAGAGCTGTCATTGCGCGGCGTCGCGGGAGCCCCGCGCCTCGACGATCCCGGGGCCCATCGCCAAGAACTTCTTGACCGTACGCGCCGCCTGCCGAATGCGCTGTTCGTTCTCGACCAGCGCGATACGCACATGCCCGTCGCCGTATTCGCCGAACCCGATACCGGGCGCAACGGCAACCTTCGCGTGCTCAAGCAGCAGCTTCGAGAACTCGAGCGATCCGATCGACCGGAACGATTCCGGGATCGGCGCCCAAGCGAACATCGACGCTTCCGGTGAAGGAATGTCCCAGCCAGAGCGGCCGAAGCTGTCGATCAAAGCATCGCGCCGGCCTTTATAGATCGCGCGCATCTCATCGACGCACGCCTGCGGCCCGTTCAACGCGGCAGCCGTCGCCACCTGGATCGGCGTGAACGCACCATAGTCGAGATATGACTTGATGCGCGCCAGGGCATGGATCAGCCGCTCATTGCCCGCCGCAAACCCCATGCGCCAACCGGGCATCGCATATGTCTTCGACAGCGAATTGAACTCGACGACGATGTCCTTCGCGCCGTCGACCTGCAGCATCGACGGCGGCGGTTTATCGCCGAAGTAAATCTCGGCATAGGCAAGGTCGGACAAAACCCAAAGACCCTTCGCCTTCGCGAACCGCACGACGTCTTTGTAGAACTCAAGATCGACAACCTGCGCCGTCGGGTTCGACGGGTAACTCACGACCACGGCGGTCGGCGGCGGCACCGCATGCCGCACCGCCCGCTCCAGCCCGCGCAAGAACTGCTCAGGGCTCGACGCCTCGACATGCCGGATGGCGGCCCCGGCCAGAATGAATCCGAACGCGTGAATCGGATAAGCCGGGTTCGGCACCAAAATCGTATCGCCCGGCGCGGTCATCGCCTGGGCGAGGTTCGCAAAACCTTCCTTCGACCCCAGCGTCGCGACGACTTCCGTATCCGGATTGATCTTAACCCCGAACCGCCGCCCGTAATAGGCAGCCATCGCCTTACGCAGACCGGCGATGCCACGCGAGGCCGAATACCGGTTCGTGCGCGGATCGCGCACCGTTTCGACCAGCTTCTCGACGATGTGTTTGGGGGTCGGCATATCGGGATTGCCCATCCCGAAGTCGATGATGTCGTCACCTGCCGCGCGCGCCTTCGCCTTCAGCCGGTTCACTTCTTCGAACACATAGGGCGGCAGGCGCTTGATGCGGTGAAAGTCGGTATTCACGGCGGGCTCCATAAGACCGCGGCCCGTATCCCGGGCCGCGGCAACAACATCTCAGGGAACTAAGGCGGATTCGAGAGGGGGGCGCGTTTAAGACGCGCCGTCCACTTACTCGCCCCCAGACTTCTCCTCAGCCTTCTCCACAGGGGTGGCGGGCGTCGCAGCCGCCGGGGCCGGAGGCGCAGCCGCCGGCTGAGCGCCGCCGCGGAGGTCATCCGCGCTGTACTGCGCCCGGTCCCGGTCAGCGACAAGGCTGTCGCGAATCTCGCGCTTTTGCGCCTCGGTCGAAGACGGCTCGCGCGGTGCGGGCTGGGCGGCCAGATTCGGGAATTCGGTCGGTTTGTCTGTCGGTTTAATGCGCGGACCGACAACGGCCGGGGCCAACGGATCATCGACCGGCGGCAGGGCGTTCGGATTCTGGTTGGCAACCTCGGTCGCAGCCCCCGTCGTTGCCTTGGCTTCGGCCGCCGGCTTAGCCGTTTCCGCCGTTTCGGCGGGTGCGGTTACCCCGTCATACCAGCTCGACGGCTTCGTCCATTCAGGCATCGAGGAACAGCCTGCCAACAGGGCGGCCGCAGCAGCCAGCGGAATAACGCGGGAAACGAGGCGGTACATGGGCCGAAGCTCCGTTCAAAAGTCGCGAGGGATAGGCCACCGGTCATACGCCCGGCAGGCGAGTGGATTTTGCGCAAAACGGCCTGGAAACGCCACCTTTATTATTGCTCCTGTATGAATCGTTCCACGCGTTAACGGCACTTGCCGCACCCGGCGGGGGCGGGCCATATCACTTGCCGTCCAAGAGCTTAGGGCCCCAAAGAGCCCACCCGGGAGACAACCGATGGCCGAACCGCAGAAGCCGCTTTCGCCGAGCGCCGAATATCGAATCCAAGATCCGGTCGAATTCTCCCGCAACATGGTCAAGGTCGCGGCGCAGAGTCAGCGCTTGGTTACCGACTTCATGAAGACCCAGGCGAAGAACAAACCGAATGGCGGCGGCTCATCCGATCCGCTGAACCTCGGCCAGACGTTCGTCGACTTCCTCGGCCACGCGATGCGCAACCCAACGCACTTCGTCGAGGCGAATTTCAAACTGTGGCAGGACTATCTGAATCTTTGGCACCATACCGCCCGCCGCATGCTGGGCGAAGACGCGGCGCCGGTGATCGAACCTTCCACCGGCGACAAGCGATTCAAGGACAAGGACTGGTCCGAAAACCACGTCTTCGACTTCATCAAGCAGTCCTACCTGCTCTCCGCCCGTTGGCTGCAAACGACCATGGGCGACGTGAAGGGCCTAGACGACAAGACGCGCAAGAAGGTCGACTTCTACACGAAGCAGTTCGCCGACGCGCTTTCGCCAACGAACTTCCTGTTCACGAACCCCGAAGTGCTGCGCGAGACGTTCAGCTCGAACGGCGACAACCTGGTCAAGGGCCTGAACAACCTGCTGAAGGATTTGGAGCGCGGCAAAGGCCAGCTCGCGATCCGTCAAACCGACATGGAATATTTCGAGGTCGGCCGCAACCTCGCGCTGACCCCCGGCAAGATCGTCTTCCAGAACGATCTGATGCAGCTCATCCAATACGAGCCGACGACCGAAGAACAATACGAACGTCCGCTCGTGATCTTCCCGCCGTGGATCAACAAGTATTATATCCTCGACCTCGGCGAAAAAAACTCGTTCGTGAAATGGGCGACCGCCAAGGGCTACACGGTATTCGTCGCCTCGTGGGTCAACCCCGACGGCGCGCTCGCGCAAAAGACGTTCGAAGACTACATGCGCGAAGGCATCTTCGCCGCGCTCGACGCCATCGAAAAAGCGACCGGCGAAAAGGAAGTGAACGCCATCGGCTATTGCATCGGCGGCACGCTTCTGTCGGCGACGCTCGCCTACATGGCCGCCAAAGGCGACAACCGCATCAAGTCGGCGACCTTCTTCGCCGCCCAAGCCGACTTCTCGGAATCGGGCGATCTGCAGGTCTTCATCGACGACGAACAGTTGCGCTCGATGGAAGAGACGATGAAGGCCCAAGGCGGCTACTTGGACGGCGCGAAGATGGCGACGACCTTCAACATGCTGCGCTCGAACGATTTGATCTGGAGCTTCGTGGTCAACAACTACCTCATGGGCCGCGAGCCGATGAAGTTCGACCTGCTCTACTGGAATTCCGACACGACGCGCATGCCGATCAAGATGCACATGTTCTACCTGCGCGAATGCTACAAGGAGAACAACCTCGCGCGCGGCAAGATGGTCCTCGGCGGCGAAAAGCTCGACCTGTCGAAAGTGAAAATCCCGATCTACCTGCAGTCCGCGCGCGAAGACCACATCGCCCCGTACCGCTCGGTCTACAAATCGACGAAGCTGTTCAAAGGCCCGGTCACCTTCATGATGGCCGGCTCCGGCCACATCGCCGGCGTCATCAATCACCCCGATGCCCACAAGTACCAACACTGGACCAACGACAAACTCCCCGAGAAAGTCGAAGACTGGATCGCCGGCGCCACCGAAACGCCAGGCTCCTGGTGGCCCCACTGGGACAAATGGCTGTCGAAACTCAGCGGCAAAAAAGTCCCCGCCCGCACACCGGGCGACCACAAACTCAAGGTGATCGAACCCTCGCCGGGCACGTATGCGAAGATGAAGTGAGGCGCACGTCGCATCACTTCATTCAGATTCGCTCCACGACCTCGTGAACAACGCGGCGAATTGGGGCGCAATAACGCCAGGATTGCGCCACAATCGAGCATCACCTGTTGCGGCCTGGAGGAAACACCATGTCACGCACCGCATTATTCGCCGCTGTATCGCTCGTCACACTGACAGCCTGCGAAGCAGGTTCGACGAAGCCTTCCACGCCACCCGGCCCAACCACCGCCGACATTCAGCAGACGTGGCTCTGCGGCCGCGAGTATGTGAATCACGCGTGGGGCTATCAGCGCCGCGGCGTCGTGCTCGATGCCAAGGGCAACGTCTGGAAATACGACTTCAAAGGCTCACCCACCGCGCTCGTCAATCCTTGGGGACCCAAGGATATGGCGAACATGAGCGAGGAGGAGCTGAAGCTGCGCTACAACGGCGCGATGGTGAGCGACGTCAAAGTCCCGCCCGAAGAAATCGCGCGCCACTTCGCGCTCATCGAACAAGCGTCGAACGCCACGCCGACACAGCCGAACAGCGTCGGCGCCGACATGGGCCAGAACACGCTCTACTGCTACACCTACGACGCCTCAAAACGCACTTACGCGCAGGTCATGCTCGACAACAAGGGGGACTGGGACTCGACAAACCCCTCACCCGCCGCGAAGACGCTCACCGCCTGGCTCGACAGCCGCCTGGGCGAAATCAAATAGCCTCGATATCGCCTTCCGCGTAACCGCGCATCAGATCGGCGGCGTGAGCGTTCAACCGCCCGCCGCCGATCGCCTCGCGCAACCCAGTCGTCAGATCCTGATAATGCGTGAGGTTGTGCCAAGTGATCAGCATCGACGCCAAAATCTCATCCGACTTCACGAGATGATGCAGATACGCCCGCGAATACTGCCGGCACGCCGGACACCGGCACGAGGCGTCGAGCGGCCGCGGATCGTCCGTGTGCCGCGCATTGCGCAAGTTCACGGTGCCGCGCCGCGTAAACGCCTGCCCGTTGCGGCCTGAGCGCGTCGGCAGTACGCAGTCGAACATGTCGACCCCGCGCATGACCGCGCCGATGATGTCGTCCGGCTTGCCGACGCCCATCAGGTAACGCGGCCGGTCCGCCGGCATATGCGGCATCGTGAAGTCGAGCACCTCGAACATCCGCGCCTGCCCCTCGCCGACCGCAAGGCCGCCGATGGCATAACCGGGAAACCCAATCTCCTTCAGCGCCGCCGCCGACCGCTCGCGCAGATGCGGATAGACGCTGCCCTGCACGATCCCGAACAGCGCGCGCCCCGGCGCAGCGCGAAACGCAGCCTTCGACCGTTTCGCCCACCGCATCGACAGCGCCATCGAACTCTCGGCATCCGCCTCGCCCGCCGGAAACGGCGTGCATTCGTCGAGCACCATATGAATGTCGGAGTCCAGCAGCGCCTGAATCTCCATCGACCGCTCAGGCGTCAATTGATACGTCGCCCCGTCGACATGCGACTGAAACGAAACCCCGTTCTCATCCAGCTTGCGCAACTGCGCCAGCGACATCACCTGAAACCCACCGGAGTCAGTGAGGATCGGCCAATCCCAATTCATCATCTTGTGCAACCCACCAAGCCGCGCGACGCGCTCAGCCCCCGGCCGCAACATCAGATGATACGTATTGCCGAGTACGATATCGGCGCCGGTCTCGCGAACGCTCTCCGGCAGCATCGCCTTCACGGTGCCGGCAGTCCCCACCGGCATGAACGCCGGCGTACGTATCTCGCCGCGCACGGTCGAGATGACCCCGGTACGCGCCGCGCCGTCGGTCGCCGAAACGGTGAAACTGAAGTCGCTCATGCCGCCTTACGTATCAAAAGACAGGCGTCGCCATAAGAATAAAACCGGAAGCGCGCCGCGATGGCGTGCGCATAGGCCGCCCGCATCGTCTCAATCCCGCAAAACGCCGACACCAGCATAAACAACGTCGACCGCGGCAAATGAAAATTCGTCAGCAGCACATCGACAGCCTTGAACCGATACCCGGGGGTGATGAATATCCGCGTATCCCCCGCAAACGCACGCACCTGCCCGTCATCGCCGGCCGCACTCTCAACGATGCGCAAACTCGTCGTTCCGATGCAGGCAACGCGCGCCGCCGCATTGATCGCATCGGCCGTCGCGCCGGAAACCTCACCCCACTCGGCATGCATCACATGGTCGCCGGTATCGTCAGCCTTCACCGGCAAAAACGTCCCCGCTCCCACGTGCAACGTCACGCCAGCCCGCCGCACCCCGCGCGCGTCGAGACCAGCCAGCAGGTCCGGCGTGAAATGCAGCCCCGCCGTCGGCGCAGCCACGGCGCCCTCGCGCGCCGCGAAAATCGTCTGATAGTCCGCCTCGTCGCGCTCATCCGCCGGCCGCCGCCCTGCGATATAGGGCGGCAACGGCGTCACCCCAACCTCGGCAATCGCGCGATCCAAGTCCGCGCCCGCACGATCGAACCGCAGCACGACCTCACCGCCGTCGTTCTTGGCTTCAACCGTTCCGGCAAGCGCGGCACCGAAACGGACAACATCGCCGACCTGCAGCTTCCGCCCAGGCTTCGCAAACGCGGCCCATCGGTCGGCGCCCTGGCGCTTGTGCAGCGTCACCTCGATGGCGGCCTCAGCACTCGCGCCGCGCGCGGGACGAACGCCGAAGAGCTGCGCCGGGATTACCTTCGTATCGTTGAACACGCACAAATCGCCGGCGGTCAGCAGCGACGGCAAATCCCGCACGCGCGCCTCTTCGAACGCTGTCGCGCCTTCATGCACGATCAGCAACCGCGCGCTGTCGCGTGGGCTAACGGGTCTAAGCGCAATCAGATCGTCGGGGAGAGAAAAGTCGAATTCGGAAACGCGCACGCCCTCAAGTCTTCGACTTCGGCTTCTTCAGCGCAAGCACCTTCGCGCGCCGCGGCGGAAACTTGATCCCCTTGGCGGCCAGCTTCTCAAGCACGAGACGCGCCACGTTCGGCGAAGCGAAATGCGAAATGTCGCCGCCGAGCGACGCGATCTCCTTCACGAGCCGCGAGGCGATCGCCTGATGCTCCGCCCCCGCCATCAAGAACACCGTCTCGATGTCGCGGTTCAGCTGCATGTTCATGCCGACCATCTGGAACTCGTACTCGAAGTCCGACACGGCCCTGAGCCCGCGGATGATCATCTGCGCGCCGACTTCCTCGGCGAAATGCATCAGCAGAATGTCGAACGGCCGCACCGAAATTTCGACGCCGTTATCCTTCGCGATCGCCGCCGTCTCGTGCCGCACCATCTCGACCCGCTCGTCGAGCGAGAACAGCGGCCCCTTGGCCTCGTTGATGGCGACGCCGATGACCAGATGGTCGACCATCTTCACCGCGCGCGAAATGATATCGAGATGCCCGTTGGTGATCGGGTCGAAAGTCCCGGGATAAAGCCCCGTCCGCTTAGCCATCAGTTGAAAGCCCCGTGCGCGCGCCGTCGTACTCTGCCACGCCCATCATTAGCGTAGCCTGAGTCGCATGCAACGAGCGCCTGTCGTTAACGGGCCTTAAGCTTTGGGCTCTTCCCCAGCGTCGCCTTCGATTTCCTGGCCTTCGCCGATCCGCTCCACCGAGACGACCCGTTCCCCCTCCGCCAACCGGAACAGGGTGACGCCCTGGGTGGCGCGGCCGGCAACCCGGATCTGGGACACAGAGAGGCGGATGGTCTGCCCCGCGTCGGTGATCAGCATCAGCTGGTCCGTGTCTTCGACCGGGAACGAGGCGGTAATGCTGGAGTTCTTCTTGGCCATCGCCATGGCCACGATCCCCGAACCGCCGCGCCCGATGACGCGGTATTCGAACGCGCTCGACCGCTTGCCGAACCCGGTTTCCGAGACCGTGAGCACGAACTGCTCCTGCGCGCCCAGCTCCGCGTAACGCTCCGGCGAGAGCGCCGCCTCGGGTGCCGCGATCTCCTCGGCCTCCTCGGCTGCCGCTTCCGGCACGTCCGCCTCTTCGCCGGCCGCCCGGCGCATGGCCGTCGACTGCCGAAGATATGAGCGTGCCTCATCCACGGTCACATCGACATGGCGCAGGATCGCCATCGACACGACCTCATCGCCGGTCGCCAGCTTGATGCCGCGCACGCCGGTGGAATCGCGCCCCTTAAAGACGCGCACGTCTTCAGCCGCAAAGCGGATGCACTTGCCCAACTTCGTGGTCAAAAGAACGTCGTCGTTCTTGGTCGAGATCGAGACGCCGACGATCGCGTCGCCGGCCTCGATCTTCATCGCGATCTTGCCGTTCGCTTTCACGTTCGTGAAATCGGACAGAAGATTGCGCCGGATGTCGCCCGACTTGGTGGCGAACATCACTTCATACTTGTCCCACTCGATCTCTTCTTCCGGCAGAGGCATGACGCGGGTGATCGTCTCGCCTTCCTTCAGCGGAAGCAGATTGACCAACGCCTTGCCCTTGCCCTGCGGCGTCGCCAGCGGCAGACGCCAGTTTTTCAACACATAGGCCATGCCGACGGACGAGAAGAACAACAGCGGCGCATGCGTCGACGCGACAAACAGACTGGTCACCCAATCTTCGTCCTTCGTCGCCATGGCGGCGCGACCGCGACCGCCGCGGCCCTGCACGCGATAGGCATTCAGCGGCACGCGCTTGATGTAACCCTGATGCGTGACGGTGACGACCATGTCCTCGCGCTGGATCAGGTCTTCGTCTTCGACCTCGAAATCGATGTCGAGGATCTCCGTCCTTCGCGGCGTCGCGAACGCTTCGCGGATCGCGACCAATTCCTCGCGAACGACCGTCATCAACTTCTCGCGCGAACGCAGGATCGAAAGATACTCCTCGATCGACGCGCCGAGGCCCGCCAACTCGTTGCCGATCTCGTCACGGCCCAGCGCCGTCAAACGCTGCAGGCGCAGTTCCAAGATCGCCCGCGCCTGCGCATCCGACAGCTTCAACGTCCCGTCCGGCTGCAACGCATGGCGCGGATCGTCGACCAGCGCCACCAGCGGCGCCACGTCCAACGCCGGCCAAAACCGCTCCGTCAACCGCGCACGCGCAGTCGCGGCATCCGGGCTCGACCGGATGATGCGAATGAACTCGTCGATGTTGGCGACCGCAATTGCAAGGCCGACCAACACGTGCGCCTTGTCGCGCGCGTCGTTGAGCAGTTTCTTCGTGCGGCGCGTCACCACTTCCTCGCGGAAGCGCACGAAGGCGACGATCATGTCCTTCAGGTTCATCAACAAAGGACGCCCACGATCGAGCGCCAGCATGTTGACGCCGAACGAAGACTGCAGCGCCGTGTGCCGATAAAGCTGGTTCAGCACAACGTCCGCCATGGCGTCGCGCTTCAGCTCGATCACCATGCGCATGCCGTGACGATCGGACTCGTCGCGCGCGTCAGAGATGCCTTCGATGCGCTTCTCGTGCACGAGCTCCGACATCCGCTCAAGCAACTGCGCCTTGTTCACCTGAAACGGCAGTTCGTGAACGATGATCGCTTCACGATCCTTGCGAATTTCTTCGATGGTCGTCTTCGCGCGCACGACAACGCCGCCGCGTCCGCGCACCAGCGCCAGCCGCGGCGCATTACGCCCAAGAATCTGCGCACCGGTCGGGAAGTCAGGCCCCGGCACGATATCGACCAACTGCTCGATCCCGATCTCGGGATCGGCGATATAGGCCAGGCAAGCGTCGACGACTTCGCCCAGATTATGCGGCGGAATATTCGTCGCCATGCCGACGGCGATGCCCGACGAGCCGTTGACCAGCAAATTCGGAAACCGCGCCGGCAGAACGACCGGCTCGTGGTCTTGATTGTCGTAGTTCGGCTGAAAATCGACGGTGTCGAGGTCGATGTCCTCAAGCAGCGCTTCGGCCGACTTCATCATGCGCACTTCGGTGTATCGCATGGCGGCCGGCGGATCGCCGTCGACCGAACCGAAATTACCCTGACCGTCGATTAGCGGCAGACGCATCGAGAACTCTTGCGCCATACGCACCAGCGCGTCGTACACCGACTGATCGCCGTGCGGATGGTACTTACCGATCACGTCGCCGACGACGCGCGCCGACTTGCGATAGGGCTTGTTGCTCGTATAGCCCGCCTCGTGCATCGCGTAGAGGATGCGCCGATGCACGGGCTTCAAGCCGTCGCGCACGTCGGGAAGCGCGCGGCTCACGATCACGCTCATCGCGTAATCGAGATACGAACGCCTCATCTCGTCTTCGATGGAGATCGGATGGATTTCGCCGCCGGGCTGGCCTTTACCGGCCGCCGGCTTATCGTCTTTTGAACCGGACAATGTGGTGTTTTTCGGGTGCTGTGAATCGAGGCCGGACCATACCGACTTAGCCCGCCCAAGCCTAGGAATTTTCGAAGGAAATTCAGTATTCTAAGCCGCAGAAATCAGCCGCTTTCTGCCCGTTGGACGTGCGTCAAATCCCCCTCCCCAACTTTCGCTCCACACGACCGGATTTCGACCACCAAAACCCCTCGCGCTCGGGCCTGCGAAACGAGACTTGAAATCGCCGATCTATTTCGATACGAATCTAATTAGATGAACATCGAAGCAGTCGGAATGACGACTCAGGACCCCGCCATGGTGCTGCAATTCCTGAAAGCGCTCGCGCACGAAAGCCGCCTGCGCCTGCTGGGCCTCCTCGCCGCGCGTGAACACAGCGTGCAAGAACTCGCCACCGGCGTCGCGCTGAAGGAGCCGACCGTCTCGCACCACCTCGCGATGCTGCGCGAGGCTGGCCTCGTCACGCTCCGCCAAGACGGCAACACGCATTGGTACGGGTTGAATCAGAAAGCGCTGTCGCGTCTCTCGCGCGCCGTCTTCGCGCGTGACCAGCTGGCGGCGTTCGCCGGCGCCGAGATCAACGAAGAAGATCGCATCGTACGCAACTATCTGACGCCCGAAGGCCGCCTGAAGGCTTTCCCAGCCACGCTAAAGAAGCGCCGCCCCATCCTCGCCTGGCTTGCCAAGCAATTCGAGGAAGGCCGCGACTATCCGGAATCGGAAGTGAATGAACTGATTGAGCGCCGCCATCACGATCGCGAAACATTCCGCCGCGAACTGATCGGTCACCGCATGCTGGCGCGCAAGAGTGGGGTCTACTGGCGCCTGCCGGAGAGCGAGTGGATTAGATGATAAGGCTCTACGTCTCGTAGATCGGCCCGGTGCCCTGCACGACCGACGGCTTGGCCGGCGTCACGTTCGGCGCCGTGATAGCTGGCGCGTCAATAGTGGTCACGGTGCTCTTCATCGTCGGCGGCACAGTGCGCGGAATACCGGGATCCTCTCCGCCGTTGTCGCAAGCGACTGCGAACATCGACACGAGAATCGCCGGGAAAACAAATGACTGATAGCGCATGGCCCGCGCTCCCTTTCCACGCCGCGGGAGGCTTTCACCACGCGGGTTTCGCAGAGTTAAACGCGACGACCGGAAAATCGTTCCGCGACCGGCCGTCCGCCCGCAGAAACGCGCGCGGATTTGGCTTAACGACGCCCGCGAATTTGGCGTCAAACCCATCCGAACATCGTAACGGCGCGATGACTTGCCCGCGTCATCATGGAACGGCAAGTTCCCCGCCCCGGATCCCGCGAAGGAACCAACCCTTGTTCAAGTTGCTCAGCACCGTCACCACCATCGCGATCATGTGCGCCGGCTCGGCGTTCGCCAGAGGCGTACGCGACGCCACGCCCTTCCTGCCGGGGCTCGTCTCGACGCCGGCCACCGAAGTGCGCGTCACCTTCAGCCCCGACGGTCAGCGCATGCTGTGGGGCGCGATCGGCTGGAAGGGCGGCGCCGGCGGCTGGGACATCTACGAAAGCGTGAAGACCCCGGCGGGTTGGAGCACACCGCGCAGCGTCTCGTTCAATTCGCCCGACAACGATTTCGACCCATACTTCGCGCCTGACGGCGAAGGCATCTATTTCTTCTCAAGCCGCGAGGGTGGGCTCGGCAAGGATGACATCTGGTTCGCGGCGTTTGATCATGTCACCGGAACCTACGATACGCCGGTCAATCTGGGACCGAACATCAACAGCGCCGGCGACGAATGGGCGCCCGCGCTGTCGAACGACGGCCAAATCCTGCTGTTCTCATCGGACGGCCGCGGCGGCGAAGGCGGCCACGACCTTTTCTTCGCCGCGCGTGAGCGCAACGGCTGGGCCAAAGCCGAACCCATCCCACCGCCT
This sequence comes from Alphaproteobacteria bacterium, assembly GCA_034440355.1. GTDB lineage: Bacteria > Pseudomonadota > Alphaproteobacteria > Micropepsales > Micropepsaceae > SZUA-430. The sequence continues at coordinate 24,454 of JAWXBY010000083.1, forward strand.
GTCAACGGCCCGAACGATGACTTCGACGCCACGTTCCTGCCCGACGACAGCGGCATCGTCATGGCGTCGGGCAAGATCAAGATGGATGACGTAAAGCTCTATCTGTCCGTGATCACGCCCGGCGGCTTCGTCAAACCGCAAGTAATCGGCAACGAAATCAACTGCCCGACCGGCCTCACGCTCGGCCCCTCGATCTCACGCGAAGAACCCGCGATCCTCTACTTCAGCAGCAGCTGCCGCAAAGACGGCCCCGGAGGCATGGACATCTACCGCGCCCCCATGCCGGCGTATGATTGGAGCCGCGAGCGGAACGTGCGGGACTAGAAACACAAAGCACCGCTTCCAAACGTCATGGCCGGGCTTGACCCGGCCACCCAGTGCGCGCACGTCCGTGCGCGCAGGAAACGCGAAAACATCGTCAATGAAATGGCGGCTTTAAGAGAGTCTCATGGCCGCGCTGACGCGCGGCCACTAGGTGGCCGGGTCAAGCCCGGCCATGACGACTTTTAAAGGTCCTTGCGCGCTCACCACCCAGGCAAGCGCGCCAAGCATGGCTTCGTCAGATCGAGATCAAAACGGAATCTCGTCGTTCGGATCCGACGAGAAGTCGCGCGCCTCGCCGCGGCCACCGCCGCCGCCGCTGACCGCACGACGCGCACCACCGCCGCCGGCCGCCGCGCCTTCAAGCGCCTGGCCTTCGCCACGCCCGTCGAGCATCACGAGTTCGCCGCGGAATTTCTGCAGCACGACTTCCGTCGAGTACTGCTCCTGCCCGTCCTTGTTCGTCCACTTGCGGGTCTGGATCTGGCCTTCGAGATAAACCTTCGAGCCCTTGTGCAGGTACTTCTCGGCGACCTTCGCGAGGTTCTCGTTGAAGATCACCACGCGGTGCCACTCGGTCTTTTCCTTACGCTCGCCCGAGTTCTTGTCGCGCCACGATTCCGACGTCGCGACACGCAAGTTCACGACCGGCTCACCCGACGGCAGCTGACGCACCTCCGGATCCGCACCCAAATTCCCAACCAGGATCACTTTGTTGACGCCAGCCATCTTCATACCTCTCCGTTTCGCGCTTGACCGCGGACATTAACCACCGATCTCGATGGCCCACCACGGCGATGACAAGATAATGTTCCCCAAACGTTCTCAAAGTCAAGTCATCATCTGTGGACCACCAAGCCGAACCTGGGCACCGCCGGAATTCAACGCCCGCTTGCGTTAGAGCCTGTGAGCCAAACCAAAGGCATACGCCCAGATGATCCGAGCGGCGCTTCTCCTCCTGTGTCTGCCGTTGCTGCTCGCCGCCGCAAGCGCAGACTCCAACGGCCTGGCGCGCCGGACGATCATGTCAGGCGGCGTCGAACGCAGTTATCACCTGCACGAACCCGCTCAGTCGCTGCCTGGCACGCGCCCACTCGTCCTCGTCCTTCACGGCGGCGGCGGCAACGGCGTGATCAGCGCTGCGATGTCCGGCTTCAACGCAAAGGCCGACGCCGAAGGCTTCCTCGCCGTCTACCCCAACGGCAGCGGCCGCTTCGGCGAGCGCCTGCTCACGTGGAACGCGACCCACTGCTGCGCCTATGCGATGCGCGAAAACGCGAATGACGTCGCCTTCATCAGCGACCTAATCGACGAACTCATCCGCCGCGATCGCGTCGACCCGAAGCGCGTCTACGTCACCGGCATGTCGAACGGCGCCATGATGTCGTTCCGCCTCGGTCGCGAACTCAGCAACAAGATCGCCGCCATCGCCCCCGTCGTCGGCGCGATGTTCGGCGACGAGACGCCGCCGGCCGTGCCCATGCCGATCATCATGTTCAACAGCCGCACGGACAAGAGCGTCCCCTTCGACGGCGGCCCAGCAAAAATCCGCGCCGGCACAACCGTCGGAAACGCCGACTACAAACCCGCCGCCTTCGCCCTCGACTTCTGGGCAAAAGCCAACGGCTGCACCCAACCACCGACCCTCGCGCAACAACCCGGCGTCACCATCACACGCTTCGACCGCTGCGCGGCCAACGCAAGCGTCGTCCTCTACGCTCTCGACGGCGGCGGACACTCGTGGCCCGGCGGCCGCGCCTCAGGCCGCAGAGGCGCCGACGAACCTGACGCCAACGTCGACGCGACCAGCCTCATCTGGGACTTCTTCAAGCAACACACGCGCTGAACCGTCG